>CATXCB010000003.1 GCA_958366705.1 uncultured bacterium
ACCTCGCTTGGGACGAGGGGGTCGCACGTTCAAATCGTGTCATCCCGACCATTTAGAAAAAGAGACCGTTCCAGAACGGTCTCTTTTTTATTCTAGGATATGTAAGTTTAGATGAGGGATAGAAAAAGTGGATTTTATTTCATGGACTATATGGTTTTTAAGTAAACTGGCTCACTTGGTTGGTAGTTACGGTTTAGCTATCATTCTTTTAACTATAATTGTAAGAGCTGCAATGTGGCATTTAAATGTTCAACAGCAGCGTTCGATGAAAATGATGCAGTCTCTTCAACCTAAAATGAAGGCTATACAGGATAGATATCAAAGTAATCCTCAAATGATGCAGCAAAAGATGATGGAGTTCTACAAAGAGCATAAATTTAACCCTATGGGTGGCTGTTTGCCTCTATTAATTCAGATGCCGATATTTATTTTATTGTATTCAGCATTGATAAGTCCGCAATTTATTCAAGTGGCAGGGGATCAACACTTTTTATTTATAAAAAGTTTAGCTACAACTATGAGAGCAACTGCCGGTATTTCTGAAAATGGAAAGCTGGGAGCTGCAGCCGGTGACAAGTTTATTTTAGGCAATACTGCAACTGTTTATTTGCCTGGTGAAACTATTAAAAATGTAAAAGTTACAGATCCGGCTCAGGCTGTCGAAATTGTGGGAGAATTAGAGCCGGGTAAAGATGTTCAACTGCAGGTTAGTTTGAATCATTTTAGTAAATTGAAATTTGACCAGATAAATAAGATTCAAAAAGCTGATTTAACTATAACCAACACTAATATAAGAGAAAATGAAACAATAACATTTACAAGAGACGAAAATGTTGAAAATGGAATTTTAACAGCTACAGTGCCGACAATTCCTGTTAATAAAACTCTTCATTGGGATGTAATAATTTTAATTGTTCTTTTTGCAGCTACAATGCTTGTATCTCAAAAAATAATGATGTCAATGACAAAAACAGAATCTACTGATCCAACTCAGCAGGCTTTGCAAAAATCCATGGGGACATTCATGCCATTGATGATTATTGCTACTTTTGTTATTATTCCGATACCTGCTGGGGTGTTGTTATACTTAATTACAAGTAATATTATTCAAATTATACAAACTGTTGTTATAAATAAACAGATTGATAATGAGCAAGCAAAGAAAAAAGATTCTGTGAATGATGATGAATTAAAAAATGCTAAAAAGGTTGACGAAAAAAAGTAAATTTATGATTTTTAAATTTTAATTAAAACAGCTCTAATTGATCATTATTAGAGCTGTTTTTTGTGTATAATTAAATTAAGTTAATAAGGAATAAGAAATGAATATATCAGAATTTGATTATGAATTGCCGGAAGAATTAATTGCGCAAATGCCTGCAGATAAAAGAGAAAATTCAAAAATGTTAGTGCTTGATAAGGAAAAACAAACAATAGAGCATAAACATTTTTTTGATATTACAGACTATTTAGATGAAAATTGCTTACTAGTATTAAATAATACAAAAGTTCTTCCTGCAAGATTATATGGAACAAAAGATACCGGAGCAAAAATTGAAGTGTTTTTACTTGAGGCAAAGCAGGATAAACAATGGTCATGTTTAATAAAGCCATCAAAGAGGATAAAAACAGGTACAATAATAACTATTTGTGAGGAGTTGCATGTAAAAGCTCTGGAAAAACTTGAAGATGCCGGAGAATGGCTGGTTGAACTGATATATGATGGAAATTTATTTGAAATTTTGCATAAAGTAGGAAACATCCCGTTGCCACCATATATAGAACGGAAGCTTCAGTCAGATGAGCTTAAGCAATTTGATATGAATAGATATCAGACTGTGTATGCAAAAGATGAAGGGTCTGTTGCAGCTCCTACTGCTGGATTACATTTTACGGAAGATATACTTGAATCATTAAAAAATAAAGGTGTAGATATAGCATATGTTACCCTTAATGTTGGATTGGGTACCTTTAGACCTGTAAAATGTGAGAATATTTTAGAGCATAAAATGCATTCTGAAACTTTTGAGATAACAGATGTTGCTGCAATTAAGATTACTGAAGCAAAAAAGCAAGGTAAAAAAATAGTCGCTGTTGGGACGACAACTGTTAGGACTTTAGAAACCGCATACCAAAAATTCGGTTGTATAAAAGCTTGTCATGATCATTCAGAATTATTTATTTATCCGCCGTACGAATTTAAAGTTATAGATGAACTTATAACTAATTTCCATTTGCCAAAGTCAACATTATTGATGCTTGTAAGTGCTCTTGCCGGTAAAGAATTTATTTTTAAAGCTTATCAAGAGGCTATAGAGAATAAGTATAGATTTTTTAGTTATGGTGATTGTATGTTTATACAATAATAGAAATGCTGCGTTTTTATTTGAATATTGACTTTTTTATTATTATCCTTAAACCATATGGAGGATATATTATTTTTTAATTCTGAGTAAAATAATAATATATACGGGAGGTAGTACAAGAGCATGTTCTCTGAAATGATACAAAGTTTATTGAATTCCGGCGGCAAATCTGCAGCAATGCAGCGTTCTACTCAAATTAATAATTATATAAACAATGTTAACAGACAGTTGAATCCACAAAATCAAACTGTTGCTAATTCTCTTGATACTATTTATCCTCCAAGTTCTAACAGCGTCCAATCTTTTGAAAAAGTTTTGGCAGGAACAACTCAAACTAATTTTGGGTCTTTATTGCTTAACCCAAAATCATTAAATGTTAATGCAAATATTTATGATAATGATGTAAATACGGATAATATAACTAATTCGACATTATTAAATGCGATAAAAGAAGTTAATGATGCCAGACGTACTTATTCTGTAGATGATAAACCTGTAACTAATAAA
Organism: uncultured bacterium; assembly: GCA_958366705.1. Lineage (GTDB taxonomy): Bacteria > Cyanobacteriota > Vampirovibrionia > Gastranaerophilales > Gastranaerophilaceae > Zag111. Next base: position 2,874 of record CATXCB010000003.1, read on the forward strand.
TCCCAGCTTATAGGTATGATAAATCAAATTGCCCAGAGAAACGGAATTGATGAGAAACTTGTTCAAGCTGTTATCAAGCAAGAATCAGGATTTAATCCAAATGCTACATCAAGAACCGGTGCTATGGGATTAATGCAATTGATGCCTGCAACTGCGAAAGCACTGGGTGTTAATGATCCTTATAATGCAGCGCAAAATGTAGACGGTGGAGTCAGATATTTAAAATCTATGTTAAATAAATATAATGGAAACATAATTTTAGCACTGGCTGCATATAATGCAGGCCCTGGCGCTGTAGATAAATACGATGGTGTTCCTCCGTATAAAGAAACTCAAAATTATGTAAAAAATATTCTGGCGAATTATTTGTAACAAATAATTCGTGTATCGCTCTATATTGTAATATTATAATTTAGAAAGTACATGCTGTAATCTGTCAAGTTTTTTATTATCGGTACCAATTCCGCAAAGCAGCATTGTAGATTTTTCATTTGTTCTTTCGTCTTCTATATTAAAATCTTCATAGAGCATTTCTGATAGTTCGTAACCGGAAACGCCAGGGACTCTTATTAGAACCTTTGTTGGATCGTCTCCAAAAAATTCACAACCATTGCACTTCATTCTCATATTATCCAAACGCGTAATTAGATTATCAATCTCTTTGCGTCCATCGCGAGAATCCAGATACATAATATTTGCTTCAATTGATGCCAGCAGAGGATATGATGGTGATGTTGTCATAAACATATTTAGTGCAGGTTTAACATCAATTTCACAATTGCAATGCAATAGGGCTGTAGGATTTAGCCCGCCTGCTGTTTTGTGAAGAGATTGCACTGTAAAGTCCGCTACGTTAACAGCAGACAAAGGAAGTTTATCTGAAAACGGATACAGGGCACCATGCGCTTCGTCAACTATCAAAAATGCTTCGTGGCGTTCGCATATTAGTTTAATTTCTTCAATGTCAGAAATAATTCCCTCGTATGTTGGAGATGTGATAATTACTGTTCGTATATTGTACCTGCTTAAAAAGTATTCAATTACTTCCGGTTTTGCTTCTAACGGTACGCCCCAGTCTGAATCAATATCAAGATCATAAGTCAAAGCTCTGGCACCGGCAAGTCTTACTGCATTAAAATGGGACGGATGGGAATTTGATGCAATTAAAACTTTGTCTCCAACTTGAGTACAGGATAGGACTGCGGCAATAATTCCACTGGTTGAGCCGTTTGTTAAAAAAGTTGTAGAATACGTATGATAAATTGTACGTGCCATTAATTGCGCATTATTTAAAGCCTCTTGCGGATTTTGACATTCAGTTTCAGATATGTCAATTTTGTACATTTCCTTTAGCGGGTTGTAAGTCCAAAAATTTTGACCGTGAGAGGGGGTTGTATATAATGTTTTATTTGTTTTTGAATCAAGTAATTTTATTAAACTCATATGTTCCTATTATTTGTTCTTAATTTCCACACTGCGTTTTGCACAGAATTGAGTTAAAATCATTTTGTCATGTCCAGAATTGTATACGAATTGTCCGGAAATTGTATAACCGCCTTCACTTCTTTTTTCTATTCTTATCGGCTGGAATTTACAATCTACGGATTTATCTTCAAAGATTGGTACTGATAATTCGTATGTTTCTTCAATGTTAATATTTTCATTTGTTTTAAATTTCATACCGCCTGCAGAAATATCCAGAGTGGAGATTTTATGAGTAGAAGTATTTGTACGTAGTTCCAGGTCATTAATATATTTAATACGTGTATACTGACGTCTTTGAAGAAATTTATGCTTTGCAGGACTTGCTATTATTAATGTCTTTCCGTTTATTTCTTTTGCATATGAATCAAAATACAGTTTGCCATGAGAAGTCTGGGTATAAAATTCACAGTAGGTGTCTTTTAAAATTCCATCAGGTTCATAGTCAAGTTCCAGTGTGAAATCTCCGGCACTAACACTGGTTACTTTACCTTTATTTGCGAATCTAAAATCCTGTGGAATCATTAAAATTTCCTGATTTTCAACAACTAATTCTCTCATCTGTATCCTTTCAAATTTAAAATATATATATGTGATTATACAATAATAAAAATTTTAGGGCATAATGTTAAGAAAGTAAATAAAAAAAGCCCTCGATTATTAAAATGAGGGCAGCTGAGCAATCAGAAGAGTTGAGGATTTATATATTTATATTAACTATTTACAAAATGGTTTTCATTATACTAAATGCTAATAATCAATAAGAAATCTTATCTAAAAGTAGCAAATTATTTGCATTTTTATGATATTGCATGCTAAAATACCAGAGTTAGGATAAGGAGTTTACATTATGAAAAAGATATTAATCTGTTTAACTGTTTTAAGTTTTATTTCTACTATTCCAGCTTTTGGGGCTGCTCCATATTATTATCAGGCGCCTAATGCAGGAAATATGAATTTTTATCCTATGATGCAGCGTCAAATGGAGAGAGAAGAAACTCTGGATTTTATTAATAACCCGGAAGATTATAAGCAGAGACGCGAAGAAAAAGATGCAAAACTGGATTACCAAGAGGGAAAAACTAATGTAAATCCGTATTTAAAACCTACAACCTTTAATCTTGGCGGTAAAACAAAGTTTCACAATGAGCAGCCGTCAATGGAATTTACTAAAGATGAAAATGGGCAAATAAAAATTCAAGGTATAAAATAATAAGAGAAAATTATGAAGAAGTTAATTATAAAATGGGTTATTTTTGCGCTGATTATTATGGGGACATGCTATTTACCAGGAATAAAAGTGGACAGTTTTGGGTTTGCTATGATTGTGGCTGCGGTACTGACACTGATTAATACTTTCATAAAACCAATTATTAAATTATTAGCTTTTCCTATAAATTTATTTTCGTTTGGCTTATTCAATTTGGTGATAAATTTTGGCATACTTTATGGCATATCTTTTTTAGTACCGCAATATCATATTGAAAATTATTTGAGTGGCTTTTTTGCCTCAATTATAATAGCAATTTCATACTGTATAATAAAAAAATGTTGATTATTGGGCGTAAATGTTTTACACAATTATAGAGCTTCAACTTTATCAGATTCTTTAAGTTTATTTTTGGTGATAATAGGAATAGAAAATCCAAAGATATTTTGATTCTCTATATAGCTTTCTGCAATAATTTTTCCATTATGCGCTTCTATAATTTTTTTTGATAAATATAAGCCAAGTCCTATTCCGACTTTATTATATTTTTCTGAATGTGAAACATATTTTCTAAATAATTTAGACATTACTTCTGATTCAATGTAAGGACCTGCATTTTTTACCCTGACTTCAACATTAGTTTCTGTTGTGTTTAGGAACACTTCAACTGTACTGCCGGAAAATGCATAATTTATTGCATTAGATAATAAATTAACAATTACACGTTTGAGTTCTATTCTGTCAGCCGTAATTTTACATATTGTATTTTCTGATAAATACGTAATTTTTATAGAATTTTCCTGTGCAAGATTTGATAATTCATTAATACTTTCAGATATCATTGTAGAAATGTCAAAAGAAGAATAATTTAGAGTTATATCTCCATTTTCAAATTTGTAAGTTGATAAAAGTGTGTAAACCATATCATACAAGTAATTACACGAGTCTAACGTTAGTTTTAGCATTTCTTTTTGTTCATCATTAAAATCACCTAACTGTCCGCTTAGCAATAGCTCTAGTGCTCTGACCTGTGCAATTGCAGGAGTTTTTAAGTCATGGCTCAATGTTGCAATATAAGTTTCGCGTTCTTCTGCTCTTCTTTTTTCAGTATTAACATTTCTGACAAAACTTGTGACTGCATATATAGTACCATCTTTATTTTTCATTGGGGTTTTATGGTTAATATACCAGTGCCCTTCTCCATTTTTGTCAACCAGGCATCTTTCAAAATTAATTGCTCTTTTTTCTCTTATAACCTGTTTGTTTTCCATAATGAATTCTGGTTTTAGAGCATCAAGTTCAAATTGAATTTTTTCCCCATCAAATGTTATGTCTGTACCTGTTAAGAAAAAGTGTTTTGCTCTTGCATTTCCAAGTACAAAATTACCTTCTGGATCTGTTACATAAGCAAGCATCGGTGCATTATTAATCAATGTATACAATTGAGAATTTGAAAATTCCAACGATTCTTGCAAATTATATGATTCTGTAATTTCACGGCTGAGAGTTAGTACCCCTACAACCTGGTCATTACTGATAATAGGAGAAGAAACAAGCTCATAATACCTTTCTGTGTCATTGATATTAAAACTAACTACATATGTTTTTGACTCTCTTTCTTTTAGAACCATATTATCGTACATACTTATTATCTGTGCTTGTCTTTTGTGAAAAATTTCAAAAGGTGTTTTTCTGACAAAGTCTTGTTCTGATTTTAGTCCGAATAAATCCATAAAAACTTTTGAACACATGACATATCTGAGTTGTGGATCTTTAAAACTCATCAAGTCAGGGGTAAATTTAAACATAATATTTAATAATGCGTCAATATGACATTTACCGCACTGCTTTCCTGTTTTACAATATTTATATCTTAATATTTCATCATCATTTACCTGTAATCTTTTATTGAATAAAAAATAATCAATAATTTGTTCTAATATTAAAAATAAAATGCCGGCAATGGCTAAATTAATTGGAGTAAACAAATCATTGTGGATAACAGCGCAACTAAAAAATATAATAACTATTCCATATAGTATTCCATGGACAAGAAGCATTTTTAATTTAATATTAAACACATTTTGTTTCGATAAAGCCATATTTAAATTCCTTAACTGCATTTTCAGCTTTTTCAGTTTTTGATAATTTGTTAAAAATTGAATATACATAGTGAGATAAATCACTCAAATGTATTTTTAAATATTTTGCTACTTCATGTTTTCTGCATCCGTTTGTAATCATTTTTATAAGCATTGTTTCTGTGGGGTCTAACAGGGTTTTGAAGTAGATATAATCGTTTTCAGGCAGAGATTTAATATAGTTGAATATCATATGCTGAATTCTGAAATCAACCCATGAACCGCCTTGCATAACAATATTTATTACCCGCTGTAATTCTGATTGTGTAATATCTTTTAACAGATACGCGTTTACATTTGTGAATAACGATGCAATAATTTCTGATTCATCATTATTTGCAGAAAATAAAAGAACTTTAATATCAGGATTAAGTTCTTTTATAATACACGATGCATCTATTCCGTTCATATAAGGTAATTCCATGTCCATTAATACCAGATCTACCTTATTTGTTTTAATATATTTTAAGCAATCTTCTGCATTATCAAAATCTCCGCAAACATTAAAATTGGTAAGGGGTACAATCATCTTTTTGAATATCATCCGCGTTAATTTAGAGTCGTCAACAATGATAACATTTATTATATTTTTCAAAACTTCCATAACCAGCCCTTTCGATAGTACATATATTTAACAACAATTATTAAATTAATAAAATTGCCAAGGTGGGTAATCTACATGAATAATCGCTCAACATATAATATTGTTGAGCGATTTACGATTGGACATGCCTTATATTTTAGTCAGATGAATTATATCTGTTCCATCTGGCATTTGAATTCCGGAGAATTTTCTATTCTTTTTAAAATTTCATCAAAAGTTAATAACCCCGCGGTTGCACCGAATTCGGAAACAACACCTGCAGAGTTGACAGAAGCTGCAATTAGTGATTTTTGAATATCTCCGTCAAATTTTGATAGTGCAGCACAAAAAGTTGAAGCAAAAGCATCTCCTGCGCCAAGAGTTGATGTTACAGGCCCCTCAAAACAAGGACAATAGTAATATGCCTTGCCATCAAAGGCATATGCTCCATATTTACCGTCGGTAATCACTATTATTTGCTCTTTTGATACATTTAATTTTGCAAACATTTCTTTCAAATCAGGGTGAATCAGATGATGTGAAAATTTTATGTCTTTAGTATCTGAGCGTAATTCTATTCCTGTAGCCATAGAGGCTTCTTCTTTATTAAGTACAACTATGTGCGCAAAATTTAGAATTTTCTTTAGATAGTTGAAACCTTTTTTTATACCTGTAGTTCCAGCATTAAAACATACATAAGTTTTATTTTCTTTTGCAAATTTGACTATATCATCCAGAACTTTATTGCTATCTCCATTTAATGGTGCAATATAGAGTAGTTTTGCATTTTTTATTGCTTCAAAATCTATCTCTGATTTTTTTATGTGAGAATTTGCACCTCTATGTGCTAAAACTGTTCTGTCACCCTCAAAGCTTGTTAAAATGATAGAAAAACCTGTGCTATCTTTTTTATCCTGTATTACAGAATTTAGATTTACATCTTTGTTTTTAAAAAATTCAAATAAGCCTTGAGAATATATATCATCGCCAACTTTAAAAATTGCTGCGGTTGAAAATCCAAGATTTGCGAAATTAGTGGCCGTGTTAACACCGCCGCCGCCAACTTGTGAAGCAAAATCAGTTATTTCAATTTTTGAACCATATGGATAACTCATATACTCTGATTTTTTGTCTTTTTTGCGTACAGAAACAATGTTAGCATCGTCACATTCAACAAAAACATCCATAGTTGCACTGCCAATAGTTACAATATCACTCATATTTTCTCTCCCATATCCAGTTTACTATACAATGATATTAGCATAAAAAATATATTTATGGTATTTTCTTATAAAAAAGATGATACTTAGTAATAAGTATCATCTTTTTAGCAGTTATATTAAAACAAAATTATAACACTTTTGTTTTATCTTCTTCGGTAACCCCTTTGATAGTAAGGTTAACACGACCTTTTTCGTCAATCTTGATAACTTTTACAATCACTTCTTGACCGATAGTAAGATGTGGTTCAATTGTTTCAATTCTTTCGTTGCAAACTTGAGAAATGTGAACCATACCGTCTTTGCCTCCGCCAAGTTCAACAAAAGCTCCGATAGGTATAATTCTAACTACTTTACCTTTAATAACCATTCCAACTTCAGGTTTAAATGTTAAATCTCTAATCATTTTGATAGCGATTTGAGCACCTTCCTGATCGTTGGAAGTAATTGTTACAACACCTGAATCCTGAATATCAATTTCAGCACCGGAAGCATCAATAATTGAACGAATTTGTTTTCCGCCAGGTCCGATAACTGTTCCGATATCTTCTGTTGGAATAGTCATTGTCGTAATGCTTGGTGCAAATGGAGACATTGGACCAGGTTCAGTGATTGCTTCTCTCATTTTTCCTAAGATGTGCAATCTGCCTTCTTTAGCTTGAGCTAACGCTTTACGTAGGGTATCATTAGCAATACCTTTAGCTTTCATGTCCATTTGAAGTGCTGTAATACCGGTGTCATTACCTGTAACTTTAAAGTCCATATCGCCAAGGAAGTCTTCAATACCTTGAATATCTGTTAGAACCACAGGTTCTTTACCTGCTTCTGTAATCATACCCATTGCAACGCCGCCAATCATGCATTTTACAGGAACACCGGCGTTCATTAATGCCATAGAAGAACCACAGGTTGACGCCATTGATGTAGAACCGTTTGATTCTAATACATCAGAAGTTACACGGATTGTATATCCGAATTCTTCTTGTGATGGAAGAGCCGGAATATTAGCACGTTCTGCTAATGCACCGTGCCCAACTTCACGTCTGCCAGGACCTCTAAGAGGTTTTACTTCACCTACAGAGAATCCAGGGAAGATATATTTATGCATATAAGTTTTTTCAGTTTCAGGGTCAACACCGTCAAGTTCCTGTTTCATTGCAGGACCAGCTAATGTTGCAACTGATAATACCTGAGTTTGACCTCTTGTAAATACAGCTGAACCGTGAGCTCTTGGTATTACACCAACTTCGCACCAAATAGGGCGAACTTCGTTAGGTTTTCTACCATCAGCTCTAACACCTTCATCCAAAATCATTGTACGCATAATATGTTTTTCTGCATTTTTAAATTCTTCAGCAACAAAATCAATGCCTGTTTCTTCAATGATTTGTTTGATGTAATCATCATCAGGTAATGCATCGATTTTTTCTTTAACTAATTTTTTAGCTTCTTCTAATTTTTCTTGACGATAAGCTCTATCAAAATTATGGTAAGCATCAAAAATCATATCATGAGCAGTTTCTTCAATGATTTTTTTGATTCCTGCAGTGTCATAAGGATTAACAAATTCTTCTTTTTCAACACCGCAAGTTTTCGCAAATTCAATCTGTGCATCACATTGTTTTCTGATTTCGCCTTGAGCAAATTCAACAGCAGCCATAATATCGTCTTCTGTAACAAATTTACAGCCAGCTTCAACCATGATAACAGAATCGTGAGTACCGGCAACAACAATATCTAAATCAGAAGCTTTAGCCTGTTTGTGAGTTGGGTTTGCAATCAAGTTACCATTTTCATCTCTTGATACTCTAACAGCACCGATAGGTCCTTCGAAAGGAGCACCGGATAGCATTAACGCGCAAGAAGCACCCAACATTGCTAAAGTATCAGGTTGATTTTCTTGATCGTAACTAAACAATTGAGCTACAATCTGAATATCATTTCTATATCCTTTAGGGAATAAAGGTCTAATTGGTCTGTCAATTAATCTTGATACCAAAATAGCCTTATCACTTGCTTTACCTTCAGAACGGTTATATCCGCCAGGAATACGACCAATTGAAGACATTCTTTCTTCATAATCAATCAACAACGGGAAGAAATCTATCCCTACACGAGGTTCTTTTGATACAACACAGTGAACAAATAACATTGTATCACCGCATCTTACAGTAACTGAACCATTAGTTGATTGTGCATACTTGCCAGTTTCAATAGTAACGGTTTTTCCACCGATTTCTAATTGAAAGCTTTTTGTTTCAGGTTTCATAAAATACCTTTTCTTTCTGCGCCTCATTGCGCCTTTTAGTTATACACTTCCATTTACATAATTTATTATACCCCAAACAAGAACTAAATATGCAACCTCTGTATAAATTTTTGAAAAACATTTGATTTAGTATATATACCTAATTAATAACAACAGCCGTATATGAACTAATTTATTACTTCAAGCTAGCAGAAAAACAGGGCTGTAATAAATATTGTCATGCAGAACTCACAGAATGTAACCCTGAACTGACGGAACGTCATCCTGAACTTGTTTCAGGATCCCAATCTAAGTGTACAACCAAGAGATTCCGACCAACAGAGTAGGAACAGAAAATTACCTTTCGTCAACTCAACTAATTTTCTAGTCAGTGCTACGCACGTAGGTATGCTACCAACTGTAGTCTAAAGTAAACGATATCGTCATACTGAAGCTTTTGCCGAAGTATCTTATAAGCAGAACAGTAATAATAGATTCTTCGGGTTTCACCCTGAGAATGACGGTGTTCGCCGCACGGGGGTATTACTACCAGCTATCGTCTAAAGTCATCCTGGCAATAAAAATAAATTCTTTCATATATGGCAGGTTGTTAGATATAAAAATTTGTGCTATATTTTATGTACATGTGGCCTCGTAGCTCAGTAGGATAGAGCGGCGGTTTCCTAAACCGCGTCTTGCGCGCGTTCGACTCGCGCCGGGGCCAGTTTTTAGTATTCTGTGTTGTAATTATCTTGTATATTTGATTCTTGATTTTGAATATAGAACATGTGTTTTTGTGTTAAAACTCTTGTGAATATAATGCACAATCCAAAAATCTTTTAAGTTTAGTGCATCTTGAATTATTAAAAAGTGATTTGTTGTTGCGTAATAAAGTTGTCATGCTGAACTTGTTTCAGTATCTTATCATAGAATAATTTTACTCAAAAGTTTTAAGAAAATTCAGAATGACAAAATTTTTTTGTATGGCTTATTACTTTGCATGAAACACAAAAGAGGTATCTTATGAAAACCCCGTTAAGAGGTTCGCACTTCTGAAACCCCTGGTACATAAGCGTTTTGTGCTTTTAAAAATTTTGGCTTTAAATTTTGAACAAGTCTGAAGCGATTGTTTAATTTAAAAAATCCACTAAAAAAGAGCCTAAAAAGGCTCTTTTTATAAATGGTGGGCGTTGGGAGACTCGAACTCTCGACCCTCTCCTTGTAAGGGAGACGCTCTACCAACTGAGCTAAACGCCCTAATACTATTTAATTTTCAACTAGCTTGGCTGGTTAATTTTGCAATTAGATTTAAATCTCTCTGCAAGATTTATATTATCAAGAACAAATTTTAATGTCAATACTTTTGTTGAAACTTTTTTATTATTTTTTCGTCAATGTTTTGTAGTAGGATTTATTAAATGTAGTTGGAGGTTAAAGTGAGCTTGAATTTAGAGACTTTAGACAAATTAAATATTTGTGATACTGATATAGATAACGAGATTAAAACTTTCAGTGCAATAGCGCATGAAGATGATATCTTGCAGGTCTATTTAAAAGAAATAGGAAGAGTTAAACTATTGAAGTCTGAAGAAGAAAAAAGGTTAGGACGATTGATAAAAGAGGAAAACGATGTAGCTGCAAAAAGAAAACTTATTCAGGCGAATTTAAGACTTGTCGTTAGTATTGCAAAAAGGTATGTAGGGCAAGGGGTGCTATTCATGGATCTTGTGCAGGAGGGCTCTATCGGTTTGATTAAGGCTGCTGAAAAATTTGACTATTCAAAGAATTTTAAATTTTCAACATATGCAACATGGTGGATTAAGCAAGCTATTATCCGCGCTATTGCAAATCATTCAAGAGCAATAAGAATACCTGTTCATATGGCGGACAAAATACGAAAATATAAATCTTCATTTGCTTTATTATCTTCTGAGCTTGGCAGAGAACCTACGGATTTGGAGATTGCAAACAATCTTGATACTACAGTTAATAAAGTTCGTAGAATAAAACAATCTATTATTCAGGAGCCTGTCAGTTTAGAAACAGCTGTGACCGAAGATTTGTGTTTAGGGGATTATATTGAGGATAAGTCATGTAATTCTCCGGAAGAGCAAGCAAAAGACGAGTTTTTAAAACAAGGAGTTCCAGAGTTGTTTGAAGTTTTGACAGAAAGGGAAAAGAAAGTTATTTCACATCGATTTGGTATAAATTCTGAAAAAACAAAGACACTTGCTGAATTAGGGGAGTTGCTAGGATATTCTAAAGAAAGAATCAGGCAGATAGAAGAGGGTGCTATCTTAAAAATGAGAAATAATTCAAAATCAATTCACCTAAAAGATTATATAGAAAATTAATTCATTATTCTGGTGCCGGTTAAAATTTTTAACCGGTTTTATTTTAGTTAAGATAGTAATGATTTTGCAAATTCGATAGATTGTTCATTGATTTCCCCACCGGCAAGTTCGGCAAGGGCTTTTATTTTATTGTCTCCAGTCAGGACGAATACTTCTACTTTTGTTTCATCATTTTGTGATTTTCTAACATAGAAATGTTTGTTTGATTTGGACGCGATTATAGCTTGATGGGTAATTAAAATTATCTGATGGGATTTACTTAATTCCACTATTTCATCGGCAACACTTTGAGAAGCTTTACCGGAAATCCCTGTATCTATTTCGTCAAAAATAACTGTATCTATGTCGTCATTTTGCGCAAATATAGATTTTATTGCGAGCATGACACGTGAAATTTCGCCCCCTGAGGCAACTTTAGCCAAAGGTTTCATTGATTCTGAGACATTTGTAGATATCATAAATTCAACATTATCAGCACCGTTATTAGAAAGGTCTTTGGGAGTTATTTGAATTTCAAATCTTGCTTTTGGCAGTTCTAAAACGGCAAGTTTATCCTGTATTAATACAGATAGCACCTGCGCATAATTTTGTCTGTGTTCACTTATTTGAGAAGCCAGAGTTTGTAAATCTATTTTTATAGTTTTGATTTCAGCTTCTAAATTTTCTATATTTTGTGTAGAAAATTCGATAGTTTCAAGCTCATTAGAAAATTCATTGTAGCTTTTTAAGACAGCTTCAATAGAACCTCCGTATTTTCTTTTTAGCTTATCAAATAGAAATAATCTTTCCTGGATTTCGTCCAGTCTTTGAGTATCATTATCCAGGTTCTGGCTATAATCTCGCAAAGTGGATGAGATGTCTCTCAGATTTTCAATAGTATCAAGGAATTGCTGGCTTACATCTTCCAGACTGTTATCATAGCTTGAAGCTTTAGATATATCTGTTTTTATTCTTGTTAAAGCTTCCAGTATTGAGCCGTCATCTCCGTTTAGCGCCCAGTATGAGGCTCCTGTGAGTTCTTTTAATTTTTCGGCATGTTCAAGAACTTCAAGTTCCTGTGTTAATTCTTCTTCTTCTGTTTCACTTTGAATATTAGCTTCCTCAATTTCGTTTATCTGAAATTTGAGAAAGTCAATTTGAGATTCTGTAGCATTTACAGAGTTTTTAGCCTCTTTTAATTGATTTAAAAGTTCTTCATAGTGTTTAAATTTATTTTTATAGGCGTTCAGAGTTTCTCCATAAACATCTTTGGCATATGAATCAAGAAGATTTATATGATACTGCGGCTGTAAAAAGGTATAAGTCTGATGTTGGGAGTGTATATCTACGAATTTTGTTCTTAAATTTTCTAGTAGCTTTTGGTTTACAAGTGTGCCATTGATTCTTGTTCTGACAGAGTTTTGTGTAATTTCTTTTGTAATTACAATTTCTGTTCCAAAATCGTCAATGCTGTTTTCTTGAAAAATATCTGTAAGATTATGTTTTGTATTCTCCAGTGTAATTTCAATAGTAGCTTTGTCGCAGCCTGTTTTTATAACATCTTTAGAAACTCTTGAAGAGAAGACTAAATCAATAGCGTTTAAAAGTATACTTTTCCCTGCGCCGGTTTCACCTGTTATAATATTCAGTTTGTTATCGAAGTTGGCACATAATTCATCTATTAAAATGTAATCTTTTAATCTTATTTGTTTAATCATCTTTTTTGAGTTTGTAACCTATCTGCACTATTTATAGATTTGCTCCGCAGCATTTTTTGTATTTTTTACCGCTGCCGCACGGGCATGGATCATTTCTGCCTATTTTTTTAGTGGTGTCAATTTCCGGCTTGTTTTCATTGTCTTCAATGATGCCAAGTGTACTTGAAAATGCATTTGAGCGGTATAAAACAGTCGTAGAAGATATAATTTTGTTATCTACATATCTGCGTTTATATTTTTTTAACAACTCATCAAGTGTATAATTTTTCGCAAGAACAGCATTAACTATTTCCATAAAGTTGTTGTGTTTATCTGCAACCATTTTTATTAAGTTTGCAGAATATTTATCATTTTCAAGAAAATATTTAATGCAGGTATCATAATTTAGGACTTTAGTATAATCTTTAACTTCAAATATTTTGTTAAACGTTCCATAGAAAGGAATAGCATAAAGTCCTAGTTCTTCATCATAGATTATTCCAACATCATATGTTTCTTTATGTGAAGAAAAACCTCCAAGAGAGTTTTCCAGAAAGTTGTCATAAGAATTATTGAATTCTTGAACATTAAAATATCTATATTCTTCCGGTTCTTGTATCAATTCTTTGTATTCAGCTTTTTTGCCTTCTTCAGCGTAATCGTTAAAAATACCAATTAAATCATCGGCATGCTTGTTTGTTGTAATGATTTCTGTAGTACCAAAGAAATCTAGAAATTTTTTGTAAATATCAGCAACATCTTGCTCTATTTCTTTTTGTTTCGCTGGATTGTCGAGATAAACAAGTTCAGGATTCTGTATGATTTTTGCTACTGCAAAACGGTATGCATCATCTTTTCTTGTTGCAGGCAGTACACCTGAAATTTCCAGCAGATAGTAATCTCCATTAATATTTACGATTCTTGCAATTATATAATCTCCGGAACCCAGTCCACGAAAAGCTGTCATCTTCATTAAGGATGTAATTGTGTATCTGCGTTCGTTTACAATATTAAGCATATCAAAGCCGTTTCTGGTAACTTTTTTAATTTCAAAAACGGAAGATATAGAATTGTCTATAGCTTCTACAATATCTTTAGTTTCTTTATCTAAACCTTTAGTATTTTCCAAATATAGTTGAGGAATACTTTTTAAATCTTCTCCGAGATTTCTTTCAAGAATATAGCTGAAGCAGGCAGTTTGCAGTGGTATTCCTGATTTTGAATTTGCACCTATAGTATTCAGATATTCATTAAAATCAGTTTTTATATCTTGATGATTTTGTATAAATTCTGCAATGTTTTTTATTACGCCGTTTATGCTGTCCATGCGTTCTTGTATATTCATGTTTTCTCCCCTTATGTGTAATGTATATTTAGAATATAATAATTGTGTAAAAAACTCAATATATTATATCTTTTACATTCAAACTTTACAACTTAATCAGTAAGTTTAAAGTCCCCATTCTTCTTAATATGCTCAACTAATCCGCCATCTTTTAGTAATTTTATCATAACAGGCGGCAGCGGTTCAATCTGAATAATAGTACCGTTAGTGTGGTTTGTGATTATTCCTTTTTCGATATCTAGTTCAAGTTCATCACCGTCATCAATAGAATCGGTATCGCATTCGATTGCTAAAAGTCCAATATTTATAGCGTTTCTGTAAAAAATTCTGGCAAATGATTTTGCTAAAACTGCTCCAACTCCTGCTATTTTCATGATTAATGGCGCATGTTCTCTTGATGAACCAAGTCCAAAATTATTTCCCGCAACAACGAAGTCACCTTTTTTCATTCTGGATGCAAAAGTCTCATCTGCATCTTCAAGTACATGCTTTGCAAATTCGTTTAAATCTGAACGCAGATGGTATAGTCTGCCCGGTGCAATGTGGTCTGTTGATATATTATCTCCAAATTTGAATGCTTTTCCCCTCATAGTATTTAATATTCTCCTTTTTTTTATATACTATCGCAAAAACAAATTCTATGCTATAATGTATATATAAATATTTATTTATTGATAGGAATTTAATTTATGTATTTTAATAGAAAATGTAAAATTACTTTTATATGCCATGGTGCAACAATATATTCAGAAGAGGGAAGATTCTCTGATGCTGAAAATTATCCGCCGTTATCTGAACTCGGTGTTGAAGAGATGGATAGTATGGTGAAATATCTGAAAGCAAGAGCAGTAAAAAATGACGTTATTTATACTTCTCCGTCTTTAAGAACTGTACAATCAGCCATGATGATTTCAAAATTATTTAAAAGAGATTATGTAATTCTTGAAGATTTAAAAACCAGAGAATGCGCCTCGTGGAATGGTTTGACATTTTCGCAGGTTATGGATAAATTTCCTGATGCATTAAATCAAATTCTTATTTATCCTGATAAAACAACTCCGGCAGGAGGTGAAAGCACAGTAGCTTTTATTGCAAGAGTTAAAAAGGTTATTGATAAAGTTGTTGCAAAAAACGAGGGGAATCGTGTTATTGTTGTAACTCATCCTGAAGTTATTCAGGCGGCAATTTGTGCAGCATTAGATATTCCTGCTGATAAATTGCCGAAAATATTTATCAGAACCGGCAGCGCCACGCAAATTAGCTATTATGAAGATTGGTGTAGTCTGGTTTATTCTGATTATGTGCCAATTTAACTCTGTTCTGTAAGTTTTTTACTTTCATTAATTAAAAAGTCTTTTCCAGGAGGGATTTCTATGAAATCCCATGGTAATTCTTTATCATGAGGATAGTTTTCTGTTGCATAATAATCTGTATTTATATTAAATTCTTTTGCAGCTTTTTTGAATGCGCCAAGTTTTCCGCCACGTTTGTATACTTCAATTAAGTAATCAGTAAGCGAAGAATCCCCTCTAGAGAGCATTGCCTGATAATAATCCCATTTTGCGCTTGAAATGCTCGCTTGAATACCGAGTTTATGTAATTCTTTTCGCAGATAATTTGATTTTTCTTCCAGAGTTTTTTCATATTCTCTGCCAAACCATTGAAACGGAGTGTTTGCTTTTGGTACAAATGTAGAAAAACCAAAAGAGATTTCAAATCCTTTGAATTTTTCTTTTATTTTTTTTGCGAGATTAACGGTTTCCTGTATATCATCAAATGTTTCAGTAGGCAGCCCGAGCATTCCGTAGAATTTTATACCTTTTAGTCCGCACTGTTTAGCTACTTCAATAGCTTTGTAAATTTGTTCTTCTTTAAGATTTTTATTTATGACTTTTCTTAGTCGTTCACTTCCAGCTTCAATTGCCAGCGTTAAGTTCTTTTGTCCTGCATCCACAAGAGTTTGAACAACTTCCGGAACGAATGAGTCTACTCTAAGTGAAGATACACTCATTTCAATTTGTTCACCATTTTTTATTTTATTATCAATATATTTGCAAACATCATTAAATCTAGGATGAGCTGTAATTTGAGCGCCTAGCAGGGCAAGTTTGTTTGTATGTTTAAGTCCGAGTTCTATAGCCTCAATTATTTGTTCATATTCAACAAATCTTATTGGCAGGTTCATATATGATGCCAGGCAAAATGCACATCTGTTTGCGCAGCCACGTTCAACTTCAAGTATAAATGTGTTTGGGAAGAATGCTTTTTCGCTAATTATAGGTGTATAGATACATTCTGTGAGTTTTTTGGTAACTTTTTTGATACTTTTTGGTGTAAGCGATGGAACGTAAATCCCGTCAATTTCGCTTAAAATTTTTAGGATTTCAGGTTTAGAACAGTTTTTATTCTCTTTACATATTCTAACTGCTTCAAGGTTTGTATCTTCTCCGTCTCCAATTATAAGAAAATCAAATATTTCTTTATATGGTTCAGGATTTGATGTTATTACAGGCCCGCCTGCAAAAATAATAGGGTCAGTTTCTTTTCTGTCTTTTGCCTTAAATGCATATTTATTCCACTCTAGAAAGTTGAATATTGCCAGAAAATCCATGTCAAAAGTAAAAGAATAGCCGATTAAGTTTATCTTATCGCGTAGTATTCTTGTAGTTTTTGTATCTGTGTAAATCCTTTCTATATCGACATCGTCCATCATGTCAATTGCGCGATAAAGCCACAAATATCCAAGAGAAGATAGAGCAAAAGACTCAGGTCCGGGAAAGGCAAACCACATATTAAACTCGTAGTCTTTTTTTATTTTTCTGTCATATAAAAATATTTCGCTATTTTTGTTCTTCAATCGTATTACCTGATTCCTTTTCATTTATTGGCGATAAGTATAATTCGTCTATCAAAACACATATTGTAGCTGCAATAGCCGGAGAAAGGATAACTCCCCATACTCCTAAAAATTCTTCTGCTGCAAATAATGCGACCATGATTGTTATCGGGTGAAGTTTCATAAATTTTCCGAATAAGAAAGGTCTTATCATATAATTTGAAATTTGTTGAATAGCAAGGAATAAAACTATTGCAAGAGTGATTTTAACAACTCCAAGAGGGAATGCAATTGCAACAATTACAGCAATTGCTATTGCAGGCCCTAAAAGTGGTATGATTTCACAAATACCTGCTATCAAGCCAAGTAATATAGGATATTCAATTCCCAGCAGTGCAACTTCAATTGTGACCATTACACCTACTGTAACCATAGATAATACTTGTGCTCGGACATAATTTCCGACTTTTGAGGTTATATTATATAGTATAAATCCGGCTTTTTCTTTAAGAGTCGGAGGGAAGAATTCTAAGAATTTTTCTCGTAAGTATTCTTTATCTACAAGTATATAGTATATAAACATTGTGAGCGCCAGAGTCACAAATATCGCTTGGGCTGCCGCCATAGTGATGTTGATTGATTGATTGAACACATTCTGGGCAATATTTGAAGATGCATTTGCCAGATTCTCTAATGGTATAAGATCAGAAATTGTGTGTCCGTATAATTTTGAATTAGTTATAAAGTGATATAAATTAGTTGCCTTTTGCGGCAGAATTGATACAAATAATTCTATTTCTTTGTAGCACATTATAATTATAGGTAATATCAGTGCAAATAATGCTACAATTGATGTAAATACTATTATTGATGCAGCTAATGCTCGGTTTTTTATTTTTGTTTGCAGTTTACAGACAAATGGATTGAGGGCGGATGCAATCACAAATGAAGCAAACAATATCATTAGTAATCCGTACATTTTTGGCATGAGTATCAGCAGTAAAACAATTAAAATAGTAAATATTATTGTTTTTAGGTTGAAAAATTTTTTTATCATATTGAAATCCATCCTTTTTATAAAAATCATTTTGTATAGTACAAAAAATATACTAATTTTTCAACTGCAGATGCTGTAAGATTCCGAAACAACTTCGGAATGACAAATTCGAGGATTATAATCTTGGAGTCATCCTGAACTTGTTTCAGGATCTAAATCAGCATGTGTTATTGTAAGTTTTCGTGATAAATTCAGAATGGTGTTAAGTGTATATTTTGGCGTAAATATTAGGATAGATACGTATTTATATAAAAAGTATATATTTATTTATTGCTTATTTTTGTAATATTTCTTAACATGATTTATAAAAAAGGCAATTATCAAATAATCTAATACTTTATATAATTACGAGGACACTAACACAAGGATACTAGAACAATGGGTTTCTTATTAGGAGCATTTGGAAAATTAGCTGCGGGCAGGCGCGTAAGAGCACTGCAAGCCCAAATGATGCGCATTCAGTCTAGAGCTAGACGCGCAACCCGCGATGTTGCAGATATGTCCAAGATGCTGGATAGACAAGAAAAGATGGCATTGAATCAAGCTTCATTATTTGCAAATTATTCTAAGTATACAGCTCAACAATCTTTATTTGGTCAATTTGGTGATGTATTGAGTAAAGTTGGTGGAAGTGCAAACGGAAATACTTCAGGTTTGAGTGAGACTGAAAATAAGAGATTGTATGAGTATCAACAATTGCAATCTAACATGTCTATGATGTCAGAACAAGCTGTTGCAATGCAAAAACAGCAGATTCAAGATTATTTTGAAATGTTGAGAGAAACTGAATTAGAACCATTGAAAGATGAAGAAGAATTACTGCAAACTGAAAAAGACTCATTAGAATCTCAATTACAAATTGCTAATAATGATTATGAAGCTTGTAAGAAAATGGAACAGGCAGATGCTAAAAACTTAGCTCCAAGTTATACAGCAGGCTAATAGATAATATTTCAATATAACCCTTCGAAAATCTTCGGAGGGTTTTTAGTATATTAAGTTCTTTTAATCAATTTACAAATCTAAGATTATGAGTTAAAATAATGACATGGAAAATTTAAGTTTAAATGAGAAGATTAACGAATTAGTCGTTAAAATGGCAAAAGAGCCTGAAAAAATTGAAAATTATCATGAGTTATCAGAGTTGTATCTTCAGCAGAAAGATTATAATAAAGTAATTTCAGTACTTGATAGTCTTCTGGCAATAAAACCTGACGATGTTCAGGCGCTTGTGGGTATGGGGACTCTCTGGTTTTATGAAAGGGATTTTAGAAAATCGCTTTCATATTACAACAGGGCTCTCGAAGTTAATCCTAAGAATTTTTTGATTTATTATAATATAGGTAATGTTTTCGCAGAGTGGAAAAATTTTTCTAAAGCATTGTTTTACTATAACAGAGCAATTGATTTGAATTCTTCAAATCCTGAAATATATAATGCTATAGCGTTATTGTATCAAGATATAGAAGATTATGTTGAAGCTAAAGCTTATTATGAAAAAGCTTTGTCGCTTGATCCGGAAAATGTCAATGCTCTTATTGATATGGGCAATGTTTGTTTTAAATTGTTTGATTACGAGACTGCATTAAAGCTTTTTAAAAAAGTTTTTGTTCTAAATCCGGATAATGAATTGATTGCAGTTTGTATTGGTAATGCCCTGACTCTTATGAAAGATAAAGAACAGGCTTATTCATACTACGAAAAAGCGCTCTCAATGACTGATAATAAGTATAGAATTTATATTTGTTATGCCATATCATTAACGGAATTTAAAGAATTTGATGTTGCTGAAGAAATGTTTAAAAAAGCTATTGAGTTTGATTCTAAGCAGGCGAGTGCATATATTCTGTTGGCGAATTTATATTCTAATTTTAATAACCAGAAAGAGGCTATCGACTTGTATAAAAAAGCTTTGAGAGTTGAACCTAATAATGCAGAAACCTATAGTTTGCTTGGTAATGCTCATTACCTTGATAATGATATGGAGCAAGCAATTTCTTCATACAGGGCTTCAATTTCTATTGCTCCGGATAATGATGAATACAGATTAATCTACAGTCAGGTTATTGAGGATTATATAAACTCTGTTCGCGGAGAAGGAAAAAATGCATAAACGCTTAGCTTCAGTTAGTTTTATTGACAGGCTTGTCTCATGTTTGTCATATCTTACTGCGGGCTGGGCTGGTTTGATTTATTGTGTAGTGCTTTTCTTTAGAAAAAAAACACTTTCTCATTTTTTAAGATATAATATTTTTCAATCAATATTTTTCTCGTTGTTTTATTTTATTTTGTGTGCAGTTCTCGGGTTTATATGTGATTTATTGCTGCATGTTCCGTTTTTGAATTATTTAATTTCTCAGTTCTATTTGATTTTTAATAAGCCTGTATTTTTTGCGTATTCAATAATTCAAATTTTGGTTATGGGATTGTTTCTGTATATGGCGGTATTTTCATTGTTTGGTAAATATCCAAGAGTCTATTGGGTTTCCTCAAGAATAATTGATTCTGCTGCAAAATAGTTTTTAGTTTTTTACTGAAAGTTAATATTCCTCTATAACTGTTGACATTTGGCTGTGCTTGATGTTTGATAGTATTGTACTAGTCGAAATTTTCGTGCTGGATTTGACGGTTAGTACGTATGTAAAGTCGAGACGCGACGCCCAAGCTCTCAATAGGACTTAAGTAGGGCAAATTGGTAAAATTAAAAGGAGAAATTATGCCAACAATTAACCAGCTTGTACGTTCTGAACGTGTAAAGCTAAAATCAAAAACTAAATCTCCTGCTTTGATGAATTGTCCTCAAAGACGTGGAGTTTGTACAAGGGTTTATACTACTACCCCTAAAAAACCAAACTCAGCACTTAGAAAAGTTGCCAGAGTTAGATTGACTAACGGATTTGAAGTTTCTTCATATATCCCGGGTATTGGACACAACCTGCAAGAACACAGTGTTGTTCTTATCCGTGGCGGTCGTGTTAAAGATTTACCTGGTGTTCGTTATCACATCGTTCGTGGTACTTTAGATACTGCAGGTGTTGCTAACAGAGCTAAAAGTAGATCTAAATACGGTGCTAAAAGAGATAAAAAGGGAGGTAAGAAGTAATGTCTAGACGTTCTAAACCTGCAAAAAGAATTCCTTTAGCAGATCCGGTTTATAATAGCGTTGATATCTCTAAATTCATTAATAGAATTATGAGACGCGGTAAAAAATCTTTAGCTGAAAGAATTTTCTATGCTACAATGGAAAGAATTAAAGAAAGAACTAATCAAGATCCAATTGAAGTTTTCCAAAAAGCAATGACAAATGCTACACCTTTATTGGAAGTTAAGGCTCGCCGTATCGGTGGTTCTACTTATCAAGTTCCAATTGAAGTTAAAGCTGACAGAGGATTTGCTCTATCTTCTTCTTGGTTGATTGAATCAGCTAAGAAAAGAGGCGGAAAGTCTTTCATCGATAAATTAACTAATGAGCTTATTGATGCTTCAAATGGTCAGGGTTCTGCATGTAAAAAACGTGAAGATACCCATAAAATGGCTGAAGCTAACAAAGCATTTGCTCATTACAGATACTAATTTGTTAGTTTATGTTAAAAAGATAAGCGTATCCGTTTCGGGTACGCTTATTTTTCGCGTATTTTTCTTAAATCATCAGCTGCTTTTGTTGTTTCTTTTATATTGTATTGGTTTTTTAATGTGTCAAATACAGATGGATTTACCAGTGTTGGCGGGCATGTTGCCATATACAGATTTTTTGCCCCGGCATTTTTTAGCATTACGATGTTGGATATGCTCATTACATCGCATGTCGTAAAGAAAAATGCTATTTGTTCACTGTCTATCGGGAATTTTTCGAAAAACTGATGTAGGATATTTGTTGCTAGTGGTGCGTAGTTCCCTACATTTATTGTAAGTACATTTTCATTTTTGCTTTCATATGAAAAACTGATTGCGAACTCATTTTTTTTCATTTTTGAGAAAAACTCATGAAAATATTCCGTTTGAACTTCTGAATATGCATTCATTCCTATGATATAAACTTTTTCGAGTTCTTTATTATTCAATTTGTAGATAATTTCATCAAATTGATTGGTTATTTCTTCATCATTGTATCCAAGGACTGTGTCTTCTTTTACTTTTCCCTTGGAAAATCCCTTTGCGTTGTTTGCGGTGTCTATAAGTTGCGTAAAATCATCGTTTTCTATTTTTACAACACCTTCAGGTACAATGTAATCATTGGAAAACAGTCTTCCCCTGTACAAGTATTCTGTGTTATTTCTTGAATTTTTTGTAAGTAGAATTGCTCCAGGAAAAGTTGCGAACTCTAGAATACTATTTTCTGTGTTGTCCCCGAAGTGTCCTTGTAGATTTTCGTAGTTGCTGAATTTTTTTAGGGCATGTGTGATTAATAGGTTTGAATGCGTGTAAACATCTATATTTTTATCCTTAGTTTCTTCAAGAATTTTTAGTAAGTCAAAAAAATTATTTCCTGAAACAAGGATTGCTTTACCTTTTCTTGATGAATGTGAAACTTTTACTTTTGAAATTTCTCCAAATTCTGTTAAAAGTAGTCTGCTTATTTCAAGTTGTAACTGGTGGTCTGAATTTGCAAATTTATTGATTTGTTCTTTAAGCTCATTATTGTTGATTTTTGAATGATTCAACATATCAAGGCTTGATAATACATCATGATAAATTTCATTGTTAAATTCGTTAAAGTCTGTAATTTTTATTAAATTTATGCAGGTACTTTTGACAAGTATCAGCAAAATTTCCATTAAATTCTTTTGTATAGTGCTAAAATGATTATATTTTTTTAGAAATAATTTTTCGCCAAGTGCAATAGCTTTAGAGATAGGTGTTGTCTTATCAAAATGAATGTGTGTTTTTAATTCTTTTGCCAAAATATTTTCATCTTTACAAATATTTTTGTATGCCTTTTTTGTGTCATTCAGTAAGAAATATTCTTTCTGAATAAGCTCAAAAAGTTGTTTTTCGCTAAATTCGTTGCTGGATACAAGTGTTGCAATATCATTTATTATATTAAATTTTATAGATTGATTGCTTGCACCAAGTTTTTCCAATTCCAGCACATAGTGGGCAATCTGTTTGAGAAAATACATGATTACTTCCTGTAAAGCTGCAATATTAGGGGCTACTGAGCAGGCTCCTCTAGAAGTGCATTCGTTTGTGTCGATGTATGTTTTTCTATATTCATTGTTGTTATACATAATTTAATCCTGTTCTAAATTTTTTAGATATTCAATAATTTTGTCTGATTCATAAATTTTATCATTTGTGTTTTCATTATAGAGAAATGGAACTTGGTCTTTTCCCCCAATAGAGAGTAGTCTTAATACGTTATCATTATTTCCTGTGTCAAATTTATGATATGTGATGTTGTGTTCTTTCAAGTATTTCATAACTTTTTGACAGTATGGACAACTTTCTAATACAAATAAATCGAGCATCTGTACCTCCTCTTGAATTTATTATAAAATATTCTGGGAATTTGAACCTGACTGATAGAATAATTCCAAAATTTAATTAATATAATTGCAAAACTTGAATTTTTATACTAAACTATGCCTATGAGTAAGAAGAGTATTTTATTTATTTTCGGGACAAGACCGGAAGTTATCAAATTGGCACCTGTTATTTTAGAACTTAAAAAGTATCCTGACAGGTATAAAGTAATCTTGTGTAATACTGAACAGCAAAAAGAGCTTTCTAATCAGACATTGAGTTATTTTAATTTGAAAGCTGATATAAATTTGGACTGTATGCGTCCAAATCAATCTTTGCTTGAGGTTCAGTCCAGAATTTTAACATCATTAGATTCAGTTTTTAAAACTAATCATGTTGATGCAACTATTGTCCAGGGTGATACAATGACAGTGTTGTGTGGTGCACTTGCTAGTTTTTACTCAAAAATACCTGTTTTTCATGTCGAAGCTGGACTGAGATCTTATGATATTTATGAACCGTTTCCGGAAGAAGTTATGCGTCAAATGACTTCAAGGGTTGCAGAATTACATTTTGCACCTACTGAAAAAAGTAAAAAAGCATTGCTAAAAGAGGATATTCTTGACAATAAAATTCATGTTACTGGTAACACTGTAATTGATGCATTATTTTGTTTGTCAGATCAGACTATGGAGATGGCTAAAGACTTTTATAAAGAACAGGGTGTTCCTGTTGATGATAAATTGGTTCTTATAACTGCTCACAGACGTGAGAACCATGGTGAAAGAATTGATAGAATACTTGATGCTGTTGAATTTTTGGTCAACAATTATAAAGACCACAAATTTGTTATTCCTGTGCATCCAAATCCTAATGTTAAGGATAAAATTTATAATCGTCTTGAAGCGTATTCAAATGTTTATTTAATGAAGCCGTTGGATTATCCGTATCTGGTTTATCTAATGAAGAATGCTAAACTTATTTTGACGGATTCAGGCGGAATTCAAGAGGAAGCACCATCTTTTGGTTGCCCGACTCTTGTTATGAGATATGAAACTGAACGTCAGGAAGGAATTGATGCTGGTGTTTCTGTTCTTGTCGGGGCTGAATATGGCAAAATTATTTCATTGAGTTCAGAAATATTGAATAAATCTCGTGAGGCTTCAAGATTACAAGCTCAAAATCCTTATGGTACAGGGAATGCTGCAGAGCTGATAGAGCACATTATTCGTCATTACTTTGATGCTAAAGGGTTGTAGTATTTATTTCTCCTGTGTTATAAATTAAAATAAAAAAGCAAGTTGTTAAACTTGCTATACATAAAATGTTTTAGGGATATATTTAAGTTTTCGAGGTTTAAACTTATTATTTAAAAGATGAAGTTAATCTTTCATCTATTTTTCTATCAATTTTTTTAAGCATTTTTTTCATTCTTAAATCTTTATGCATATTAATGCTTGTATTTGTTTCCATTTCACTTCTATACTTTCTGTATAGTTCGATTTCTCTGTCTTTGATATCCTTTTTGATAAGAATTTTATCATCTTCTTCGGATATTTTTTTAGAAACTCGGAATATAACTGCAAACAGCCCCATTACAAATGTAATCCATAAAATTTTATCCAGTGGCATTGTTTCTCCAACAAGTGTGCTTTCACCGTGGATGGGATCCATGATAATGGAAGAATCTTTTATATTTGCCGCTGATATGTATATTTTCAATTTGTTTGGTGCGGTATTTTCAATAACCAGTCCATCAATACTATTAGTTCCTTTATATAAGGCATTCACAGTATCAGATGAGGTTATTCCGCTTAATTCAAGAATTAACTCATTTTCTGATGGTGTTTTTTTAGTGACTCTGGCTATTTTGTCAGATTCAAGTATTACATTATATCCTGTATTATTTTTTTCTAGGGTTACTGTGTGTAAATAGTTAGCTTTTGCGCTAACTGTTGTGCTGGTAAATGCAAATGTAATTAAGAATCCGAATATTAAAAATAACTTTTTCAATTCTTTTCCCTCCCTAATCTACACATATATACTATACTGCATTAGCAGAAAGTACATCAACCCATGGGTTTAGATGAGTACGTCAAAGGTTTTAAATTAAAGTTAAGAAATGTAACGATAATACTTCATGCTGAAATTGCATGCTTTTTTGATACTTTATATAAGTGTAGATAATCAGAGATATTAGGAGAGCCAAATGATATTATTATTCGGATCAAAAGCTTCAAAATCAACTTTAGCAAGCAGTAAAAATTCAAATATTAACAATCATCCTGTTGAGAATTCAGGAATTTTGGCTATGAGCTTAAATGAGGCTAAAAGTACGATGACAATGGGTGAATATGATTCATATGTCTCTTCAAATCCTGTTGCGGTTGATTATTCAGCATATTCTGATTTTTCAGACTATTCTGGAACTTCAGAAGGTGGTTTTATGAGCGGTTTTTCAGCGGCAGTTGCAACATTGTCAGATGGTGGATTTTCTTCAGGTTCATATAGCTGCGGCTCAGGAAGTGTATCTTCATTTTCAGGATGTTCATCATCAGGTTCTTCCGGATCATTTGCTTCTTTTTGTTAATAAAGTTTATATTTAATATAAATCGATGGATGATATTAAAGAGTAGATTATTTCTACTCTTTTTTTATTGTCAGTTGTTTGTTACAAAAAGTTTACAATATGGCTTAAAGTCCTAAAGTTTTAGGGAAAATGACCGATTAATCAGATAAGAAAAGTTTTAAGGAAAACGAAAGGATAACGCTAATATGGGTATGTCAGCATCACAAGCTCATTTATTAACAATAACAGCTAGATTAGCTGATAATGAGTTAAGATCACAAACCATTAACAATGCAAAAATGCGTTTGGCATCACAAAGTGCTCAGGCTAGTGATACTTATATGAATGCATTGAATGATGCTAACCTTATGTTTTCTAATTATGATTCATCAGGGATGGCACAGGCACAATTGTTAACTTACAATTCCTTGACTGAATATAGTTCATACAATAATCAGTATGGACTTGTAAATTCTTCAGGACAACTTCTGGTAAGTGAATCAGAAGCAGCTATGTTTGATGCTGCTAATGGAAATTTAAATGCGTATTTGAAAGCTCATGGTTTAGAATACACAACTTCTTACTTTGAAGAACTTGGTAATATTGAAAATCCTGATTATCCTGTGCCATTTAACAAAATTGAGGCTTCTACATTAAAAGGATGGTATGAAGCTTATGGTAGTTATGAAAATTCACTTGAAGTTGATAATTATGAAAAATATTATGCAGAATATAATGATGCAAGGTCTGAATTGAATAATGCATGTAAACCTGTGGTACAAGAATATTTAAAATCTAGTTCTAATTCCCCTAAATTATATGTAGACAGTAGTGGTCAACTTCAATTAGATGGTATGCCAGGTGATCTTAAAGGTATGGTAAACTATTTAAAAGATTCCTTTAAGAGTACATCAAATACCTATGGTTTAGAGTTTTTAAAAACTAATAACTTTATAACTGATGATGCCTATACTGAACTTATGAAAGAATTGGAAGCATATCAAATTGTAAGTTATACTGAAAATCGCCCTCCGATTGGTCCAGTTCAAAGAGATGGTGTAAAAGTTTCTTTCGGTACAAATGTTACTAAGAAAGATTCAACTTATACTATTGATGGTAATGTTGAAATTACTGTAGACTCTAATGGAGTAGTTACGAGTGTAAACATTCCACCTAGACAAACCGGTGATATAGAGTATAAATTTGAACAAACAGATACTGCCGGCAACATAACTTCTTATAATCCTGTTGGACAAACTATAGAAGATGCTTTAAATCATCTTGTTGCCCAGAATTATGATGAAAGCGATGTAGCCACAGGTAAGAGTTATTACGAAGCGACTCACGATGCAAAGGGTAATTTAGTTCTTGATAAGTATGCAATGTTTAAGAATGGTGATGAAGCTAGCCTCTTACAAGAAATTAACTCAACAATAGCGAGTATTTATGATCATATTCTTAACGCAGATAATTTTAATTATGAAAATTTTGCTATGGCATTAGCTGGTAATGAATCTAGTGTCGCTGGCAAAGTTACTATCCCTGCAGAATTACAAACTATTTTAGATAATTATAACGCAAAAAAAGAGCAATTCTTGGAATTTCTTTTCGGTGAAGACACTGCCGCAACTAATGATTCGTTTGATGTTATAAATAAACTTATCAGAGAGGGTAAGATTACTACTAAAGACCTTCAAGATCCAGATTTTGTATTGAAATTAGTAAATGGATCTATTAAAGGAGCTGATGGAAATCCTTTGGTTGCAGGAAATGTGACCTTATCAGAAAGCTACAATACTGTTGTAAAACAGTTTGTTATCGAAAATATGATTGCTAATACCGGTGAACCAAAGTATGCATGGGAAGACGAAAACGATAAAACTAATAAAGGTAACGCTGATGCTAAAGCTCAATGGTATACTAACTTGTTCAATAGAATGAAAGAAGGTTATAAAACTATTGAAAATGGTTTAGCTGCATCTTCTGAATGGATTGAGTTTGCTCTGGAAAGCGGTCTTGTGCATATGGAACAAGTTGATAAATCTTTTAACTGGAAATCATTAGATTATAAAACTTGTAGTTCTATTACTGAAGAAACATCCAGTGCTGATGCGGTGGCTAAGGCTGAAGCTGAATACAACAGAGCAATGAAAGATATTGATGCAAAAGATAGTATGTATGATATGCAATTAAAAAATATTGATACCGAGCATACTTCATTACAAACAGAATATGAGACTATTAAAGGTATTATTAACAAAAACATCGATAGAACATTTAAATTTAACCAAAACGGCTAATACTACAGTATAGAAGTAAATAATTATTAATCCAGGTGCCTCTTTTCTTGTATTTTAATTTTGACCATATAAAATAAAGTTATATGACAAGTTTAAATAAGAAAGGGGTATTTTGGGTTAGGTATGATTAAATTTGACTACAGAAACGCTGATGCACAAGTTGTGGGTGTTGAAAACGGACTTAACCTTTCCGAAGAATTTGCAGCGTATAAGGATAAAATTGCCGGAATTATAGCGGATTTAAATAAGAGAAAAGACAAACCCGGACAATGGTTACAATGGATGAATCTGGGCTATAATGAAGAAACTGTCTGGTATGTTAAAGAGTATGCGGCTCTTGTGCAAAATAGATTTGAAAATATTCTGGTTCTTGGTATAGGCGGTTCAGCTCTTGGCGGTATTGCTGTTACTGAGGCTTTACTAAAACCATACTGGAACTTATTAACACCGGAACAAAGAAACGGTGCTCCGAGGATTTTCTTTTTAGATAATATTGACCCTGATTCAATGACCGGCTTACTTGAT
This sequence comes from uncultured bacterium, assembly GCA_958366705.1. Taxonomy (GTDB): domain Bacteria; phylum Cyanobacteriota; class Vampirovibrionia; order Gastranaerophilales; family Gastranaerophilaceae; genus Zag111. The sequence goes on from CATXCB010000003.1 coordinate 31,883, forward strand.
ATGCTCGATTTAAAGAAAACTCTTGTTAATGTCATTACAAAATCAGGTTCTACAGCTGAAACTATGTCTCAGTTTATGATATTAAAAGACAGGTTGGAAAAAGAACTGGGGGATGATTATAGAAAAAATATTGTGGCAACAACTGATAAAAAAACAGGGATTTTGCGTCAGATTGCTGAACAAGAGGGGTATAAAACTTTTGTTGTTCCGGACGATGTAGGCGGAAGATTTTCTGTGTTTTCAGCCGTTGGTTTACTGCCGTTTGCGCTTGTTGGAATTGATATTGATGAAATTACAAACGGTATAAAAGATATGGATCTTGCATTGAAAAATACAGATATTAACGAAAATATTGCTGCACAAAATGCCTTGATTCAATATCTTATGGATACCAAAAAAGGAAAGCACCTATCTGTAATGATGCCTTATTCGTCACGATTAAAATATGTCTCAGACTGGTATGTTCAGCTCTGGGCAGAATCATTAGGTAAAAATGAAGATTTACAGGGAAATCATGTTCATATTGGGCCAACTCCTATTAAAGCTTTGGGGGTAACAGATCAGCATTCTCAAATACAATTGTATAATGAGGGACCAAATGATAAAATTATTAACTTTATAAGAGTAGAAGAGTTTGATACTACTCTGGAAATTCCGAAAATTTTTGAATATACAGGTATTGGTTATCTTGGCGGGAAAACTATTAATGCTTTATTAAATGCTGAAGCTGATTCTACAAAAGTTTCATTATCAGATTATGCAAGACCAACAGTTACAATAACATTACCAAGGGTTGACGGGTATAATGTAGCTCAGCTTTTATATATGTTAGAAGTTCAGACGGCTATAGCCGGAGAATTGTATAACATTAATACATTTAACCAGCCGGGTGTTGAACAAGCTAAAAATTATACTTATGCTTTAATGGGGAGAGCAGGATATGAAGATTCTGCAAGAAGTTTGCAATCTAAAATGTCTGCAACTGTTTAATGTGATATACAGGTATGGTAATTAGAATCAATATATTTTTAATAATATTGTTGTTTATGGTATTGAGTAGTATACCTGTGTTTGTTTGTGCTAAAACCTCTGGTGCAAATATCACTCTTAGTGCTACAGTTACGAAAGTTCCTGATTCTTTTTACGGAACATGGCGTGTTACATCAAAATTACTTGATACGGATTCTCCTGTTACATTTAAACAAAGTAGTTTGGATTTGTGGAACTTATCAAGAACTAATAACGTCATAACGTTAAGTAATCCTTTTAACGGAGCCAGTGCGGATATAACAATTGATAAAGTTAATAATAATGCTATTGTTTTTACAAAATCTGGCAAGTATGGGGAACAGACATTAACAGATGTTGTTGAAATTAACTTAGATGGTAATACCTTTACAGGATTCGATTCTATAAAATTAGATACATATTCGAATGTTAATGGTAAAATTATCAAAACAGAGGTGGCAAAATATTCGATTTCAGGCGAAAAAATTGCCGGTGATAGTGTGATAGAAAATTGAGGATAAATAATTATGCAAACTTATGAATTTGATACAGTTATTTTGGGTGGTGGACCAGCAGGGTTTTCAGCAGGTTTATATGCATCAAGAGGAGCAATATCAACAGCTATTGTTGATATTAGTATGCTTGGGGGACAGCCTTCAAACTATCTGGAACTCGAAAATTATCCGGGTTTTTCTAAAATAGGAGGCTTTGAGTTGATGGAAAAATTTGAAGAGCATGCTGATATGTTTGGTATTCAAAAATTTCCTATGCAGGAAATTCAGTCTGTTGATTTGATTTCTTCTCCTAAAGTTATTATTACTAACGAAGCTGAATTTCGAGCAAAAAGTGTTATCATTGCTACAGGAGCAAAACCTATGAAGCTAGGAGTTCCGGGGGAAGAAGAATTTGTCGGCAGAGGTGTAAGTTATTGTGCAGTTTGCGACGGAGCTTTTTATAAAGATAAAGTTGTTGCAGTTGTTGGCGGCGGTAATTCAGCTGTTGAAGAGGCTATGTATTTGACGAAATTTGCTTCAAAGGTTTATCTTATTCATAGAAGAGATGAGTTAAGAGCTGATAAAATTATTCAAGAAAGAGCATTTAAGAATCCGAAACTTGAGTTTATCTGGGATTCTGTAGTAACAGAAGTTAAAGGTGATAAAGTTGTCACTGCGGCTGCTATTAAAAATGTTAAAACAGATGAGGTTTCTGATTTAAGTATAGATGGAGTTTTTCCTTACATAGGTATTACTCCAAATCTTGAAAATATTAACGGGCAGCTGGCACAGGATAAGGCTGGGTTTATATTGACAGATGAATCGATGAAGACTTCAATTGATGGAGTTTTTGCCGTTGGTGATGTTAGAAAAACTCCTTTAAGACAGGTAATTACTGCGGCTGCAGATGGGGCTGTTGGTGCAGTTTATGCGATTAAATATGTTGAATCATTAAAAGAAGTTGCAGTTTAACTATAAGTATTTGTAAATCATGATAAAAAGCAGACAACTTTAATTGTGTCTGCTTTTTATTTTTTTGTATAAGCTTTTACTAGAGCTTAGATTCTTATTTGATGTAAAGATAATATTAATATTACACGTCAGATATAAAGATTATGTAAGGAAATCAGACTTTAGTTAAATTTTATCTTATAATAATAATGTTAAGACAAATATATGGAGATATGAATATGCAATCATTAAATGATATTCTTGAAAACGTAGATAACTCAACTAAAAATCAAATTGAAAATGAATTAGTAAGTATAGGGGAAGCTGTTGTTCCACAATTGGTTGATAAATTGCAAGTGGTTAGAGGTATCAAAAGAGGCGTTGTTGCTATGACTCTTATTCGTTTAGGTGATGCTTCTGTTGAATATTTAGAAAAAGCTGCGCATGAAAATAAAGATTTTGAATGGGTTGCTGAATATTTAATTAGAGAAATTAAAGGTTCAAAAGTTGCATAGTTAGATAAAAGTTTGATATAGAAAGATTGGCAATATGCCAATCTTTTTTTATGCTAAAATTAGTTTATGAGAGAGCATAATGATTTCAAATATACTTGCCTATTTGGTGGTGGTGCTATAAGGGGAACCGCCCATATTGGTGTTTTGAAAGCTTTTAATAAACTTGGTATTGAACCTACAACTCTTGGAGGGTCATCTGTTGGCTCAATTATTGCTGCATTATATTCTGTAGGTTATAATTATGAAGAACTTTCAGAAGTCTTTTTATCTGTTAATTTTGAATTGTTTAGGGATATTTCTCTGGGTTTTAATAATAAATTTGCACTGAGTAAAGGTGAGGTATTTTTAGATTGGCTCAGAGAACTTATAGAACGTAAATATTATGGTGATAGCTATATTAAAGGACAAGTTAAAAGGGTTACATTTAAGGATATTAAGAGAAATTTAATTATAATATCTACTAATATGAAAACCTTTTCATGTAAAGAGTTTTCGACTTTTGAGACTCCGGATTTTGAAATTGCAATGGCAGTTCGAATATCCTGTTGCATGCCAGGTTTAATGAGGGCTATGACATTAGGAGATGAGCTCTTAGTCGATGGGGATTTGATGAAGGGAAAACCAATGTGGTCTTTATCAAACCATATCGAACAATCAGCAGACAGAATTCTTGAAATTCGCTTAGAGGGTTCTTTTTCAGGTTCGGATCAAAAACCTTTGGAGTATGTCAATGGTATGTATACATGCATGACTTATTCGGAAACAGATTTTATAAAAAGCATTTATGGAAATTGTGACAGGTATGATTATCTTGTTATAGATACCGGTGATGTTATTGTTGTTGATTTTAACTACCCATCAGAAAAGAGACAGGCAATTATTGATGCGGGTTTTAAGCAGGCTATGGATTATTTTTCACGGTTTTTGCCGGAGAAAAAACAAAACTTAAGAGAAATATATTCTAATATACTTTCTGAAATGACTAAAGTTAAATCATTTTTCATGCGTAAAAAATATCAACCGGCTAAAAATGCTATTTCAGAGCTTTTTATTTATCTTTCATCTGTTCGGGATATTATTGATAGAGATTTGTATGATAGTATTTGCGTATTCCAAAAGTTACTCTCTTCAAATGTTAAGGCAACCTTGCTAGGTCGTTCAAAATGCGATAATGTTGATATACTGGCTCAAACATTAAATAATATAATTTGTGATATTGATAATCGAATTGTAAGTTTGGAAAAATATATTGAAAAATTTAAGGTTGTTAATCGCAATATCCTCTAAATTTGGTTAAATTTTCAATAATACTATCATTTGTTTATTCTAAGTTTTAAGATGCTGAAATATTATCATGATTCAGCTCTGAACTCGTTTCAATCTCAATATTTTGATAGAGCTTCGGAAATCATGAGATATGACAATTATTTATCTGCTCAGTCATCTTGAACTTGTTTCAGGATCTGTTTTAATCCTTACTATAACTATTCTGAATTAAATTATAGTAGGGGGGACTAGGTTAATATAACTCTTGAAATTTTCTGTTTGACAATAAATTTTGTTTATTATATTATAAATTTGTAGCCGAAAGGTTATTGAAAATTGAATAGGCTCCAGTGGCGGAATCGGTAGACGCGTTGGACTTAAAATCCAATTGGGCGTATAACCCAGTGCCAGTTCAAGTCTGGCCTGGAGCAATTTTAAAAGACTCACATATGTGAGTCTTTTTTTGCGTATAATGATATTTATTATTATAAGTATTTAAATATATTGTATCCTTTGTCTAATGATTTTTTAGTTTCTTCATCCGGTTCAAAATTTTTATTATTATCAAAGTAGAATTGACAATGATTAGAAAAGCTAATTTCAGCAGGAATAATGAACGATGAAGTAATTACACAATTTTTTTCTAATAGGTTACAACTTTTTTCTGGTGAGTATTTATTAAAAGTTATATGATATATATCTACATTTTGTCCATTAGATTTTATTTTAAAATTCACACTAGACCCGTCAACATTTACATCTTTGAAGTGTTTTGCAAAATCTTCTGCAATTTGTATTTCTGTTGTAGTGGTAGTGAGATTAACCTTGTGAAATTCTTTTTTTAATTTAGAATACGCTGTTGCGCATTGTGTGTTTTTGATAAAGTCAGCAGGATTATCAGGTGATTTCTGCGCGAATCTAACAATTGTCATTAATATGACTATAGGAAATAATATATTTATTGTAATAGCAAATAGTCCCCAGGCAGCCTGTTTTTTCCTAAAATCTTTTGGTGCCATCCACCAATCATTTTGATATGCCCACATATTACCTTTAAATCCACAATAGAATTGTAATATGGTAAAAAGTATCCAATTTAATCCAAAAGGTAATTGAAACCAGATTAGAGGAATTGCTAAAAGTGTAATCCAGGCCTTATTAGGAATTCCCCAGAAAAAAGTCAAAAGAAAAGCACCCCAGTTGAATTCATTTAATTCTTTAGGGATGTTTTTTCCTTTATAACCTGTAAAAAATTCTTTCACGCTCATTGTTATATTTTAGAATTTAATATCCAATATGTCAATTTGTGTTAATAATTTAGACTTTTGAGTTCTTTCATTTTAGCACTTAACTTTCTATATTTGGTTTTATAGTGTTCTCTGCGTTTTTTGTTAAATATAAGTTTTTTAAATATTCCACATTTTAAATATTCCACATATAGTTTGTTCTTGTTGTTTACAAGAATAATTCTGCGGGTATTTTCTGCAGTTTCAGTATTAAGTCTATCCATTTGAGCAAAGAAAAGATTGTCTTCGTTAGAAAATTCTTTGCTAATTTTAGGGGCTTCAATCGCGTTAAGTAACCAGGTTTTAGAACGTTCAAGTTCTGAATTTAATTTTTCAAATCTGTTTGTATAATCAATTTTCTTTAATAAGTCTTCTCTTGAATATATTTCATTTGCTCTTTGTAATTGTCTGCTTTGCATATCTACGGTTTCCAACAAAGTATCAAGTCTTGTATCATTTTCTCCCGTTCTTGGAGAGATAACTAGAAAATTCTTTTGGAACATTAATGCAAAACAGGTTCCATGGAACGAATCGCCTATATAGTATTCACAGTTTTTGATATAATATAACCAATCTTCAACAGGGAGTTTACCTTTCATATCAACGGGTTTTAAACCTAATTTATCTGCAACAAAATTTATTGCTTTTTTCTTTTCCGGCGTCATAGTTATTATATAATATGCCAAAAATTTAGATTCTTTTTTTGATGACGTTTCAGCTATTTTTTCGTATTTACTTCTATCTATGTAGAATACAGGATCCCATATCTGCGTACTTGTCAGATTAAATGTGTTTTTAAGGATATCAACTCCGCTATTTTCTCTTACTGATAATGCATCAAAACGCTGCAGGTATTTTTGCATAATTGTTTTGTTGGTTTCAGAGCCATCATATGATGGTATTCCAAAACTTGCTGAACAAGATATTTTCTTTGAGGTATCATCGGCAAAGTTTAAAAAGTATTTATCTCTATGGTGTTCAACACACCAATCCCTAAACACCTGATCTGAACCTACAAGAAATGTTCTAATATCATTGTTCAAATTCTTTAAATCTATATAATCCTGGCAAAAACTTGTAGTCTCTAGGTATTCTTTTTCAAATTTTTCACTAATACTATTTTTGTGAAGTTTTTTTTCTATTCTAGGATAATAATTAATTGTTTTTGGATTGTATCCATTTTCTTTTAGAAATTCGTTTATTGCATAATTTGTTAAGATTGCCCCTCTGTTCGGTACATACCAGAAGTTCATAATTCCAATATTATTTTCTTTTCCTATAGTTTTTTCATATGCAGTGGTGAAAGAATTTGTTTCTAAGAGTTTGTAAAATTTATTTCTTAATCTATGAGCTTTAAACGGTTTTTCACAAGCTCTTTGTCTTGCATATTTTAAAGGAACTTCTTTCAATCGTTTAATTGATGGTTTTATATTGGACAATATCATTTCACCTTTAGGTGTATTTATCATATAAATTGAAGTTCCTAATTTATCATCAAGCTTTCTATCAAATTTTTTTATTCCCCAGAAATCTGCAAGTGTTATATCACTTTGACGTGGTAGTGTAGCATATTTGCATTGTTCACAGGTTTCACTCATTGCAAGTTTTGAGTGATACACTTTCATATATTTATTATCTTTAAATTTTTTATTATTTTTTGTTATTACAACAGAGGAGCAGCTCCAGCCTGCTAGCTCTTTATCTCTAAAATTGATATTATCAATATCTCCAGCCATTTCATCAATGTATTTTTTATATACTTTTTGAGACGGGGCATACGTACAGTAAATATCTACAAGTATAAGTTTTTCATAATCTTTTTGTAAAAAATGCTTTAGACCTGCCACCTGACAAGGACAACCTGAAAATAAAACGTATGTATCTTTTTCAAGTAGTTCTTTTATGTTTTTAAAAAGATTTTCTGAAATTTTACTTTGAACATATTTTGAACCTTTTAATTTATTTAAATCATTTTGGTTGTTAATGATAATGTGTTCAACGTCAAAATTATTATTAAATGCTGCGCCTGCTACATAACCATTTTGAGCTAAAACCCATTCCGCAATTAAGCTGAAAGCTCCACCGGAGGCACATTGTTTTCTGAGTTCATCTTTTGCAATAATCGCGTATGTTTTGGGTTCTTTATATTTTGTTTCTGTGTAATTTAAAGATGGACATGTTTTTTTACATAATCCACAATTGGTACACTTATTTTGGTCAATATGTGGTCTGTAAAATCCATTTTTATCTTGAATTATTGAAATAGCATTGTGCGGGCAAATATTTGCGCATGCTGCACAACCCGTACATTGATTATTCTCTGTTATTTGTTCCATATTTTAAATTCCTTTTTTTCTGATAGTTTTTTTATTATGTTGTCAATAGTTTTGCTTTCATCATCTACGACAAGTTCTAAAAATTTCTTTTTAAACATATTATTAATCGAGCTAACTTCAAACATTGTGTCTTCAAATGTTTTATCCTTTCTACGTTTGAAGCACCTGTTGATTTCTTCAATTTGTGCCTCTTCTGTTATTGTTATGAATCTCATTGATTTTGGATATAGAACTATTTGATTTTTTGCACCCATGATTGTGATTATGTCTGTAAATCCAGATCTTAACGTTATATTTGTGTGGCATAGCGTGGCAAAATAACTTTCCTCAAATAATGGCAAAAATACTTTTTCAAAATTTTCAAATTGTTTTCTCTTTGTATTAAAAATAACTTTATATCCAATGTCTTCTAATTTAGAGGTTAAATTTGTCCAAAATTCAATACTTATTTCTTTTGAATCATATGAATGAGCATCTGGAGTTATGAGTATAACTTTTTTATCCTCAGAAATGTTTTTGTACAATTCTTCAACTTTATCTTTTACAATTTCTGGGACAACTGGTGTTTCCGGTATCGGGTCAGTAAGTTTAAACATTTTAGCGTATAATTCAAAAAAATTGGTAACATTAAGAGTTTCGACTTCTTTAAATACGTGATGAGACATTTCATAAAGATGTCCTTTAGTTAAACCATGTTTATTATGTTCACTGAATCCTTTATTTGTGCATAGTGCATAATAAAATTCAGGACATACTTTTAGTGTTTCGTCTGCAAATTTAAATGTGTTTATGAATTGCAGCTGGGTATCTCCAGCGTAAAGTATTAGTATCTTGCCTCCATTTTGTCTTTTGAATTCATCAAGTAACGCGCAGCACATCAAAAAATCACCCCAGGGCCAAAATGTTGAGAATATCCAGTAATCTGGATATTTGTTTTCAAGTTCTTGTATAAATAAATTTAATGCGGGTGGAATAAACTTAGCATTAGCTTTTTTTCTTAGAGCTAGCCTAAGAGATCTTGAAAACGGAATTAAATTTATTAGTGATTTTGTTATTTTAAGTTTTTTTAAACTATTATATTGCTGCATTTTATACTTTCTCATATTTTAATTCTTTAAACTTTTTTATTGCTTCTTTATATGTTCTATCTTTCCTGAATAATGTTGCGGTGCCAAGAATATAACCTTTTACACCCAGAGTAGACCACTTTTCAATTCTTTCCGGTGTTACAGCTCCGTCCAGTACAATATCAAAATTATATTCTTCTCTTAATTTAAGGAGTTTTTCTATTTTTTTATCAACGTAATCTAAATACTGTCTGCCTGCGTGCCCTGGATTTACTCCAAGCACAAGAACCCTATCTACAGTATTTAATAATTCTTCAATACTTGGGATTGAAGTCCCGGGATTAATCGCAATTCCTGCTATTGCTCCAGCTCTATGTATTTTTTCAATCGTAGTGGCAGGATCACTGTCTACTTCCGGATGAATGTAGATAATATCTATACCCAATTTGAATAGGATATCTAAATAGTTATAAGGTTTTCTTACCATTAGATGTGCATCTACTTTTTTAGTTGTTGCTTTTTTTATAAATGCCATATCTTGGTAACCCATACCAAAGTTATCAACAAAACTTCCATCCATAATATCAATATGAAAAGAATCTATGCCTGCTTGTTCCAGCTCATAAACTTCTTTTTCAAGATTTGCATAATTCGCGCACATCATTGATGCAGAAAGTTCAATATCCATTATTTCTCCTCCTTTATGACAGGTCTTGCTATTATAAAGTTTGATTTGTTCAATTTAATTCCTTCATTTGGTTCAATAATGATTGTGGTGCCTGTTTGAATTTTGCAATTTTCTATAATTGTTTCACCGTTTAATACTGTTAGACATTCCAGAGTATTACTATTATTTTTGTATTCGGTTGTATCCTCATATAGTTTGGTAGAATACAAACGTTCTATAATTTCTTCTCCATTATATTTTCTAGTTTTAGATTTAAGTTTAGTATTAATGGCTTTAAGTGCTTTATCTATATGCAGTTCCCTTTTATTACCATTTTTATCTTTCCTGTTAAAATCAAAAAATCTGTAAGTTAGGTTGCAGTTTTCTTCAATTTCATAGAATAAAGCTCCATGTGTTGCAGCATGCATTGTTCCTTGTTCGACAAAAACATAGTCATTTTCACCTATCTGTAGATGATCGATGACGTCTTCTTCTACGCGGTTCTCATTAATTTTTTGTTCAATTTCTTCAATTGTAGATACTCTGCATCCATTAAATAGCCATCTATTTGTTGGTGGTTCTATAAAGTACCATGATTCGTTTTTCCCAAATGGGCGATTCTCTATTTCTTGAGCACACTTATCATCTGGATGAACCTGAATACTTAAATCTTCCTTTGGATCGACTAGTGCAATGACAAATGGGAAACTCTCAAATTTGGCTAAACCGAATTTCGCTTTATTCTCTTGAAAATATTCTTTAAATTTTCGATTTTTATATTCACCGTTTATGATTTCACTTTCGAATTCACCGTTGGAAACCAGTGAATATAAATGACCTAGTTTATCATGGCTTTCCGGTGCAAATGGAACCAATTTGGTACCGCCCCATATTGTTTCGTGTGAAACAGGTTTTAATATATGCATAATTTCTCCCTATAATGTTTTGTCAATAATTACTTCCAATGATGCTAAACCTTCATTTCTGTTAGGACTTACTGCGTATGCACACTTTAGACCCGATGGTTTATTATCATTGAGAAGTATTCTTTCACCCATTGGCATTTCAAAAAGTAGTTCATTATATCTGATATTGTGCTTTTTTAAAAATGCTTCGGTTTTTTCTCGGGCTTGTTTTTCCCTAGCTGTCATAATCAAGATAAAATCATCACCAGGTAAAGACTGTAGAAATTCTTTAGCTCCAGGTAAAAATTTATCTTCTCCTGTTTTGTATCCGTTATGTTCAACAAGAGTTCCGTCAAAATCAAATATCCATGTCTTACTTAGAGAGGATAGTCTCAAAGTATTCTCTTTTAAAAGCATTATTTTCTCCTTCTATGCATTCATTTAGCAAATACAATCCGTTATAGTATGCAACACACATTGAATCAAAATCCTCCCAAGCATGGCTTGCCAGTGACAACCAGATTATTGAATGTATAATTTTGATTTCTTTAAGGTTACAATTTGGGATTTTTGACAGGAAGTAAGCTGTCATTGATTCCCAGCCGCCTGATTTTATTGCGTATTCAACGCCATCATCGGTTATATCCAGTTTGAAATTCTTTATATTAAACTGGTCAAAGTTTCCCTGGATTGAATAGTATAATTTTGCCCAGTCATATCGAATATCACCAAGTACCTGCTGGCTGCCAAAGTAGCCGCGAGCATCAATAAAGTAGATTTTACCGTTTTTATCTATCATTGTATTTGTTAGTGTGCAATCACCGTGTATCGGGCAGTATGTTGTATTAAACAGATTTTGCTCTACTATTCTTTTCAGCAGACTAGGGCAAGTGATAATATTTTTACATCTTTTGCCGTTTATCATAATGTAGTCATCATTTGAAAATGGTATTGCCTGTCTGATACTTTGTATTCTTGAAATTGTCTTTTTGTAGTATTCTTCTTCCAAATCCCAGTAATTTTTTTCTGCTGTTTCATAACTATGCAGTTTTGTTACACTTGTTATTAAACTATCTATAACCTTTGTTTTTTCGGCTATATTTAGTTTTGTATTGAAGATATTTGTTCCATTAATTTTACTCATTGTCAGCGGGTTGAGTGAATATATTTCAGGAATCGAATCAAAACCATATTCTGTCATTTTTTTATACCATACAACCTCTCTGTCAATAAGTTTTTCTCCCTCTTTTGTTAGTCCGGACTTAATTACTTTATCTTTTGTAAATTCCATTTTGTTATACGGTCTACAGCGATTTTCTGTTGTTGATAATTTGTTTATTGCTTCAAGTGTACCTACTTCTTTTGAATTTGAAAGCGATATAGCATTCAAGGTTATATTTGAGTTTTTCAACCAAGTTGTAAATGAACCTGTTTCCGGAAAATCTTTAAAATAACTTTTGTTATTAAAAATATAGCATCCGGCAACACCGTATTCGGTTGATGGAAATTTTTCAAGTTTTCCGTTTTTAAAACTCCAGCTGCATTTGAAATTTCCTGATAAACCAATATAGCATTTAGATGAATCTAATTTTGATAAATCGAATTCCTCACTAAGCAATAAATCCGACCATATAAGCATAAATTGCTCATTATCAGGAATAAATTCAAGTGCTTGTTTTATTCCACAGGCATTCCCTTTACCCTCTGATTTTACAAGTATGTATTTTGCTTTTGCAAAGGTTTGCAGGTAATTTTCAAGTACTTTAAATTTGTAGTCTCCAATTATCACGAATTCTGCATCCGGAAATTTTTTGAACATGTGAAATATTATAGGTAGATTATTAACCGGCACAATACATTTTGGTTTATTATGCGTAAGGTGTTCAAGTCTTGTTCCTTTTCCTCCTGCTTGAATAACTATTTTCATTTTATTTTAGCCCTCATATTTACTGTATCTTTTATCCATTCAATAATTTTGTCTTCAGATTCTTTTGAATATTCAAGTTCAAAAATGTTTTTTCTGTTTGGGTCAATTGCTTTGAGTGAAAAACCTTTTGAAACTTTCATTTCTGATATGACATCAAACCTGTATCTTTCTTTAAAATTTGTATAAAGAATTATTTGTAAATTGTTTATACCCGACAGAATCTCAGATAAACCACTTCTCAAACTGATAATTGCCAACGCTTTGTGTGCAATAGCATATGCCTCTTCCAGTGTCATATCTTTTGAATTTCTAATAATTTTTATATTTAATTCTTTTTCAAGTTTATCCCAGAATTTTTTGTCAATATTTTCGCAGGTGGTTGCATCAGTTGATAAAAATACAAATTTTTTTATGTTATTTTTTTGTAAATAATCTCTTGTTCTTTTTTTTAATTCTTGAGATATTTTTACATTATTTGAGTTGGAGATATTCTTTTTAGAAATATTAAAAAAGTTGTATATTTCAGACATATAATGGCAATGCCCGTTTCTTATTTTTTCTTCAGTATTGGTATAGAATTTCATTGGGAATGCTACATACACATATTGTTCTCCAACCAACATAACTTTATTATTGATTTCGTAATGAAGATTTGTTGTATAGATTCTATCAATATTTGGGGTAAGCATATTGATAAGATTTAGATGATATTTTTTTGTCGCAATTATCAGTGGTACATCAGATTTTAAGATTAGATTATTTAATATGAATTTAAGAAAAAGATATGCTTCTCCTAAATTGGATTTTAGAATAAATATTTTATTGTATTTAGGATTTACAATTTTCTTTAAGATTTTTTTTGTTTCTTCTTCCTTGCCTGTTATTCTTTTAAATGTGTTTAAAACTTTAAGCTCTATTATATCAAGATTTTCTATTCGCTCTAAAAGTGGCAAATTAAATAATTTAGTAATCCTATATTCTGTATAATTTTCATATTTTTTTGTCTTTGACAGTATTCTGAGTATAGTTTTATATTTATAATTATAGCTTTTTGTAATAGTACAAACTGGTATACCAAATATTTGGTATATTTCTTCTTTTTGTTTTTTTATTTTTTTTATAATACTCATTTAACTGTTCCTGCTTTTAAAGCTCTATTAAATCCTGTTTTTTAAATTGTGCATCATATAAAGATTTGTACGCGCCATTTTCTATATGAAGCAATTCATCATGTGTTCCTTGTTCAACAATATGTCCTTTATTAACTACAATAATTTTGTCGGCATTTTTTATTGTTGACAACCTGTGCGCTATAACAAAAACAGTTTTATCTTTCATTAAATTATCAATAGCTTTTTGTACGACGGCTTCAGCTTTATTATCCAGAGCACTTGTTGCTTCATCAAGAACAACTATAGGGGCATTTTTTATAAATGCACGTGCTATTGCAATCCTTTGCTTTTGGCCTCCTGATAGTCTGATTCCGCGTTCTCCGATTTGTGTATCAAGACCTTTTTCCAGACTTGCGATGAATTCATCTAAAAATGCCATTTTTACCGCTTGATTAATTTCTTCGTCAGTAGCATTTTCTTTTCCTAGTAGAATATTTTCTTTTATCGTACCTGAAAATAGGAAGTTATCCTGAAAAACAACTGCAATATTCTGGCGTAGTGAATGTAATTTGAATTTGTTGATATTAACACCGTCAAATAGAATTTCACCGCGTTCAATATTATAGAATCTAGGCAGCAGGTTAACTAATGTTGTTTTACCTCCGCCAGAATTACCGACAAATGCGGTTGTAGTGCCGGCTTTTACTTTAAAGTTGATATTCTCCAATACATCCGGCAGTTTTTTACCATAACTGAATGAGATATTTCTATATTCAATTGAGTCATTTAGTCCATTCATTTCAATACTTTCAGGGGCATTCTGGATTCCAGGTTTTCTATTTAGCATACTGAATATTCTGTCTATAGCCATGAATGAAAACTGAACATCGTTCAAGTTATTACCTAAATTTTTAATAGGGGTATATAGCATAATCAATGCAGTAATAAATGATACAAAATTACCGCTGGTTATTGATTTTGTTACGATTAAATGGCTTCCGTAGCCAATGGCTGCACCGATACCGATGGATACAATTATATGCATCATTGGGGATAGCCAGGATGTTCTTTGTGTAATTTTAATTCGGAAATTGAAAATGTTATTGAGTACATTATTAAATTTATGCATTTGTACATTCTCAAGGTTAAATGAAGTAATGGTTTTATTTCCGGAATAAGTTTCATTATATATTGTAATAATTTGCGAACCAGCAGCTACAGATTTATTCATTACTTCTTTTATTCGTTCACGAATTCTTGCCAGCGGTAGAAATGCACAACCAAGTACTGTGATTGCAATTATTGAAAGCTGCCATGAATTATAGATTAAAACAGCAATCAATGAAATTGAAGAAAAAAGACGTGAAGTAAATGTTTTTAGATTTGCTAGTAATCCATTACATGCTAGGTCTGCATCTTTATTAAATCTGTAAATAATATCTCCGGATTTTCTTGCATCGAAGAATGAAGTTTCATAGCTTAGCAATTTTCTGTATAAGTCTCGTTTTAGAGCATTTGTAATTTTACCGCCAACCCATGTATTTAGATATGTTGCCATGTAATTTAGAAATCCCTGTATACAGGTAAATAAAACAATTCCAAGTGGAATGTACCATGGTGATTGGATTGATTTATCAATCATTACGATGTCCATATAAGGTTTTAATGCAAGAGCTATAACTGCATCTAATGCACCTATTGGTATACAAATTACTATTGCCATTAATGCTCTAAACCAATATGGTTTTATGTATGGCCACATACGTTGATAATTTTTGACAAACTCAATTTTTGCCACTTTTTTTTGAACTTTTTCCATTAAAATTTATCCCAATAATTATCTCTACTTAGAACAATTTTAATATGGTAAACTTTAAAATAGTCTTGTTGTATGGAAAAAATTAGCCATGCGGGTAATGTTTTGTTAATATAAGTTTACAATAATATTTTAGTTTATAGCTCTGTTAAATCCGCTCCAATCAAAGGTTTTAGAGCTAACTAAAGAGCTAATTTGTTCAATATTTTGATTTTTTAAGTTTTTAAACTCGTCTTTAAAATTATTTTTCATATCTATCACCGGCAATTGAAATTCTTTTGCAATTTTTGCGACTTTTATGTCGTAGTTTATGGCTAAAATTTTACATTTAGCGAGAAGTCCAATAATTATTGCGTGAAATCTCATTGCAATAAGATATTCTGATTTTGAAATTTTAGATATTATTTCTTCATTTGTTAAGTTTGAATAAATAGTTGTTTTCATGTCAGGATTGAGCAAATTAACAGCTTTTTGAAATCTTTTGCATATTTCAAGGTCAATTGCGTCTTGAAATGAATATATTTCAAGATTTTTATCGGAAAATACGTTACACACCTGTTGTGCCAATCTGTCAATAAAATCTTCATTCATGGTTCTAAAATCTCTAAGTTGGACGGCAACAGTATTGGTTTTTGAAGAGAAATCCACATCAGTAGAAAAAATAGGATCGCACACCAAATCTGAATTTATGTTCCAGCTTTTTAAGAGGTCGTAGCTTTTTTCATCTCTGACACTGATATATGTACAGTGTTTAAGCAATTGCTTTGTCAATATTTTCCCAGCCATGCTGTTAATTGGACCTATTCCCTGAGCAAAAATAATAACTTTTTTCCTTAGAAAAAGCCCGATAGCTATAACTACAAGATAATATATAAGACTTTTTACACTTGTCACATCCTGTAATAAACTGCCTCCACCTGATATCAGAACATCAGATTTTGATATAGCGCCTATAATATTTCTAAAATTAAAAGTTTTTATACTTCTGATATGTTTATAATTTTTTAAAGTATATTGCGGATCAGATGATATAACAGTAACGCGATGTTTATCTTGCTGTAATTTGTTAACCAGTACAGATAAAATTGCTTCATCTCCGAAGTTTTTAAATCCAAAGTAACCTGATAAAACAAATCTTTTTTTCATTAATACTCTCCGGTATTATATATTTTATAAACTTCATCGTGGTAAGGTATTGATTTTATTGCTCCTATTCCCTGAGCTTGCAGACCTGCATCAATAGATGCTATTTTTGCAGCTTCAACAGGTGAATATCCTTTTGCTATAGAATGCAGAAATGCACCATTAAATGCATCACCTGAAGAGGTAGTATCAACAATGTTTTCTGTGTAGAAAGGTATAAAGTTTAAATTTCCCTGATGCTTGACAAAATATCCTTTATCATGGCTTGATTTTATAACAATAATTTGAACTCCGTTATCCGCAAGATGTTTTATTATGTTTTCAAGAGATTCAATGTCAAAGATACTTTTAGCGTCATACTTAGAGCTCATTAGTAATATATCAGTCAGGGGAAGTATCTCATCAAAAAATTCTTTTGCATCTTCTGATGTTGTAACAATAGCTGAGTAATTCGGGTCATATGCTGTTGTGACGCCATTGTTTTTAGCTATTTCAAAAGCTTTTTTTACTGCTTCACGAGATTTCATCGATAAAGATTGTGTAACACCTGAGGCATAAACAATTTTTGAACTTCTTATATATTCTTCATCAATGTCATCTATTGATAACTGTGCAGGTGCAATCTTTTTTCTATAGTATTCAAATTCTTTATCATGAACAGATGTTCTAGAGACCATGTATAACCCGTTTTTTTCTTCAACAACTTTTACATGTTTGGTATCTAGTCCTTCTTTTTCCCAGCTGGAAAGCATGTATTCTTTAAAAGAATCGTTGCCCAGACAGGTGATAAATCCAACATTTGAATTTAGTCTTTTCGCTGCAACTGCTACAACTAAAGAGTCTCCTCCGTAATATTTGTGAAGACATTCTGCATCTTTGAGTTTTTGGTTTGTAGAAAATTCAATCAGACTTTCTCCGATTGTTATCAAGTCAAATTTGTTTTCTGGCATAATTTATCTTATTTGCTCCAATAAATTTTTTGCTCGTTTTGTGATTTCTGCATAAGAATCAGCATTAGTAAGATTTCTGCCAACTCCTACTGCAACCGCACCTGCTTTGATATATTCCGGTACTTCTTCTAATTTTACATTCCCTTGAGGAATAATATTCAAAAATGGCATTGGTCTAAGCAGATTTTCAATATACTCAACACCGCCCATAGCAGTAATAGGATATATTTTTACAAGAGGAATTCTTGATTTCCATGCTGTATATGCCTCGTTAGCTGTTGATGTCCCGGCAATAAAAGGCAAACGCTTGTCTTTAGATATTTTTAGCAAATTATGCTGAAATATTGGTGAAGATATAATCTTTGCACCGGAGTCAATAGCTGCCTGAGCTTGAATTGATGTGATTATACCTCCGGCACATATTATTGCATCGTTAGATAATGCTTTAATTGCGTTAAATATGCTTGGAGTTTCCACATTAATCTCCATAATATTTAAGCCGCCGTCTATAAGCGCTTTTGCTGTATCTATTACTACTTGGGTATCTGCGCTTCTAATAATTGGCAATACTTTGTTTTTTGAAAGTTCATCAATTAAATTCATTTTAATATCTATCCTTTTTTTTGAATTTATTATATCATAAAATAAAACTTTGACCGGGGGAGTATTATGAAAAAATTAAAAAACAAGTTCTTTTATATAAATTCTTGTTTCTTATACATAGCATTAATATTTGTATTTTTTATATTTACAATAATGTTTGTGGAACAATATGCTACGAGTTTTTTGGTTTCAAAATTTGCTGCTAATAAAGCTGTTTCTCCTGATATTGTTGAAATTGTTGTTGATGAAACTTCTATGCGGGAATATAAATGGCCATGGGCGCGCGAACTTTACACTGATATGCTGGATTATTTTCATAGTTATGCAAAGCCAAAAGTTGTTGGGTTTGACATGATTGTAACCTCTTTTGATAGTTCAAAACCGGAAGATATTGATTTTGCAAAGCAGATTTCAAAAATGGATAATTTTGTATACGGATTTGTTCCGGAAACTGTTGATAATCCATCAAAAAATCCTTTTTTAACTAAATTTAAAGACAGGCATTCTTTGAAATTAAGTGCTAGTCAAGAGCAGTTATCTACAGCGTATAATTCTTTTGTTAATCCTCCCGGTGAGCTTTTTGATGCTGTCAAAAATTTTGGATCTCTTATGTTAGAGGGCGCAAATGGTTCAGGTTATATTTTTTCTACTGTCAGTACCCTAAAAATAGGTGATTCATATTATCCGTCGCTTCCATTAAGGATGTACATGCTTTTTAACAATACAAATAAAGTTGTACTGGATAATGATTATATTATTTATCCGGAAACAGGATTGAAAATTCCATACATATATAATTCTGACGGTCTTTTGAAAACTTATTTAAGATATTATCCTAATTACGAGAAAGGTAATATTGTTACAGATTATTCTCATCAAAATATTTCAGCTTCGCGTATTGTGGATTCGTATAAGGCGCTAAAAGCCGGCATTACCCCTGTTACAAATCCTGATATGTATGATATAAAGACTGGAAAATATATAAATCCGGAATTCTTTAAAGATAAAGCAGTTATTATAGGTGCTAATATATCCGGTCCGACAGCCGATGTTTTGAAATCTCCTATGTCAGACAGGCATCCGGGGGTTGATATTCAGGCATCAGCTCTTGATAATCTTTTTAATGCACATTTCTTAAAATTTGCAGGATTGGGAGTGAATTTCTTATCTTTTCTTATATTAGCATTAGTTGCTTTTATTTTTATATTGAGATTTCGCTTTTTTAGAGGAATATTGTCAATTATTGTTTTTGATATTGCATACCTTTTGTTGGTATTTTCTTGTGCTTCCAAAGGTTATATTATGAGTTATGCCGTTCCGCTTGTCAGCCAATTTGTTACTGCTATTTTTGCATATTCATTTAAATTTATTTCAGAAAATAGAAATAAAGAAAAAATAAAACAAGCAATGGGTAAATATCTTTCTCAAGATGTTATGAAAAATGTAGTGAGAAATATTGATGATTTGAAACTTGGAGGAAAAAGAGCCATTGTTACTGTTTTATTCTCGGATATTAGGGGATTTACCAGTTTAAGTGAAAAAATGTCTGCAGAGGAAGTTTCAATGATATTAAATGAATATTTTGCGGAAATGGAACCAATTATTAGTAAATACAATGGTGTTATTAATAAATTTATTGGTGATGCAGTTATGGCAATATTTGGAGAGCCTATACAGGATATGAATCATGCTCAAAATGCTGTGAAGTGTGCCTATGAAATGCTAAAAAAAGTTGAATACCTTCGAGAAAAATGGTTATTTGAGGGTAAACCAAAGATTGAAATCGGTGTTGGTATAAATACAGGTGAAGTATTTATTGGAAATATCGGAACAGAAACACGTATGGAATATACTGTTATAGGAGATACTGTTAATCTGGCAAGCAGAATTGAAAGCTATAATAAAGTGTATAAAACAAATTTACTTGTCAGCAGTTCAACTTACGCATCAATTGCGGATATCGCTGATGTTATAAAAATTTCGGAAGTTCAAATTCGTGGTAAGGCAAAGAAAATGAACATATATGAAGTACTGAGAATAGATAAAGACAGATAAGAAAGGAGCTAAAAATGCTAAAATTCAGTAATAACAAGAAAATCGGGGGGGGGTAACCTTTTAAAGCTATACTCTGACAGCGTTCTAAGGTCTTTAGGAATATTTATTTTAAATTGTTTTGCAAATCCAACCTCTCACTGTCATTCTGAACCGGTATGTCACCCTGAACTTGTTTCAGGGTCTCAACCCCATTGCACAACGAAGAGATTCCGAACCAAGTTCGTAATGACAGTGCTCGCCAAGAATGCAGCATTTACACTTGCCGAAGTCCTCATTACTCTTGGGATAATTGGTGTTGTTGCTGCATTAACTATACCTGGATTAGTTACTAAATATACCGAAAAAGCTACAGTGTCATCTGTTAAGGCTGTTTTTTCTATGCTATCTCAAGGTTTTCGCTTGGCGATTGATGAGTATGGCGAAGTTTCAACTTGGTGCGATATTAAAGCTAGTTCTGACTATGATGATTGTTCTGCTATTATTGCAGAGAAACTTTCTCATTTTGTCAAAATGACACCTGTAACAAAATATAATGTAGTTTATAAAAATAGATTTAATAATGTTCATATGACTTTTACTAACAATATATGGGTATTAAATAATGGGACTGTATTGAATTTTGCGTCACACAATGGAGATAGATCTCCAAAAGACTGGTGTAAAACAAGTGCATCATCATCACTAGCATCGAGTTTATATTATGGTTCTTGTGGTTATATTTTTCTTGACATAAATGGTGCATCACTACCAAATATTGATGGAAGGGATGTCTTTAAATTGCATATATATTATGATGGTCTAGCTCCTGTTGGTAGAAAAAGAGACACTATTTGGGTGAATTCTTTTAATGATCAATGTATGGGTAAAAAAGAATTTACGTATTTTGGATCATGTACAGGCTGGGTAATTGAGAAAGAAAACATGGATTATTTACATTATACTAATTTAACTTATTAAAAAAGAGAGGCAAATGCCCCTCTTTTTATCTATAATTTGTAAATTGTAGCGGATAATCGTACTTGTCTTCATTCTTTCGTAATTCTTGTATTACAGCTTGAAGATCATCTTTATCTTTACCGGAAACTCTTACTTGTTCCCCCTGAATTGATGCTTGAACTTTTAATTTAGTACCTTTAATATCTGCTACAATTTTCTTTGCAAGTTCTTGTGTTAATCCTTTTTTTAGATTGAATACCTGACGAACATTTCCGCCCAACGCATTTTCTACACTTTGAGGATCCAGTATTTTTAGGCTAAGGTTTCTTTTTGATAATTTTGATTGAAGAATATCAACAATATTTCTTAATTTCATTTCGTCATTAGTTGTGATAGTAATTGATTTATCCACGTCAAGGTCAACTTGTGAATTTGAATTTTTTAAGTCAAATCGTGATGTCAATTCTCTTTTTACCTGATCAACGGCATTAACAAGTTCTTGTTTGTCGTATTCTGATACAATATCAAAACTGCAATCTTTAGCCATAAATTTTATCCTCCATTTTTATTTGAATGCACTAATTTTATAAATATAACATAAAAAAGTAGGATTTTTCAATCCTACCTAAAACTACACACTACCATTCTATTCTATTACAGGGAATTATAATTATTTTGTTTTTTGAAATAAGTTTTTGATAAATTGAACTATTTTTTTGCCGCCCTTAAAGCAAAGTATGCCTGCGGCTAATAGTCCGGTACCAACTAATACTTTTTTAATTATTGATTTATCACGTTCTTTTCTTGTTGGCTGGTATAAGTCGTTGTCTAAATTTCCTTTAATTCGTGTACCGTTCATTGTTCCGCTTATGCCAGGATAAAATGTTCCGCCCGCAAAAGTGAATGGCGGCATAGGCAGCATTCTGTTTAAATTATTTGTGCCAATATCTTCGGTTAAGCCCGGATTTGACAGATTGTAACTACTGCTGTTAAACATAACAAACCTTTTTAATAACCTTTTACCTGTATTTATATAAAGTATTTTTTTGTAAAATAATTTACTTTTTGAAAAAAATCTGGTTTAATATTCTTAACAATATAAGGGGAAAACTATGAAGATGTTTAAGAGATGGTATGATGCAGATTCTGTTGTAAGTAAGGCAATTAATGATTTAGAGCATGCTCCTGAAGAAATTCAGGTAAGATGTGCAGACTATATTATTGAACTGCTGAAAGATGTGGAACTTGAAGAGTTGAGTTTAGAAGATCAGTATAACTATATTATGCGCAGATGGTACGACAAAAATGTTAAAGTTTCTCATGCTGTTGAGTATTTGAGGTTATCTCCGGTTGAAGTCCGCAGGGAAACAGCTTTGAAAGTTGTTAAATATCTAAAAGAAATCTCTGATGTTTCTTAATATTTAGACTTTTTTGCTTTTATATTGTTTAATATATTATGGAGGGATATTTTGTGTCTGACGAGATAAATAAAAATGTAATAAATTTATTTTCTAGCCATAATAACAACCATATAACACCGGAGGTTAAAGATAAAATAAAATACTATGCCGGATTTAATTATGTTAAAATAAAGAAAGATACAAACGGAAATAAATTTAATAAAGAACATTTGCTGAAATATTCTGCTAAATGTCATTACATGGTGACAGTTATGCGAGAACTTGACAATGAAATTGTTTTATATTCTTATGATGTCCCAAATGATGATTTATTTAAATTTATGAAATCATTTGATGAAAATACATTGGATGGAAAAATTATTGAAATTGACAAATATTTCCCCGATGATTTAGCCTGAAAGAGATAGAGAAAGATGTGTTTTTTTAAGCAATACCACGAAAGTTTATTTAAATGTTTTAAACCATATCAATACGTAGGAGGAGAATACTTATCTCATAATAAAGATTTTGAGAGTGCAAAGGTGAAATTTGCATTGGCTTTTCCAGATAAATATGAAATAGGTATTTCAAATCTAGGTGTTCGTGTGTTATATGAACTGATTAACCGAGAGCAAGACTATATGTGCGACAGAGTGTACGCTCCGGAACCGGATTTTAATCCTCATCCGCTGTATTCACTGGAATCTAAAAGACCGCTTAAAGAATTTGACGCTGTTGGTTTTTCACTACAATACGAAATGGCATATCCAACAATTTTAAAAATGCTTGAAATGGCAGATATCCCTTATAAAAACTCGGAAAGATCAGATGACGATCCCATTATTATTGCAGGTGGACCTTGTACATATAACCCGTTACCTGTAAGTGATTTTATTGATGTTTTTATGATTGGTGATGGTGAAGACTCTATAATTGAGGTTTGTAAGATTCTTGAGCAAACAAAGGGGCTTCCTAGAATTGATAGAATAAAAGCTCTTTGTGCTGGTGAAAGTTCAGGCAGATGGTCAAAGATTACGGGTGGTAAGGTTAAAAAACGTATTGCTCAATTATCTTATGATACAGCACTAAAATCATATCCTATTCCGTTTTCATCTTCAATTCAGGATAGAGCAGTTGTTGAAATTAGACGCGGATGTGGTCGTATGTGCCGTTTCTGCCAGCCCGGGCACGTTACTCTGCCTATTAGGGAAAGAAGTGCGGATGATATTATAAAAATTACAAAAGAACTGGTAAAAAATACAGGTTATGACGAGTATTCACTTTTATCTTTGTCTTCAAATGATTATGCGAATATAAATGAGGTTATAAAAGAGCTTTCTGTTGATTTTAATGATAAAAAGATTTCGGTTTCTCTTCCTAGCCAGAGAATTGACGGATTTAACCTTGAACTTGCAAATCTTGTTCAAAGTGTTAGAAAATCTACAATGACATTAGCTCCTGAGGCTGGCAGTCAGCGACTTCGTGATGTGATTAAAAAAAATATTACTGAAGAACAAATTATGAATGCCATTTTGACATTATATGAAAATGGCTGGTCAAGAGTTAAGTTGTATTTTATTTGTGGGCTGCCGACAGAAACCCTCGATGACATGGATGAAATGGCAGAATTGTTCCGTAGAATAAGATATCGTTCAAGGCTAATGAAGAAAGAAAAAGGATTAAAGCATTCTCTAGATTTAACTTGTACGCTTTCTATATTTGTTCCGAAGCCGTTTACACCATTCCAGTGGTGTCCGCAGATGAGTTTAGAAGAAGTTACCGAGCATATTCACTATCTGATGGATCAGGTTAAACATATAAAAGGGGTAAAAGTTAATTATCACGAAAAATTTGTTTCCTTGTTAGAAGCTGTTTTAACCCGCGGTGATGATTCGTTATGCCGGTACATCGAAGCGCTTTATAAAAAAGGATGCTATCTTGATGCTTGGGGTGAATTTTTTGATAAAGATATATGGTTTGAAACTGCAGATGAATTGAATATAGATTTAAATGCTCTTGCCCAAACTCAGTACTCAATCAATGAACCTTTGCCATGGGATTTTATAGATATAGGTATAAATAAAGAATGGTTTGTTGATGAATACAAAAAAGCCTATTCAGTTGATTCAAATTCTCCGCATTTTGTTTCTACATGCCAGCAAGGGTGTGTAAATTGCGGAGTTTGCAAAAATTTTGGTGTTCGAAAAATTATGGATAAGCCATTCAAAGCTTCTGATGCGGCGCAATTGATTGTAAAAAAAGAGCCTGTAGATCCTGCATTGTGTCCAAAAAATTTAAAAGAAGTGTTCAGGTATCGTGTTAAGCTTACCAAGACAGGTATTTTAAAGTATTTTTCACATTTGGATTGGCAAAATACATTTTTTAAATCTATTACAAGATCAAATCTAAATGTAGCTTTTTCTTACGGGTATAATCCTACAATGAAGATATCAATGGGAGTTGCTCTGCCGCTGTTTTGTGAAAGTTTGACAGAGCTTGTTGATATTGAATTGTGGGAAGATGTTGATACTGAATTTGTTAAAAACGAATTGCAGAGAGTTTTGCCGGAAGAATCTGATGTTATATCTGTGAATAAAATAGATAGAAGTGCTCCGTCTATTGATCAAACAGCAAGCTGGGCTGAATACAAAGTTAAGATATTTAACTCCGCACTTTACGATTTTGATAAATTAGTATATAATACAGAAAAAGTTTTATCTTCTGATGAAATCTTAATTAAGAAGAAAAACAAAAAAGGTTTAGTAAAAACAGTAAACATAAAATCATCAATCGGGTCGCACCGATTTGAGGATGGATGTTTATTTATAGTATTAAAAACAGGGCAGGGTTCTGAAATTCCGCCTTTGAGAGCTGATGTTCTAATGGATATCATTGCTCCGGACGTAGTATTTGATATTACAAGAGTGAAATTTCTATCTGAAACCTTGCATGAGTTATAGTAAAGGATTTTTTATGAACGACAGAAACAGAAATGCTAATCAAAGTATTGAAAAAAAGATTGTTATTGCAGAAAGAGACAATATTGCTGCAGTTTTAGAAAACAAAAAAGTTACTGACTTTTTTATTCATCGAGGTGAAGTTTTGCTGGGAGATGTTTATCTTGCTACAGTTGATAATATTCTGCCAAGTATTGACGCAGCTTTTGTGAACGTTGGTACTGATAAAATGGGCTTTTTACATGCTCAGGATGTAATGGGTAAAGGAACTCTGAGAGAAAAACTTTCACCAAAACAAAAACTTGTTGTTCAAGTAGTAAAAGAGCCTACCGGGCACAAAGGGCCAAGAGTAACTACAGAAATTAGTTTACCTGGAAGATTTTTGGTTTTAATGCCAAATGAACCGGGGGTAAGTGTTAGTAAAAAGATTGAAAATTCAAAAGAACGTGCAAGATTAAAGGCAATTGTAAATTTGATTAAACCGGTTGGTGTCGGTGTAATTATAAGAACGGAAGCAGAGGGTCAGTCAGAATCTGATATTCAGGAAGATTTGGAAATTCTTTTGGAAAAATGGAATAATATCATTACTTCAGCTGAAACTTTGAATCCTCCAAATTTAATTTACAGGGATCAGGATTTGCTTTATCGCGTTATTAGAGAAGCCTGCACAGATGATGTTAAAGAAATTATTGTTGATACTCCATTTGCACTTAACAGAGTGCAGTCTATCCTGCAAAACTGGCATATGTCAAAAGGTATTCAAGTGACATTATACAAAGGAACCGAACCTCTATTGATTGCTATGGATATTCATAAAGAGATAAAAGCTGCACTAAATGTAAAAGTTAATATGCCATCTGGCGGTTATCTGTTTATTCAACAAACTGAGGCTTTAACTGTTATTGACGTTAACAGCGGTAAATTTATAAGTTCAGCAACTCAAGATGAAACTATTTTAAAAACTAATATTGAAGCTGTTCATGAAATCGCAAGACAATTGCGCTTGCGTAATATAGGCGGAATGGTTATTGTTGACTTTATTGATATGATGTCAAGAGCTGATAAGCTGGCAATGATGGAAGAATTGGAGATTGCGCTTGAGCCGGACAAGGCAAAACCTCAGGTTGGTCAATTGTCTGATTTAGGACTTGTTGAGTTGACAAGACACCGTCAGGGTCAATCTCTATCTGAAATCTTTACTAAAAAATGTCCTCATTGTCAGGGGAGCGGTTATTCAATGATTGAATTTAACTTTGCAACTCCAACTGCAGAGGGTGAATATAGAGCAAAAGCTGCAAAATTGAAATTACCTACCGGAAATTACAAAAAGAATAACAAATTTAATAACAAAAATAACCAGCAGCAAAATGTTCAACCTCAAGAACAGGTTCAAGAGCAGCCGCAGAAAATTGCTATAGAAACAGAACCATCTGTAGTGGCATCTGAAGAGGTTATCAAAAAAGAGAACAATAAACGTAATAAAAATAGAAAAAATAAATTTGATAAGAATAAACAGGTTCAAGACGCTCAAGAAGTTGTACAAAATCAACCTGCGGCAGAATTGCCGGAACAAAATAAAACGGAGATTGCAGAGCCAAAAGTTGAACAATCCGCTGCAGCTCCTGTGGTTAAAGAAGAAATAGTTCCGGTTTCTGAAGAATCATCAGAGCAAATTCAGGCAGCAGAAGAAGTTGTTCCTGAACCTAAGATAAAAGGAAAATCAAGAAAAAGAAAAGCTGCTGCAAAAAAATCCGCAGAACAATCGGTAGTATCTGAAGCTGCTCCTATTGCTGATAAGCAGGAATCTGTAGTTGTTGAGTCTTCACAGGAACTGCCTGCAAAAGAAGAGCCTCAAGTTGAAGATAAAACTCAGGAAGAGGAAAAACCTAAAAAAAGAACTAGACGTCCTAACAGAGGGACTTCAAAAACTTCTAAAAAATCCAAAAAATCAGAGGAATTAAGTGAAGAATAAATTTTTTATAAATTTTGTATGTGCAACATTAGTAGTGCTTTTTAGCACTACTAATGTTGCTTTTGCACAGGCTTCACATATTGCAGAAATTAAAACTATCGCTGTGAAATTTGTTCTGGCAATGCTGGGAGTAGCTCTTTTTTCTATTCTCATATTTGTCGGGTTATCCTTGTATAATAGGTTTTTTGTTGCTTCGCAAATTAAAGATTTTAACTTGAGTAAGGACTCTTTGAGGACTCCTGTTGATACGGATGAGGCTATACTGTCATTTATTACTAAAAATAGGTTGAAATAATGAAGAAACATGCAGTTGGAATTTTGGAATTACTTATTGTTATTTTCCTTGCGATAATAATTTATTTTACCTGTTTTCATTCACAATATGGAAGAAAAAATCCGTTTGCAGATAATTCTAGAATAAATTCACAACAAGAAATTATAGATACAAAAATTCAAGAAATTGAGAACACAAAGGCTTTAAAAAAGCAAATTGAAAAGAATTTAAGTGAGGGTAATGAATAGATGAAAAAATCAACGTTATTTGATATTATTTCACCCGTAATGATTGGACCGTCAAGTTCGCACACAGCAGGAGCTGTCAGACTAGGACTTCTTGCCAAAAATATATACAAAAATAAACCTGAAAAAGTTATTTTTAGGCTTTATAATTCGTATGCTCATACAGGTAAAGGACACGGTACC
This sequence comes from uncultured bacterium, assembly GCA_958366705.1. Lineage (GTDB taxonomy): Bacteria > Cyanobacteriota > Vampirovibrionia > Gastranaerophilales > Gastranaerophilaceae > Zag111. The sequence continues at coordinate 59,951 of CATXCB010000003.1, forward strand.
GAAAAAGGACTTCTTGCTGGAGTCTTGGGGTTGGGTGTTGATGATAGAAGGATTAAAGATATTTTTAATTCAGAGTTGGCAAAAACTGTGGACTATGATTTTGAATATTATGATAATTTTAAATATCATCCTAATGCTGTTGAAATCTTATTTGATGGTGAAAATAAGATGACTGTCTCGGGTGACTCAATAGGTGCCGGTGAGGTTGTTATAAGAAAAATTAATGAGTTTAATGTTAAGTTAACCGGAAAATACAATACTCTAATTCTAGTTTATAAAGATAAGCCTGGTATGATTTCTACAGTTACATCGTTAATTCAGTCTAAAAATATAAATATTGCATCTTTGAATTGTGATAGAAGTGCAAAAGGTCAGGAGGCCTCAATGATTATTAGCGTTGACGGACATCTTGATGCTGGAGTTGTTGAATCTGTAGAAAATATTGCAGAAGTTTATTTTGTAAGTTATGTGGAAAAATTGGAACATTAAAATATGGAAATAAGTATAAATACATTTGAACAGTTATTTAATGTATGCGCATCTCAAAATAAAAAAATATATGAGGTTGCGCAGGAAAATATGGCAAAAGACGCGGATATTAGTGTCGATGAGGTTAGAATATTTACATCTAAGAGTCTTGCCGCAATGAAAGAAGCTATTCATACAGGTCTTGCAAGCCGAGAACTCTCGATGAGCGGAATGTGCGGACAGGATTGTCATAGAGTTCAACAGAGATTTCGTTCAGAACGGGCAATGTTCGGACCTGTATTTGAAAAAATTATTGAGTATGCTCTTGCAACAAGTGAAGAAAACATAAGAATGGGTAAAATTGTTGCCTGTCCTACTGCCGGCTCATGCGGTATTCTACCTGCAGCTTTGATAGGTGTTAGTGAAGAGTTCAATTATTCAGAAAGAGAGCAGCTGAATGCTTTAATTACCGCAGGTGAAATCGGTCGAATTATAGCGGCTAAAGTTTCTTTAGCTGGGGCGGTGGCGGGATGTCAGGCTGAATGCGGTGCGGCATCAGCCATGAGTGCTGCTGCAGTTTGCCAATTAAAGGGAGGAAGTGTTTCTCAAATTTTAAATGCTGTGGCTCTTGCGCTTAAAAATTTATTAGGACTTACTTGTGACCCTGTTGCTGGACTTGTTGAGGTTCCATGTGTTAAGAGAAATCCATTTTTAGCTGTCCATGCCATCACTGCTGTAGAATTAGCTTTGTCCGGAGTTGAATCAAAAATTCCGCTGGATGAAGTTATTGATGCTATGGAACAGACAGGGGCATTGATGTCTCCAACACTAAAAGAAAGTTCGCAGGCTGGTCTGGCAACAACAAAAACTGCTTTACAAATAAGAAAGCAGGTTTTTGGAGTTTGATGTGCTTATTTGCTAAAATGAGAAGCTCTCATTTATACAAATGAGAGCAGATTAGCGCGTATAGCTATTTTATAAGAAGAATAGGGTCTTATTGTTTATTAAATCCTATCGGATTTCTTTTTGAATGTCTGTGTTGATTTCCAAATGTTTCAATTGCATTTAAAAAATCTTCCTGTGTAATTTTAGCTCCAATCATATCAGAATCTGTAAATGTTCCTTTTTCCATTTTTTCATATATTCCTAGGCGATTCATCATGTTTTCTCTTGCTAATTTACTTACAAATTTGATGTCACTACCTACAGCTTTAAGTTCGAATAATTTCTCAGAAAGTTCATCCATATTAATATCGTTATCCAGAGGTCTGTTTTTTGTATGTATTTTTAGAATTTCTTTAACTCCATCTTTATCCGGAGCACCAACTAGAATATGTTTGCTGAATCTTTCAGCCCTTTTTAGAGCGCCATCAAGTGCATCATATTTATTTGTTAGTCCAAGAATGAATACATCGTCATTTTCATTATAAATATCTGTCATGCAAGTCAAAATTTGATTAACAAGTTTTGCACCATGCGGATCCATGTCTCCGCGTTCCTTGCCGATAGCATCAATTTCATCAATAACACCAATTGACGGCTGATTAGCTTTTAGTTCATCAAACCATGCTCGAACATTTGCTTCAGATTCGCCTACCCATTTTGATTCAAAGTTAGTTCCGCTTAAATACATATAATTCATTCCTGATTCATTTGCCAGAGCCCTACAAAGTTCTGTTTTTCCGGTGCCCGGAGGCCCATATAAAATATAACCTCTAGTTATATCTTCTCCGGAGTGACCCATCGGATATTTTACAGGGAATAATATTCCTTTTTTTAGTTCCTGAATAGCTTTTGACTGTCCGCCAATACTATTAAACGTAACTTTACTCTGTGGATTTTCGGCCTGTAATATTCGTTTTGTTACTGTTTTTGTATTAACTTTAACAAGTTCTTCTTGAACTTCTTGTGAGAAGTCATACACTTTGGAAAATATGTGCCTGCTAAAACTTAGATCAGCCTTTGGTTTATCTTTCAGATGAATAACATCATTTGCATACTGAATTGTATCATTGTTAATAACGTAGAAACTGTTTCCAGGTTCAAGATAATACTGCTTTCCACCTGTTAGATAAGAAATTTTCTTATCATTAATGTTTAGAAGTTCAATATCTCCAACTGAATTTTTGAAAAATGCATAATTATTTTCTATATTTTTGTCCGGTAAAAATATTTCTTTTTGTATCAATTGTTTTAACTTGCCAAGATTCTTTTTTAAGGCTATTTGAGCTTTATTAAAATTATTTCCGGTTACAATAATATCTCCTTGACTCAAATTTTGGAATAAGGCGGCTAATCGTTCTTCGATAGGAAGCTGCTGCGCAAGTTCAGTCGCTGCTTTTGCAATATTTCCTGCGAATACAGGCTGTTTTCTATTAATTAAATCTTTTCCGTACCCAAAATTAGGCAATGACTGCAAATCTTGTCGCGAGGTAAAATTAGAATTCAAACAATCTTTTTTAATTGTATTTGTTCCATTTGTTTTTGCATTATAATTTGCATTTTGGATACTACTAATTCTCATCTTTACACCTCACTAAGTCTGAACACGGTCAAACAAATATTATATCTACTACTTATGTAGTATTATAATACGTTTGAATACAGCAAGTTGTCAAGTACCTGTCAGAGTTAGGATTGCATGTGGATAAGTTTAAAGTCGTATAAATTGTTATAATGATAGTATTTTGTACACTTATTATTTAAGTTTACAATTTGTAATATAATAAAATTTGTCTTTAGCTGAACAAATTCCATAATTAAAAAGTTTGTAAAATGAATTAGAGAATTTAAGCAATTAATAAAAATGAGGAAACATACATAATAATGTTTCCTCATTTACGCTCGAAGAGATTCGAACTCCCGACCTTTTGGTTCGTAGCCAAACGCTCTATCCAACTGAGCTACGAGCGCTTATTTCTTTCTTCTTTTTTATATTATTCTAAACATAGAAATTTTTCAAGTATTATTTTTGAGATTTATATAGTAATTCCTCTAAAATGATTAAAAATCTCCTAGATTTATTAGCAATTTAATCATAGGATTCCGAAACAAGTTCGTAATGACAATAGGATTATTGTTACTGGATAAGTATCATCAATTCAACAAAATCCCTTAGAGCTGTCTTATTGTAACCAGATATAACTAGAAAATTAACAAAAAAGATTTTAATATTTTAAAACAGGAATTATTATTAAGTTTTAAATAATAAAACACTGTATCATGTTATGTATGGAGGTATGTAATATGAAATTGACACCAAGAGAACTGGAAGTTTGCGAATGTATCGTTGCAGGTTTAAATAATAACGAAATTGCAGCAAAACTATTTATCAGTAAACACACTGTTAAAACATACGTGAGTCAGATAATGAATACATTAAATGCGAAAAATAGAACAAACGTTGCTTATATCCTGGGAAAAGAAAATATTATAAACCTGTAACATTTTTGCATTTCATAAAAATTATTTTATACTTTTAATAAGGTAGAATTTTTATGAAAAACTTTTTTGTTAAATTACTATTTTTATTTGCGTTTATCCTCACATTTGCTGTTAATACATTTGCAGCAGGCGATTTAGGCATTACATCTGTTGTGTATGATAATTCTTCTGCTTTTGTTGCAATTAATAGTTTTGATAGTGAACCGTTAACTCTGCAGGCTCCGCCTAAACTATATATTGTTGAAGATGAGCACAAGGCATATTTTGATATAAATTCTGCAGTGTTAAAGTGTCCGAGACAAGATTTAGTGATTAATTCTTCGGATATACAGGAAGTTGTGGCCAGCCAGTTTTCAACAAATCCAAATATTGTAAGATTTGTTATTTCTTATAAAGAGGGGTTTAATCCAAAGAATATACAGCTAAAGGTGTTAAATAATACTTTATTTATTTCATTCAGGCATCCGTCTATGGAAAATTTTTATTTCCAGCACATTTATTCTGAGGCAAATATTGACGAACTGTTTGAACCTGCATCTATACAAATTCCGGTTCCTGTGACTTCAGATAATGTGCTGGGACAAATTAATTCCGCATTCAATACTGCAGAATCTCAGGATAAAGGTTATATTCTTTCCAAAAAAGATTTACAGATGAAATCAAAGTACTATCTTGATAATGTTAATTTTAAAAATAATAGTATAATTATTACAGGCGTAGGTTCATATACTATTTCAAAACCAATGTACCTGTCTAATCCGTCAAGAGTTGTATACGATGTGACAAATGCGGTTGTTAATAACGCTATACGAAATAAAGAAATTAAATTTAACCAATCTGATTCTATAAAAATTGGTCAATTTAATAGAAATACTGCCCGAATTGTTATAACTACTGCAACTCCGGATGTGTATGTTCCAATTTTGTATAGTGATACTCAAAGGCTTGTATTTATTGACAAATTGAATATCAGCCCTCAAACTTTATATTCCAGCACTGCAGATTTAACAGGTGTTTATTATGAAAAATCTTCTGATAAAATCCATGGTGTTAAACTTGTATTTTCAAAGCCTGTAGTGACAGGAGTCATAAGGAATTATTCAAATATTGAACTGCTTTTATATAATGTAGATAAATTTATGAATTCATCTTTTGAGTCTGCCCTAAAACATACTGAATTTTCAGATATATTAGTTTCTTCAATGCAGGGAGGCGGGCTCAAACTGACTCTTCCTGCCGATAAATCAGATATTGTTGAATTAATGATTGGTTCAGATGGTAAGACAATGAGATTTAGGGAAACTTCAAAGGTGCAGCTTCCTGTTCAAAATAATCCAACACCTGTAATTGTTCCTCCTGTAAAAGTCCCTGGCAAAAAGGTCGTTGTTATTGATCCGGGGCACGGCGGTTCTGATGTCGGTGCGACAAGAAATGGGATATATGAAAAAAATATAACTCTTGAGATTTCAAAAATGGTTGCAGATATGCTTCGCAACAAGGGATATGAAGTTGTGATGACAAGAACTACAGATATAACTGTATCCTTGCAGGAAAGAGTAGAATTAAGTGAAAATTCTAATCCGGATATATTTGTGAGTATCCACGTAAACTCAAGTAACAGTGAAACTCCTAGCGGCTTGGAAACACATTATTATAAAGATAACAGTTTAGATTTAGCAAAAAATGTTCATGCGTCCATGCTTAATAATATAAATTCCCAGAACCGCGGCTTGTTCAAATCTAAATTTTATGTTATAAATCATACTACAGCCCCTGCAATTCTGGTTGAAATCGGATTTATTTCTAATCCGGCAGAAAGAGCTCAACTGGTTTCTGAGCATAGAAAACAGGCGACTGCAAAGGCTATAGCTGAGGGTATTTATGAGTATTTCAAATAATTATAACTGTGATTCTCCAATAGCTTTTTTTGATTCTGGGGTTGGCGGGTTAACGGTTTTAAACAAGGTTAAAAAACTTTTGCCTGATGAAAGTTATATATATTATGGGGATACGCTGCATGTTCCTTACGGCGAAAAATCTAAAGAGGAATTGTTAGAGTACTCTGATAAAATTATTAAATTTTTTGAGTCGAAACACTGCAAGGCCGTTGTTATGGCCTGTAACACAACTTCTTCTGTAATATATGATTCTATCAAAGATAAATATAATTTAAAAATTTACCCAATCGTGCAGTCAGTTGCTGAAATTCTAGCGGAAATGCCAATTGATAGACTTGGCGTTTTTGCAACAAGAGCTACAATAAATTCTAACGTTTATCCTAAAGAGATTGGAAAATACAATCCGCGGATGTCAGTATTCGGGCAACACTGTCCAAATTGGGTAAATATTGTAGAAAACAATACTCTGGATGAGGGTTCAAGTATTGAAATTGTTAAAACTGATTTAGATAATATGATGAAAAATAATCCTGAAAAAATAGTTTTAGGATGTACTCATTATCCTTTTTTATTAAAAATATTGTCAAAATTCGCGCCGGCTGAATTATTTATAGATCCTGCAGAAAATTTTGCACAGTATATTAAAGCAGATTTGGAAAAATCATCTTTACTGGTTAAAAATAAACTAAAACAAGAAGAATTTTATGTAAGTTCTGCTCCGGAAAAATTTTTTGAAGCTTCAAAAATGTTTTATAATTTAAAAACAAAACCTGAATTATTAACTTTTTAATATAATGTCAAGGCATTCGTCATATGTAGAAATTTCAATGATGTTCGGGTTTTTAAACAGTCTTTTATTTGTCACATCCAGTTCTGTCACATTTTCCTTAACTGCATATATTTTTATATCACGACTCAGGGCTTCAAATACCGGCGCAGCCCCTAGAGAGTTATGAGGCATAACAAGAAAATCAAGATTTGAAATATTTATTCCCTTATTTTTATCTGATGATATTTGAGGAGCATTTGAGAGTCCGAGCAATATACACGGTAAAAAAGTTGGAGTAATATATTCAGAGGCTGCCTTACTATTTACAATATTAGTTGTGATGCTGAAATCCGTGAAAGCCGGAGAATGAGCACAAGGTATTTTAAAATATTTAGATATGCAGTGCGAAATTATAGCCTCAACTCCTCCAACCGGATCTGGTCCACTACCATTAGCATAGTCCGTGTTTGTATCTTCAGGGTCCTCAAACAGACAAACAATACCAATTGCGTTGCAGCCCTTTTTTATTAAATATTTTGCAGCATCTATTATGGTTGAAATGTTATTTACGCTTCCTGTTGCTACTCCATTGTTTGTAAGGTAAAAATTAACTCCCACTTTTTGTGCAGTAATCACATATTCAGATATATCAACACCATATACAGTTTTTACGGCATTTTGCGTATTTATATGAATATTTAGAACATCTTCCGGTATTGCTCTGTCGTAGATAATTCCTATTTTATTATCTTCTGCCGGAACTAAATTTATTTCATTTTTAAAAAAACAATCCAGTGTAAAACCTTCTGTGTAAAGCATGTTTTGTGTTATACCGGAAAAGCACCCCGCATTAACAACGTTGGGATTAACAATCAAGTTTGTATATTTCGCAAATTTTCTTGCATAAACGCTTGCATCACCTGCATATCCTCCAATTGAAGCTCCAATACCTGTAGGTACAATAAACGCTCCGAGTTTTTTGTTTTCATATGTCATTTCAGGTAAATCTCCAATCCTTTTACAATTGCATCTGCGGCCTTTTCTTGAAAATCCCTATCAATCAATTTTGCGTTATCTTCCGGATTTATTATATAAGCAAGTTCAATAAGTACACTTAAGCATTGAGTATTTCTAATTACTGCAAAGCTTTGTTGTTTTACTCCGTTATTCTTTGTTCCTGTATACTTTGTAATTGAGTCTGATAAACTGTGAGCTAAATCCTTTGACTGCGGACAATAATAGTAAATTTCAGTACCTGATGATTTTAAGTGGGCAAGTGAATCCGGAAGAGCATTGTTGTGAATGCTCAAAAATATTTGTGCCCCATTTTCATTAGCCATTTTAACTCTGTCAGGCAAACTAACCTCAGCGTCGTCATAGCGAGTCATATGAACTATAGCACCTGCATCTTTTAATTTGTGTTCTAATTTTTTTGCGATTGAAAGATTTATATCTTTTTCTTTGTCTCCAAGGCAGCCTATTGCGCCAAATTCATTTCCGCCGTGTCCGGGATCTATTGTTATAGTAATGTTTTTTAATGGATGGGCTAATGTAGCATTAGGTTTATTATATACTTCAATTGTCAGCTCGTTTTCTTCTGTGTAATAGCTCTTATAGCCGTACATTTTACCTGTTTGATTTATATGAAATTCGTATTTGTTGTACAAATATCCATCAATATTGTAAACCACAAGATCTAACCCGTTATTTTCTGATAGAATATACGGAGCAGGTTTATCTAATTTTAGTTTAAAAACTCTGTGATGTGTGTCTTCTGAGTACGCAAAAGTTTGAATTTTTGACGGTGATAATTTTGCTATGTTAGCCGCATCCGCTAAATCCTTTGCCACATAACCGTAATCATCTCTGGCAAGTTTTACCTTATAAAAATTATTTATTTCGCCAATTGCTTGAAATTTCATTCCTTTTGCAAAGTGTTGGAGACGATTCATGCCAGAGTCTATTGGAGTCGAGCGAAGCGGGGTATCATCTTTTGATATTTGTATATACACCGGCTGTTTATAACTCTTAAAACTGCTATCTTTATCTGTGATTGCCAGTGGTGATTCTCTAAAAATTCTGAAAGTTTTAACGCTTTTGCCATTATCAATATTAAAAGTGTTTTCTCCGTAGTCGAGTTTTACTGTGTGCCAGAAGCCGCCGGATTCATGGATGTCAACGGGTTCATTATTTATTTTAAGCGGAGTTCCGAAATTTTCATTCCCAATAAAAAAAGTTTCAGGAGAATTAATGGTTACTCTATCTGCTTTTGGATAAACTATATTGGCACCTATCACAGGGCAAACCGAATAAATTAAAAATAATACTGCGCATATAAAATTTGTTAAAATTCTTTTATTCATAGAATTACTATACTATATTTTAAAAAATTTTATAATTTCGTAAATTTATTTAATAATTGTGTTATTTGGTACTCATTATGGTAATATTAATTATACAAGGGATAGATGATGAGAAGAGAACAAGATAAAATTCGTAAAAAATCCAGAGGAAAATTTTGTAATAATGTTACAGATGGATTAAATATACTTTACTGTATTGCAATTTTAGTCTTAATAGTTCACCTTTTTATTGTTCAAATATTTGATTTTCAGAAATACCGAGAAAGAGGCAAAATGCAACGTGCAAGTCATGATTTTGCTGTTCGTGGAGATATTTTTGACAGACACGGTATAAAACTTGCGACCGATAGAATTTATTACAATATATATGCACGTCCTGTTGATTATTCAGATAAAGAAACACCCGAAAAAATAGCAAAATTATTTGCACCAATTCTGGGTATCCCGGAAAAAACATTGTGCACTAAAATATCAAATAAAAAAATTCCTGTAATTGCTATTAAAAAAGATGTTGATAGGGATACAGCGAAAAAAATAATGAAAGTTATTGCAGATAATGGTTTTCGTTCAATAAGTCTTGATAAAAAAAATACAAGAGAATATCCGCAAGGTGTTTTTGCATCACACGTTCTGGGCTTTTATAATTTTGATGCAAATGTATCAAATGGGGTTGAGCTTACTGCTAAAGACAAGTTAGAGCATGTTGTGAGAGCAACACGCTATCAAAGAACACGTGATGGAAAAATTATATATAATTTTTCAACTGATCCTGTGGCTCCAACAATGAATCCAAAAGGTCAAGATGTTGTACTTACAATCGATGCAGCAATTCAACACGTATGTGAAAAAGAACTCCAAAAGATTATTGAAGAAAAAGACGCCCTTAGGGGGGCTGTTATTGTTATGAATCCTAAGAATGGTGAAATTCTTGCTTATGCTGTGTATCCGACATATGACCCAAATAAATTTCAAAAAGCAACTAACACCGAAATTAAAAACTGGACATTAACAGATGTATATCCTCCAGGTTCCACTTTTAAAACAATAACTGTTACAAGTGCCATGGAATTAGGGAAAATTAATGAGAATTCAATCATTGAAGATAAAGGCCGCATGAAATTTGGCGGTTATACGATTGAAAACTATGACTACAAAGAAAAAGGGGCTCCTGGAAAAATTGATTTGGTATACCTTTTTGAACACTCAAGTAATATTGGCTCCGTTAATGTTGGATTCTTAATGACTCATTCTGAATTTTATAATATGCTTAGAAAATTCGGATTTGGTGAAAAGTCAGGTATTGATTTACCGGGTGAATCTTCAGGACTGCTGGCTTCTCCAAAATTCTGGGATAGAGGTCTGCATATGACTATGTCATACGGATATGGAACATCTGTATCCATTATGCAAATGGTTTCAGCTGTATCTGCTCTTGCTAATGACGGGGTTCGGGTAACTCCGCATGTTATCAAGTATTCTCCAGAAGAAGAGGCTGAAAAAATCAAACATATACCTACAGTTTCCGCCCAAACAGCCAGAACCATAACAAAACTTCTTGCAATGAGTGTAAATAATGGCAGATCTTGCATAAAGATGGATAAATATAATGTTGCAGCAAAGACCGGGACTTCAAGAAAACCGCTTGAAAATGGAACTGGATACTCCGGTGCTATGTATACTTCAACTATAGGCTACCTACCTGCAAGTGATCCTAAAGTATTGATATATGTAGTTGTTGATAGTGCTAAAAAAGGCCCTGTATGGGGAAATACTGTGGCTGGGCCTATTTTTCATGAAGTTGCGGAACAGACAGCTAGAATACTTGATTTAAAACCTGACAAAGTTCCGGCTCAGCAGAATAAAAAGATTAATTAGTTAAGGGAGATATAAAATGAAATTAGATGAATTAATTGAATATTTGGAATATAGAGATTTAATAAATTTTAAAAATGTTGAAATTACAGGGATATCATATAATTCAAAAACAACTAAAAAGGGAGATATTTTTGTTTGTCTTGCAGGCGAGCACACTGATGGACATGAATATGCGCAGATGGCTGTTGAAAACGGAGCTGCAGCACTTCTTGTTGAACACAAAGTTGATGGTATAAAAATTCCTCAGGTTCAGGTAGATTCAACCAGACATAAGATTGCAGATATAGCCGACAGATTTTATTCAAGCCCGTCAAAAGGTATTAATTTGATTGGTATAACCGGAACAAATGGCAAGACTACTGTTACTCACCTGATACAAAAAATATTTGAAGAAAATTCTGAAAAATGCGCACTTATCGGAACTCTTGGATATAAATTATCTTCCGGAGGTGAGTATCGAGATGCCAAGCATACAACACCTCAGGCTCCGGAACTTCAGGCAACGCTCAGAATGATTAAAGATGTTGAAAAGATTGATAATGTTGTAATGGAAGTTAGTTCTCATGCTCTTGAACAAAATAGGGTTGGCGGCTGCAGATTTAACGGGGCGGTTTTAACTAATTTAACACAGGATCATTTGGATTATCATATTACAATGGAAAATTATTTCAAAGCTAAGGCTTTGTTGTTTGAAAGATTGACCGATGGAGATTTTGCCGTTATAAATCTGGATGATGAGTATGGTGACAAATTTTTATCGGTTATACCTGACGGAGTTAGAAAATTAACTTATGGCGTAAAAAAACAAGCTGATGTAATGGCAAAAGATATTAATTTTTCATTGAATGGTGCAGAATTTACATTGCTGTATAACGGTCAAGAATATTCAGTTAACCTGCATATGAACGGAATGTTCAGTGTTTATAACGTTTTAGCAGCGCTAACTGCTTCTATTGCTATGAATATTGATATTAGCATAGCTCTAAAAGCTCTTCAAAATGTGCATGGTGTTGCTGGCAGATTTGAAGTTGTAAATAAAAAACCTCTTGTTATTGTTGATTATGCACACACTCCTGACGGGTTGGAAAATGTATTAAAATCAGCAAGAGAAATAACTCAAAAAGATGGAAAATTGATTTGTTTATTCGGGTGCGGCGGTGATAGAGATGCGACAAAAAGACCGAAAATGGGAGCTATTGCACAAAAGCTTGCAGATAAAATAGTTATCACAAGTGATAATCCGCGTTCTGAGGATCCGCAGCAGATAATTACTGATATTATTGCAGGTTTAAAATCCGTAGATCCTGATATTGTCACTGTTGAACCGGATAGAGGAGAGGCAATCGCTTTACTAAAAACAATTGCAAACAATAATGATGTCGTACTCATTGCAGGTAAAGGACATGAAGATTATCAAATTCTGAAAGATAAAACTATTCATTTTGATGATAGAGAAGAGGCAAGAAAAGTTTTTGCAGGAAGTGTTATATAATGAAAACAAAACTATTAGTTGAACAGCATTTTCACGGCTGCTATGGTGTAGACTTTAATACTGCATCGGTAAGCGATATCAGAGATTTGGCTTATCAAATATTAAAAGAGGGAGTCGGATTTATATTTCCGACACTGGTTACTGATAGTATTGAAAATACTAAGAAGCAAATTAAAATAATCAAAGATGCAGCTGATAAAACTACTTCTGATATGGCTAAAATCTGCGGAGTTCACCTTGAGGGAATATTTTTAAATCCAGCCAAGAAAGGAATTCATAATGCAGACTATTTTTTGGCACCAACACTTAAAAATTTCCAAACTCTTGAGGATGATTTTATAAAAATTGTAACTTTGGCTCCTGAAATTGCGGACGCAGAATTATTAACTTATTTACGCTCCAAAGGAATAAAGGTTCAGGCAGGACACTGCACAGGTTCTGATTTGAGCTTGTGTGATGCAACCACCCATACATTTAACGCGATGAGCGGAATTACGCACAGAGGTGAAAGTACAGCTCTCAGCGCGCTGATAAATGATAATATTTATACTGAAATAATTGGAGACGGAGTTCATGTTTCTGATTCTGCAATAAAACTTTTGTATAAAACCAAGCAAATGAATAAAATATTGCTTGTATCAGACTGTCTGCCTTGCACGCATAGCAATCTAAAAGAATTTGAGTTTGCCGGTGAAAAAATTTATTATGATGGCGTTAAAGCAACCTCTGCAGAGGGAACACTTGCCGGAAGTACCAAATTACTACCTGACATAGTAAAAATTCTTGGCAAAAAAGATTTATTTATAAAGCAATACATATCAAATTCTTACGATTACCACAATCTTGTATCTGAGGGTGAAATTGAATGGGATGAAGATTATAATATTGTGTCAGTTACTTATTAAATAAATTTTTTATCATTGTTGCTGTTGATACTCCACCTTTTTCAATTGACTGGCAACCTCCGTCCTTTAATTGTATGGGGTCACCATTAGAACGAGCTATGAAAGAGAATAAATCGTACCCCCATTTGTTAGGTCCTTTCTTACCGTTAACGTCAATCGCAAAAAGTTGGAATCCTGAATAAAATAATATTATTGTACCATCTAAGAGAACCCAGGCTTCTCTATCATTGTGGATGCGGGATTGTCTCCAACCAGCACAATTAGCAGTTTGTTTATTTATATCATTTTCATCTTTATCCGGATGTGAGTCAGCAATTATAGTATCAATACCTTTATAATTAGGAATACAACCATTTTTATAAGCTTTATTTTTACAAATTTGCGTAACTTTAAGTATTCCTTTCATTTCATCTTTTACAGCATTACATTGACTAAAATGTCCATTATAATCATCTGGAAGTGGACTTCCATCAGACATTTCATATTTTTTACAATCACCTTGTTCAGTATATTCAACACAACTAGCTGATTGATATGGGCTGTTGAGCCAGTAGTAACACTCCGGAGTACTATCCATATTGTTTTCAACAATTTTAAAAGCTTGTTGCATTCGCGAATATTGTTCCTTAAATTGATTTTTAATAACAAGTTTTTGGCATTTTGTTAACAACCCCGGTAAAGTTATAGCGGCAACTATACCAATAATACCAAGAGTGATAAGAACTTCAGCAAGAGTGAATGCTGCTTTGCTATGCGTCATTCCAAACATGTTTCGGAATCTATTATCTTGAGATGCTGAAACATGTTCAGCATGACAGATTCGTTTATTATTCTGAGCCTGCACGAGCAGAGGGCGAGAATGTAGTGGAGTCCCGTTTAATGCGAGTGCAGAGGTATAGTCATTCTGAGGGAGCAGGCGACCGAAGAATCTATTATTACTGTTCTGCTTATTAAATACTTCAGCGAAAGCCTCAGTATGACAGTCGGATTGATTTTGAGGACAAACATGTGTTCTGCTGTATTCGTCATTCTGAGCGGATGCGAAGAATCTCTGAGTTGTGCGTTTGGCATAAGACCCTGAAACTAGTTCAGGGTGACGGTACGGGATTACATTATGAGGGAAATTTAAAATAAATATTTCTAAAGACCTTAGAACGCTGTCAGAGTAAAGCTTTAAAAGGTTACCCCCCCCATTTCCTTGTTATTACTGAATTTTAGCACTTTTAGCTCCTTTTTATTGTCAAAACTCTCTCCTATAATTTTATAGTACAATATTATGTGTGATAATGCAACATTAGTTGTTGATGGTATAATAAAAATTATGAGAAGTGATAATATAAAAAAAGGGATAGCACACACTCCACATAGAGGTCTGCTTATGGCTGCAGGTGTGAGCCGGAAAAATATGAATGCACCATTTATAGGTATTGCAAGTTCGTTTACGGATTTGGTTCCCGGTCATGTTGGAATGCGCGACTTGGAAAGACAGATAGAAAAAGGTATACATACTGGAGGCGGACAGGCGTTTATTTTCGGTGTTCCAGCTGTATGCGACGGTATTTCAATGGGACATGCCGGAATGCGTTATTCTCTTCCATCTAGAGATTTGATTGCTGACTGCGTAGAAACTATGGCTGAAGCTCATCAGCTTGACGGGCTTGTACTTCTTTCAAATTGCGACAAAATTACTCCCGGAATGCTTATAGCCGCACTTCGATTAAATATTCCAACTATTATTGTGACGGCTGGTCCGATGCTTGATGGTGAAAGCAGGTGTGAAAAATTATCAATGATTAAGGCTTCATTTGAGGCTGTAGGCAAATTTAGAAGCGGTATGATTGATGAGAAAAGGCTTCTCGAACTGGAAGAAGAATCATGCCCGGGTGCTGGTTCCTGTCAGGGCATGTATACAGCTAACACTATGGCGTGCTTGACAGAAGTTATGGGGATGAGTTTGCCGTTATGTGCAACAGCATCTGCGGTTTCTGCTAAAAAACGCAGAATAGCTTTTGAAAGCGGAGTTCAAATTGTCAATTTGGTTAAGCGTGATATAAAACCTCGCGATATAGTAGATAAAGATACTCTTAGAAACGCTATTATTTGTGATTTGGCGCTGGGTGGTTCTACAAATTCATTTTTACATATTCTTGCATTAGCTAATGCCGGAGATATTGATGTTTCATTGAAAGATTTTGAAGAATTAAGTCATAAAATTCATCAGGTCGTTAAATTAGATCCTGCAGGAGAGCCAACTATGACTGATTTTCACAAAGGCGGAGGAATTCCTGCATTATTAAAGACTCTCATGGATGCTGATATTGGTATAATTGATAAAAATACAATCTGTGGTCTAAAACTATCCGAAATAACAAAAGAAGCTTATATTAATAAAAATTTAATTCATCCATATGATGAACCGTTTACCACTAAACCCGGGCTTGGAATTTTGTATGGCAATATCGCTCCAGATGGTTGTGTTACCAAGATTTCAGGAATTGATGAAAGCTGCTATGAATTTGAAGGGACGGCAAGAACATTTGATTCTGAAGAAGCGGCTATGTCAGCTTTAGAAAATGATGAAATCAAACACGGTGATGTTATCGTAATCAGGTACGAAGGCCCAAAGGGCGGACCGGGTATGCGCGAAATGCTTGCTCCTACCTCTTTACTTGTCGGTAAGGGATTGGGTAAAACGTGCGCTTTGATTACTGATGGAAGATTTTCTGGCGGGACAAGAGGTATATGTATAGGACATGTTTGTCCTGAAGCAGCTGAGGGCGGCAATATTGCCTTGATTGAAGATGGTGATAAAATTAGTATAGACATAAATACAAGACAAATTACTCTCAATGTTTCTGATGAGATACTATCTGAGCGAAGAAAACATTTAAGACCATTTGTTTTGAAATGTAAATCCGGGTATCTTTCAAAATATGCAAAAAATGTACAGGATGCCTCACATGGTGCGATAGTTTAGGATGGTA
This sequence comes from uncultured bacterium, assembly GCA_958366705.1. Classification (GTDB taxonomy): domain Bacteria; phylum Cyanobacteriota; class Vampirovibrionia; order Gastranaerophilales; family Gastranaerophilaceae; genus Zag111. The sequence continues at coordinate 76,149 of CATXCB010000003.1, forward strand.
GATACAATGACTTTGAGTAATATAGATACTATAATAAAAGATACAAAATTAGAACATATTGCAATTATCATGGACGGTAACAGGCGCTGGGCTAAAGAAAAAAATCTTCCGGGAGCGTTCGGACACAAAAAAGGGGTAGAAGCATTAAAAACTACTTTGAGAGCCTGTAATGATTTTGGTATCAAGTATCTTACAGTTTATGCTTTTTCTACGGAAAATTGGAATAGAAAGCAGGAAGAAGTTGATTTTTTAATGGATTTAGTTGCTGTTACTCTTACTAATGAACTGAAAGAAATGCATAATGAAAATGTAAAAATTAATTTTATTGGTGATTTATCACGTTTTAATAAAAATTTGCAAAAAATTTTATATAATGCTGTTGATACAACTAAAAACAACACAGGCGTTCATCTCCAAATAGCCTTGAATTATGGCTCCAGAGCAGAAATTGTTAATGCTGTAAAAAAAATAGTTGAAACTGGAGTTTCAGCGGATAAAATAACAGAAGACCTTATTAATGCAAATTTATACACACAAGGTCTACCAGATCCAGATATATTGATTAGGACAGGAGGCGAACAGAGAATTTCAAATTACCTGCTCTGGCAGATTGCTTATTCTGAAATAATAATCAGGTTAGAATACTGGCCGGATTTTGATAAGCAGGCGCTGAAAGAATCAATTCTTGAATTTGCAAAAAGACAGAGACGATATGGAAAATAACAACACAATGAAAATTGTATTTGCCACTGGTAATCCCCATAAATTAGCTGAAATTAATGCAATTTCAAGAGATTCGGGGATAGAATTTGTGCTTCCTCCTGCGGATTTCAATCCGGAAGAAAACGGAGTAACTTTTGAAGAAAATTCGTATATTAAAGCAAAAGAGGCTGCCAGATTATCAAAAACATTTTCCCTGGCAGATGATTCCGGATTATGTGTAGAAGCGCTCAACGGCGAACCCGGTATACATTCTGCTAGATATGCTTCCACCCCTCAAGCCAGAATAGATAAACTTCTAAAAAATCTTGCCCCACACGGTAATAGAAATGCAAAATTTGTTTGTGCTATGACACTTGTAGATGAGTTTGGCAATATTCTGGACAAAGAAATCGGAGAGTGCTATGGCAAGATAACAAATATCCCATCAGGCATTAATGGATTTGGATATGACCCAGTATTCCTTGTAGACGGATATAATGTTACAATGGCAGATATGTCCGAGGAACTAAAGAATACAATTTCGCATAGAAGTATCGCTTTAAATAAAATTCTTAATTACATTAAAAATACTTTTATGTGATTCTACTAAAATTAACCCGTACTTACCCGTTAAAATCTGTGGGTTAACTAAGGATACAAAAATTAAATAAACTATAAAGGGGATATTATTGATGAAAAAAAAGATATTATTAATCTTAATAATTGCAATAGCAGCTGTGGCACTGCGTTTTTTGTGGTCATCAGTTGGAAGTTTAATGAAACAGAAAGCAAGAACAACTATTGTTCCTCCAAATGTTGTTGTTGAAGATATAAAAGAGGAGAATGTTATTAGAAATTTTGAGGCACCGGGCAGAGTTGTTTCAAAATATCAAGTTAGCATTATGGCGCGTATTTCAGGCTATTTGCAAAAAAGCTTTTTTAAAGAGGGCGACTATGTAAAAGCCGGAGAAACTTTATTTTTAATAGAACCAGCCGAATATCAAAACGCGTCAAATGTTGCAGGTGCAAATATTCAAAATATTAAAGCTCAGCTTGACTATGCTAATAAACAGCTTGCAAGAGCTGAAGAACTTGTTAAGCAGGATTATATTGCAAAATCTAAATATGATGAGATTCTGGCAAGCAGAAATGCTCTTCAAGCTCAATTAAAAGCGGCACAATCAACCTACAATGATACAAACAGAAATTTAAGCTATACAACAGTAAAAGCTCCTGTAGACGGGAGAATTGGTATTATTGATGTAACAGTCGGAAACTATGTTTCACCATCATCAGGTTCACTAACGACAATAAATAGCACCAATCCTATTTATGTTACGTTCCCGCTATCATCGGATGACTACACAGACATTTCAACAATTGATAATAAGGCTAATGAAAAAAGAAGAGTTGAATTATTTTTCCAAAATGGAGAAAAATATAATTTAGAAGGTGTGCAAGACTTTTTAGACAATAAAGTTGATCAATCAACTGGTACTGTTACAATGCGAGCTACATTCCAAAATCCGGATAATAAACTTCTGCACGGAGAATTTGTGAATGTTAAAGTCTATGCTAATAATCCTGTAAAAGTTCCTGTAGTACCGGTAGTTGCGGTTCAGGAAAATCAAGAGGGAAAATATGTATACAAGCTGGATGAGAAAAATCTTCCTGTGCTCACTTATATAAAAGTGCAGGGACAATCCGGAGAAAATTGGATTGTAAAAAATGGACTAAAAAAAGGCGACAAAGTTATTGTTGAAGGTATCTTGAAAGTTACACCGGGTAATCCTGTTAATATTGTTTCGAAAGAAAAAATGGACAGCTTAAAAAACAAACTACACATTGATTTAAATAAAAAGAAATAAGATAATTAAGTACTGAAAAATATATTTAGGGAGACTTATGTCAGAAGAAAAACAAGGCAATTTATTTATAAAAAGACCGAAACTTGCAATTGTAATATCTTTAGCAATAATGCTTGCCGGTATTTTAATGATAAAAACTTTACCGCTTGAAGAGTATCCGTCTATTACTCCGCCTCAGGTTGTTGTGAGCGCCACATATGCAGGTGCCAGCTCAGACGTTATAGAATCTACAATTGCTGCCCCTGTTGAAGCTCAGCTTAACGGGGTGCAGGATATGATATATATGTCTTCAACTTCTCAGAACGGGTCATACACTTTGACTTTGTATTTTGAAGTTGGTTCTGATCCAGATATGGCAGTTGTTAACGTTCAAAACCAATTGCAACTGGTAACTCCACGTCTGCCGGAAGAAGTTAAAAGGTATGGCTTATCTGTGAAAAAATCAACCGGCGGGCCCGGTTTGCTTTTGATATCAGTTAATTCTCCAAATAATTCTTATGATAATTTGTTTATCTCAAATTATGCAGATATCTTTATTAAAGACGAATTGGCGCGTATCAAAGGGGTTGGTAAAGTTGCAGTATTCGGATCTTCAAATTATTCTATGAGAATCTGGCTTGATGCTGCAAAAATGGCAAATTACGGCTTATCAACCAGCGAAATTACAGCTGCAATTCAGTCGCAAAACATCCAATCTCCGGCAGGTGATTTGGGTGTTGAGCCAATGAAGCACAAACAGTTAATTAAACTAACAATGAGGACAAAAGGCAGGCTGAAAGATGTAAAGGAATTTGAGGATATTATTGTAAAATCACTTCCTAACGGGGCGCAAATCCGTTTAAAAGATGTAGCAAGAGTTGAACTCGGAGCCGAAAGTTATTCATTTTTCTCCCGTATAAGCGGCAACAATGCAGCAATTATTACTGTTAGTCAGTTACCGGAAGCAAATGCTATTGACTTATCTAATAAAATTCAAAATAGACTTAAAGAACTTAGTAAAACATTTCCAAAAGATATTGAATATAAAATTCAGCACGATGAGACAGAATTTGTGCGTGAATCTATTGATGAAGTAATAAGTGCCGTTGCTCTTGCGGTAATACTTGTATCAATAGTTACATATATGTTTTTAGGAACTGCCAGAGCTGCGTTTATCCCATTTTGTGCAATTCCGGTTTCCCTAATCGGTGTATTTATCTTTATGCACCTGTTCGGATTTTCAATAAATCTTTTGATTCTGTTCGGGCTTGTTCTGGCTGTTGGGCTTGTTGTAGATGACGCTATTGTTGTACTTGAAAACACCCAGCGCCACATTCAGGAAGGTAAAGACGCAAAAACCGCTACTGAAATTACAATGAAAGAAGTTTTTGGTGCTGTACTTGCAACCTCTCTTGTATTGATGGCTGTATTTGTTCCTGTTTCATTTATGGGTGGAATTACTGGGCGTATGTTCAGGCAGTTTGCACTCTGTATTGCCTCATCAATTGGTTTGTCTACACTTGTGGCATTGACTCTTGCGCCTGCTCTTTGTTCTATGATTTTAAAATCAGGTGAAGAAAAAGCTGATTTTGCATTTATCCAAAAATTCGATGAGTGGTTTAATAGGGTTCGTGATAAATATTTGGAATACACAAAAAGTTTTGTAGATTCATGGAAACTTACTTTCGGAGTTTTGGGTATAATTGTGGTATTTACTCTGGGAATGTTTTTATTAATTCCAAAGGGCTTTTTACCAAATGAAGATCGTGGTGCTATATTTACTCAAATACAGCTTCCGGATGGTTCATCCGCATCTAGAACAGATGAAGTGGCAACAGATGTTGAAAATAAAATTTTGCAAATACCGGGGGTTAAAAGCACAATTACTCTTGTTGGTATGAACGGAGAAAACACTGCGTTTATAGTTTCAAGACTAAAACCGTGGTCTAAGAGAAAATCTAAAGAAGAATCATTAAACGGTATTATGCAAAATATTAATAAGCAATTTGCACATTATCCATCTGCAACAATTGCAACATTCTCTCCTCCTGCAATATCCGGTTTAGGGATGTTCGGCGGGTTTGAATATCAACTTCTAGATAAAGGTGACAGATCCTCCGCAGAATTATTTGAGGAAGCAAAGAAAATCATAGGGGCAGCTTTAGCTGATCCAAATTTCACTATGGTTTATACTTCATACAGTGCTAATTTACCTCAGCTTCAAATAGATGTAGATATTGATAAAGCTATGGCTCAGGGGGTAGAAATTGCCGAAGTTTATAATGCTATAGCAGCTTATTTTGCAAAATCCTATGTAAATGATTTCAATAAATACGGACGAGTTTATCGTGTATATTTGCAGGCAGATTCTGAATACAGATCAAAAATTTCTGATTTAGATAAAATATATGTAAAAAATAAAACAGGTAGAATGGTTCCTTTATCTGCTGTTATAAAGACAAAAAATATCGTTGGACCTTATATTAGAACAAGATTTAATATGTATCCTGCAATTACTATTAACGGTAACACCAGAGCCGGTGTAAGTTCCGGTCAGGCTATAAAAATGATGGAAACAATTTCAGATAAAACTCTACCGCAGGATATGGGCTATGCATGGTCAGGAACCTCTTTGCAGGAAAAACAATCAAGTGGTCAAATAGGTCCAATACTTGCGATGTCACTGGTTTTTGTATTTTTATTTCTTGTAGGTTTATACGAAAGCTGGCTGCTGCCTATTACCGTTCTTCTTATTACACCGGTTGCACTTGTTGGTGCATTATTATTCCAGTATGTATCCGGTTATGCTCTTGATATATATTCTCAAATCGGACTTGTAATGTTAATTGGTTTAAGTACAAAACAGGCAATTTTGATTGTTGAATTTGCAAAAGATGCACATCAAGAGGGATTGCCAATAAAAGAAGCTGCTCTTCAAGCTGCAAAATTGAGATTTAGAGCTGTTATGATGACTAATATAGCTTTTATCTTAGGATTATTACCGCTGGTGTTTGCATCCGGAGCCGGTGCAGCCTCAAGACATTCAGTTGGTATGACTGTATTTGGCGGGATGATGGCTGTTGCTTTTATAGGGACTTTTTTAGTACCGGCTTTCTACGTTATGATTGAAAATTTCAAAGTTAATTTTGCGAGTAAAATTCATGAAATGAAGGAAAAAAAGAAAAATGAATAAACTATTTATTACCCTGATAATGACATTAGCATTTGCTCTTCCTACATTTTCATCAGATTTAGGAAATACAATAAATACAAATGAATTTCCAATGTCAGATAATGTATTACCGGATATTGAAGTCAATGCCGATTTTGTTATATCTGGCTCCGTTGAAAAGAATATTGATATGACTCTTGATAATTGTATCAAACTTGCACTTGGTAACAATCCGCAAATTAATGCGGCTTTTCAGGATATATTAGCCTCTGATGCCCGTATTAAACAAGTTTGGTCTAATTATTTCCCAAGTTTTTCATGGCAAACAAGTTATACTCACCTCAGACAACTGCAATTATCTGATGCGTTAGGACAAAATTTAGAATTTAACTATTATCTGGCAGGACAGGTAACTTTGCAGCAAATGTTGTATGACTTTGGTGTTACTCAAAATCAGGCAACTATTAAAAGACTTGATTATGATGCTTATAAAAAAACATTTGAAGCTGTTGTTAACGATGTAATTTATCAAACAAAAAATGCATATTATAACTTGTTATATGCCTATGAAAGCAGACGTGTTGCACAGGATACAGTGGATAAATTTCAGTTATTTTACAATCAAGCTAAAGCTTTATATGAAATAGGCATGAATCCGAAAGTTGATGTAACCATTGCAGAAACTAATTTAAGCAGTGCAAAATTGCGGCTTATTCAGGCTGAAAATGCTGTTAATCTCGCTATTGCAAAGTTAAATAATGTTATGGGGGTGCCGTATATTGAAAAATATGATGTTACCGACAGGCTCAAATACCAACCTGTTAATTTGACCTTTGAACAGTCAATTGATATAGCCAGAGAAGCACGTCCTGAACTTAGATTAGCCGAAATTAAAGTTGAAGAAGCAAATCAAACAGTTAAATTGGCTAAAAAATCTTTTTATCCGACTCTTTCATTTGAAGGTCAATATCAACGAGGTGGTAAATCCTGGAATTCTAATTATGGTTACAATATTGGCGGGTATTTGATATTTCCTACGATAAATGCAATGTTGATAAGAAATGAAATAAAAGAAGCAAAATATATATATGACAGGGAACTTGCGAATGCAAAGAATACTCAAAATTCAATATACTTAGAAATTCAAAATGCTTACCTGAAAGTAGATGAAAAACGCAATCAACTGCCAGTTGCAATATTGCAGGTAAAACAGTCAAAAGAAAATTATGAGCTTTCATATGGCAGATATAGAGTAGGGGAAGCTTCTCCTACGGAATTAAAAGATGCTGAAAATACTTATGAGCAGGCTCAACTTACTTATTATGCTGCACTATATGAATATAATTCTGCAAGAGCTCAATTGGAAAAAGCTATCGGCAAAAACATTGTAAATGCTGAGGAAACAGTTAATTTAATAAATTAGTTAAGTTTTGTTAACAAATACATTGTCAAAAAAGCAATTATTTTGTGAATATCTACTTTATATATATGTAAGATATAACAAAGAAGAGAAAGAGCAAAGAATTATGTTAGCCACATCAGGACAAGCATTTGGAACAATGATAAAACCTCAGCATCGAAGAAGAAAATCTGTTGAGGAATTCAAATATTTAGAAAATAAAGACAGAAGAATGAGATTTAATAACTCACAGGATCCTATATATTATGTTTTTGACTGTATTGAGAACAGACCGGTGAGTGTTTTAGCCAGAGAATTTGTAAAAGATTCATTTCTTGAAGTCGCTAATTTTATATCAAAAGTTGCTGGATAATCAATAGGAAAATAGAGAAAGAATACTAAGGAAAAAGGATAGGATAGATTATTTAAATTGAAAGCGGTCATAAAGACCGCTTTTTGTTTTAGAAAATAATTGTTTGCGGATATACTTCTTCCACATAAGTTGCCCAATCTTTGATATCAAAAAAGCCGATAGAAAACTCCGCAGTATTTTCACCGAGCTGCTGTGCTCCCGGAACCTCAATAGGTGGCCCAGCCGGAGTGGTTCTTGCAGGATTTTTAGGATTTGAAATAACTCCGGTACTTCTTAAAAGCGTTACTGATAAAGAATTTTTATACACTTCATATTCAGTAAGCCCGTGAGTTATAACTCCAAAGCCGTTAGCCCAAACAAATCTTTGCATTGGCGCAGTATTTGTTGGAACTTCATGTCCTCTTTCTGTAGGAAGATTTTTTCTTATATCGTAATCAGAATTAAATTTTCGTTTTACAAGCAAATTCATATCTTCAGATTGAGTTTCTGAAATCTTTTTATCAAGATTAAATCTTACCTGCCACAATCTATTTGTTAATAAATTTGGCCATTTGATTTTGAAATTAAGAAGTTTAGACTTCTTGTTCAATGAGACATCAACATTGAAAAATGACGTTGTTATTCTAAATGTACAACGCAATGGGCCATCCATAAGTACTCTTGCTGATTTAATTTTAGCAATTTCACATATGTCATCTTCAACCGGTCCAAAATTATATGTATCTCCTTTATCTTTGTATCTTACAAATTCGATAAAATTCTTATAGCATTTGGCTCTATCATAAACATTAAGCTGCCCATCTTCTATTACAATACGAATTTGTGAATTAAATAAGTTTGTATTATCCACCGCCAAATCAGAAGTTGCCTTGCTTACATTAAATTCCTTTAATAAAGTGTAAATAGTTGTGTAATCTTCAGTTACAGGGATTTTACCGGTGTCATGAAGTAACTCTGTTGAAAAACCTTTTCGCTTAGCAACAACTTGAGAATTATCTTCAATCTCAGTTCTTTCCACCTCTAAAAGTTTATATTTATCCAGATACTTGAATGTAATAGAGAGGTTTTTAGGCTGAGTTAACCTGATTTCTTCAATTACAGTATTTGCTATTTGCAGAATCTTATTATATCTTGTAATATTTTCATTATGCACCATATCTGTAGAACAGCCGCAAATACTGTCATGTGCTTGATTCTGTAATAATAACTTGTATGCATATTCAATAGCAGGTTCATATTTACTTCCAAAATTAAGCTGCAATTTATTTGCTAAATCAAGTTTGTATGAACATTCAGTATTCAGCTGTTTTAATTTTGTCCTTGCTGAATAACAGCCTTGCAATATAAATGTTTCGGAATTGTCACGAAGCTCATCATCATATTTTGTTTTAAAGGTAACTGCGTCAAAATAATCAAAAGGAGAACCCAGAACAATTTCATAATCATCTAAATATGAGTTAACTATATCTATTTGTTCTGCAATATTCTCTGGAACTCCTAAATGATCGGCTCCAATAGGTAATAATAGAGTATTACTTGATTTTTTTGCAATTTTATCTAAATTATCTTTTATAAAATTTGCTTTCTCTTCTAAGGATTTATTCGAAGAAAAAATATCCATAAAATATCCGCGGATAAGGTTTACAGTATTCACACCATTAAAAATAAATTCAGACGGCAAATCATGTTTGCATCCACGCCAGACAATAGCGTTGTCAATATCATTTTCTTTTAAAATTGCAGGGATATTTTTACTATGTCCGAAAGTATCAGCAAAATACCCAATAAAATCTTCACATCCGAATTCGCGCGCAATATTAAGCCCTATTTCAAGATTTTTTCTAAAGCAAATCCCGTCAGTTAAAAACTCATCAACCAAACAGTAAAATGGCCCAATAAATAATTTTTTCTCTTTTATTAAGGTTCTTACAAATTCTTCTTTTTCCGGTCTGAACTCCAGATAATCTAACAGCGCTGCAACCTGACCATCAAAATAAAATGATGGAATTTTGTCAGTTGCAAGCAAATTCAAAACATTATCAAAAACTCTTAATAATCTGAGTCTGAAAACTTCAAATTCTCTATACCACTCTCTATCCCAGTGGGTATGCAAGTATGCAATTACTCTCTTTTTTCTATCTTTATTTTTCATAACATTTTTATATTAGCACTATTTGATAAACTTGGCTAATTGTTAAGATAGACCGGCAGAGGAATAAAATAAATAAACAAGTATAATACTATACTCTAGAATAAAGAGGTGAGCAATGAACAAATTTATTATGACTACATGTTTAATATCACTTTGCATGCTGCTTAATTTAAACAGTGCAAATGCGGACATTATGCATTATGAGAATCAGCCGTATTATGGTTCTAATGCACAAGATAACCCGTATGACACAGATTTATCCAGAGTTGAGGATTCATTATTTGGAAAAACTTACAGAAATGACAATAATGCAGTTAGACTCAACAGAATAGAACACAGATTATTTAATAAAACTTATTCAACAAAGAATATTGCGCAAAGAATGAATAATGTCCTATCACAATACCAGAACAAATCAAATCGGGCATACATGGCGAATAATTATGGTAATTACTACAACACAAGGCGTGCCGGATTTAATAACTACTACAACCCGACATCATTTCGAGACAGACTTTATAACAACTTTATAGGCAGACCAACAGGATTTACACCATCAATAGGTTCGCATATATTGAATGGTTTTGCACCTGGTTTTGATAACAGTTATTCTGGAACCCGCGGATGGGGATACCAGAATAGCTACAGACCAACGATGACCGGTGCTGGTGTTCAAATCCTAAATTAACATGTAAAAAATATATTAAGTTATAAAAATCTTATTATTTTGATGATACCATATATATTGTAGTCATTTTAAGGAGAGATACAATATGTGTGGTATTGTCGGATATGTTGGTAAAAAACCGGTTGTTGATATATTATTGGACGGACTAGAACAGCTGGAATACAGAGGTTATGACTCTTCAGGTATTGCTGTTAAATGTTCGGATTCTATAAAAGTTTATAAGGCTGAGGGGAAACTAAAAAACCTTAGAGAAGAATTATCTTCACATGCTTACGAATTATCAAAATCAACAACAGGTATAGGGCATATAAGATGGGCAACTCACGGAGCTCCATCTATTGTGAATGCTCACCCGCATACATGTAACTGCGGTAAGCTTGTTGTTGTGCATAATGGGATTATCGAAAACTATAAAGAGTTAAAGGCTACGCTAGAAGCTAAGGGCTGTGAATTCCGTTCTCAGACTGATACAGAAACTGTTGCTCATCTAGTAGCTCAAAAATATGCAGAAGTTAAAGATTTAACCTTAGCTGTACAAGAAGCCGTAAAAGAGATACAAGGAGCATATGCACTTTGTATAATGCACAATGATGAACCTGACAAACTTGTTGTAACAAAACGAAACGCACCACTGCTTATTGGTGTTGGTGAAAATGAATACTATGTGGCTTCTGATGTCCCAGCAATTATCAAACACACTAAAAAGGCTATTTACCTTACTGATAATCAGGTAGGAACTCTGACTCCATCTTCAATAAAACTTGAAGATAAAGATGGTAATGAAATTACACCAAAAATAGAAGTTTTACCTTGGGAGCCGGTTGCGTTAAGTAAAATGGGCTACAAACATTTTATGCTAAAAGAAATCCATGAACAGCCGGATGTTATAAGAAATATTCTTGTTGGAAAACTTCATACATCAGATTCTCCTATTGTGCTGAATGAAGTCAAATTAACCAAGGAGACTTTGAAAAATTTAAACAGAATACAAATTATCGCCTGTGGAACATCACTTCATGCTGCGATGATAGGCAAATATATTATTGAAGATTTTTGCGGTATTCCTGTTGATGTTGAAGCCTCCAGTGAATATATTTACAGAAAAACAGTTACAGATGAGCATACTCTTGTAATTGGAGTTTCTCAATCAGGTGAAACCGCAGATACGCTAACCGCGATTAAACAATCAAAAACAAGAGGTTCTCATATTCTCATTATTACAAACAGACCTGACAGTGCAATGGCAAGAGAAGCTGACAGCTTGATTCCTGTTAGTGCAGGCATAGAAGTTTCTGTCGCGGCTACAAAATCTTATATAGCTCAGTTAACGTCAATATATTTACTTGCATTGTATATGGCGGAAGTAAAAGGAACAATGGCTCTTTCTGAATTAAAGAATTTAAAAGGCGAAATGCTTTTATTGCCTCAAAAAATTGAGCAAATCCTTGCCAACAAAGAAAATATTCAAGCATGCGCAAGAAAATACGCAAATACGCGAGATTTTATCTATATTGCAAGAGGTATAAATTACCCGACAGCGTTAGAAGGAGCGTTAAAATTAAAAGAAATCAGTTATATAAATGCAACAGGTTATCCAGCCGGAGAATTAAAGCACGGTCCTATTGCAATGCTTGATGAAACAATGCCTGTTCTTTCAATTTTAATGAAAGGTTCTGTTTATGAAAAACTGTTGTCAAACAGCGAAGAGGCAAAAGCTCGAAATGCGCGAATGATTGCTTTAACAAATTCTACAGATACAAAATTGGATGATTTATTTGATTATATTATTCATGTCCCTGATGTGATTGAGGTTCTTTCGCCAATTGTTGCGATGATACCGTTACAGCTTGTTGCATATTATATTGCAGAATTTTTAGGAAAGGATGTTGACCAGCCTAGAAACCTTGCAAAATCAGTGACTGTTGAGTAAATGGATATTACTATGCCAAAACAAATTATTTCAGACACTGCAATCATAAAAAAGCCTGTACAACTGAATACTAAATGTATTGAAGATGAATTGCAGAATAAATATGGCAATATCATAAGATGGGCAATAATTGACCTGTCAGATACAGAATTAAAAGTCAGTATTACATTTGAGAAAGACGCATAAATAAACTATGCGTCTTTTTATATAATTATTTTACCAACAGTTAGGCTAAAATAACATTTTTTGTATGGGATTCAATAGCTGCAGCATCAGTGTATTTCTGATCAATTTGACCGGCTTTGAATGCGTGTTTCTGTATTGTGTTCATTAAATATCCGAGACCAACTGCTAAAAATGCAAATTTACCAGCTTTTGCAGGATGTTTGATAATTGTTTGGGCAATTTTACTATTTGCAATTTTTGTGCCCATTTTACTTAATACATTTCCAAATGTAGTACCAACTTTTGCTGCAACTTTATTTGTGTGCTTAGGAAAAGCAATTGCAGCTCCCGCAGTAGTACCAATTAATGCATAGTTAAGATTTGCTTTTAAATTATTTTTAAAATGCTCTTTTGCGCATTCTGCTCTATTTGTTAAACTTCCTTTTGTTCCATCTACCATAACCGCAATAGGACCAGCATAATTAATTGTTGACATAAATAACCACCTTTCAAAATCTACACTTAATTCATTAACCTTATATATTATTTAAGATTTTTTCATAAAAGAAATTGCTCAAATTTTTCATTTGAACAATTCTTTCTAGCTATATCTACATTTTAGAGGTTTACAGAATTTAATATTCATCTATTTCAATTGCATTGACCGGACAGCTTATAGCGGCATCAATACACAAATCTTCAGTTTTATCTATATTTGCAGAATTTACAAGTGCTTTATTACCTTTCATATCAAAGACTTCAGGATTGATAATTGCGCATGCACCGCACCCTACACAGGAATCCAAAATACTAACCTTCATAAAAATACCCTCCATTATCAGTTCAGAGATATTATGGAGGATATTTTTAAAATTTATATTAGTATTTTTTCCAATACAGATTACTAATCTTCGTTTGATAAAATTTGAGCACCTGATTGCTCTATATTAAGAGTTTTGATATCCGTTTTAATATTTTGACTTTCCCAGGTATCTTTGACGATACTTCTAATTTTATCTAAATCATTCTTCTGTGATATAACAAGAATGGAAGAACCTGCACCGCTGATAACGCAGCCCAGAACACTCTCAATATGTTTTAAATTTTCCATAATTTTGTCTAGTCCGGGCATTAATTTCATTCTGTAAGGCTGATGCAATCTATCTTGCAAGGCAAGCTTCATCAATTCAGAATCTTTAGTGTGAACCGCTTCAACAAACATGGCTAAACGTTTTGCATTAAAAATAGCATCACCCATTGGAACTTCTTTAGGTAGCACGGAACGGGCAATATCAGTTGAAAGTTCAAAATCAGGCACGCAAACAGTTACAGCCCACTCTTCAGGCCAATCCAGTTTTCTGTAAACTACAGAACCATCATCTTCCTGTGAGGAAATAACAAGCCCGCCTACAATTGCAGGAGTAATATTATCAGGATGTCCTTCAAGTTCACAGGCAATTGTTAAAAGTGCAACATCATCAGCTGGTCTGCCCAATAATTCATTTGCGGCTATCAAGGCACCTACAATAACAGAAGCACTGCTGCCAAGCCCCCTGGCAACCGGAATACTTGAATGGATATTTATTTTAAGCTCACTCGGTGTTTGCCCGATAGAATTATATAACAATTCAACAGCCTTATATACAAGACTATTTTCATCTAATGGAATGTGCTCAAGTGATAGCTCGTCAATCGCGCTATCCTCAGCTATTACATTAATTTCAATACCGGTACCCGGCAATACAGTTTCCTCAATAGTAATAGTATTATATATTGGCAAAGCCATACCCAGACAATCAAATCCCGGCCCGATATTAGCGGTTGTTGCAGGTACTTTTACACTAACTTTCATAATCTTAATCTTACCTCTACCTTTCAGCCTTATTATAACAAAAACAGCAAAAAATACCATTTATAATAAGATATTTAAATAATTTGTCATATCTAAAAAGGGCTCTATAATAAGAATATGTATAAATTTCACCCGTATTTTACAAACGATGGCTCTGTAGGGCTGTATAACACAGAATTTGATGATATATACCATAGCGCGTGCGGTGCGCTCACAGAAGCATACGAAAAATTTGTATATCCCATTGATTTTGAAAAACTGTTGAAGAAAGATTCTATTAAAATTTTAGATATTTGCTATGGTATTGGTTATAATTCAAAAAGTTTTTTAAATTATCTTTTTTTTGAAAATCAAAGTCGAAAAATTTTTTCAAAAAATAATATTACTACAATAACACATATCGAAGCGATAGATACAAATAACATCGTACACAAAAGAGCCAAAGAATTCATAAAAAATATTACACAATTGACTACATATAACTGGTCGATACATACAAATAATATTTCAAATGAAGAGAAACCGAAAATTTATATAAAAGCTATTGACACTGATAAAAATTTATCATTTTTATCACCATTTATAAAAACTGGTCAAAAAAATTTCAAAAATGATGAGCTTAATTTTAAATACAACAAAATTGATAAATTTTTAAATACTCATAAATCAAATAATCGCCCAAAGATTAATAAATTAGTTAATTACCTGATTTTGGAAAAAATACTCCAAAATAATCCTGAAATTTTTGAAAATAAAGATGTAATTTCAATATTGGAATCAAAGGAATTCGATAAATATTTTGACCCTAAAATTAGGGGCATATTTAATAGTTATAAAAACAGGATGACTTGTTCATCGTCCTCAAGTCATAAACTCGCCTTTTTACATAATATATATTATAAGTATATAACTACCTGTTATAAAAAAGTCTTAAAAGCCTATAATTTGCAAGATATTAAATTTGAACTAAAAAATGATGACGCAAGAAAAATAATAAAAGAGGATAATCAAACTTACAATTTAATTTTTTTAGATGCATTCACACCATCTAAGTGCCCTTGTCTCTGGACGTATGATTTTTTCAAAGCTCTTTACAATCATCTTGAACCCGACGGGATAATACTAACCTACTCGACTTCAACTGCTGTTAAGAGTGCTATGATTGAAGCTAATTTCTATGTAGGTTATATATATAATGAAAGAGAACAACGAATAACAGGGACTGTAGCTTCTAAATCCAAGGAGCTAATTAAACTACCCCTTTCAGAATACGATTTAGGGCTTATAAAAACATCTGCAGGTATATTTTATCGTGACGAAAGTTTAGCTGCGCAAAATGAGGCTATTATCGTGCAAAGAAAATTTGAGCAAAAAAACAGTTCAAGAATATCACGCTCTCACTACGAAAAAATTTACAAGGAGGGAAAATGCTCTACGATATAGTAGTTATAGGAGGCGGCACTTCAGGATGTGCTGCTGCATATACCAGTGCCAGATTAGGTCTAAAAACACTTCTACTTGAGCGCGGCATGCATTTGGGCGGAACAATAACCTCAGGGCTTGTTGTTCCGGTTATGAAATCAGGTGAACATCAGATAAATACAGATTTTTATAAAACACTAATTAAGGAATTAAAAGCAGTAGGCGGACAAGTGACATATCAAGACAACCCTGGCTGGTTTAATCCTGAGTTAATGAAAATAGTACTGGATAAAATGCTGCAAGATGCAGGGGTTGATATAAGATTTCATGCTGAAGTTATTGATGCAGAAGTGGACAAACATAAAATTATTTCATTAACAACAAACGAAGAAATTTTATCTGTATATAACGAAACGGTAGATACTAATAACGTACTGCATGGAGAACTTGAAGATTTATCGGTATATATCGAAGCGAAGTACGTTGTAGATGCAACCGGTAATTGTGATTTTGCGAATAAAATTAATTGCGAATTTCTAAAAATGGATTCTGATTATCAACCTATGAGTTTACGCTTTATGATGGGTGGAGTAGATTTGAAACAATTTTCAGATTGGCTCCTAAAGATTGATAATGATAGAAATGTTACATCCGTTGAATACATTGACAACACTATACATTTATCTACAGCATATACCTGGGATACTGATAAACAGTGGGCTTTAGCCCCTTATTTTGACGATGCAGTTAACAAAAACATACTAAAAGATACTGACAGGAACTATTTTCAGATATTCACTGTCGCTGGAATGCCTGATACTCTTGCTTTTAACTGTCCTAGAATCGCTGAAAGTCTCAATCCAAACCTCGTTAAGGATACAACTAAGGCATTAATCGAAGGCAGAGAAAGCATTTTACGACTCTCAAATTTTTGTAAAGCATATTTTCCGGGATTTGAAAATGCATATATTTCAAATATTGCTGATACTCTGGGGATAAGAGTTTCAAACAGAATCAAAGGTAAATACATTTATACAATTGATGACCTAAAATCCGGTAAAAAATTTAAAAATCCTGCGGTTATCTCAAATTATCCCGTAGATGTCCACAGAAAAACAAAAAACTCCTCAACTTTAGAGCAAACGGGTGAATATCAGCTGCCTATAGAAAGTCTTATGGCACATGATTATGATAATCTATTCATTGTAGGTCGCGGAATTTCAGCAGATTACATGGCTCAAGGAGCTCTTAGAGTGCAGGCAAGCTGCTTTTCTATGGGGGAAGCCGTAGCCAAATTTATAAAAAAGAAAATATCTAACAAGGTTTAGCAATTTTTTTACATAATATTTCCATTGCGTTGAGCAGTGGATCGATGGTAGTAGAATATGGTGGAGAATATGTAAAATCATTTCTGCTAAATTCTGCTACCGTCAAATGACCTAATAACGCAGTTGCTACTGCGTTTATTCTTTTATCAGCTCCAAGAGACCCTATAGCCTGTGCCCCGAGAAGTAAACCTGTAACTTTATCAGCAAGCACCTTTAGAGTAATATCACCAACATCCGGCATATAGGCAACTTTATCTGTTTTTGAAACCGTTGCGGAAACCGGGGTATATCCAAATTCTATAGCTTCATTTTCAGTTAAACCTGTCATAGACATCGTTGTATTCAAACATCTGGAAACCGCTGAACCTAGTACTCCATCAAATTCTGTATAAATACCTGCGGCATTCAATGCAGCACAGCGCCCCTCTTTATTTGCAGTAGAACCTAATGGAATCCAGACACTCTGACCGCTTATCAAGTGTCTTTCTTCTGTACAATCACCACAAGCATAAATGTTGGCAGCCGAAGTCTGCATCAATTTATTAACTTTAATAGCTCCTGTTCGCCCGATTTCAATGCCAGCTTCTCTTGCCAGTTCAGCATTCGGAGTAACTCCGGAACAAATTACTACCATATCAGTGGCAAATTCTTTACCTGAAAGTGTTTTGACAATGGAAGCCTGTTTTCCATCACCCAATAGCTCAACTACGGTCTCACCTGTAAAAATTTGAAAATTTTTAGGCTCATATGCTTCTAAACGTTTTTGAATTAAATCTGACATATCAGCATCAAAAGAAGACATAATTCTATTGTTGCGCTCCAGCACAATAACATTTAATCCATTTTTAACAAACGCTTCTAATAGTTCAAGCCCGATAAACCCGCTGCCTATAATTGTTGCATGCTTTGATTGAAGCATTTTTTCGCGAATATTAATGCCATCTTCTATTTTTCTTAGAGCATATACATTCTCAAAATCATGTACTCCTTTAATATTTGGAATAAATGGTCTTGCACCAGTAGCAATAATCAATTTGTCATAATCAACCAGCAATGCTGTATTATTTTTACGGCAAACAAGAATTTGCTGCTGTTGAACAAGAATTTTTTCGACTTTTGACTCAAGAAAAACATCGATGCCAGATGCTTTAAATTCTTCAACCGAACGAACCAGTAAAGCTCTGTAATCAGTAAAATTTCCTTCAATGTAGTAAGGTAAACCGCATGAAGAATATGATACATGAGTATCATCAGTATAAATTTCTACTGTAGCATCAGGAAGTAATCTTTTAATTTTAGCCGCTGCCTTTGCTCCGGCAGCCACACCACCGATTATAACTATTTTCATAACTACAATCTAATATGTTCGGGATAAAATTACATTACACAAATGACTAATTAGTACTGTAAGTGTTTAAAATCATTCCTTTCATAAATTCGCAATATGAATCTCTATCTTCATCTAAATTTTCTGCTTTTTTGATTAAATTTTTCAATTCAATAATTATCTGTTTTCTAAGCAATTCTTCATACATACTGTATACACACCCCGTATTCAATGTATTAACTATTACAAATACATATACGGCAGATTAGATACTTATCTTTAATAATTTAACAGTTTGATTAAGAAATTTTAACAGTATATTATAAGTATGTATCGTTTAGATATTAGGTTTTATTCTTCTATATATACAAGTTTTTTTCTTAATTTCCATTGAATTAAAGTTAAAACAAGAATTACAACAAATAAAACATAAGCAATAGCACTTGCTTTTCCAACATTGAAATATTCAAAAGCATTTTTATAAATTGCATACACCAATACATTTGTACTGTCAAATGGCCCGCCCTCAGTCATCAAATATATTAAATCAAATACCTGAAAAGAGCTTATAGCAGTGATTATAACGACAAAAAATATAGTTGGTGAAAGAAGAGGTATTGTCACATTTTTAAAGGTCTGAAAAGCGTTTGCGCCATCAATTTCTGCAGCTTCAAACAGACTTTGAGATATCGCACTCAGGGATGACAGAAAAATTATCATATTATATCCTATTAGCTTCCAGACAGAAACAATAATTAAAGCAGGCATGGCAAATTTTGAATCATACAGCCAGTTTATATGAATATGTAACACTTGATTTAAAAGCCCGATATTCGGATCAAATATCCATGTCCATATAATTCCTATTACTACCATAGGAGTAATGAACGGTAGAAAATATGCAGTTTTATAAAATTCACTCCCTCTTATTGTAGTATTTAATATTGAGGCAAGAATCAGTGGAATTATAACCCCCAGTATTGATGTTGAAAGGGCAAAAACAACAGTATTACCCAGAATTTTATAAAAAAGTCCGTTTTTAAAAAGCCCGGTATAATTAGATAATCCTACAAATTCAATTGAGTTAAGTAAATCCCACTTTGTAAAACTTAAGCCAAAAGAACATATTACCGGAATTATTATAAAAATTAAAGTACCCAAAATTGCAGGCAAAATAAAAATCCATGCTGCACAACATTGTTTATTAACAAATTTTTCTAGGAAATTTTTCATGGTATGATTTAATTATAGAATAAAGATTGGGAGATGTGAATTATGCAAAGATATGAACACGCGTTTGGCAAAAATGATATTCGTGGTATTTATAACGAAGATATTACAGAAGAATTATTTTACAATACTGGTAGCGGATATGTAAAATGGCTTGAAAATAATTCCGGCAAAGCGGCTAAAGATTTAAAAATAAGTGTTTGCATGGATGCCAGACTGCATTCTCCATCCTTGAAAAAAGCATTAATTGGCGGATTATGCGACAGCGGAGTTAAAAATATAGAAGATTTAGGTCTTGCACCAACTCCAATCGGCTACTATTCAGAGGTTGCACACAATCTTGATGGGGCAATGATTATTACAGCAAGCCACAATCCTAAAGAATACAACGGATTAAAAATGACTTATTCAAGACAAACTTTAAATGAAAAACAGATTAAAGAAGTTAAAGAAATAACATTTGAAAATTGGAAAAATATACCAGAAAACATCGAAGAGAAAGACTTTTCAACAGAAATTGTTCCTGAATATATAGCTGAAATGAAAGAAAAATTCGGTGATATAGGTAAAGGTGTAAAAGTTGTTGTTGACAGTGCAAATGCGACAGGCGGCATAGTTGGTCCGCAATTATACCGAGAATTAGGCTGTGAAGTTATTGAATTATTCTCTGAGCCAAATGGAGAATTTCCTAACCATCATCCGAATCCAAGTGATTTAAAAACACTTAAAACTCTATCCGAAATTGTTCTCAAAAACAAAGCTGATGTTGGAATTGCTTATGACGGCGACAGCGACAGAATTGGTGTAGTTGATACAAATGGCAATCCTTTAACCGGTGATAAATTACTTTTAATATATGCACTTGATATGATTAATACTCTGGGCACAAACTTGACTGTTGTATCGGAGGTAAAGTGCTCCCAAGTATTATACGACACTATAAACGAATCCGGTGCCAGAGCTGTTATGTGCAAAACAGGCCATGGTTACATCAAAGAAAAAATGAAAGAAACAAATGCTTTATTAGGCGGTGAAATGAGCGGTCATACATTCTTTAAAGACAGATACTACGGGTTTGATGATGCTGTATATGCGGGCTGCAGAATGATTGAAATCATAGCTAAAAATAAAAAGGTTAATCCTGAATTTAAAATAGAAACATTACTCGAGCCATTTACTAAAGTTTATACAAGCGATGAAGTTCGTTTTCCATGTCCAAATCATCTAAAAAAAGAAGTTTTAGAAGCAATAAAAGAAAAGGTTAAAAGTAATCCAGAAATGTTCGGTTCTGAAATAAAAGAAATTGTTACCTTAGACGGTATGAGAATCGTTTTTAAGGGTGGTTTTGCTCTGATTAGACAAAGTAATACCGAGCCGGTATTTACTCTTCGTTTTGAGGCGAATAACGAGGCTGAATGCAACAGATTTAAAAATGCAATGATTTCTTCTCTTGAAGATTGCTTAAAATCAAAAGTTTAAATTATTTAATAAAGTTTTATTTTATCATGACAAAAAGCAGGTATGATATAAATACCTGCTTTTTATTTTCAGCCCCTATGTACTGTTCAGAGACTTATCGCTATTGATTCCGCAACAAGTTCGGAATGACATTAGACTCCCTAGTGAAAATTTGATAATTTATTTTTTATATTCACTGTAATCTTTTGCAACTTCACGCCATTCGTCTTCCAGTACACTGTATGCGTGGCTCCAAAATTTTTCAATTGCATAAGTTTCACGTTCTTCTTTATGCAGAATATGAACAACAACATCTCCGTAGTCTATTAAATTCCAGCGATTTTTTGCATCATTCTCCTGTCTTACAGGAAGTCTTGAGAATTCAGTTTTGACCTTATCTTTTGTTGTTTCCATCAGGGCTTTTACCTGTGGTGTTGAATCGCCTGTAGCTATAACAAAGTAATCAGCCAATGATGAAACATTACTTATATTTAAAATTGTAATATCCTTTGCCAATTTGTCATCTAAAAATTGTGCAATTATACATGCAAAATTGTGTGAATCTAAATCTTTCAATGTCTTACCTTTCTATTCAATCATGTCAACACGGCGTTTGTGCCTGCCGCCTTCAAAACCTGTTTTTAGCCAAATATCAACGATGTCTAAAGCAAGGTGCTCGCCAATAACTCTTTCGCCAAGACAAAGTACATTTGCATTATTATGAGCTCTTGAAACGCGGGCAGAATATGTATCGCCGCATAGTGCTGCACGAATTCCATGAACTTTGTTTGCGGCAAGTGACATCCCTATGCCGGTACCGCAGATTAGAATACCTCTATTAACTTCGCCTGATATAACTTTTTCAGCAACCTTTCTTGCTATTTCAGGGTAGTCGCAAGATTCCGGAGTATGGGTTCCTACATCAACAAATTCAATATTTCTAGCTTTTAAATAGTCCATAATGCTTTCTTTGTAACGGAATCCGCCATGATCAGAACCAATTGCAACTTTTAAATTTTCCATAATAAACACCTCATCTATTCTAAAACAAAACTGTCTTTTTATATTGTACAAGTTTTTGTCCAAAAAGTAAATATTATTACACTGGTATCTATAAAAAAAGAGGCATATAGCCTCTTAAAATGGAGTTTAACATTATTAAAATCAAGTACTAAGAACTGCTTACCAGCTGCATAGCCTGTTGTAACAAATCTTTATTAGAAGAAATTAGTTTATTTACAACTTCCATTTGCATTTTTGCCATTTGATAATAAGAAATATTACCCTTGAAATCAGCATTTGATAATTCAATCAAACCTGAACGAATTTCTCCGCAGCCAAGTACAGGTTTTCCGGATTCTTCTGTTTCCAGGAATTGTCCATCTTTATATTCATACAAACCTGCAGCATTATGGAAGTTTCTTGTTGTAATTCTATATAAAGGAACGACTTTTTTTCCGCTTTCAGCTTTACCAACTATTGTTCCATCATTTTTTATTTCATACTCATCATACTTACCCAAATATTTACCATTATTAGGATCAATCCACATCTTAATACTTGTGGTAGGAACATCAAGAGCTCCGCCTTTTAATGCGGTTTCTTGATATAAATCAGCACTTATAGCTTTCGTACCCTGCATAATTTCACCTTTATCATTCAAGATATATCCTTGAACTGTATTACCATTTTTAGCTCGATATACACCTTCACCATCAAAGGTAAATTCACCAAGTCTTGTATAAACACTGCGTCCTTCAGGTGTTTTAGTCAAGAAAAAGCCTTTACCTTCCAAAAATACATTGTCATTTGAAGTCCCCGGAGTAGATTTACCCTGACTCATTTTCTTTGCATAGTCATCGTTTATAGCACCGCCAAGGAAAGTTTTAAAATTAACCTGCTTTTCTTTAAAACCTGGTGTATAAACATTTGTCATATTATCAGCAATAACATCCATCCAGTTTACTGTTGCATATTGGGTATTTAATGCTGTGATAAAAGCATCATTCATATTTATTCTCCTTGTTGCTTATTTTGTCTTCTTCTTTCATTTTGCTGTTTGCTGCTGTTTGAATATGATAAATCTGTATACGGCAAATCATTATCACTAAAAGTAGCTTTCAGATTATCAATATTATTTCTCAAATACTGCTCTACAGCTTTATCCCCAGGTATAAAATGAGCAGCAACTGCACCATCTTTACCAACTCTAAGGATAACTGAAACATTCTGATCAAAATCAATTCTTAGAGGTTGATTATTTTCTCTTGCCTGAGTTATTGCATTTAACAGAGTTTGAGAAACCTGAACATTCTGTTTTACTTCTGCAGCTTCAGCCCCGCTATTCAACATTGATTGAGCCTGTGCCACAACATTTTGAGTAGAGATATTTGTTTCATTATTCTGTGTGAGGTTTATAAAAAATTGAGCATCACTTTGAGTCATAGATATAGTATTTTTTGCACTAGTGTCTGAAAGCCCAAAATTAAAAACAGTTCCAACATTTGCAGCTTTCGAAACAGAAGACATTTCATTCAATTTAGCCACTTGCGAAATATCGTTAGATAGCATTGCATTTGCATTATTTAACGAATTAAGGGCATTCAATCTAGTCATATCAGAACGGTTGACATTTTCAACTGCAGCACCGGACAAGGACAAATTATCATCCCCATCTTTATCTTTTGATGCGACATTTTCAGATTCATTATTAGAATCAACAGAATTAACTTTATCATCAGATTTATCGATAGTTTTATCTTCATCTTTTTTAGATTCAGAAATATTTTTCATCTCATCTTTAAATGAAGAATCTGTAGAAGTCTTCTTAGCATTTTCAGAATTTGATGCAGCAGAAGTTTGCACTGTTGATGAACTACTGACCGATGTTGATGATGTTGCTTCTATACCCATATTAAATACCTTCTATTTTATTTAGTTCTCTTAATATTTCTTTTTCTTCTTCCTCGGCGCGTTCTTGTCGCTGTTTGAAAAATCTTGTTACACCGAGTTCAGAAAATTGTTTTAATTCTGCTGCTTTTTCTTCTTGCAGGTATGCTTCTTTATTTTTTTCTTTGTGCTTCTCCAGAACTTTAACTGCCTGTTCACACTTCACCAATTTTTGAATTTCTATATCAAGTTTTTTTTGAAGCTCCTGCCTTACAGATTCAAGCTGTTCTGCTTTTTTCCACAAATGTTTTAGAAAATTATCATACGATTCATACATTCTAGGATCAGCAGCTCTCATGCCTTCTTTAGTATCAAGAATATCCTGATTATTCTTCTTTATATCCTGTTCTGCCTGATACACTGCCTGCTGCGCCTTTTGCACTTTCATTCTTTGTTCTTCTTTTTGATTTATTCTGAAATCTAGAACTTTTTGCAATCTGTATCTGAATGGCATGCTGTTTACTACTCTTTCTTGATTTATTATGTATTAGATTACAAGAGTTATAAACATCTAAATGTATGATATTGTTATAATGGTAATATTTAAAAAGTCAAGAGTTCAAGAGAAAATACCCCTTGAACTCTTAAAATATTATAAGTACCTATTGAAATTTACTCTTCAGTTCCGGCTTCAGAAACAGATTGTTCGTGGATAGATAGAGCAATACGCTTATCTGCAGGATTGAATTTTAAAATATAAGTGCTAATTTTATCTCCAACTTGAAGAATGTTTTTTGAGTCATTCTGATAATCAACGACTTCATTGTGAGGAAGCAATGCTTCAACTCCCGGAAATACTTCTACAAAGGCACCAAAGTGTTTCAAACGGGTAACTGTACCTTCAACTTTATCACCCTCTTTGATTTGTTTTTCTGCTTCAATCCATGGGTCCGGTTCAAGATTTTTTAAACTTAGTGATACGCGTTGCTTATCATAATCAACTGCAATAACTTCAACATCAATCTTATCACCAACTTTTAAAATATCTGTAGGATGATCAATCCATCTCCATGACAATTGAGACAATGGAAGCAATCCATCAATTCCGCCCAAATCTATAAAGGCACCGAAATCCGTAATTCTAACAACTTCACCTTTAACAACCTGACCGGCTTCGATTTGAGAAAATATATTTTTTCTTGCTTCTTCTGCAGTGTCTTCATAGACTTTTTTATTAGACAGAATAAAGTTATTTTGCTGAGAATCAAGAGTCAAAATTTTAAGTTCCAATTTAGAACCAACTTCAACATCAGATTCACGAGTTCTTAATTGAGAAGATGGAATAAACCCTCGAACACCTGATACCTCAACTAACACACCGCCTTTGACAACATTGACAACAGTTCCCATTATAGTTTCATCATCAGCTTTTGCTTTCTCAAGTTCTTTCCAAGCATATGCAAAATCTACTTTTTTCTTAGAAAGTAAAAATTTACCATCTTCATCTTCTTCTTTTATAATAAGGAATTCGCCCTCCTGACCTTTTTGAAACTTATCTTCCGGATTTTCACCCTTGTCTACAGCTTCATAAGTAGGAATAACCGCAATTGTTTTTGCTCCGATATCAACCATAACACCCTGGCTGTCAAATCCGCAAATAATTCCCTTTACTAAATCACCTTTTTGAAACTTATAATCATATTTTTCCAATAATGATTCAAAATCTAAATCTGATGTTTCCTTTTTTGTAACCATATCTAACTCCATTGTCTAATAGACACTACTATAAACTATGCACATATACTAACAAATTTTTTAAAATATGTAAAGTTTTTATATTTTATTTGCTAAAATTGTTAATTAAATTCTTCATAGTAGTATTTTTAAATTCATCAGCGGATTCCACAAAACCAGAAAGTTTGTCAAGAATTTTAGCTAATTCTTTTCCAACATGCTCTTTGGGTCCTGTAGCACCACGACCTGATACTATCTTATTATTGCTGACAATAAAGCAATCTACTGAATTCTTGTTAAATAAAATATTTGCAGATTCATTGTTTTTTAAAGGTATATGAGTAAATTGTTTACCTTCTTTTACTGCTTTTTGTGCAAAATTTAGTGATACTTTTGATATAGACATACATTTTCTCCTTTTTTAGATTAGAAAACCTCGGATTATAAATTTAAACAGGAATCCGAGGTTTTACTACATAAATGTTACAAATCTTAAGATTTCAAAGATGATATCAAATCATTAATTGCAGTCTCTTGAACTACAATTTCCTCAATTCTCTCTTTTGTTTGCTTAATTAATTCAGAAGGAGCATTCGCAACGAATTTAGGATTATTAATTCTGCCTTCTAGTGATTTTCTTTCATTTTGAAGCTTTCCTAATTTCTTTTCTTGTCTTGCTATTTCTTCTTTAAAATCAATTAAATTTTCAAGAGGAATAACTATTTTTGATGCTGAAACAACAGCTGTAGCAGATTTTTCAGCAGATGGCGACATATCATCCGAATACGTAATCTGTTCAACTTTAGCCATTCTTCTTATATAACTTTCAATTGCTTCAAAAACAGTTTTTTCGTCTTTTGGAGCATGAACTGTAATATTAAAGTTTACATTCATCGGAATATTAAAACTTTGTCTAACATTACGCAATGATTTTATAGTTTCAAATACCAATTCCATTTCATTAGCCTCAGCCGGGAATGAAAGTTTATCCTCAAAAATTGGAAAATCAGCGCGCATAATAGCATTAAATTCTGATTTTTGAGGTATCAACTGCCAAACTCTCTCTGTAATATGCGGCATTATAGGATGAAGAAGTCTCAATGCCATATCTAGAACATATCTTAAAATTCTTTGAGTGTTAAGCTTGATTGATTCATCCTGCAATTGAACTTTGGCAATTTCAACATACCAGTCACAATAAGAATTCCAGAAAAAGTCATACAATACATGAGCTGTTTCGCCAATTCTATAATTTTCAATATTATCATTAACTTCTTTTGCCGTATTATTTAACTTATCAAGAATCCACTTATCCGCAATAGTTAATTTTGAATAATCAATATCATTATTATCAACACCGCCAAGATTCATCAAAACAAAGCGTGATGCATTCCAAATTTTATTGGCAAAATTTCTGCCGTATTCAAAACGCTCATCACTAATTTTTATATCCTGACCACCATATGTACATAGTGAAGTCATTGTAAATCTCAATGCATCACAGCCATATTTATCAATAATAACAACAGGATCAATTGTATTACCTTTAGATTTTGACATCTTCTGTCCTTTTTCATCACGAATTAAACCGTGAATATAAACAGTAGAAAAAGGAGCTTTACCGGTAAACTCAAGTCCCATTGTAATCATTCTTGCTACCCAGAAGAAAATAATATCAAAACCCGTAACAAGAGTAGTTGTAGGATAGAATTTTTTAAAATCTTCGCTATCGGTATTAGGCCATCCCATAGTTGAAAACGGCCACAAACCTGAAGAAAACCAGGTGTCTAATACATCTGTTTCCTGAGTATAATTAGCCGGATCCGGATTTTCTTTTGCAACCACGATTTCTCCTGTTTCATTATGAATATAAGCAGGAATTTGGTGTCCCCACCACAACTGACGAGAAATACACCAGTCTCTGATATTTTCCATCCAGCCTAAGTAATTCTTCTCCCAGCGTTCAGGAATAAATTTAATTCTACCATCTTTTACGGCAGCAATAGCTTCTTCTGCTAAAGGTTTCATTTTAACAAACCATTGTTCTGAAAGCAGCGGTTCAATTGTAGTGCCGCATCTTTGACATTTTCCAACATTATGTTCATGTTCTCTTACGCGTAACAAGGAATGATTATCTTCAAGCATTTTTATAATTTGTTTACGAGCTTCATAACGATCAAGCCCATGTAAATTACAAGGAACCTCGCCGCAGGCTTTCATTTTACCCTGTTCATCAATAACCCAGATTGGTTTTAAATTGTGACGTTTCCCGACTTCAAAGTCATTAGGATCATGAGCCGGAGTAATTTTTACAGCACCGGTACCAAAAGATTTATCAACATATTCATCTGCAATAATAGGTATTTCTCTACCTGTTAATGGAATAACAACAGTTTTACCGATTAACTCTGAATATTTATGATCAGATGGATGAACAGCAATAGCTACATCACCAAAAATTGTTTCCGGACGAGTTGTTGCAACAATTATTGCACCGCTTTCGCCTTTTAATGGATAGGAAATTTCCCACATATGTCCCTGTTCAGTTTCGTATTCTGTTTCAACATCTGAAATTGCAGACTGGCATCTAGGGCACCAGTTTACAATATAAGCACCTTTGTAAATTAGTCCTTTTTCATATAGTTTAATAAATACTTCTTTTACAGCCTCCGAACAGCCTTCATCAAAAGTAAATCTTTCTCTTGACCTATCAAAGGATGCTCCAAGGCGCTTGCACTGATCAAGAATTCTTGATTTATGGGCATTTGCCCACTCCCATGTTTTTTCTAAAAACTTTTCACGTCCTAAATCATGGCGAGACAAGCCTTGTTCTCTTAATTGCTTTTCAACAACATTCTGAGTTGCAATACCGGCATGGTCAGTACCTGGTACCCAAAGAGTTTCATAGCCGCTCATTCTGTGATAGCGAACTAATATATCCTGCAGAGTCTCATCCAGAGCATGCCCCATGTGTAAAACACCGGTAACATTTGGAGGTGGAATAACAATAGAATAAGGCTTTTTAGCGCTTTTAGCGTCGGCCTTGAAAAATTCATTCTCTTCCCAGAATTTGTAAATACTTTCTTCCGTTTCTTTAGGGTCATAAACGGTAGGTAAATCTTCAATATTTGTAGCTAGCATACTATAATCCTCATTTCATTGCATATAATAAAAGAATAACACAAAAATATATTTGGAATTTATAATTGTAACAAATAATTTCAATTATTGAATTAAGTATATAAATATGGTATACTAATAGAATAGATACGAATGTTTATAAATGGAGTTTGAGTATGAAAATTGATAAGAAACAAGCATTTACTTTAGCAGAAATTATGATTGTTATTCTTATTTTAACTATAATATTAGCAGCATTTGCACCATTGATTACTAAACGAAGAATCACTACAAACAGAAGCAAATATGCAGTGTGGAGTTATACAGATTTAACTAATACACTAAATGGTTATTATGACCCCGGGGCAGCAGATCTCACAGGGGAATTATTCTTCGGTGTATCACCGCAGGAAAAATTACATATTTCTTCAATGTTTTTACCTTATTCAAAAGTGGTTATACGTTCAGGCCCAGTTACATCAAGCGATGCACTTCAAAAACAAATTCAATTCAGATATGGTCGCGGTTCTGAAAAAGGAGATTTAGCTGGTTCCTGGCTAATGGATACCAAAAATGTCCTTATTGGCGGTACATATGAAAATATGAAATATAATACAGATGGTAATACACTTATAAAAAATAATCTGGGTATTGGTACAGGAGCATTAAATTCACTTATAAGTGGGGTTGGTACAAACAATAAAGCTGAACAAAATACTGCACTTGGTTACAAGGCAATGCAAAATACAACCTCAGGTAAGAATAACACTGCTATCGGGTATCTAGCCGGGACTAGTATTACAAATGGCGAAAGAAATACTTACATTGGCTATATGGCAGGACACAGAACAACAAGTGCTGCTAGAAACACTGCTATAGGCTATAAAGCTGGTGCTGCTATAACCAATGCTGATAGCAATACCTACATTGGAGCTTATGCAGGAGGTGGCGCGAATAATGGGACTTCTACAGGAAATGAAAACGTTGCTGTAGGTTATGGAGCCCTTGCATCAATAACATCCGGTTCCAATAACACTGCAATTGGATATAATGCTCTAAGAAAATTGACATCTGGAAGTTATAATACTGCCATTGGATATAATGCCTGTGAGCATGTAACAACTGGCTCTAAAAAAACTTGTATAGGTTATAACTCTGGACCAAAACCGGGTTCTACCGGTGAAAAATACCTCAATGCTACTAGTGATAATGTTCAAAGAACATATATTGGCGGTACTCCATATAATTTCGGCGGAGATGCTGTTCTGGAAATTCATAACGTTGGCGGACAAAATAGCTGGTTGGGTCAACCTAAAAACAGTCCTAATGTACATTCAAATACGACTACTGTTGTTAATGGAAATTTAGTTGTTAGAGGACGTACATTCCTTACAAATGGTCCAACTTTGCGTTCTTATTCTTTTTATGAAGTCTCAGGCTCTAATACTGACCAATTATTTGGTGTAAAATCGAATGGTGGAGAGATTGCGTCGGATCAGACAGGCTATTTAAATTGGAGTGGTGTTGGAGCTAGCGTTCCAGATTTATCATCTTCAGACAGACGATTAAAAAATATAGGAAGCAGAAGCCTTGCAGGCTTAGCTGAAATCAGCAAATTAAAAGTTTATAACTATAACTACAAAAAAGACTTGAAAAAATTACCGCAGGTAGGTGTTATAGCTCAAGATTTGCGTAAAATATTTCCTAATTCTGTAACAAAAGATGAAAACGGATATTTGAGTATTCGTTGGGATGAAATGTTCTATGCTGCAATAAATGCAATAAAAGAATTGGATAAAAAGATTATAGCTCTTGCAAAACGCGCTACTACAGTAGAATCTCAAATTGCGCAATTAGAAAACGAAAACACTTCCCTAAAACAGCAAGTTGAAAACCTTTCGGCAAGAATAGAGAAATTAAAAAATAAATAAAAATAGTAAATAAAAATTACAAACAAGGCATCTTATTAAGATGTCTTTTTTGTTTCTTATTAAAAATTAACATAAATTTGATTTAGAAATAAATTTGAACTACACTATAAAAAAATGGAGTGCCGGGTTGGAATTAAAAAACTTACCGGCTAAGAAATAAATTAAGGAGAAAAAGATGACACCAAAAAATTTTTTATTTACTTCTGAATCAGTAACAGAAGGACACCCCGACAAAGTTTGTGACCAGATATCAGATGCGATATTGGACGAATTTTTGACAAAAGACAAACAATCAAGAGTTGCAGCAGAAACAACTGTAACAACAGGAATGGCTCTTGTTTGCGGTGAAATAACAGCTGACTGTTATGTTGATATTCCACAGGTTGTAAGAAACACTATTAAAAATATAGGTTATGTTGGTTCAAATGCCGGCGGCTTTGATGCTAATACCTGTGCAGTATTAACAAGTATTGATGAACAATCTACAGATATTGGTAACGGAGTAAACAAAGCTCTAGAAACAAGACAAACAAATGCAGATACTTCAGTAACCGAAACTGAAGAACTAGGAGCAGGAGACCAGGGTATTATGTTTGGTTATGCTTGTAACGAAACACCTGAACTGATGCCGCTACCTATCAGTTTAGCTCATAAACTATCATACAGATTGGCACAAGTAAGAAAATTAGGTCTTGTTGATTACCTTAGACCGGATGGAAAATCTCAAGTTACAGTTGAATATGTTGATGGAAAACCTTCAAGAATACATACAGTTTTGCTATCAACACAACATAATCCTGTAATTAATGGAATTTCAGATAACCAAAAAGTACAAGATATTATCAAATCTGATCTTAAAAAACTTGTTATTGATTTTGTATTTGAAAATGAAAAAATTCAACTTGATGAAAATACTATTATATTAATCAATCCATCAGGCAGATTTGTAATCGGCGGTCCTCAAGGTGATTCTGGCTTAACCGGAAGAAAAATAATTGTTGATACATATGGAGGCTACTCAAGACATGGCGGCGGAGCTTTTTCAGGAAAAGATCCGACAAAAGTTGACAGATCTGCAGCATATGCTTCACGCTACGTTGCTAAAAATATTGTAGCAGCAGGTTTAGCTGAAAAATGTGAAATCGAATTAGCTTACGCTATAGGTGTTGCAGAACCATTATCAATTATGGTTGATACTTTCGGAACAGGAAAAATCTCAGATGATGAAATTTCTAAACTTGTTTCTAAAAACTTTGATTTAAGACCGGCAGCTATCATTAATAAATTTGATTTAAGAAATCTACCATCTAAAAATGGCGGAAAATTCTATCAGTTATTAGCAGCATACGGACATATGGGCAGAACAGATATAGATGTACCATGGGAGCATGTTGATAAAGCTGAAGCACTAAAATCTCAAGCACTTAGCTGCGGATGCGGTTGCGCATAATGATATAAAACATAAGTAATATGAAAAATGGAGTATCAAAAGATACTCCATTTTTGTTGCTAAATTCTAAGAAATTAATAATTGCTGAAAACAATCACTAAATTTATTTTTTATTTTGCTCTAATTTAGTTAACTCTTTTGCTAAGGTATCAAGTTTCTGCTCTAATTTTGCATTATCTTCTTTCAATGTGGCAATACGAGCCTGATCTTTGACAATTCTTGTAGCTAAAGTTTCAACTTTAGAGTTAATTGTCTTTATGGCATTGATTGCAGCATAGAACATTTCATCCCAACGAATTCTATAGTACCCTTTTTCATCCTTAGATACCGCAGTAGGGAAAACTCGTTTTAAATCTTGTGCAATTACCCCAACTCTAGGTAACTTATCAGTGTCATTTTTATAGGTATAATTGTAAATTTTCAAACGATTAATTTCATCCAAACCTGCAGTATAAACAGATTCCAAATTTTTCAATCTTATATCAGATCTCAAATCAGGACAACATGAACCATCACCCCACATATGTGCGTAGTTTAAATCAATATCCGTAGAACCATGACCGCTACCCTTAAGAGTAATACTTGCACCTGTAGATTTATCCGTATAAGTGCCGCCATATCTCCAATTATCAGAAGTATTTTGGGCAGACATTTGAGAAGTCCAATCATATGAGGTTTTACCTGTCGTATCATTTGTAGGAACAGCGCAAACACAAGAGAATCTGGCACCCTGCTGTGCGTGCATACGACCTCTCTTACCACGGACTTTTTCTGTACGGTTAGAACCGTCCAATCCGCCATATCCAAAAGCATGTGTTCTATTTTTAGGTCTATCTAAGAAAAATCCCATCAATGCCGGTCTATTGTCATATAAAGAGGCTTTAGCAGTTAAATAAGTCTGACCTCTGACAATTAAGTTACCATTAATAACAACAGAAGAATTACCACCTGTAAAAGGTTTTAAATTAGAGGTTGAATCAATATTATGTACCTCTAAAACAGCAGCACCACCAAAGTGTCGTCCTCTAGTATCCCCAATACCGCGATAAAAAACTCTTGGAGTACCACCTATATAAACACGCTCTATACTATCAGTATATAAAGATTGATGTTTATTTCGATAATCTTTTGGATAAACTGACACCCACTTGCCAGAATTCGTCCCTATACAAGTTTTTTTATCGCCGGTAATTTCTGCACAAGCATTATATCCTACAGCTGTATTATAGGAACCTTTTATTAGTTCTGCAAATGTATTTGCACCAAGAGCAGTATTACCAGTACCAGAGGTAACTTTAGCCATAGTATTATATCCAACAGCTGTATTACCAGCAAAAGTCCCGTCTGTAAGTTTTGGCAAAGCATTATACCCTAAAATAGTATTATTATTAGCTCCACTTGTTAAATGGGCCGAACCAATAACCGTATTATTATATCCCGTGTTAATTCTATCGCCTGCATCTGTTCCTAATAAAGTATTTGCATATCCGGTTGTTATTGCAGAACCTGCTAAATAACCACTCGCAGTATTAGCATTACCTGTGGTTAAATTAGAAAGAGCACGAACCCCCAATGCTGAATTTCCCGAACCTGACGATAAGTCCGATAATGAACCAACACCATAAGAAGTATTATATTTTGCCAAAGTAAGCCCAGCATTATCAGTACTCAAGTTTTTATACAATCCGCCAAACAACAAATTATTAGGGTCTGCATAAATTTCACCAACGAGACTTCCGGTACCATTATTTGATTTTCCGTATCTAAACTGAATTTGAGATTGTGGAATTCTCTTCAATCCTTTTCTAATCCCATTTGACGGACGAATGACTACTTTTGAATATGGACTAAATTTTACGATATCTGATTTATTAGCAGGTGTGACACCTATAAAAGCCTGAGCTGTCATACTTTTATTAATCTGGTCATAAAAAGCATCGTTTTCATCATCATTAGGCACAAATGCCCAGACATTTTCAGTTGAAGCATTGTTATAACGGACTGTAAATACCGGAGCAAAAGCTGCAACAATAATTACAAGAAGTGCCATAATAACCATAAGTTCTGCTATTGTAAAAGCATTATATTTGTTATATTTCATCATTCAGACTCCATTTACTTTCTTTCAAGCCTTGCAGCTCTCGCATTAAGAGAAGCTATCTGTTTTTGTATCACTTTATGATCTGCTTTTATGGTTTTCACATCAGATTCCAAACCCGATAGGCTGAGCGCTAATTTTTCGATTTTACCATTCAACGTTTTTATAGCATTAATTGCAGCATAGAACATTTCATCCCAGCGAATATGCAGATAACCATCTTTGGCTGTTCTTACGGCAGACGGAAAGATTTTTTGCAAATCTTGAGCAACAACACCTACCTGTGGCATTTTCTTAGCATCATCTTTAAAATTATAATTATATACATTAAGTTTTAAAATTTCGCTTAATCCATAATAATTATCACTTAAATTTTCTTTCAAACGCAAATCCGAAGAGACATTAAGCTGAGGACAATAGCTTGCCCAATTATAAGACATCGTATCAGTATTACACTCACCGCCATCTGCATCAAGTAGATTCTGCGATATAGGGTCAGGTTTAAAGTTTTTGCGGAACCATCTGCATGTATACTTTCTACGAACAGGACGCCACGTATCATCAGTACATACGTTACCACCCCTTAAGTTAGTAGAAACATCTTTAAAATTAAATCCGGATAAATTTTCTGCCCTATTCACAGTATAAAAATTGCCTCTTACTGCTAAATTGGAATTTAAAACAACAGTAGGATTATCATAAAAATAATGAGGTCCACCATCAGCCTGATATGGGGAGTCAAAAAAGCCATCAATATTATGAACTTCCAGAACAGAACGACCTGCAAACCCACCTAACGGATAACCACCCAGGAAAATTCTTTCATTTTTATCTCCATCAAAAGTGGTTGGAGTATTACCAACCCCTGCGCCTGAAGAATAGCCAATACAAGTCCTAGTACCGGTGTCGTCTACTTTATTAAATGAAGAACAAGAATCATACCCGACTGCAGTTAGGTTTTTCATATCAGGATTACCAGTTGGGTATACATCATAGCCAATAATAGTATTTCTATTCGCAGTCTTCGTACTATATTTTGAACCAAGAATTACGTTATAAATTGCAGAAGTCGTAGTCAAGCCGCCACCAGTTTGAGCGCCGGCAATAACATTATACCCGCCCTGGCTATTAGCTGAACCTAGAGAATTTGCACCTAAAGCAATATTACCTAATATTTGTCGATTAGTAATACCAGAGTTGCTGCCAACCAAAATATTATAATTTGAAGATGACCTTATTGATCTCGCTGCATTATGGCCAATTGCCGTCAACCCCCATAGACCTGTTGCACCTTTTGAAGCTCCAGCATAAGAACCATACAATACGCTCGTATTAACATTTTTTGCAGTATTTAAAACCCCCATACCTGCAGCAGTCGTAGCATTAGAATTATTGAACTCAAACTCAGAAAATACTGAACCCAATAGCAGATTTTGACGGTTATCAGCATGCAAGGTTCCGGCATTAATACCATCACCTGTACCATACCTAAATTGTATCTGCCGTTGAGGAGAAGGTGAACTTGAAGCTCTTATAACAACCTTACCTCCCTCAACAATTTCTGAACTTGAAAGATACTTTGGATTAAGCCCTATATATAAAGAAGAAGTTTTATCCGGAACACCAGGATCATAAAATGCATCTTTCATATCATCATTAGCAACATAATTCCAGACAGATTCATTAGAAACGCTGTTGCCGCTTCTTCTTTTTGTAATAATAGGCGCAACTGCAGCAAATATAACAGCTAGAATTACTAAAACTATCAATAATTCTGTAAGCGAAAATGCATACTTCTTATATAATTTCATCCTCATCAAACTCCAAAGTATATAACATGAACATTATAATTATATCATATTCTACAAGCTTATTCAAGCTTTTTAATTAATAATACGTAATAGTCTGTAAACTATATAAATATAAACTTTTACATTAATACAAAACTTTACATTTAATACCATACTTACGTGATAAACTTTAAATATGACAAGTAAGAATATTAAATGGACAATATGTTTGCTGGTTATTCTAGGCAATTTTTTAGGGATGCTTGATTCTACTACCGTAAATCTTGCACTATACCCCATTGCACAGGATTTACATATAAATTTATCACAGGTGCAGTGGGTTGTAATTGCTTACATGCTCGTCTTGACAGTATTCCTGCCTTTCTTTGGTAAAATTGGAGATTTATTTCCTAAAAATAAAGTATATTCGACAGGATTTTTAATTTTTGCAATTGGTGCTTTTTTAAATTCACTATCACCAAATTTTTATGCATTGGTTTTATTTAGATGCATTGAAGCTCTCGGCGCATCAATAATGATTGCAAATGCACCGGCTATCATTGCAAGCCTATTTAAAGGTGCAGATAGAGGAAAAGCTCTGGGGATAAACGCTTGTCTGGTTGCTGTCGGCGGAATGAGCGGCCCTGCTGTTGGTGGAGCCCTAATAAATTATTTTGGCTGGAGAACAATATTTTTGCCATCAGTTCCAATTGCCCTTATGGGTGCACTATTTGCTTACAAACTTTTACCTTTTTACATAAAAAAAGTAGAATTTAAATTTGATTATAAAGGATTTATTTACTTCACAATTGCTCTATTTGCCTTACTCCTCGCAATCTCAGAAGGGCACAGCTGGGGTTGGAAATCTATAAAAATAATTTCATTAGGAATTCTGACTCTCATTTTTGGCGGATTATTTTATTTCAGAGACAGCAAAATAAATTATCCATTAATCAATTTTAAAATGTTTAAAATAAAAACATTCACATTTGGAAATATTGCCGTAATGACCTCATACATGACAATGTTTACAAATGGAATTTTACTGCCGTTCTTTTTACAAGAAATTTTGAAATATAACGCACTGATAACAGGTTTATTAATACTGCCTTATTCTATTGCCTCTTCTGCAGTCGCGCCATTTGCCGGAGCTTATGCAGGTAAACATGGAAGTAGAAATTTGACAATAATCGGACCATTAATTTACATTCTGGCATTAATAATATTCACAACATTCAACACTACAACACAAATGTGGGAAATTATTCTTGCATCTATAATTATGGGAATCGGCAACGGCTGCTTCCAATCCCCGTCAAACACTGCAATTATAACCAGTGTAAAAAAAGAAGAATTAGGGCTAGCTAGTGGTATTCTTTCACTATCAAGAAACCTAGGAAATATACTAGGTGTAGCCATTACAATTACTCTGTTTGATAGTTTTAAAACTATGTTACTGCATGACGGTATTGCATATCAAAATGCGTTTTTAACTTCTTATCACTGGACAATGTGCTTTGGCATAGCTTTTGGAGTTGTATGCTGCGGTTCGGCTTTCATAGCCTATAAAGATAGAAATAAGAATTTACATTAATTAAATATAAAAATTTTTATTTTTTGTTGAAAATTTATATTGAGTGGTTTATTATATAAGTGTAAAAATTACACTAAACAAATAATGAATGGCAGGGTATGTATGACTTGTAATGAAAACATTAGAAATATAGCAATTATAGCTCACGTTGACCATGGTAAAACAACTCTTGTTGACTGTTTATTAAAACAAGCAGGTGCTTTCCGAGAAAATCAACATGTTGAAGAACGGGTACTTGATAATAATGATTTAGAAAGAGAAAGAGGAATCACTATTCTTTCTAAGAATATTTCAATAAATTATAACGGAACAAAAATTAACGTTATTGATACTCCGGGACACGCAGACTTCGGCGGAGAAGTTGAACGTGTACTTGGAATGGTTGATGGGGCATTACTTATTGTTGATGCTGCTGAAGGTCCTATGCCCCAGACAAGGTTCGTATTATCTAAAGCGCTGGAATTAGGTTTGAAAATTGTTGTTGTTATTAACAAAATTGATAAACCAGCTGCAGAACCATTAACAGCATTGGATAAGGTCTTTGATTTATTTACAGAATTGACAGACAGAGAAGATTTAATTGACTTTCCTTTTATCTTTACAAGCAGCTTAAATGGTTTTGCTATAAATGATTTGGAAGATGAAAGAAAAGACATGGTTCCTTTATTAGAAAGTATTATTAAAAATATTCAACCTCCAGAAGGTGATGAAAATGAACCATTCCAATTCCGCGCAACAACACTAGATTATAATGAATATGTTGGAAGAATCGTTGTTGGTCGAATTGCACACGGAAAAATAAATTCTCAAGATCAAGTTTGTGTAATACACGCTGACGGCTCTCAAGAACGAGGTAAAGTCGCAAAATTGTTTGGATTTAAAGATTTAGGACGAGTTGAAATAGAATCAGCAAAAGCTGGTGATATTGTAGGAATTGCTGGATTTGCAGATGTTCAAATTGGTGAGACTATTTGTGACCCTACAAATCCTAAGGCGTTACCTCTAATAAAGGTAGATGAACCAACTCTTCAAATGAATTTTTCTGTAAATGACAGTCCGTTTGCCGGTCAGGAAGGTAAGTTTGTAACTTCCCGTCAATTAAGAAAACGTTTATACAATGAATTAGAAAAAAATGTAAGTTTACGCGTTGAAGACACAGATTCTACAGATTGCTTTAAAGTTTCAGGAAGAGGGGAATTACACCTTAGTATTTTAATCGAAACTATGAGACGTGAAGGGTTTGAATTTTCAGTATCAAAACCGGAAGTAATTTTCAAAAGAATAAATGATGAACTTTGTGAACCTTATGAAAATCTAATTATTGATGTACCTGAAGAATATGCAGGAAGCGCAATTGAAAGACTCTCAAACAGAAAAGCTGAAATGAAAGACATGCAAACTTCAAAAGGTAGAACAAATCTAACATTCCATATTCCGGCAAGAGGTTTGATTGGATTCAGAAGCGAATTTATAAGAATGACAAGAGGTGAGGGTATAATGTATCACACATTCTTACATTACAGACCTTTTGCAGGTGATATTCCCCGTCAAAGATGCGGTTCAATTATTGCTTTTGAACAGGGGGAAGCTATCCCATATGCTTTAGCGCAGTTTGAAGACCGCGGAGTATTCTTTGTAACTCCAAAAACAAAGGTTTACAGAGGTATGATTATTGGTGAATGTAACAGACCGCAGGATATACAGGTAAACATCTGCAAAACTAAAAAATTAACAAATATGAGAAGCTCAACTGCAGATGTCATGGTTACACTTCAAGCACCGAAAATTCTTTCATTGGAAGAAGCGTTGGAATACATTGGTGACGATGAATTAGTAGAAATAACACCTGAAAATGTCCGCCTGCGCAAAGCTGATTTGACCAGAAAAGTTTATAATTAAAACTTAAAATAAATAATCCTAAAAAAGGAAGCTGATATACATAGCTTCCTTTTTTATAGTTAAATAAAAATTAGTTGAGTTTGCAAAACTTTAAATTTCTGCTCCGACCGGATTGTTTAGATTCTTATTACTAACAAGACTCC
This sequence comes from uncultured bacterium, assembly GCA_958366705.1. Lineage (GTDB taxonomy): Bacteria > Cyanobacteriota > Vampirovibrionia > Gastranaerophilales > Gastranaerophilaceae > Zag111. Next base: position 115,842 of record CATXCB010000003.1, read on the forward strand.
GAAATAAGTTCAGAATGAAAACAAATAAGTAAGATTGAATTCATACGGCATAATGAATTGGTTTTAGGTAAAAAATTTACAGGGCACGCATAAAAAATTAATCAATTAATTTTCCGTCAAACAAATCCATAACCATATTAACATTATCTGAATGGTAGGATGAATCTGGATTTGTAGAAATTTTAGGTTTTTCTAACGGAACATCTGCAACTTTCTGTTCTGTTTGCATTGATTCATTACTTATTTGTTTTTTATTTAATTGAACACTACCTGAGTCATCTTTTTTTACATTTAAAGATTTCTCTTGAGTAATTACAGATGATTTTGCTGGAGCAGGGGCAGGTTTATCATCATCACCATCACCTGCAGAATTTGACTGACCGGCACGAATCGCATCATCGCCAGGAGCAGGTGCTCTGACAATAACTTTTGGAGATGAACCTGCAAACAACGAATTCGCAGCCTCTACAATAAAATTATGCTTGGCTCCATCCGGTCCAAACTGTTTTAACCAGCTTGGATTCTTAATAGATATAATTACTTCATCCTGCGCAATTTTTATTGGCAGTGCCTGCTGTTTCAAAATTGCTCTTGACGGGAAGCTTGAAATGTTTTCAAGCAATTTTACCCAGATTGTCTTTAAGTTATTTGACGAAGCTGGTTTTGACATTGGAACAGGCTGATTCAAAACTTCTTCTTCTGAGGCACCCGCAGTAGATTTTACTGACGGAGCAGCAGTTTGTTCAACATTATCAATTCTCTGATTAACTGCTGCAGGCTTTTTAACTTCCGGTTTTAATACCGGTGCAGGAGGCGTGTTGTAGGAAGAAACATTCACAAGTCTGGATGTATTGCCTGATTCAAGAGCTGAAATTCTTTTTTGCAAATCTTCCAGCTTCGTATTTTCAGCCAAATTAGACATATCCAAAATGGCAACATCTAGCCATAATTTAGGATTTGCTGTCAATTTTAATTCTTTGATATACGCCGCACACTTATCAATCAACGATACCAGTTGATGAACTTCAATTTTAGAAACTTTTTCTCTAACAATCGTAATTTGTTCTTCATTTAACTGAACAACACCTGTAGCAACAGAATCACCTATAGATTTTAAAATTAAAGTATTCCTCAAATATTCTAACAGATTAGACAAAATTTGAGCAGGCTCATTACCTTGATTATAAATATTATTAAGAACCTGTAAAGCTTCGTTTTGATTTGAGTGCACAATAGCAGAAAATAGAGATGTCAATGAATCAAAGGATAATCTGCCAAGCAGCCTGTTTATATCATCAACTTTAATCTCATCATCTGTAGAATTCAATACACTTAACTGGTCTAAGAGTGCAATACTGTCTCTCATCCCTCCTGCAGAATTTTGAGCAATATATGCAAGTGCATCATCCGTAATATTTATACTTTCTTTATCTGAAATATACCGCAAATGTTTTGCAATATCATCGGTTGTTATACGCTTAAAATCAAATCTTTGACAACGGCTCTTAATTGTATCAAGAACTTTATGAACTTCAGTTGTTGCAAGTATAAATATAACATTTTTAGGCGGTTCTTCCAGAGTTTTTAAAAGAGCATTAAAAGCCTGATTTGTAAGCATATGAACTTCATCAATTATATAAATCTTATAACGACTTTGCACAGGTGCTAATGCGACTTTTTGGATAATTTCATCAGCATCATTAACGGAACGATTACTGGCAGCGTCAATTTCTATAACATCAATAGGTATTGAATTTGTGATATTTTTACAATTTTCGCACTCATTACATGGAGAAATAGTAGGACCTTTTTCACAATTCAAAGATTTAGCAAAAATTCTTGCCGTTGAGGTTTTACCTGTACCTCTCGGCCCTGTAAACAAATATGCATGCGAAATTCTATCCATTTTTATGGCATTAGCCAGAGCTTTTTTAATGTGCTCCTGACCAACAATTTGTTCAATTGCTTGCGGTCTGTATTTTCTGTACAAAGGTATATAGTTTTTATTCATGATAAAGTAATTATAACAAATAATCTTTTAAAAGGGTAATTTATGAACTTAATTAAACCAAAAAAGTTAAAAAAAGGAGATACAATATCAATTATTGCTCCTGCCGGTGCCGTTGATATGCACCTTGTACAAAAAGCTGAAGAATATTTTAAAAATAGCGGCTACAACGTTAAACTCGGCTCAAACATAAATAACCACTACAGATGCATGTCCGGCTCCGATGATGAACGGCTTGAAGACTTACACATTGCTTTCTCTGATTCAGAAACAAACGCAATTATTTGTGCCAGAGGCGGATTTGGAACTCTAAAACTGCTAAACAAAATTGATTATAACCTTATTAGAAATAACCCTAAAATATTATGCGGATACTCTGATATAACAGCATTATCTGCAATGATACTAAAAAAATGCAATCTCATAACATTTTCAGGTCCAATGGCTCAAAGTGACTTTTCATGTACTTCTTCTCAAATAAATAAATATACAGAAAAGAATTTTTGGAGCACATTAACTAATTCAACACCAGTTAAACTAATACCTCAGGATTGCGCAAAAACTTATAAAAAAGGAAGTGCGGCAGGTGTTATGTTTGGAGGTAATCTTGCAACTATAGCTTCTCTATGCGGACAAGACTTTATTCCTGATAACAAATTTATTTTCTTTACAGAAGATATAAACGAACCGACATATAAAATTGATAAATATTTTACCCAATTATTTAGTATAAAAAAGTTCAAAGAAAATATATCAGCACTTATATTAGGCGACTTTACCGAAACTGATAATAAACAATGGCTGGATGAGATTTTTACAGAAATTGCATCACAAACCCGTATTCCTATATTTTCTGGTTATCCTATTTCTCATACAGAAATTAAGGCAACCATCCCGTTTGGCGCTGAAGCTGTAATAGAAAATAGCGGCGTAATGACAATCAACAACGAATAATTAGAACATCTGATTTAACATTTTCCAGAACTCTTTTACTTACAGAGCCAAGAATAAACTTTGACAGATACTTTTTATCCCTTCTCCCGCTTACTACAAGATCAATATTTTCTTTATGCGCATATTTTATAAGCTCCTGAGCTGGAACTCCATTTAAAATTGCCTTTGAAGAGACGGTTAATCCATTTTCACTGAACATTTTCTCAAATTTTGAAAGCAGCAATAATGAGGCTTTTTCTTGCTTTCTTTCAATTTCAAGCATCCAGTTAGAATCTAAACTTCCCTCCAGAAATAAATAATCAGGAATTTCATAAACTGTTGCAAGATGAATTTCTTTATCTTTAAGGTTCAGGGTATCAATACTTTTTGCGACAACCTTATTGCTAAGTTCTGTATTATCAACTGTAAATAAAACTTTCGTTCGTTCATTTTTATCTTTAGAAATAAAAGTAGAAATTTTTGCCACAGAGGCAATTTCTTGAGAAACAGAACCAAGCCACTTTTGAATTCCTTTTTTTCCATGTGAACCCATTACCACAAAATCATAATCATCACTGTCTAATATTTCTAGTATCGCATCAATTGTTGAACCGCACATTTTTATTTTTTTTACAACATTTATACCGTTTTCTTGTAAAAATTTCTCTGCATAATCTAATATTGAATCCGCAGAATTTGCGCACTGGTAAGCAAATTCAGTTCCCTCAATTGTTGTTGTATCCGGCAAAAAACTCCAATCAATTACACATAGCGCATCCACTGTCATATTCGAAACCCAGAGTGAAAAATTATGAATTGCGTGATAGCTGATTTTTGATCCATCCGTACAAAATAAAACTTTCATTGACTTCTCCTTTTTTGATAAACATAAAATATGTTAAGGAAAATTACATTAGCTAGTCATATACACTTTTTTCTGATAAGATAGAGTTATAAGTTATTACAGTTATTTTGTTAGGATTAGTTATAGTAATGTCAGCTGAAGAAAATGTAAAACTTAAAGAGTACAAAGAATTGATTGAAATCATTGCAAAGGTGGAGTATCAAAAGTTTGCAAATTCACATTTAATTGATTTACCTGAATTAATCAATATCGGTACCCACGCTTTATATATACTTTTCAAATCAAATTCACCGGAAAAGTATAACAATACCTATCTTTCTACAGCCATAAAATGGGCAATCCGTAATGAAGTAAGAAGAAGATACAAATGGTATACTTTAAAAAACAAACAAACTCCATCTGAAGAAGATGAAACTGCCGATATTGATATTAGAGCGGAAGTTTACAAGAATATACTTTCAATTGACGAATTACAAGATGCTGAAATTCCTACTCAAATTAAATCTCAAGACAAAACACCTGAAGAATCTATCGAATTTTCAGAATTAAAAGACGGTATTTTAGAAGCTATGAAAAAATTACCGCCTAGAGAACGAGAACTTATTGAATATAAATTTTTTAAAGAAAAAAAACTGCGTGAAATAGCCGAAGAATTTAACATTTCACAATCTCGTATTTCTCGCATCATTCAAACCGGTCTCGACAGAATAAAAAAAGACTTGGCTAAACAGGGGATTATTTAAAATATGAAAACAATTTTTGAAAAAAGCAACGGTAATGATGGAATTAATCTTACCGACGAAATTGAAAATCTTTGCTTTTTACCTGAAAACGTACTCAGAAAAGATAAAGTAGGACTTCCGCAACTCGGAGAATTAGAAGTGATGAGACACTATAAAGAGTTGTCTGATTTAAACTTTTGTATAGAAAAAGGGTTCTATCCGCTTGGGTCCTGCACTATGAAATATAATCCTAAAGTAAATGAATTTCTAGCCGGGCTTGAGGATTTTAACATTCACCCTAATACTGATGAAAACCTGGCTCAAGGTTCTCTAAAACTTATGTTTGACTTACAGCAGGCACTGCTTAAAATTACAGGAATGGATGCTATTACATTAACACCATCAGCTGGTGCGCATGGCGAAATGACAGGCATGATGGTTATTCAAAAATACTTTAAAACCATAGGGGAAAACAGAACAAAAGTTATTATTCCTGATTCTGCACACGGCACAAATCCGGCAAGTGCCAGAATGGCAGGATTTGACATTATTGAAATAAAATCAAATGAAAAAGGCCAAGTTGATATCGAAGCTCTAAAACAGGTTTTAACACCGGATGTAGCAGCAATAATGATGACTAATCCAAATACATTAGGAATTTTTGAAGAAAATGTAGAAGAAATATCCCAAATAATGCATAAAAATGGTTCATTGTTATATTACGATGGTGCAAATTTTAATGCGATTATGGGGCACACAAATCCTAAACTGATGGGATTTGATGTAGTGCATCTTAACCTTCACAAAACATTTTCAACTCCGCATGGCGGTGGAGGGCCAGGTGCCGGACCTGTTGCTGTAACCGAAAGATTAAAAAACTTTTTGCCTGTCCCAATAGTAGCTTTTGATGGAAGAAAGTATTATAAAAACTATGATTTAAAACATTCTATAGGAAATGTAAAAAATTTCTATGGAAATTTCGCTGTTCTTGTTAAAGCTTACGCATACATATTAATGATGGGTAAAAATTTGAAAGAGGCCTCTAAGAATGCCGTGCTAAACGCAAATTATTTAAAAGAAAAATTAAAAAAATATTATAATTTGCCATATGACGAACCCTGTATGCATGAATTTGTAATAACAGGCGAAAAACAAAAATTGGAAAACGGAATTTCAACACTAAATTTAGCAAAAAGATTGATGGATGAAAACACACATCCTCCAACAGTTTATTTTCCACTGATTGTGCATGAGGCAATTATGATTGAACCAACAGAATCAGAAAACAAAGATAAACTGGATGAATTTGCACAAACTATGATAAAAATTGCACAAGAAGCTGAAACTAATCCTGAAAATATTTTATCAGCACCTCATAATACACCGGTGAAAAAGATTGATGAAGTTTTGGCTGCTCGTCATCCGAATTTAAAGTACAGTAACAATTAGGAAATATAAAAAATGAGTAAAAAAGAAGAAAAGAAGAAAAAAATATCATTTCCTCATATGGGAACTATTAGTTATGCATGGGCTGCAGCTTTGAGAATTATAGGTTGTGAACCCTATGTCGAACCATATACAAGCAAGAAAACATTATCTTTAGGCACAAAACACGCACCGGAAGCGATATGTTTACCTTACAAACTTATTCTTGGTAACTTTATAGAAGCTATTGAGGGAGGAACAGATTATGTTGCAATGATTACGTCCCCTGGCTGCTGCAGACTGGGTGAGTATGGCAAATGTATAGAAAATGCCCTGCATGACCTTGGTTATGAAGCAAAATATCTAGACCTGCAACTGTATGACGGAATAAAAGGAATGTATAATTTCTTAAAAACTGCAAGTGGAAAAAATAACCCGTTCTTATTTAGCAAAGCTATTCTTATAGCAATATTAAAAGTGTTTACTATTGACAAACTGGAATCCAGACTATCTTATTGCAGAGCCAGAGAAATAAATTTTGGGGACGCTGAAAAACATTATTTAAAAGCACTAAAATATATTGATGCCGAAGACTCACTTTTGGGACTAAAAAGGGCAATAAAACAAGCTGATGAAGAAATGAAAAAAGTTGAACTTAACCAAAACAAGGAAGTTCTATATGTTGATATAACAGGGGAAATTTACGTTGTTAATGATGAATTTTCTAATCAAAGTATTGAAAAAGAACTTGGAAAAATGGGGGTTCAGGTTAGAAGAAGTTTAACAGTAAGCAGCTTTTTAAAAGATGCAATAATCCCAAAAATTTTCAGAAAAGGTGAAACACACTTACAAAGGGCAGATAGACTTGCTAAGCCATATCTAATGCGAGATATTGGCGGAGATGCCTTAGAATGTGTATCCGATGTTGCATACGCAAATGAAAGAGGAATTGACGGAATCATTCACCTTAGTCCTTTCACATGTATGCCAGAAATCATGTCTCAAAATATATTCCCAGCAATGAGAGAAGATTGTGAAATCCCGATTTTACCATTAATTCTTGATGAACAGACAGGTAGAGCAGGATATATCACAAGAATCGAAGCTTTTGTTGACTTAATGAGAAGAAGAAAAAGAAAACGCAAAATGTCACAAAAAAATAATATACAGGAAGAAGCTGTAAAGTAAAGTATTTAATGAGGAGTTTTAATGTTAAAACTGATAAAGAACAACTTTAAAACAACAAATGACTGTATAATTTTGGCAACACCACTAATAATTTTTCTTTCCATCTTAGGGTGGTATTTAAATTATGCACTGGATTCAATAGACAATATTCCAAAACTAATTCTGGCAGTTGTAACTACACTTGTAATGAGCAGCGGATTTTTTTCTGCCTGGTTTTATATGACAAAAAAAACATTAAAACTTGCTAAAACCGTATTTATTTTTGACAAAGACAGAGCTAAAGCTTTTCGGGAATTAATCTTGTCATTGCCGAAAGGAATTGGCAAATTATTCTTACCATTTCTTGGGATAATTTCTATTTCAGGAATTATATTCGGAATTGTTGTATTGTTAACAACAATTTTTGTAACTAAATATATTGGAACAATTGATATTGGTCTATTCAATTCAGAAAATGTACTAATATCCACAAATGAGTTGATTAATGAAATAAAAGATTTGTCAAATAACGAACTAATTGTACTAAATTGTTGGTATTTAATCTTAACATCATTATCAACAATTTTATCATTTATAGCAATGCTATGGATTCCTGAAGTTGTATACACTGAAACTAACCCTTTTAGAGCATTAATTCAGGCTATAAAAAAACTTTTTATTACTCTGCCAAAATCATTTTTATTATTTTTATATGTAAACGTTTTAATGATTTGTGTCTCAGTTCTAAATACACTATTAATGTATAATCCAATTTTATACTTTTTTGTTTTAGTCCTTTATTATTATTTATTTGTATATATTGTTGTGCTAATATTCACTTATTATGAACAGACCTTCCTTTATGAACAATAGAATTAACGTTATAGCAATAGTTGGAGCAACAGCAAGCGGTAAAACTGCTTATTCAATAGAATTAGCAAAAAAGCTTGACGGTGAAATTATTTCAGCAGATTCCAGACTTGTATATAAAGGATTTGATATTGGAACGGCAAAACCGGAGATTACAGAACGGGAAAATATTCCACACCATCTCATTGATATAGTAGAACCCGAATTTGATTATTCAGCTGGCCTATACAAACAACAAGCAAAGGAAAAAATTATAGAAATATTTAAAAAAGGCAAAACGCCGATTATTGTTGGCGGTACAGGACTTTATTTGAATATATTACTAAAAAATTACGATTTACCGCAAATTTCACCAAATAAGGAGTTTCGTAATAAGCTTTATACGTTAGAAAGTCAGGAACTATACGAACTTTTAAAAACACAAGACATAGAAAGCGCTGAGACAATAAATCAAAATGATAGAAAAAAAATTATAAGAGCCTTAGAAATAATAAATGAAACAGGAAAACCTTTAAGTTCAACCCGAGGAATAAAAGAACCGGAGTTTAATGTTAAATGGATTGGTCGAAATTTTGACAGAGAAACGCTGTATAAACGGATTGATGACCGTGTTGATATAATGATAGATAAAGGACTTATTAAAGAAACACAAAACCTATTAACAAAACATGGACGAATACCAAACTTAATAAACACAATCGGCTATCGAGAAATTTTAGGATACATTGATAATAAATATTCTCTGGAAGATGCTAAAGAATTATTAAAGAAAAATACACGAAATTACGCAAAACGTCAATTAACGTGGTTCAGGAAAAATGAAGATATTGAATGGAATATTTATCCGGAAAAACTAAAGAAGTAAAACTTCAGACTTCTCTAATGATAAATATTACTTCACTCTAATTTTAACAACTACTTTAATTACTTCTTCTGAAGTATCTTCACTACAAGAAATTTGTGGAGCATGAGCTTCATGAGGATAAAGCATTACGAAATTTGTTCCATCTAATGTCACATATTTATCTTTTGCAACAGAATCTGAATAAAAAGTAATATCTTTTTCAAAATTATAAGGTTCTAAAATCGTTAATTCAGCACGTTCAGACAGATATATTTTCTCTCGGCCATTAATAAGCAGCTGGATATCTGCATAATTATCATGTGTTTCATATTTAGCATCTTTTATCGGTTTTGTTTTGTATTTTTCGATATTTACATAACTGCTGTCATCTATTATAGTTTTTCCCAAAGTTATATTATTACCATCAAGATTTTTAAGAAAATCTAATACTGGCTCAGGAATATTACTATAAAAATTAATATTATCAAGTTTATCAATAATCATATATTATAACCTTTCAAAAGAAAAACAGGCTTTAGAAAAAGCCTGTTTTCAATATTACCTAGAAAAATCTCAATTTATTTCTTACGCCAACAAAGCATCTTCTGCTATCACAAGGATTTTCATCTTTTTCGTTAAAACGAAGTCCTAAATTTAAACAATAAGGAGTATACTCACTAATTGAACGTGATAGACAAGCTGCCCTAGCATAAGAAACAGATTGATAAGCCAGAACTTTTCTACGATTGTTACCATCAAAGTAATATACATCGGTAGGAAGACTTGAAGCATCATTACCACCAACATATAAAGATACGGCAGTGGTGTTTTCTTTCTTAACACCATCCAAAGGATATCCAGGATATACTGTACCATTAGCACCTACAAAGAATGGAAATACATCATCCCATAATGTACCTGAACCCTTATTACCGTCAATATCAACAAAAACAGTAAAACCACTAACAGCAAATGCCACATTTTGCTTTTCATAATTAGCCTCATCTTTAATGGCAATATTAGTCAAATCAAGAGAGGCACAACAATTTCTAGCATCTGTCATTTTACCTGTCGTTAGACTTCTCTCATCAAGAGTATAACAGTTATTTTCATTTTTACAGAAATAACCCTTGCCGCCTGTTGCATCCTGACAATCCAGAATAGTTGATTTACCCTCTAAACGCATACAAACATTTTGAGCAGGGGTAACATTAGATGGATTATAAGATAAACCAGGAATAGAGGCAGATTTATCACCTAAAACCCATAATTTTAAACCATTAGATAAAACTACATTAGGTTTTAATTTAGCAAAAGCACCATCTTTACTATTTACTGATAAATATTTATTGTTATTTCCGGTGGCTGCATCAAATACCGCTTTATTATAATGAATAGTACCTTCTGAAGTAAACCCTCCGCAAGAAGAAGATTCTACATTCCAATATTTAACAATAGATTTACAGAAATTTTCACCGGAAAGAATTGGTGGCTTGGTTATACAAACTTTCCTTTCCGGATCAAATGTTGCCCCCTTTGAACAACCAACAGGGTCACAAAAAGGGTAACCCTCATTATGAAATTTCATTTCATATCCTTCAACACAAGAACAACCTGTTAAATTCTTAGTATCGTTAATACCAGTGTATACAGAATATTTTGGACAACAAGAATTATACAACTCATCAAAATCAGTAGTACAAGATTCACATATCGAATATTTATCAGTTGTATTATTTTTAGCATATTGATTTGTTAAATCATTTTGATCCTTGCAGCAAACTTTTTCATTATTTGCGGAAAGAGAATAACCAGCTCGACATGCGCAATTGACAAAATATTGATTACCATTTTCCTCAGGGGCATCATTAATCATATTATAATAACCATTGGCTTCACCACATGCATTAGCAGAAACAGGCTCCCTATCATAATCAAAAGATGGACCGTTACCGCCGGATGAATTTATATAAGTAGTCTTAATTAATTTACATGTGGATTCTGTAATTCCATCTTCATCAGTTTCATTTTCAATAGTCACACTATAAGTATCATTTGACCCTGCAGGTGAAGTTGTACAATAAGCGTCAACTTTGTCTCCGCAAAGAGATTCAAAAGTTAGACTACCATTACGAATAGCATTTGTTATTGAAGGAGCTTGCTCCTCAGGAAAATTACAATTATTATTACTAAAAAATCCTAGAACTTCAGTGGATAGATTTTCTTCTGCGCATCCATCGTAGTCTTCTTCTCCATTTTCACCGTGCTCATAAAAATCGTCTTTTGTATAATATTGGTCTGAAGTTGTACCATCAGGATTTTCAATAGGCTCTTTATCTGGATTTACAATCTGCTCCCCGCCACAAACTTTCAAACGCAAAAGATAATCATCAATATCCTCCTTACTAAACAATGGATAAGTTGTAGTAGAACTATTAGCATATGATTTTGGGAACAATCTATAAAATACATAAGCCTCTGAATACGCAAATTTTGCAGCCAATAAAGACCATTTAGACTTTATTTTTGTTTTTGCCAAAACAGTATTTTTGACAACAAAATGTTCAAAATCATTATACTTATTTGCTTTTGCTAAATTTTTAGAAGCCTGCTCGGTAGATGCAATAGTATCAGGAAGAGCAGCTATCTGTCCGGCAAGTTTTTCTACCGTTCGATAGGCTAGATAATATGAATATTCAGATGATTTTCTTAGCTGTTCCTTTACTACCAAACCGCATAATGCTACAAGCACAGCAACAATTAACACAGCAATAGAAATTTCTGCTAAAGTAAATCCGGATTTTTTATTATTTTTAAAGAAGTTCATCATACCTCCAGTTAATTATACCAATTCTAACATCGCTTGCTCATATTCATCTTTTGACGGAGCTTTGCCATGCCAACCAGCATTGTTTTCCATATAGCTGACACCTTTACCTTTTATTGTAGATGCAACAATTGCAGTTGGTTTCTCGGCTTTTTTAGCTTCTTCAATGGCATTATAAACAGCATTTATGTCATGTCCATCAATTTCTAGAACATTCCAGCCAAAAGTTCGAATTTTTTCGGACAAATTACCTAATGCTTTTACACATTCTGTATTGCCATCAATCTGTAAATTATTTCTATCTATAATAGCAATTAAATTATTTAAATTTCTATGAGAGGCCTGCATTAAAGCTTCCCACACATTACCCTCCTGCATTTCTCCATCGCCAAGAAGGACAAATACATTTGCCGGATTTTTATCAATTTTTAGGGATAAAGCTATACCGCAAGCCATAGACAGTCCCTGTCCTAAAGAACCTGTAGCTACTTCTATACCAGGACACCATAATGACGGATGTCCTTGAAGTCTTGTTCCAAGTTTTCTAAAGGTCATTAACTCGGATTTTTTTATAAAACCTAACTGGGCTAAAACTGAATAATATATCGGAGAGACATGTCCTTTGGATAAAACAAATCTATCTCGCTTATCATAATCTTTAGACAGTTTTCCTTTTAAAGAATGACGCATACACTTATGAAACAGAACTGTCATAATTTCACAAGAAGAAAGCGAGCCGCCAATATGACCGGATTGCGCGTTATAAACCATCTTGAGAACATTTTGACGATTTTCAAGACACAAATCCTGTATATGTTTAATTTCTGCATTACTCAAGTTCATTATTTGTTTATTATCCTCTCTCTTATAACTTTAAATACAAATAAAGGCAGTGTTGGAAAAATTCGTTTAAACCTTTTAGGTTCTTTCACAGTTCTGTATAACCATTCAAGCCCCAAATTTTGATATATTTTTGGAGCTCTTTCAACAACTCCTGCCCAAACATCAAAACTTCCACCCAATCCAATCATAGTTGCATCCGGCAGCATTTTTTTCAAATCATTGATAAAAAATTCTTGTTTTGGGGAGCCCAAAGCTACCAGAACCAAGTCGGGAGAAGCTTTAACCACATCAGTCAAAACTTCATTATCATCTGAAAAATAACCATCATGTGAATATACAACATTTAAATTTGAAATCTCACCATTCAAATTTTTAACAGCTTTATCAATAACTTCTGGCTTTGCACCAATAAGAGCAACAGACTTTCCAGCTTCAGAAAACTTAACAATAAGAGTTTTTCCCAGTTCAACACCAGCTATACGATGCACTTTATGACCGAGAATTTTAAGGCCTAATTCAACTCCAATACCATCAGGAACTACTAGTTCAGCACTATTAATTATCTGTGCAAACTCCGGTAGTTTTTGAGCGTTAGAAATCATTTCAGGATTAATTGTGATAATTTGACCAGAATGTGATAATGCATAATTAACAGCTTCATCAAACGTAAAGCTATCAACATTAAAACCCAAAATTTTAACCAAGTCTCGATCCATATGTTTATTATACCACATGATAAGAAATTATGCTATAATCAAAGTATGAAAAAGTTTGTGTTGAAATCATTATTTACAATATTTTTTATGTTTGCAGCTATTGGGAAAGCCCTTGCTGTAGATTTTAATGTGCTGGTATTACCAACAAACATATACTCTGTATGTGACAATTACTTTTGTTTCCCGGAGACCTCCGAAATTATCGCGGAGGATGTTATTGTTAATCTAAATTCATATAAATCAATACATGCTGCAGAGCTAGCTGAAGTTAGAACGAAACTTTTACAACACCCGCAGCTCAAAACAGCGACAGAACAAATGTTGAAGCAATATGAACAAAATGAAAAAATAGACTTTCAAACTCTGCAACAGCTTTCAAAAGAATTTAATGTAAAATCTATTATACTCATAGCTAACTATGCAATCAATGATAAATCTTCACTTAAAAGAAATGTATGGGAAGCTTTAGAAATTTCAACAGCATTTAAAATAACTTACCCGTTCACAATGCGTACAACTGCCGTATTGACTGATACAGTTAATAATATTGTAATGTGGAGTAATAAATACAATAAACAATTGACAAATCAAAATGGCTACTTTAGCGCTTCTAATCAGGCACAAGCAGCCTCCCAGCTTGAAAAAATAAAACAGTATTCAAAAAACAACGTGGCTCTAAACATTAGCCAGAATATAAATATGAGATTTTTCCCTAAAGATGTAAGAACGTTTAACATTACAAATAAGCAAAGTGATGTTACTCCACAATTTACGCCAAATGCGCTAGAAAACTTGATAACCCCGCAAATGACAAAAGAACTACAAGAGGGACAAACAAACACTATAAATACATCTGATGACTTTATATTTGAATTTTAATCTTTCACTAATTTTATAATACTTTTTGATGAGGTATCAATCTCAGTTCTTATTTTTGAATCTAAATCTAGCATCTCCGAAATAACTTTATCAATTTTTGTACAACTATCAACAACATCAAAATAAGCAATAGTCAGAATAATAGAGAAAACAATTAATAAATATCGTTTTTTCATATAAAAAGATTAATTCAAAAATCAAAACTTTAATCCGCCAAAATAATAATAAGATTAGCCCGCTCTGAGCCCCCAAAATAATAAAAAACAAAAAATAAAAATTATAATATTTATATCAAAACACATTGTTAAATAAAAAAGACCTGTAATCAGGTCTTTTTTATGGTGCCGATGGCCGGGGTCGAACCGGCACGAGGGTTGAACCTCACAAGATTTTGAGTCTAGCACGTCTACCAATTCCATCACATCGGCTTATTTAATTTTCATATAAATATAATAACAAAAAAATATTAATTTTCAAGAACTTTTTCAAATAATAGTAATACGACCAATTTCCCCAATTAGCCAATAGCAATAGGAAATAAAATATAAGATAAAATTTGTATGAAAAAACTTATTTATCTTATAACACTATTTACAATTTTTACATCTAACGCATTTGCCACAACATTTACCGGTGGAGTTTCAAAAGTCGGGCAACAGGAAAGTAATCAAGTTATTGATGCCAGAACAAAACAAGGAGTTGATTTTGCAAAAATAACTATTCCTCAAAAGAAATTCAGGACTTACACTGACGGAAACGGTAATTTTGAACTTCAAAACATACAAATATCACAACCCACAATCTTGAATGTCGAAAAAGAAGGCTACAGACCATTTTCGCTAACAATTAATAATGGGGAAAGCCTGAACAGTCCTATGAAGATTGAACTTGCAAAAAGTGAACCGGCAGACATATCTCTAGATACGCAAATCTTACATCTGGGAGACGACAGTTTTTCTATGAATTCAGCCAATGCTTCAGATTTTAAATTAAAATCTGCAGGGCCGTATTATTCAAAAGATTTTATAATGACTCAAAATGCCAAAAGAAGCACTAACTATCTTGTAATAGGTTCAATATTAGGAATTGATACTAAACTTGCAAAATCAATGGGACAAAACAGAATAAGAGGCGGTGCATTTTCCAGTCCGGTAGAAGTTTTTTTTAACGGACGAAAAATCGGAGAAATAAAAGTAAATGGAGACGGGCAAAAAGTAAAAATACCGAATTCCCTAATTAAAGCTGAATCGCCTAATCAAATAACAATAAAAACCGGACAAAACATGATGCCCAGCGATCATATAGATTATGATGACATAGAGGTTTTAAATTTATCAATTCTGAGTGAATAATAAAAAGTGGAACAAATTGTTCCACTTTTTCATACTTCCATTTGCTATTTTACTATGTTAATTGAATATTTTTCAAATTTTATCTTTTCAAGAAATCAGGAATTTCAATATTTGTAAAATTATTACTTGATTCAGATAAAATAGATTTTGTTTGAGTATTAAATGCTCCGGAGAAGAAATCAGCAGCATTCATTCTATTTGGATCATTAATATCTCCTGATGCTCCAAACTTAGGTGCTGAGTTATTTTTCAATTCAAAACCTGTAGCAATAACAGTAATTTGAATTTCTCCTTGAATATTTTCATTAACTGCAGTTCCAATAATAACGGTAGCATCATCCAGTACGGCATCATGAATAATTGAAGCTGCATCACTAATTTCATGAATACCCATATCCGGACCTCCTGTGATATTAACAATAACCCCAGAAGCTCCATTAATTGAAGATTCAAGCAATTGAGAATTGATAGCCTGCTGAGCTGCCTTGATAGCTCTGCCTTCACCTTGTGCTCTTCCAATACCCATCAACGCTGAACCTGAAGCTTGCATTACGGTCTTAACATCCGCAAAGTCTACGTTTATAATTCCTGGAACCGTAATAATATCTGAGATGCCCTGAACACCACGAAGCAATACTTCATCTACAATAATGAAAGATTCTTGTAATGATACTTGTCTATCTACAACTTGGAGTAATTTATCATTAGGAACAACAATCACAGCATCAACAGATTCTTTTAATTTTTCTAATCCATTGTTAGCCTGATTTTGACGTTTCTTTCCTTCCCAGGTAAACGGTTTTGTTACAACTGCAATAGTAAGAATACCCAATTCTTTAGCAATTCTTGCTACAACTGGAGCCGCACCGGTACCTGTTCCACCACCCATGCCTGCAGTTATAAATACCATATCAGCACCGTCAAGAGCTTGAGTTATTTCCTGTTGAGCTTCTTCAGCAGCTTTTTCACCAACTGAAGGGTCACCACCAGCACCTAAACCTTGTGTAGAAGAAGAACCTAACTGAATTCTATTTTTCGTCTGACCATCTGTCAAAACTTGTAAATCAGTATTCATAAGCCAGAAATCAACCCCTGACAAACCTGATCTAATCATTCGGTTTACTGCGTTTCCTCCGCCTCCGCCGACACCTACTACTTTAATATTTGTAGGATTTGCACCCAGTCTTGATGTATGGTCATTTGATGGTTCATCTTTTCTTGCAAAGATATCTGAAACGATATTTTCCACTTTATTTACCTCTTAAATGTAATGTTACTTTTCCATGTTCCTAAAACATATAACTACTCACTATGTAATTATAACAATATAGTATTTTAAATAGAAAAAAAGTACAATAAATTTACTGTAATTATGAACAAAATTTAATATTAGCAAAGAGCTTACTTAATACACGCAGGTGAAATACCCCAGTGAAGCTTATTGCGCAAGACTGTATAGAAATCATTACCATTTAAGAGAGCAAGATTAGCACTATAAATAGACTTTGTTATTACTAAATCAGAAGTAAACGAAAAAACATCCTGCCCATCCGCACTAACTATATATTTGTTATTAGGACAAGAAAGTATTTTAATTCTGTCACTGCTTGATACAACTATCGGGCGCGCAGAAAATGTGTGAGGACAAATCGGAACAATAACAATCGCCTCAACATCAGGAGCAAGAACCGGCCCTCCTGCCGCCATACCATAAGCTGTAGAACCCGTTGGTGTAGAAACAATAATTCCGTCTGCAAGATATTCACAAACAAATTTGTCATTAATTTGCAAAGCGAATCTTGATGTTCTGGAAGATAAATCACCTTTTATAACAAAATCATTCAGTGCAACATTATTATTTGCTTTTAACATTAAACGTTTTTCTACTTTGTAGTTTCCCTGTAGAATCTGTTTTACAGCATAAGCAAGGTTATCACGCGAAGCTTGAGACAAAAACCCGAGACGTCCTAAATTTATACCAAATATAGGAGTTTCATATCTGGAGTAAAACCTTGCAGCTTTTAAAATAGTACCATCCCCGCCGATAACAAAAACAAAATCGAATCCTGATTGTAAATTTTCAAGGCATAAAACTTCAGCAATGATACCATTTCCGAGCAGCAAATTGCGAAGTTCTTCCATAACTTCTTTTGAATTATCCATCAATGAATTGTAACAAATAGCATATTTCTTAGTCATAAAACAAGTTTATCTCAAATATACAAAAATTAGCAAAATATATTACAATATAATAACGTCATCTATTTTATACTATAATCTACTTATGAAAAAATCACATTATGTATATATTTTAGAAACCAAGAATAACACTCTTTACTGCGGATACACTGACGATGTTGAAAAACGATTTCAGCAGCACATAGATGGGCACGGTGCTAAATACACAAGAGCAAACAAACCTGTAAAAATAGCTTATATAAAAGAATTCTCGACCAAATCCGAGGCCCTAAAAGAAGAATACCGAATTAAACACAAACTCTCCAGAGCTCAAAAACTAGAACTTATTCAGTCTGTGCAGAGCCAGAATTTGACATAGGCAACGCATCTTGCATTGTATTCAATTTTTCAATTTTACTATCAATTTTATCAATTTCTTTTTGTTTCTTCTGAATCATTTTTTCAGTTTTTTGAACATCTTTTTTCAATTGGTCTTCTACATATTTATTATAAGCTTCTTCAAGCTGTTTGTCTTCGGTAGAGCCAGATAGAGATTGAAGCTTTCTATAATCTCTCATTTCATCTTTATAATCAGCATTTAACCCTTTTATATTATATTTGTACTCTTCTTCTATTAATTTAATAGTCTGCTTATCAGCTTCTTTCTTTTGTTTTTCAAGAATCTTGCTCTGCTCCTTATTAAATTTTTCCTGTTTTTCTACAGTTTGGTAAGCTTCAACACCATCTTTAATAACCTTATACCCGTTAGATGTAACTCGTGGAATATAATTTTTCTTAAACGAAACTAATCGGGATTGAGTTCCGCGCCAATCAATACTCCACGCTCCAAGATAAACCGGAGTTTCTCCGGTATAAGCATAAGCTTGCACAATAACACGGTTAGGATTCCTTGCATCAAACCCTAACGGATAAATATCCCAGCGTTTATCTTCCAGATTCACATCCATATACTCTTTCCAAAAATACGTAATAGCATCCCTTACTTCAACAAGGTCATAGCTCGTTTTATTTTTAAAATCATAAACATGGATTCGTGTCTGCCATATACCATCTTCACTACTTCCAATTTTTTCTTTCACTAAAAGTTTTGAACCATCTACTGAAAAATCAACAGGAGTAAGAGTTCTAAACGCCGCAAAATTATCTATAAATTTGTCTGTTGACAAAATAGGAGCAGGAATACGATTAGCAACATTTGCTTTCAAAATTTTATTTAAATTTGTATCGTTTTCTCTCATTAACGGAATAATGAATAAATCAGTAGCAACAGACGCACTATCAGGATAATAATACACAGCAGGATAAACTAACATTGAATAATCCGGAGAAACTATCCCCTGCGCATTTATCTGGCGCTTTATAAACAATCTTTTACCAAGAGATAATTCAACTGTCCCCGGAGGATCATTATACTTAACAATCCTGTATAATGGCTGCGGAATATATTTAAAATCAGACGGTTTTTCAATTTTTGGAATACTGAATTCCATATTATACTTATCTTTATATTCAGATAAAGATTCGTACTCGTCTACTGTCATATAGCCGGATGGTGTACGATTTAGAATTTTACTTTCCATTCTGTTTTTTTCATCGTCTTTTAAGACTTCATATTGATATTTAATTTCTCTTGAGCGAGCATCATCTTTATTAAACGGATTTTTAAAAGCAGCAAAAGCTGGTCTCACAGCAAAGACCACACAAATAACTAATCCTAAAAAAATCCTTTTATTCATGCCAGAATACCACACCAGAAGATTTACACCAGCCCATCTTTCATTGCTGTTGCAACAGCTTTAGAACGGGTTTTTACATATAACTTTTGCAAAATATTATGAACATGCGTTTTTGTTGTGGCAATTGTAATCACAAGTTTTTTTGATATTTGAGGATTTTTTAACCCCTCAACTAACAGAGCTAAAACTTCCATTTCGCGTTCTGTTAACCCGTACAGATTCTTACCTTTCTGGTAATTAATCTCACCATGTTTAGATTCTGTTTGGGATGTTTTGCGAATATTTGACAACACAACTCTTGCAATTGCAGGATCAAGCCAGCCAACTCCCTCACTAACAGCTTTTATTGCGGATATTGTTTGTTCTGATGTCGCACCTTTGGTAATATATCCGTCTGCTCCAGCTGCAAAAGAATCTAAAATATCATCTTCGTTATCCCGTGAAGTATTCATTAAAACCTTAATTTCAGGCATTGAATTTTTAATTTTGCGGGTAGCTTCAATGCCATCAATAGATGGTAAACCGATATCCATAATAACAAGATCAGGTTTCAACTCAAGAGCCTGTTGAACCCCTTCTAAACCATCTGCAGCAGCACCAAGCACTTCAATTGAATCATTATTTGAAAGCGCAAATGATAACCCCATTCTGGTCATATCATGATCTTCTATTATTGTAACCTTAATACTTTTAGACATCTTAACCCCACTTATTATATTCTGGATTTAGCAACAACATTTGTCAATAAAAATGAAAATTCACTACCTTTATTTACTTTACTCTCAACCCATATTTTACCGCCATGAGCTTCAATAATCTGCCTTGAAAGGTATAAACCTAAACCGGTCCCTGTTGAACGTTTTTTACTTGTACCTTGAGAGAATCTTTTAAATAAATGCGGAATATCTTCCTGCGGAATTCCATTACCGTTATCTGCTACAGAGAAAATAAAATCTCCACACTGAGCTTTCACATAGATATCAATAGTTCCGTCATTATTTGTATAATTTAACGCATTGCCGCATAAATTTGTAATAACTCTTTTTATTTCCGCCCTGTCAGCATCAATCAACAGCTCCTTATCTATATCACTGTGAAGATTAAATTTTATATTTTTCTTTTGAGAAAGCGGTTCTAATTCTTCATAACACTGAACAACTAAATCATATATATTGAAGACTGTTTTACATAATGACAACTTTCCGCTCTCAAACCTGTACACTTCTAACAACGCATTAACAAGCCCCAGCAAGTCTTCATTACTTTGAAGCATTGTTGACAGAACAACTTTTTGTTTTTCTGAGATTTCTCCGATAGAACCATCCAAAAAGAATCTAAGCATTTGAATTGCTGCCAAAAGAGGAGTTCTTAAATCATGAGTCAACGTAGCAATAAAATCATCCCGAAGCTGCTCTGTTTCTTTTTGAACACTAAAGTTTCTTATAACACCTACAAACTTTTCCTCATCTGAATCTTCTCCGCTCAATGAAGCAAAATTAATTTCAACCGGTATATATTCTTCATTAATAGCATTACGCAGGTATAAATCCCTCAATAAAAATTCAGAATTATCGCAGGATAATCCTAAAATAGTGTTTTTTACAGATGATTTAGGAGATTTATTTAACTTTGGATTATCTGAATACGCAATTTCTTGAATTTTCATATTAGTCAATGAAGTAGCCGGAAGCCCAACCATATTTTCACATGCCGGATTAACCTGCTCAATATTCCCCTGCGAATCAATTATAATTATACCATCCGCGCAGTAGTTTATTATCCCTGAAAGTTTTTTATTAGCAAGAACAAGTTCCCTTGTGCGCTCAGCAACCAACTCTTCAAGTTTTTCAGAGTATGTAGTAAGCTTTGCTTTTGCTTTTTCTAGCTCATCAATTTTGTCACGCAAATCTGCCAGTAAATGACTTCTTTCAATACCATTTTTGATATTCATAATCAGGTCATCATTATCCCAGGGTTTTTCAATATACTTGTAAACCCCGATTTCATTGATAGTTTTGATAGCATTTTCCTTATCTGCATAGGCTGTCAAGAGAATCATACTAATTTCTGGATATAATTTTTTTGCCTCACGAAGAAACTCCAAACCATTCATTTCCGGCATTAAAAAATCAGAAATAATCAAATCTGGAGTTTCATTTTTTAAATATTCAATAGCATCAAGCGGGTTGTTATAAACAACCACATTTTTAAACCCCTCAACTTTCATTAAAGTACTAAAAGTTGAAGTTAATAATTTATCATCATCAACGTATAATATTTTCCCTAATCTCATAGCTACATAATAGAATATTTTGGAAAAATAAACAAATTGTTTACAAACCCGCAATATTCTACAATGTTAGTAAGACGGAGCTGAATATTCCCGGGAGCCCAATTCTCTATCAATAAGGTATAACGCGGATTTTTCAGAACCGAAAGCCTTTAACTTAGAGATAACACGCAATACAGAGGCTTCTTCTTCGATTTGTTCATGCAAATACCAGTCGATAAAATTTCTTGTTGCCAAATCACATTCACCCTCGGACATATCAGCAACACCGTCAATAGAAGAGGTTATTGAGCGCTCATGGTCATAAATCTGCTCAAATACATCTAACGGATCTGACAAATTTAAAGATGGAGTTTCCAACTGTGTTAAACGTACTTGAGATTTTCGGTTAAGAATATATTCAAACAGAATCATTCCATGGTCAATCTCTTCTCTAGCTTGAATTTTAGTCCAGTTAGAAAAGCCGTATAAACCAATTTCAGAAAAATAAGCTGACATTGCCAAATATAAATAAGCGGAATAAAATTCTTTGTTAATTTGTTCGTTAAGTATATCTCTGATTTTATCACTAATCATGTTCCCCCTCCCATAGACCGTGTAAATTACAAAATGCTTGAGCCTTTTCAACACCTAATTTATCTTTAAGAACCATAATCGGTAAATCAAAAGGGGCGTAATATTGAAGTTCGACATGATTTTGAGCCTGAGAAATTGTCTCTATAAATTGAATATAGTGATCTTCTGTCATCGGATGTAATGTTGTTCCCACTCTAACCTCTTCACCATCATTATCAGTAGCAGTAAAAACAGGAACATGCTTTTCATTAAGTTCATCTTCTATCTTATGAGGTTTTAATAGTGTCATAGGATGTCCGCAGCAAACCAATTCACCAACACCTGGAAGAATAACCTGAATAAGATTTCCACAAGTCTCACATTTATATAATTCTAAACGTTCAGTCATAACTTTCTCCTTTCAAAATAAAGGATAAGCCCTAAATAAACAAATCCATCCGATATCTGGATAATATAAATTATTTATAGATCCATCAGCTGTTGTTTTATTAATATTAAGGAATGTATTAATTCTAAAGTATTACTCTTTAATTATTTTAAAAGATATCTTACAATATATATGAGGGATATATTTATTTAAGGAGGAATTAATTTATGAAAAAACGCTGGTATGAGTTGACACCAGATGTATGCATTGTTATCAGCAAAATTGAATTAGCCAAAGATGAGGATAGAACACGGTATGCAAAAATAATGCTTAAAGAATTATATAAAGCAGGCTATATTCCAAATAAACAAATATATCTTAACCGGATTCGCAGCTATGACATGCGAAGATGGTATGACAAGAACCGGTATTTATTCCTGGCATTCGAATATTTGAAAGATTCAGAAAGTAATGTGCAAACTACAGTTGCACATAATGTTCTTAAATTTATTCGTCAGGAAGTTGCAGCTTAATTTCACAAATCAGGGTTATTGTCAAAGTTTAAGGGAACCATATTGCGGTTCCCTTTTGTGTGTTATAAATTAAGTGAGATTTTATCAATGACATAAATTAAACAAGACCTTCTTTTAAAGCTTTTACAGCAGCCTGAGTTCTATCATCCACTACTAATTTTTGGATTATATTACATACATGAGCTTTCGCAGTGTGTGAAGATATAGTTAAAGCTTCTGCAATTTCATTGTTCGATTTACCATCAACAACAAGCTTTAACACTTCGTATTCCCTTTGAGTAAGATTAGAGTGCTGTTCTCTGAACACTGCTCGTGACATCTGACGCTGGGGAATAATCCCTTTATTTTTTTCTCTTAATATCGGAACAGCCATCGGATCAATCCACATTGCGCCATCTTTGATTGTTTGAATAATCATTTTTAAAATATCTGTATTTATATCTTTCATAACATACGCGCAAGCGCCGGATTGCAATGATTCGATAACTTCCTGCTCACTTAAATGCGAGGTTAGTATAATAACTTTTGCATTTGTATTAAGTTCAAGTATTTTTTTTGTCGCCTCGATTCCTGTAATATCAGGAAGCCCAATATCCATCAGAGTCACATCCGGATGTGTTGTTCTAAATTTTTCAATTGCATCTTTTCCGTTTTGAGCTTCTGAAGTTACCTCAAGTCCATCTTGTTCGTCAAACAGAGACTTGAGTCCAACCCGCAAAAGTTTATGATCTTCAACTAAAAGTATTTTAATCGCAGAATTTATCATAATTGCTCCTTTATTTTTTATAATTATAGGAGTTTTCGTAGGTTTGTATAAACCAGACTGTGTATATTGTGACTGGTTATTATTTTCAATTGTCTTTTTTGAGTTTTAATTTGACACAATTTTGTAGTCACTGATTAGTAATCTAATAAGGTAATATAGAAAAAAGTTTATAAAATTTATTTCAGAAACAGACTCAACACGAATACAAAAAAGATTCCGAAGTTGCGAGCGGATGTAATGAACGCGGCAATCCATATTTTAAATATATAAGCAATATTAACTTATTGTCATCCTGAACTTGTTTCAGGATCTAAATTAACGCGCACCCAAAATAAATTCCGAATCATCAAATTCGAAATAACAAATACAATAGTAACCTATTTACGCTTTTCAATTGATAGGTCGTATCCTAAAATTTCACAAATAAGTTTTAATTCTTTAAATGTTAGATATTCTCGCTTAAGTTTGGCTGAAAAATTAGCTGGTTTAGTATTTTTACCGGTATATGAATTCAATTTATCAGACAAATCTTTCTGAAGCATATACTCTTTATTTAATAAAAATTTTACAAGCTGATAGTCAGTCATATCATTTATTATCATCTGTTAATTATAAATTATATTGATTTCTAATGTAAAACCTGTTATATTTAACTATATATAAATAGATTAATCTATTTATATATAGCCTAATATATTTTTAGAAAGGTAAATAAATGACAAAAAAGCATATTGGTTTCACAATTAGCGAAGCACTTATAACATTAGGAATAATAGG
Source organism: uncultured bacterium (assembly GCA_958366705.1). GTDB lineage: Bacteria > Cyanobacteriota > Vampirovibrionia > Gastranaerophilales > Gastranaerophilaceae > Zag111. The sequence continues at coordinate 140,537 of CATXCB010000003.1, forward strand.
TATAGTCGCAGCAATAACAATTCCATCTTTAATGAATAAATATCGAGCAATAGTATTGGCAGCACAATTTAAAGAACAGCACTCCAGATTAGCACAAGCACTCAAAAGTCTGGTTTCAGAAGAAGAAATAAGCCTTACACCATCAATTCATAAGGAAAACTTTAGCAGTTTACTTGCTAAACATTATAAAATATCACACGACTGCGGACGAATAAATATTGGAACAAAGGGTTGCATTCAACTTAATGCTGATGGAATAGTTGACCATTACAAAACTTTCACAGGAGGTCCTGTAAATTTTGGATATCTTGACGATGGTATGCTTGTCCTACTTGATGGAACAACACTATTTTTTGAACAGGGTTCACAAGCTGTTACACTGGGATACTACATTATTGGAATAGACATAAACGGATACAAAAATAAACCCAACAGATTTGGACATGACTTATTTGCATTTAAAGTAGAAGAGGATGGACAGCTTATTCCAACTAAAAATATAAAAACCTGGAATCCTTATGGTGCTTGCAACAGAAATAATTTAACAGATGGAACTAACGGACTAGGGTGCGCATTCTATGCAATACAAGATTCCGGATATTTTAAGAATCTACCAAAATAATATTAAAACTTTTTAAAGATAAATAATGCAAGTAAAAATTATTTGTGATATACTAAAGTTAACCGTGCTCCACGGGGTGTTGCATACTCTCGACCCGAAGCCTATGCGGGGTGCAGAGCCTGTTGTGAGGAGGTTACCGGAACATTGAAATTTAATATAATCGTTGATAGCAATGGTTAAAGCGGCGTAAACTTTCGAACCGTGTCAGGGAGGAAACTCAGCAGCACTAAGATTGACCTTACGGGTGTTCTAATCATTGAAGTAGAAAGTATTAAAGGACAATATTTCGATAATTTTCGATAGACAGTGGCACGGTTTTATATATTTTATAAAAGTTCTTTATCTTTAATATATCGAGGTCTGGCTTTTACTTCTCTATAAACTTGCCCGACATATTCACCAATTATCCCCAGACAAAATATCTGCAATCCACCAAAAAAGCAGAGTAAAATAATCATTGTTGCAAAACCATTGGGTGAATTATTCAAAAACAATTTTTCAAATACTGTTTCCAACCCTACCAGAAAGCCAAAGAAAGCCATTAAAAAGCCTAAACACGCAACTATACGCAATGGAACAATACTAAACGATGTAATTCCATTTAATGCTAAAGCCATTAAAGACATAAAGTTAAATTTTGAATTTCCTGCAAATCTTGGTTTTACATCAAAATGCACAGTTGTCGTTTTTACCCCCAACTCATGGAAAAAACCGCGTAAAAACAATGCTTTTTCAGGATACAAATGTAAAACATCAAGAGCTTTCTTGCTAACCAATCTATAATCAGAATGGTTCACCGGAATTTTTGCACCGAGAAGATTCATCAGTTTATAAAACATAAGTGCAGTAACTTTTTTTATAAAACCATCAGTGTTTCTGTCATTACGAATGCCAAGAACAACATCGTAACCTTTTTGATACTCATCCAAAAATTTTTCTATAGCAAGTTCGTCTTGCTGTAAATCAGCATCTATAGAAACAACACAATCGCATCCAATATCTCGGACCCCTTCTAATCCTGCAATAAGGGCTTTTTGATTACCATAGTTTCGCAAAAATTTTACGCCTTTAATCATATTATTCCCGGCATGCAGTTTTTCTATAATAGACCAGGTTGCATCTTTTGAGCCGTCATCAATCAAATACAAATAACTGTCTGCTGTAATTTTATTTTTTGAAATCAACATATTTAAAACTTCAACAAGTCTGACACAAGTTGTTTCTACACATAATTCTTCGTTAAAACATGGAATAATCACAGCTAATTTAGGTATTTGCATTTCATCACTCTTTCTATTATCATAATTATATAATTTATATAGAATTATGCAAGGATATGTAAATGATAAATAAAAAATTTATATTGAACGCAGATGATTTCGGATTAACTCAAAATCATAATCAGGCAATTTTAGAAGGTTGTATTAACGGATTTTTAACAAGTGCAAGCTTGTGTGCAAACGGAGAGGCTTTTGACAGTGCCGTGCATGACATTTTACCGGACTGCCCAAATCTAGGTATTGCAGCCCACCTTAACATTATGGAGGGTAAACCGCTAACCAATTGCCCATTATTAACGGACAGTTATGGTTATTTTAATTCAAACTATCTAAAACTAATTTTTAAACAAAATAACAAATACATGAAAGAACAAATTGAAGCTGAATTTAGAGCACAAATAGAAAAAATTCTGCAATTTACAAAAATTGATCATTTAGATTCGCATGTACATACCCATGCAATTCCTGAAATATTTAAAATCACCTGTAAACTCGCTAAAGAGTACAATATAAAATTTGTAAGAACTCAATTTGAAGAGTTATATTTTATACCAAAATTAGCAAAACATATTACTATTAAATATCCGCTAAATTTGATAAAAGTAGCCTTGTTACAGTATTTCACAAAGCAGAACAGGAAAATTCTTGATGAATACGGCTTAAAAACCAATGATTTTATTATTGGTGTAGGGTATACAGGAATGATGGATACTGATGCTGTAAGATACGGATTAGAAGCTCTGGACGAAGACTGTATTGTTGAAGCTCTGATTCATCCTTGCAAGTATAATAATTCAACAAAAGACTCACACACTAGAGAGTTTTCTATTACCCAAAACAAAAATCTGCAAGATACAATATCTCGATTAGGTTTTGATTTAACAAACTACAAGAATTTAGATTAATGAAAAAGATTATAACTGCATTTATACTTCTTACAATGCTTGGGATATTCTCAACATTTATTATTCAATCAGAAAAAAGAAACGAAGTTTTAAAAGTTTTTACACCAACAAAACTTGGAATAGATATTAACAGAAATAAAACAATAGAAAATAATGAAATCTTTTGCCTTGAGAATATTGAAACTTTTTCTATCGAATCCGGTCAGGAAATATATAATACCTATGGTAAATTATTTAAACTAAACTACATTGAAATTATTAGTCTCGGATATTTAGCGCAGGATTTTGCACAGAAAACATTATTAAACAATTCTGTAATAATAACACCAGTCAGCAGAGTTACAAGTGAATGTCAGTATGCTGATATTAAAATCAATGGCATTAGTTATACAAAATTATTAAAAAACAGCGGATACGGGATAGTAAATAATAAAATTACTAACAGAACAAAATTCGCTCAAAATCTTAATGCAGCGAGAAAATTAAACCTTGTAATATTAAACCATCATTCAAATAAGTACCACAAACTAACCTGCAAGTACGGAAAAATTGCTCACGATAAAATACTTATACCGTTAAAACAGATTCCTGAAGGAGCAATTCCATGCAAATACTGTTTTAATACGGTGAAAAAGAATAAAATTTCAAGATATAAACCACTAAATAAAAATTTAAACTCACAAAATCTGAAAGAACCGCCTTTAACCATTTCTGATGGAAACATTAATATTTATTATTTAAATTTTACCAGACACTTAAAACCTAATAACTCCTGTACAACTAATGTATGTAAAGAATTTATCAAGCTGGTTGATAACGCAGAAAACTCAATTGATATTGCAATATACGGATACGAAAATGTTGATAGAGTAACCGAAGCTCTGGTAAAAGCAAAAAACAGAGGCGTTAAAATAAGATTTATTTATGATGAAAATTCAAACGGCGAATCAAATTATTATACTTGTAACAATATAATAAAACAAATATCAGACCAATTCCGCTCAGATAAATCAGATTCTGTATCTCAGAGTAATATGCTTATGCATAACAAATTTGTAATATTTGATAATAAAATTGTCTACACCGGTTCTATGAATTTCTCCAAAACTGGATTTTCCGGATATGATTACAATGATGTTGCAGTTATAAATTCAAAAGAAATTGCCCAATTGTATACTAATGAATTTGAACAAATGCTAGCCGGAAAATTTCATAATAAAAAACAACAAAACAATCCAGCTAATAAATTTCAGGTAGGAAATAGCAACATTGAAATATATTTTTCGCCACAGGATAAATCTTCATTGAGAATAGTTCAACTCATCAAAAATGCTCAAAATTATATTTATATTCCAACATTTTTAATAACACATACTCAAATTTCAAATGAACTTATTGCAGCACATAAAAAAGGTATTGATGTAAAAATTATAATGGATGCAAATAATGTTTACACCAGAAATACAAAACATCAACTCCTCAGACAAAACGGAATTCCAGTAAAAATCGAAAACTATGCAGGGAAACTGCATTCTAAAACAATGATTATAGATGACAAATATATAATTATGGGTTCTATGAATTTTTCAAACAGTGGAGAAAACAAAAACGATGAAAATATGCTTATAATTACTAATCCTCGCCTTGCTCAATCATATAAAAACTTCTTTAACTACTTATGGGAGATAATACCTGACAGATATTTAAAATATAACCCGAAAGCTGAAAGCCCGGAATCAATAGGTTCCTGCTCTGACGGCGTTGATAATAATTTTAACGGCAAAATTGACAAAGAGGAAGAATTATGTAAATAAAAAGCTACCTTTTATGAGGTAGCCTTTTATTTTTAAAAGGTGATATATACACTTACATTCTTTCAGGAGCAGAAACAGCCAGAATTGCTAATGCATTTGCCAAAACTGTTTTAAACGCCCAAACTAAAGCTAATCTAGCTTTTGTTAATTCTATATCATCAGTTATAACCCTTGTTGAATTATAGAATGAATGGAATTCCGCAGCCAATTCTTGAACATAACGACAAATAGTATAAACTTGTCTTGTTTGAGCAGAATTCACAATTAATGATTTAAATTCTTCTAATTTAAGAACTAATTTTCTAGCATCAGCCATTGTTAAAGCCATTAAATCTTTATCAAAATTGCTAATCAAATTATTAAATTCATCTTCTGATAGTACAGCTGGAATTGTTTTACCAGATTCAGTATCAACACGTTCGCTAATAGCATTTCTTATAATTGAGCAGGCTCTGGCATGGGCATATTGAACATAGAATACCGGATTTTCATCAGATTTGGTTTTTGCTAACTCAATATCAAAATCCAGAGTTGTATCAATATTTCTCATAGACATCCAGAATCTTGTAGCATCAACACCAACTTCATCAATTAAATCTTCAAGAGTAACCATATTTTTACGTTTACCCATACGAACCTCATTACCATTGATAACAAGATTAACTAATTGACCTAATAGAACTTCTAATTTATTAGGGTCATAACCTAAAGCTTCGATAGAAGCCTTAACTCTAGCCACATAACCGTGGTGGTCAGCCCCCCAAATATTTATCATTCTATCAAAACCGCGTTCTAATTTATCAATATGGTACGCAATATCAGCAGTCAAATATGTATTAGAGCCATCTGCCTTTTTGATAACTCTATCTTGATCATCACCATAATCAGAAGATTTGAACCATTCTGCGCCTTCTTTTTCATAGATTTTACCGCTATCACGAAGTTTTTGAACACATTCTTCAACTTTACCGGAGTTATGCAAAGACAATTCAGAATAAAATTTATCAAATGAGACTCTAAAATTATCCAATAATTCACGTTGAACTTTTTCTTCATAAGCTTTTGCATAATCACAATAAATTTGCAAATCAATTTTATCAACATCATTATTAACAGCTTCAAGTTCAGCTTTTTTATCAACCAAAAATTGTTTAGCCACTGGAATTAAATAATCGCCCGGATAATAATTTTTTCTTTCAATCTCATCTTCAGGGAAGTCAATATTTTCACCCAACTCCTGCTTAACTCTTATAACTAAAGATCTACCCAGCTTTTGAATTTGAGAACCGGCATCATTGATATAAAATTCTTGATAAACATCATGACCATAGAATTTTAACAAATTTGCAAGAGCACTGCCCATAGCAGCCCAGCGACCATGTCCAATGTGGAAAGGTCCGGTTGGATTTGCTGAAATATATTCTAAAATAATATTTTCCTTGTTTATTTTTTCAGGACGTCCAAAAGTTTCTTTTTTAGCAAAGATTTCATTAACCAAGTCAATCAATAAAGCTTGTCCTGCTTTAAAATTAATAAATCCACCAATTACAGAATATTCATTATCTTCTTTTTCAACAAATTCAACAATAGCATTAGCAATCATAGGCGGGGCAATTCTGGCATTTCTGGCTAATGAAGATACATTTACCGCAAAATCACCAAAATCAGCATTCTTTGGTTTTTCTACAACTAAACTTCCTCTTTTATATTCAGTCATTTGACCTAATTTATTTTCGTTGATTGCTTTATCTATAGCATTTTCTATTTGTTTTAAAAAATAATCTCTTAGCATACTAACCTCTTAAAAATAACATCATAGATAAATTATATAATAAACAGGAGTAAATATAAATATCTACTCCTGCTATATATTAAAAATAATTAAATACGACTAAAAATTGTATTCCGGAATATCAAAAGGCTCATTATTTGCATCCTTTTCCACAAAATTAAGGTAATACTTCATCGCCTTATCTTTTGCTGAATCATAAAAATCATCCGGAATTAATGATTGATGGAAGTAAGTTCTTTCTCCGGAATAATTGCCTAAAATTGAAGCATATTTTTCAATATCCTGCTTATTTAAACCGCCGCCATAAGCTTTTGTTTTCGCATCCGTACCGGATGGTCGAATTTCGATATATTTATCGTCAAATTCCAAATATGTACCGTCACCCACAAATTTTACCGATTTTAAATTATTAAAATTCAATCCTTCTGATATAAATCTATCATTCAAAACTTTAATAATATCCTCTAGTGTAACAATTCCGGCTTTCAACCCAATAGCAAGCGACAAATAGAACAAATCATTTTTCGTACGCAATGCCTCGCCTAAAACTTTAGCCTGCTTCAACTTTTCAATATCCGGTTCAGACTCATTATAATAAGCAATATCGACACGGGTATCAAAACGTCCGATAATTTTATTTGAGTTAAACACATTTGACAAATACTGTGACAATGACACATGTAAAGCACTCAATTTAGAAATAAGTGCGGATGCAACAATAATAGCTTCTGTAGCACTTTTTTCTCTCATTGCTATAGCCAGACGTCCATGCTGAGATTCAATCAATTCCTCTGTACCCATTATCATTCCGCCTGATTCTTCACCGCCAAACAATAAACGCGGATTTACTCCGAGATTTATAGAATTACCGAGAACATCATCAATAACAACATCTTCTGATGGATTATTTTTTAATTTAAGCTCAACTTTTTTCATTATATTGGCAATTTCTTTAAATCCAACTGGAACATTAATAACTTTTACTCCATTATTTTTAGCCCACTCGTCCCAGGAAAGTGCTGATGCAGTTGTCTTAATCATAAATCTAGGATGTTTATCCCATAAACCTTTTTCTCTTAATTGTAAAGCCCAAAAATCCATAAGCATCAAAAACGCTTGATTTGCTGTAAATACAGTTAAAACCTTACCCTCTCCAAGTTCAACATAATCTACTCCAAGCTGTTTCAAATCCTCAATTCGGCCGCGGCTTTCTGTCTGGCATATTGTTAATCTGTCATGATCAGGATCTGTAATTAACACGGCTGTCCCTACCGGAAAAGTCTTTAATTTTTCAGAATAATTCATTGTATCAATAACAGGGAAAAATTTTGTACCATCATCTTTCTGAGCTAAGACAGTAGCATCAACGGAATAATCATAAAAAGCTTTTTCACCTTTTGGTGTTGTATCATATTTACCAATTGAATGGAAAAACGGATCCTCTTCAATATTAAACCACTCAAATTTATCATCTATACCAAGCTTATTAAGCACACGAGACAGAGTTCTGTAGGCTGAACCGCCTACATTTTCTATAACAATTTTAGAATCAAAAGATTTAATTAATTCTAAGTTAACATCTTGAGCAACGCCAGATTTTAAATATTCAACATATAAATTAACTCCATCTTCCAATAATTCCATAGCTTTTTCATTTATTAAAGGATTATCAGCTGCTGCAATTTTAATTTCATAGCTGCCTTTTTCATTTACCTCATCAAAAATCTCTTGAATTTTGTTAACAAACTCCATAGATTCTTCAGGCAAATACTGGCTGCCCTGACAATTCAAATCCTTTGTTGCGTTTTTTACAGAAATACCATGACTGGATGTAATATACTCCCCGCCAAGTAAATCCAATTTAAATGCTAAAAAGGAAGCTAACCATATTGGTATAGTCTTTTCCCCAGCTGGAACAAGTGTTTCAATCCCTTGAGCCGCCTGAATTCTTGATATTGCATCTAAAAACAACCTCGAATTATACCTTACTTCGCATCCAGCAACTTTTACAATTCTTTTATCCGGATATTTTTCTTTTGCAACAAGAGCTTTTGCTAATGTCGCCAACACAATCCCCACCAGATTTATAGGGAATCTTGTATCCTGCGGGAATAAAATATTTTGTGGGCCTCTTATTCCAGCAGTAGATACTTTAGCTTCCTTTGCGTAATTTGCAAACCATTCTTCTAAATTTAAACCTTTTGGATTTTTTATAACATCATAAGGTTTTAAATGCTCCTTGCGCAATAAAAATGTAAATTCATTCTTATCATCAAAATTCATTAAATTTAAATTTTTAACATTATTAGGTGTTTTATCAAAAACACTTTTAAACAACTCATTCTCCAAACCATTCTCAGATTTTTTTAATTCAAACATATATCTCTCCTTACTATGCTTATATTTTATTATTTTTGATAATACAATAAAAATACATTAATAAGTAGCTTTAAGAAAATTTTTTATGTATAATATTGGATATAATAATGGAGAGCAAGATTTATGGCAAAACCTAAAAAACAATATTCAACAAGAAAAGCCTCTCAATTCAATATATGGAGATCATTGTTTCAATTTTTAGTATGTAAAATCGGATATATGATAAGATTGAAACTTGTCTATAGAATTGAAGTTAACGGACTGGAGAATGTTCCAAAAGATAACAGATATATTGTATGTCCAAATCATTTATCAACACTGGATCCTCCTTTAATGGTTGCAATTATGCCAAGAAGCGTCTCTTTTATGGCAAAGAAAGAACTTTTTGATATTCCGTTTTTAAGATGGTGGATTGATTGGCTTGGAGCCTTTGCTGTAAACAGAGAAGCACTAGGCCCGTCAACTGTAAAAACAGTTCAAACAATCAAAGAAAGTAACTGGGTACTAGGAATGTTTCCTCAGGGAACAAGAGGTGTTCCTGGTGAAATTAGAGGGGTTACCAAAGGATTTGCAGGGTTAGCTAAACTTACAAAATGTGATATATTACCTGTAGGTATAATAGGTTCAAATGAAGTAAAAAGATGGCCATTTACAGGTAAAATTATTGTCAATATAGGGAAAATAATTCCTTATGACAAAAATACAGATATGGTTAAAGATAAATGGATTGAAGAAATTCAAAAATTAACAGGGTTTAAATATATTGAAGAAACCCAGGTTAAATCTGCAAATAAAGGAGATGTATAGATGGAAAAAGAAGTTCGAAACTTCAATCGCAGGTATGCAAAAGAATATAATATATTTCGTACATTATTTTTTATGTCGTTTTTGTGTATTGTCGTGTATGGATTTTATGCAATATTTTATAACTATAAAATAGAAGGCAGAGAAAATTTACCGGAAAAACAAAAAAATAACGGTAAATATATATATACAGCAAACCATGTATCTATTTTTGATCCGCCAATGGTTTCGATGGCTGCAATGCGTCCAATAGCTTTTATGGCAAAAAAAGAGTTATTCGAACCAGAAGAAAAATTGAGCTGGCTGGTTAAGAGACTAGGTGCTTTTGCTGTTGATAGAACTAAACCGGAAATTGCAACATTTAAAACAGTAAAAGATGTACTGAGTACAAGCTGGTCTTTAGGAATCTTCCCTCAAGGCGGTACAAGACCATACGGAAAACTTGAAGGTATCAGAAAAGGTTTTGCAGTTATCGCTAAAAACGCAAAAGCGGATATTGTTCCTATTGCTATTGCCGGCTGGGACGGATATCCTAAACTAAAACCTTTCACTAGAAGAAATGTAACAATAAGAATAGGTAAACCTATATCCTATAAATTAAAAGAAGATGAAATAATTTATGAATGGTGTAAACAAATTTCTGAAATGGCAGATTATGAAAATTGTGCAGAGTTACCTGAATCCTATAAAATAAAAGAAGAACAGGCGGTTGTTAAAACTGTTTAAATCTAATTATTGTTAAATAAATATAGCAAAAATAAAGCCCCTAAAAAGGGGCTTTATTTTATTTAAAGAAAGGAATTTTTATTTATAAATTGATCTCTTTGCAGTGAAAAACTGTTTACACTTGATTTAATTTATCTAAAGCAGTTTTTGCAGCTTCTGCAACACCTGGATCTTGATCATTCTTAGCTACAGTAAATAGAGTTGTCAAATCGTTTTTATATGCTGGATTTTGGATATAACTCAATGCTTCGATAGCTGATGCTCTAACCATAGGGTTAGGGTTATCTTTTAACTGATCAACAACGGTAATCGCACCTGGCAATTCAGTTAACGGAACAGTGGTATTAGATAATCTTGCAACTTCATCACCATACAGTTTTTGCATTATTGCGGAAGTGAATAAAGCATAGCTTTTATTTCTTTCAGCCTGTTCTTTTGGTGTAATTGTATTTGCTAAAGTTTTTTCCTGTTCTGTAACATCTTTACCTGACATCATTTTTTCTCTAGCTGCTAATTGTTCTTGAGTTGGACCTTCCAATTTGCTGGAATCAAAATTAACGATGTTTGTTAAAGCATCAAAAACTTTTGTATCAACTAATTCAGTTGCCTTATCCGGAGCTTCTTTAACCATATTAGCTATTTCTTCCATACCTGCGGCCTGAACTTCGAAATCAGGATTTGATAACTTAGCAATAAAAGAATTCAAATCAACCTGCGGAGCTACATTTTCTGGAGCAACAATTTCCGGTTTTGCAGCTTCTTCAGCTTTCACAGGTTCCGGAGTTGAAACTACAGGAGCCGGAGCAACAGGTGTTTCTGTAACAACCGGTTGAGGCACTACTGGTGCTTGAGGAGCATTAATATTTTGCTGCTGAACCGCAGGAACTACAACTGGAGCTGCTGCAGGTGCTGCCGGAACTTCTACAGGTGTAACCTGTGGAGCTGGTGCTTGAGGTGCTTCAGCTACAACAGGAGCTTGAGGAACTTGTACCGGTTGGTAATAAGGTTGTTGTACCGGAGCCTGAGGATAATTATAAACTTGTGATTGCGGATAGCTATAATATGGCATAGTAGGTTGTGCATATTGAGGATTGTATTGTGATTGACCTACGCCGTTAGCTTCCACTGAAGGATTGTGAATGTCTATTTTTACAGCATTGTAATTTGGCTGCTGCGGAACAGGCATATATGTTGTTTGTTGCTGTACCATATATGGATTTGTTGCTGGTACAAATGGAATTTGATTCATAAATTCTTCCTTTCCTACATAAAATTGAGTCTATTACCATTCTACCGTTTAAATATGCGTAAAGGAAAATTATTGCTAAATTTGGATAATTTTTTAATAAAACTTTACATAAAAACTTAAAAATACCAATATACCTTGATTTTAACCACCAACGAATCCCAAAATAAAATATAATGGCTTGAAAATATTTTTTATGCTAAAATAGTAAGTGTAAGTACTGAGGGATTAGCGGAAACGCGCGATATACTTGAGGATATAAATGAAGATAGACAAAACAAAAACAAATTCCATCAGAAAAGCTTTTGGTAAAACTTTAGCTGAGATTGGAGAAATTAATGAAAAAGTTGTTGTCATGGATGCTGATTTGGCATGCTCAACCCAAACAAAACTATTTGGTGACAAATTTCCTGATAGATTTTTTGACTGCGGAATAGCAGAACAGGATATGATTGCAACAGCAGCCGGACTTGCTTCTGAGGGTAAAATTCCTTTTGTCGCAAGTTTTGCAATGTTTGCAACAGGAAGAACCTATGACCAAATAAGAAATGCTGTTTGTTATCCTGATTTTAATGTAAAAATTATAGGAACACATGGCGGGGTTACTGTTGGTGAAGACGGAGCTACTCATCAAGCGTTAGAAGATATATCACTAATGAGAGGAATTCCTCACATGACGGTCATCGTACCGGCAGATTCCAGAGAATGCGAAGAAGTTGTTAAATATGCATCTTTCCACGACGGTCCGATGTATATAAGAATATCCAGATGTAATGTTCCGGATATTTTTGATGAAAGTTATCATTTCAATATTCATAAAGCAGTTATTGTAGAAGAAGGCTGCGATGTTTCAGTATTTACAAACGGAGAAACTCTAGCAGAAGTGCTACTTGCCGCAGAAGAATTAAAAAAAGAAGGAATATCTTTAGAGGTAATAAATGTACCGGTTGTAAAACCATTAGACTTCCAAACAGTTATTGAAAGCGTAAAAAAGACTAAATTTGCAATAACAGTTGAAAATCATTCTATAATAGGCGGTCTTGGCACCGCAATTTGCGAAACTCTGGCAGATAAATTTCCATCTAAAGTATACAGAGTTGGCATTCACGATGAATTCGGTCAAAGCGGAAAATCAGATGAATTAATTGAATACTATGGACTGGATTCAAAAACACTAGCCAAAAGAATACGTACAATGTACAAAGCCGAAAAAGAACAGGGAAATATATAATGATAACATTCCAAAACGTGACCAAAAGATACAAAAATGATCATTACGCACTAAAAAATGTAAGTCTTGAAATTCATTCAGGAGAATTTGTATTTGTTGTAGGAGCTTCAGGTGCCGGAAAATCGACACTGATGAAACTTCTATACAGCGAAGAAAAACCAACAAGCGGAATTGTTTCTATTGGCGGAATTAATATAGCAAATTTAAAAAATGATAAAATTCCAAACTTAAGAAGATGTATGGGAATAGTCTTTCAAGATTATAAACTTTTACAAAATCAAACTGTTTACGACAATGTTGCTTATGTAATAAGAACATTGGGAATAAGCAGTAAAGAAATTAATGCGCGTGTAAATGGAGCATTAAAAATTGTTGGTTTACATGAAAAGATGAATGCAAAACCGTCTGAACTATCAGGAGGAGAACAACAAAGGGTCGGTATTGCAAGAGCAATAGTAAATGGCCCACCTTTATTAATTGCGGATGAACCAACAGGAAATTTAGACCCTAAAAACTCCATGGAAATCATGCAAATCTTAGACCAAATTAACCAGAGAGGAATTACAGTTATTGTATCAACTCATGACAGTACAATGGTTAATTACTTTAGAAAACGTGTAATAACCTTGGATCAGGGTGAAATCATAAGAGACATACAAGCAGGTACATATGAATAACAATCTTAAATCAAACGTAAAAAAACACATTCCAAAAGATTGGCTTTGTGAATTAAGAATATTATATAGACTGGCAAAAGAAACATTCAATGATGTCATAAGAACAGGATGGGTTAATATTGTAATTATTACCACAATGGCTGCTATTTTAATGATATTCGGAACATGCTTCAGAACAGCACTTTCCATTTCATCTTTTTCTAAAGAACTTGGCAAGGCATTAGAAATTTCTGTATATCTAAAAAACAGCACTGATGCCAGAGAAGCCAAAAATGAAATAAGTCAATTTGAACACGTTGAAAATATCACTATAATTCCTAAAGCAGAGTCATGGGGCAAATTAAAAAGCGAAATGAGTTTACCGAATATTGATAACCCGCTGCCTGATACTCTGCATGTAAAAGTCGACAATCCTGAAAATCTACAGGTTGTGTTCGATAATATTAAACAAATAAAATCAGTAGAAGACATAAGTTACGCAAAAGATCTTGCATCAAAAATAGAACTTGTTAACCATGTTGTAAAAACTATTACACTTGTTGTTATTTTAATTATGGGACTGCTAACCATTACAATTATAAACAACACTATTCAACTTGTAATTCAATCAAGAAAAGAAGAAATTGAAATCATGCGTCTTATGGGAGTCAGCAACTGGTACATAAGATTTCCATTCATTATGCAGGGAGCACTTTACGGGTTAACAGGTTCATTATTAGCTTTGATACCTTTAAATTACGTCCAGAACGGACTGCTTAATATACATCGATTCTTTATGATACCTTCTCCGGCTTATGCTCAGAATCTTGTTGTCCTGGTAATGTTTTCAATGAGTATATTGTTTGGTGCAATCGGAAGTTTCTGGTGTATAAAAAAACATTTGCAGGTTTAAAGTTTGATGGTAGATAACAATAATATTTTATTAATAACAGACTATGAAGATATTGCAAAACTAATACTGAAAAAACTTATTCTGTTAAGAAGCAATGATAGAATAACTGTTTGTAATACCAAAAATGCAAAAAAAATTATTGAGAATTCGCTTTGCTGTGTTGTTATTCTACATGAAATAACTGATAACAATGAAAGTACTATAAGATTAATCAAAAGTATAAAAGAAGCAAAAAAAGATATTGAAATAATACTGCTGCTAAACGATATAAAACCTGAATTTATATTAGAAGCTTATGACAACGGAATTTATGATTATTTTCTAACAGATTCTGAAGACTATGAAATACTAATTAAGACCGTAAATTGTTTCAAATCCCGAACACTAAAAGAAATAAATACCAGAAATGAAAAATTTTTATACCAGCAAGGGATTCTAGATAATAAAACAGGCTTATATAAATACGCATATTTAAAAGAAATTTTTATAGATTTATCAGATGATTTAAGAATTCAAAATGGGGTATTTGCAATATTAACTCTCGATGAAAAAACTAAAACAAGAATTTCAACAAACAGACTTGCAGGTGCAATAAAAAATTGCGTACGCAGAGATGACATTATATCAACAGCTCGAGGCGGAAAATTTTATTTGATACTTCCCAATATAGATATTGACGGAACAAAATCTGTTATAAAAAAAATACAGGATAAAATGGGAAAAGATTTTAAAATTCGCGCAGGTTTAAACAAAATCGGAATTCAGTCTTTCGAAACACTTGATAAAAATACTCAAGATAGTCTTCTTGCAGCTATACAAAATGAAGAAATGTGTATTTCTTTATCCGCTCAATCAGACTTAAATGACACATGGCTAGAAGATGATAATATAAAACCTGATAAGAATTTTAAATTATTTCAAATGGCATTTACTAACAAAATGAAAAATGTTATTACACCGATATTCTTTAGATTTCAAAAAGAATGCGAAACAAAATTGGCAAATACACATGTTAGTCAGTATACAAATAATATTGAATGCGTTTTTAGCTTAAAAAATGAGAACATTCATAGTGAATTAATATTGAGATATAATGGCTATGCAAAATTCAAAATCGAAATAATACACAGCGGACTCGAAAGTGCAGAAAACAGTAAAATAGAATTGCCGCTTAGCAAATTAACAGACAAAGAATTAAAAAAATTATTGAAACAATTGAAAGAAGAATACAAAGAAACAGCATTTACGAAAGGAAACTAACATGCTAAATACAGAAAACAGCGCACTGGTAATTATTGATATACAAGAAAGATTAGTACAGGCCTCTAAATATGGTATAGAAACTGCTGTAAATATGGCAAAAATTGCAAAAGCCGCCGCAATTCTGGAAGTTCCAACAATAATAACAGAACAGTATCCTAAAGGGCTTGGTTCTACAGTTGCTGAACTACAATCAGTTCTTGCTGAAAACTCTTTAAAAATAGAAAAAGCAGCTTTTTCAGCATTATTGGAAGATGAGTTTGCGCAAAAAGTAAAAGAACTAAAAGACGCAGGAATTAATCAAATTATTATTGGTGGAATCGAAACACATATATGCGTTTTACAAACAGCTGCAGACTTAATAAAAGAAGGATTTGAAGTCTATGTATTAAAAGATGCCTGCGCTAGCCGCAATAAAAATGAATACAAAACAGGGCTAGAATTGTTAAAACAATACGGAGCTAAAATAACATGCGTAGAAATTGCATTGTTTGAATGGTTAAAAACATCAAAACATCCAAAATTTAAAGAAGTTCAAACTCTCATAAAATAGAGCAAAAATATCTATAAAAAAATACCGGTTTAAAACCGGTATTTTTTTTATTTAAGGATTTAAAATAACCATCTCACAATTTTTACAATCAAACTTCAATGGATATTTTTTACCCTTTACGTCAACTAAATATAATTTCTTAGACGGCAAACCGCATAATCCAGCAGCAAACTTAAGACAATGTTTCGTACGCATCAATTCAACATTTGCTGGAATATCACCGGATTTTTCCAATGCAGATTCGCAAACTGTGCACCCGCAATTACTATAAAAAATTTCGGCTTCATCATTTAATACATTCGCTCTGTAGTCCATTTTATCAGATGGAAATTGACAATATTTTATTTGCTTTTGCTTCAATCTCTCAAACTTTTTCAAACGTTCATTCATTAATAAATCCAAAATACTACGACGAAGTTCATTGATTTTGGAAACCGGAAGAAAATCTAAATTTATATCATCAATATCGACATCAATAGTATAGAAATCACTATTCCCAGTTTTTTGAAGCTGCAACTTATAATTTTCTTTCAATTTCGCTAAAGATTTAGGAGACTCACCCTGTGGCAAATTCATAACGACAAGATTATTATCTTCATCTTTAGCAAAAAGTTTACCAGCTGTAATTTGAAAAGATACACCTATTTTACGCACAGTTTTTGAAACACTGAGCTGTTTATCAAATTTAGCATCAAAATTCCTGTACAATAAAGTTCCGGAAGTCAATCCATCCATCTTTGACGGATATATTTTATTACCATCAACTTTATTTACAAGAAAACCCTGCATATCACCATCTTTAATGAAGCACAATCCATCTTGAGGGTGTAAATCTGCATCTATTTCAAAATAATTATGAAAAATTCGTTTAATTTTACCTATTTTTTCTCCACGAGACTTTGGAGACAAAAAGTTAAAACATTGACTCCGCCCATTCAGAAAATAATCCGTATAACCACGATTAAAAGTTTTATCTACATCTGGAACAAAGTCTAAAAATATACGACCGGAAGACACCCTATCTGCGTATTTATTTAGCAATTCATTGTAATAAGCAACAACATTCTTAACATATGTTACATCTTTTAATCGTCCTTCAATTTTAAAGGATTTAACACCTAAATTAACAAGCCTTTCAACATGATTAGAAGCATTAAAGTCTTTCAAGGATAATAAATATTTATCTTTTAAAATAAATTTTCCATTTTCATCAATTAGAGAATATTTTTTTCTACATGGCTGCGCGCACTCTCCTCGATTAGCAGATCTACCACCATTTGCAAAAGAAAAATAGCATTGACCACTATAAGAAACACATAAAGCGCCGTGTACAAAAGTTTCAACTTCACAAGATGTATTTTCACATATTTCGCCTATTTTCTCCAAAGAAAGTTCTCTTGCAAGAATGACCCTAGAAACGCCTAACTTATCAAAAAACATAGCTTTTTCCAGAGATCTATTATCACATTGCGTACTTGCATGAATCTGAATTTGCGGAAGTTTACCGTCAACTGCAGCTTTTACAAGTCCCATATCTTGAACAATTATGGCATCAACACCAATATTATATAGACTTTTAACCAAATCAATTGCTTTTTGTAACTCTTCATTATTAAGAATTGTATTAATTGCAACATGAACTCTTACATAAAATTTATGTGCATAATTTACAAGAGTTTCAATATCATTAAGGGTATTTGCAGCATTTTTCCGGGCCCCAAAATCTGCCGCTCCGATATAAATAGCATCCGCACCGCTATTTATTGCAGCTATAGCAGTTTCCAAATTTTTTGCAGGTGCCAGTAATTCAACTTTATTCATACTTGTATTTTATAACAAAGTTATGAATAAATTGTAATAAATAGATTAAATTTTACATTTAATGATAAAATAGTAAAAATTAGAGGTAAAAATGAAAATAGCATTAATAAACCATGGTTGTGCCAAAAACCTTGTTGACGCAGAATTACTGCTTGGCATACTTACAAATAAAGGATATCAGGTAACACTGGACGAAAATGAAGCAGATATTGTAATAGTAAATACATGTTCTTTTATACATGATGCAGAAAAGGAATCTGTCCAAAGTATTCTGCAAATGATAGAAGAAGGCAAAAAAGTAATTGTCTCCGGATGCTTATCTCAAAAGCACAAAAAAGACTTAAAAAATGCAATTCCTGAACTTTCTGGAATGATTGGGACATCAAATCTTAAAGATATTGAAAAAATAGTTGATAATATTGTAAAAAGTAATGACTATCTTGAAATAGTACCGGAAAATCCGGAATATATCTATCCTGAAGATATAACAAGACAACAGGTCACAATGGGAGCAAGCTCATACCTGAAAATAGGAGAAGGATGTAATTACAGATGCGGTTATTGTATTATTCCAAAACTTCGCGGGAAATATATATCAAGACCAATAGAAAACATAGTAAAAGAAGCAAAACAACTGGCAGATAAAGGAGTAACCGAAATAATCCTTATAGCTCAGGACACTTCTTCTTATGGAATTGATTTGTACGGGAAGCAAGCCCTTCCAGAATTATTAGAAGAACTAAACAAAATAGAAAACATATCATGGATACGTATTATGTACGCTTATCCAACGCAAATGACAGATGAACTCATTGATGCAATAGCAAAACTTGATAAAGTTGTAAAATATGTAGATATACCACTTCAACACTCTCATCCAAGAGTTTTAGAATCAATGAAACGACCTGTCATGGATTACACAAAACTAGTAGACAAAATCAGGAAAAAAATTCCTGGGGTTTCTGTTCGAACATCATTGATTGTTGGTTACCCTGGAGAAACTGAAGAAGAATTTGAACATTTGTATAATTTTGTTAAAAATGTTAAGTTTGACAGAATGGGAGCATTTGAATATTCAAAAGAAAAAGGAACCTACTCTTATTCACTAAAAAATCAAGTTCCGGCAAAAATCAAAAAACAAAGACGAAAAAAAATAATGGAATTACAACAAAAAATATCACTAGAAAATAACAAAAAATATATAAATACAGAGCTTAAATGTATCGTAGAGGGATACACTGATGATGGAGTTATTATTCTTCGCTCAGAACACGATGCACCTGAAATTGACGGACTAGTATACGCATCATCTACAAGAACAGTAGTTCCTGGAGATATTGAACACGTAAAAATTAATGATGCCGATGAATATGACTTATTCGGAGAAATAATAGATTAAATATTGAGGAATTATGGAATACATCGAAAATAAAGAACTTGAAAAACAAGAGGTTAAAGGCATATTTACAGACATGATAAAATATGCACCATCAAAATTATGCGGAATGCTTGGAAACGTAATAACTGTACCAATATACACGAGTTTGTTTACAACTGAACAATACGGGCTGTATACAATATCAATAGCAATGTTATCTTTTCTATGCATAATTTTTTCAGATTGGGTCGGTCTATCAGGCTTAAGATTCTTCAGACACCACCAAATATCTGAAGATTTACCAAAATATTTAACAACTCTCGTTGCAATACTAACACTAAACATGGTATTAATGTTCGGAATATCTTTTATATTTAAGGATAATTTATATAACTTTTTCCATGTTCCGTTTAAATATTTTCTTGCAGTTTTAGTCTTAATCATTCCGGTTGCAATAAGAGCTTTGCTCTCTCAATTGTTAAGAGCACAGCTAAAACCAGTTTCATACACATTAACAACTATTGTAAACCAATTTGCAACAATATTCTTAGCAGTATTCTTTGCAAAATTCTTTAATCTGGGAGCAGCATCAATTTTATTAGGTATGGGTGTTTCAATATCACTAATAGATATATTACTACTCTATCAGAGTGAAATTTTAAAGGTTTTTAAACTTCAAAAAATAGAATGGAAATTTATATTACCAATTATAAAATACGGTATACCTATTGCCGCAACATCTCTTAGCGCTTGGTTAATAACACAGAGTAATAAATTTATTATGAATGGTATCAGTGGCTTTTCAAAAGCAGCTTTAGTCGGAGTTGGGTATGGACTAACACTACCAATACTTATGACACTATTTGCAATGATAACAGTTGCAGCAATTCCAAGAATTATTAATTTATATGAAGCAAAAATAGATGTAAGACCAATTATTTCAAAATTTTTAGGATACTACATTTTAGTAGCCCTACCGGTAATCACTGTAATGTCAATTTATAATGTGGAATACACACATTTATTTACAAATTCTAAATTCTACGAAGCAAGCATATTGGTGCCATATTTTGCATTTGGAGTATTTTTCCTGTCTATGACTGATTACACTACTCTGCAGTACCATCTGGCGAATAAAACACATATCGAATTTATTATTAAACTAATTTCAGGTATTATCGGAATAATCTTTAACATAATACTAATTCCAAAAATGGGATTAGCTGGAGTTGGATTAGCAACATTTTTAGCTAATTTTTTATATTTTTTACTAAGTATTATAATTGTTCTACCAAACCTAAACTTATATTTTCCTAAATATACAGTACTTAGAATAATACTCTCCGCTATCCCGACAGGTATTGTATTTTTACTTCTGCTGAAATACGGAGCATTTATACCTGGAATAATACAAATGACTGGTATTTTAGCCATATTTTATGTATTTTATTTCATTATAAGAAAAAGAGTTCTCAAGATACCGGATTAATAAAACTTAATATTCTACTTAAAACATAGCAATTTTATATATTCATGAACGTTCTTTTATTAATAGAAAATAGCATGGCATGTCTTAAAATAAAGTAACAATTCAATATTTTTTGTCATGCTCTTGCTAAAATCAAAAATAGACTAAAATTATCGATAAATTATAAAATAACGTTATGAAAGGGATATAAAATGAAGGATAGCAGAAAAATGCAAAAAAGGATTGTAGCATCAGCACTTACAGCCCTATTTGTTGCTCAACAATCAATGCTATTGTCTGTAGCCGGAAGTGAAATTACCGGCGTAAATGGAAACAACGGCATATACAATATTCATCCTGGTGCAGTCATTCCGGGGACAGACATAGGTTATAAAAAATACGAAAATTTTAACCTTTCAAAAGGAGATATTGCTAATCTTATATATAAATACGGTGCTGATAATATCGAAACATTCATTAACCTTGTAGATAATAAAATCAATATCAACGGTATTGTTAATTCAATGCGAGATGGTAATTTTTACAATGGAAAAGCTATCTTTGTTTCTCCAAACGGGATGATTGTAGGCTCTTCAGGCGTTTTAAATGTAGGATCACTTGGAGTATACACACCTACGGATGTTACATACAATAGATACAAAAATAATCCAAGTGCTGATTTGACAGCATTAAAGGCTTCTAACAGCGGAAAAGATATTACTATTAATGGTAAAGTTTTAGCGGCAAATGATGTAACGCTACAAGGCGGTAAAATATCTGTTGGTAAAGACGGTGGAATTATTGCAGGTGTAAACGAAAAACAAATGCTTGCTATGGCATCACATCAACAAGCTGATGCATTATTTAAGCAACTTGTAAACACTGATAACTTAAATACAGGTAACACTTTTGCCAGCAACAATGGTAATATTTATATAAAAGCCAACCAAAGACTCGATAATGCAGGAGTAGATATCGCTGGTACAGTTAAAAATTTTGGTAAAGGAAACACCCAAATACAAAGCACTGGTATCGACGGTGTTAAAATAGCAGGAACAGTTTCAAATTCAGATGGATTGCTAAAAGTGAACAACAACTGGGGCGATATCAACATTTCCGGAGATATAAAAAATAATGGAACTACCCAGATATTTAATGTTCCTGGTGATAGCAAAGTAACTTTTACCGTAAATGGAAAAGAATATTCTTATACACTTGACACAAATTCGGGTATTGATATTAGTGGAAACATTGATACAAAAGGTGATTTAACAATTAATAATACTGGGCAAAAGGGGCTTACAATATCAGGAAATGTAAATCATGATGGTAACTCTTCTGTTCAAAACGGTTATTTAAAAAACAGTAAAAATAATACCGCAGGCTTAAATATCACCGGAACATTCAACACTACAGGCGATGCAAACTTTGTAAATACAGCTGACGGCGTTGATGGTATGAACATATCAGGAAATATTACAACCGGAGGCACTGCAACTTACAATAACGCAGGTGCCGGCGGCTTAAATGTGATAAACAACGGTAAAGTATCAGCCAAAGATGTTTATATGACCAATACCGGATCAAAGGGTGTAAATATAGATTCTGCAGCTAGAGTTAACGGAAGCAACAATATTTCTATTGACAACAACTCTA
>CATXCB010000004.1 GCA_958366705.1 uncultured bacterium
CCCCCCCCCGATTTTCTTGATATTGTTGAATTTTAACATACTCTTCTCCTTATTTTATAATACCAAAGCCATTATACACCATTTTTTTTATTTTATCAATATGAGGGAATAACCACATCTTACTTTCCACAAACAGGGAGGGTAAAACAAGCAAGCTCCTGAGGATTCAGGAGCTTGCTTGTTGTTGTATAACAATCATATTAATTAAATATTTGCTAATTTTTTGTAGAAATCATTTGCCTGTTCAAATTTGTAAGCAAAGTTCAACAAACTTGTTTCCTGCAATTGCGGAGCAAGAATTTGTAAACCAATAGGCATACCATCAGAGTCAAATCCTGCAGGAACACTTATACCAGGTAAACCTGCCAAGTTACAGCTGATTGTTGCAATATCAGTTAAATACATTGCTAACGGATCAGAAGATTTTGCACCGATTTCAAATGCAGTGTTTGGACAGGTTGGTGAAATAAGTACATCAACTTGTTTAAATGCTTCTTTAAATTCTTCTGTAACAAGAGCTCTCATTTGTTGAGCTTTTTTATAATATGCATCGTAATAACCTGAAGACAATGCATAAGTACCAAGCATTATACGACGTTTAACTTCAGGCCCGAAACCTTCTGCTCTTGATTTTGTATACAATTCCATAAGATTTTGAGCATCAGGATGTCTGTAACCGTATCTAACGCCATCAAATCTGGCTAAGTTTGACGAACATTCAGCAGTCGCTAGAATGTAATAAATACCGATTGAATATTTCAATTTTTTCAATGAAATTTCAACGATTTCACAACCTAATTTTTTGTATGTTTCAATCGCGTTATCCATAGCTTTTTGAACATCCGGTGAAATACCCTCTCCAAAAAGTTCTTTAATCACACCGACTTTTTTACCTTTAATATCTCCATTCAAACCTTGAGAATAATGTTCTACAGGGAGATTCAAAGATGTTGAATCTTTAGCATCATAACCTGAAATAACTTCAAGTAAATTCGCAGTATCTTCAACAGTTCTTGCAAACGGACCAATTTGGTCTAAAGAAGATGCAAAAGCAATTAAGCCATAACGAGAAACTCTGCCATATGTAGGTTTCATACCAACAATACCGCAGAAACTTGCAGGAAGACGAATAGAACCACCTGTATCGGAACCAAGAGCCAATGTTGCTTCGCAAGCTGAAACACTGGCAGCAGAACCGCCTGATGAACCACCTGGAACTTTATTTAAATCCCATGGATTATGAACTTTACCAAAAGCTGAATTTTCATTAGAGGAACCCATTGCAAATTCATCCAGATTAGCCTTACCTACAATTGGAATTAAATTACCTAAGAGTTTTTCCGTTACTGTTGCGTTAAATGGTGATACAAAGTTTTCCAAAATTTTAGAAGATGCAGTGGTTTTAGAACCTACAAGATTCATATTATCTTTCAATGCCAACGGAACACCAGCTAATAATGGTAATTCTTCCCCTTTAGCAATTTTTTCATCAACTTTTTTTGCAGTATCAAGAGCAATATCTTTAGTTAAAGAGTTAAAAGCTCCGATTTTTTCTTCAAGTGAATTTATTCTATCAAATGCTGCATTTGTTAATTCTACAGCAGAAACTTCTTTATTTTTTAAAGCTTTGCTTTGTTCAGCAGCGGATTTTTTCAACAGCTCGTTCATAATATCTCCTTAAAAGCTAATTCTCAACACGATTGTAAGACAAACATGTATTGATAGCAAGACTGGTAAAATTTGGTTAATTTACAAAAATTTAAATAAATAACAAAAATTTTTTATTACAGGATTTATTTATAATACAATAAATATGAGGTCTCAAAATGAATAATAATATTAAGGAAAATATTCAAACTTCTGTTGGAATTGGTGCCGGCATAGGAACATATCACGCATCAAAAAATTTGATTCATAAAGTGAATAAAAAAATATTCAGCTCTCTTGATACTTCTCTAACAAAAGAGCAAATTGACACATTCAGTAAAGCTGGAAATGAAATATATCAAAAATATTTTAAAGAACAAGGGATAAAAATTTTTGATATATCAAAAGAAGATTACAACAAACTGTTCAATGAAAAATACGAAAATATTAACTCTTATTATGACAAAAAAATTGAACAAACAAAAAATCCTATAAGGAAATTTTTCTTAAAATACCAGAAGAAAAAAAGCCTGAAAGCAGCAAAAGCTCTTGATAAAGAAACTGTACGCGGGAAAAATGCTTATTATAGAGAAGTATCACGTATGGTAGACGAAAATGGAATAAAAAAATTAAAAAAAGATAAAAAAATCATAATTAATATGGAAAAAACTCCAATATATTTATTTCATGAACTCGGACACGCTAAAAATTTTATGGATACAAGACTTTCAATCGCAATGAAAAGTGTATGGAAGAATTCTATTTTTCAAAGAAATGCTGCAATATTTCTGCTGGCAACATCTTTACTGACAAAACCGGAAACAAGCCATAATGCAGCGGCAAATAAAGAGCATAAAAATCCTCTATATCCTTTAGGATTATTTATAAAAAACAATTGCGGGAAATTAATGACCTTGATTCTTGTTCCTACCGTACTAGAAGAGGGTTTAGCAAGTTTAAACGGACAGAAAATGGGAAAAGAAGTTCTAAAAGGTAAAGATTTAAACGTATTAACAAAGAGCCACTTAAAATCATTTGCAGGATACAGCGCCTGGGCAGCAAGAGCCGGTATTGCAGTATATCTGGCAAACAAAGTTCGAGATAAAATCGCAGAATATAAACCAATACATTAATGATTAAATCTTTTTCCCCATAGATTTTGTTATTTTTGAGTGAATCATATTAGCCTGATTCAAATACTCTGTTAATTTTTCATAATTTTGAACTTTTTCACCGTAAGGAACATTCATATCAACAAGCTCATCTACACTTTTACTTATTTGAGAAAGCTGCTCCAAAGAATCACTTAAAGTTACAACAGAATTCACTTTTTTAGAAATCTTAGCAAGTATTTGTCTTGATAAAAATGATTGGATTTTATAAATTACAGGCATTTTTTCTTTAAAATCCTGATGCGAAAACTTCTTTTTTTCACCCAGAACCCGTCCGCCATACATTTGCTGCTTGCGCAGAGTATCTAATTCCTGCAATAGTCTTTGCTTTTTTGCTTTAAGACCAAGGGCTTCATTCTGAGTCCCATAGTTATCTGCAACTTTAATTTTTGCATCCAAATCTTTTATTAAAGATTCACGTTCTTTGATTCTATAATCAATACTTAAATCATCCAGCTCCTCTCCTGAGCCAAAGTTTGTCTGATTAAGAATTGCAGAATCGTAACCATTCAAGCGTTTGATTGGATTAGTTGCTTTATTTTTATCCAAATTAATATCTGATTTAGCAGCTTCTGACGGATCAAAATTTCCGCTAAAAGGATTCACAGCCGAAAAATTATACTTTTGGCTGAAAATATTACCTGTTATTTTATTGTTATTCCCGCTGCTATCCATACAAACATTTTAAACCAAGAAAACAAATTTTTTCACCATTAAAAGTATGATTTTACAAAATTTTAACTAATTTATAGTATAGACTTTTTTGTAATATAACAATGTTCCCCAGATTGTCAGAACAATATTAGGGAGCCATGCCGCAAAGAACGGAGCAAGAGAACCAGCTTCCCCAAACGAAATAGACAACGCCCGAACAACATAATATGCAAAAATAATTAAAATACTAAATAAAAATCCTCTGTTATATCTTACACGCGGCGGTGTAATTGCTAAAGGAACACCAAGAAGAACAAATACAATTGTAGTTAATGGTAATGCAATTTTATCAAACAATTCAATAGTATAAATTCTTCTATTTTCAGGAGTTATATTTGACGATGTCAAATACTTCATCAACTTTGAAAAATTCATTTCTTTAGCAACATTTTTGTTCATCTCTTTAGATAAATCCAGACCAAACTTAACAACAGAATCTTCAAATAATGTTGTATTCAAAACTTGACCATTATCACCTATCGTATATGCTGCTCCTTTTTGGAATTTCCATCCTTCCGGAGAAGTTTTACCCTGTCTAGCTTGAAGGACTTGAATTGTATCATCCTTTGCCATATCCAACACAGTTACATTATACAAAGTTTTCTTCTGACAAGAACCTACATAAAATAATCTTTTTAAAACACCATTATCATTTAATTCTTTAAAGACAAAATTTTCTTTACCATCCGGAATATTTTTTTGTCCAAGAGCCCATAATGCCAAATCTTTTGACTGTCTGTTCATAATAGGAACTATTGTTTCATTAATAAAAAAGCTCGATAACGACATAATAACTGCAAAAATAAAAATCGGTTTTGCAATTCTATTGAGCCCAATACCACAAGCTCTCATAACAGTAACTTCAGAAGACAAACTCAATCTGTTTAATGTCATTACTGTTGATAGCAATACACCCATAGGGATTGTCATAACAATTACAGACGGCAAGTTCAACAAAATCAATATAAATGCAACTTTAAACGGAATTCCGAATTTTGCAATTTGCTTAATCAAAGTAATAAATGTATCTGAGGCAAAAATAATTGTTGTAAACACAAAAACACCCATCAAAAACATTTCTATTACTTGTTTTAATATATATTTATCCAAGATTTTTGTATTATTATACTTATCTTTGATAACTTCCAGAATTCTTTTAAACTTAAGCATATTTTGATTCTAATCTAAAAAAAAGTTTTAAGCAAATATATTTAGTTAGATTCTTTCAAGATTAAAATTGTCTGTTCAATCTCTGTTTTTAAGTACCCGAGCTGCTCTTCAATACTATTTGGATTATAAATATAACCGGCACCACCATACGCCAAATATGGATTATATTTCTCCGCCTCACTCCTCAACAAAGCAATAGAACGAGCATGGGTACTCAATTCCATCAAACGTTTAAATGACACAAACTGACTTTCTGGTTTGTCAAGATACTTATCACGAAAAAAATCCGCATTTTTATTAAAATAAAAAACTTTTGCATTGAATATCTGAACATTCCCATTGTTTTCAATCAAATCAAAAATATTTTCCAACATCGGAATAAATTCATTCAAATCATTAACATACTGCGAAGTTTTATCTTTTTTCTGGATAATATTTACAAATGCAGGATTATCTGACGGTACAGGTTTTAGTGCATTTTCAGAATTAAAATCTTTAGCCGGACGTGCTTCAATTATTTTATTATTTGGTTTTGCCGGTTCATAATTTCTTGTTAAATCGGGTAAAGTTCCGAGGTATCCCTTCCCATCAGTATTTAACTTTTCTTTCGCGCAACAAAATGAACTATTTAAACAAATAGCACAAAACAATAATAATATTACATAAAAAAGTTTAAACTTACGCATACCACAATTATAATGATTTCAATACAAAAATCATCATTTAAGAAATGTAGATTAAAAAATTTACCACGGATAATCAGACAGTATCTGCCAGTTGTCTTTCATTATCAAGGCGCCGCACCACATTCCTCTACCATTTTTATTACAGCCATAATTAAGACATGTACCCTTTTTCAAAAATTCCCTATCAAAATCTCCAGGCACATGACACTCATTTGTTGTCTTATAACCCATAGGCAATAAAGAACCATCTTCCCATAATTGAAAGTAAAATGCATCTTTCCCAAATTGATTTGGTTTTGTCGAAGTTCCATTTGTATCAATTATCAAATCTGTTTTGAGACCTTTAGAGTCAATTTTTCGATTGGAATAAAAAAATATATCAACACCGTTTAGAAGAGTATAAACTTCTGTTCCGCCAAAACCGGGGCGGAGCATAGCTAAACCTGTTTCCCTATTGCCAGAAATTTGTTTATACGGGATAGAATCAGGAGCACTTAAATCTTTCCACTGATGTTTAATACCTACCATATAATTTAGTAGATATCTATCGAACCAGTTAGGAGAATCGCAATCCCAGCCGCTTACTTCTTCATTTTCTGCAGTTGACATTCGTATAGCCTGAGTAAGCTGGGAATATGCGGCTTTCAAGCGTGTTGCGGCTTGTTTTTTCTGGTAGTTATTAATCAAAGTTGGAAGAGTTAGTGCTGAGACCACGCCTATTACGCCGAGGGTTATGAGGACTTCGGCAAGGGTAAATGCTGCTTTTTTGCGAATACGGTCATTCTGAGCAGATGCGAAGAATCTTTTGGTATGACTCTTTATTTTAGATTCTAAAACAAGTTCAGAATGACTGTGCGAGGTTGGATGTGGAAAACAATTTAAAACAAATATTTCTAAAGGCCTTAGAATACTGTTGGAGCAAGGCTTTAAAAGGTTACCCCCCCCCCGATTTTCTTAGTATTACTACATTTTAGCATATTTTTAACTCCTTTTTACTTATAAGACAACGTTTTTAGTATAATGCATTTTTTCCAACAATGCAAGCTTTTTTATTTTCTACCTGCCGGACAAGAATAAGGTTTTGGATTGCCAAATGGTACCATTTGCGGATTTGATTTATAATAATCTTTTTGATGTTTCTGACGTTTGAAATCATTACGTTCCAACTTATTGATTAGCGAATACTTTGAACGCTGCTGACGATTTAATGATTTTTTAAAACATCTATCTTCGTCTTCAAGCATTTTAGAAATTTCAGCTTTTATATTTTTTACAATCCGCCTTTGCCTGATGATTTCCGGCTCCGCTACATTTGCACTTTTTAAAGCTCTTAGTTTAAAACTTTCTTTCATTAAACTCTGGAATTTTTCCTCATAAAATGAAGCATTTTGTTTAATTAATTCTTCTCTTTTTTGAATTTGTTCATCTGATAAATTTAAAGCATTATAAATTACAGCCCGTTCTTCCTGAAGTTGTTTGACATACTTTTTATACCTTAAAGCTTCTTGAGGAGCATTAATATCAGCATCTTTCGTACAAATTATTTTTTTAGCACTTTCAACCGAACAACCGCCGCCGGCGTTCTGGCAGGAAGACTGCTCAGCATTGACAGAAGAAATTTCTGATACTGTACACTCAGCCTGAGCACAAGTTCCTAATATGGTCAAACATAAAAATGTAAAAAATATTTTATTGCGCATAACATCTCCTTTTATTATTCTATTTTCACACTAATAAAATAAATTTTCAAATATGAAATATTTATAGTAGAATCAGCTTATGGAAGACATAAATTTAAGAAATTATGCATACTTAGGTGACGCAGTCTGGGAATTATTTATTAGAAAAAAAACTATCCTAATGACAAATAATGCAAAAAAACTGCACCAGATAACAACTAATCTTGTTAAAACTCATACACAAAGTGAACTTTTACATTTTATAGACACTTATTTAACAGACGAAGAAAAAGAAATCGCGCGCAGGGCAAGGAATCTGCCAATACCTGTTGGAAGAAAAAATATTCAAACCGAATACAGGCAAGCAACAGCATTTGAAACTCTTATCGGCTGGTGGCACTTGAACAACACAACAAGATTAAATGAAATTTTAACTATTTTAAGTCCACAAATACAACCATAAAGCTTACGCCCTCACCCCTGCCCTCTCCCCAATTGGGCGATGGTACCACATACGTAGGTATCCAATTATTTACTCACGACTTCAACATCCGCAGCTCCGCAAGGGTGCCACGCCGTACGGGGCAATATGCCACCAAGTATAATCTAAAGTAAGTATAATTGTCATACTGAGGCTTTTGCCGAAGTATCTTATAATCAGATTCTTCACATTCGTTCAGAATGACAAACGAATATGTCACCCTTAAACTAAAAATAAATTCTGAATTGCATTATGACTATGTTTTAATATATTTAAAATTTCACAAAATATTTTTAAAGACCTCTATAAAAGAGGTCTTTTTCATAATATACCCGGTTTAATTAATTATTGCCTGAAATTTATTCTTCTGTTTCATCCATCTTTTTAACATACATTAAACGCAAATCCTTATCATTAACTGCGCTTATTTCAAAATCAACATAATGATCATCAGTAGGATATTCACCTATTAAATTTTTCAATAAAATAGTATTTTTACCTAAATATCCCTTAGATGCAGTACCAACTTCTTTATACTGAGCAGTTCCGGCTCTTTTTGCAACTCTCAAAGTGTCTCCATTTGTTTGAACAAAAGCTCTTGACTCAAGCTGACAATCAAGGATTGAACCGTTTTTATCATCAGTTTCATTTATGTAGGTTTCTTCAAATAAACCGCCAGGATTATGCAGAGTTCGTCCATCTTTTGTTGTAATTGTAAAGTTACCTGATGGTATTCTTAATACACGCTTGCCATATGATTCATGATTACCTTTATAGTCTAAAATTTCTGTATCATATACAAGAATATTTTTGGAAGACTCAAGAAGATTTATATCACCAATTTCTCTTTTAGCATACTCCCAATCTCGAGTACCCTCATAGTGAATAATATTTCTTTTTGCAGTTGTATCATTCTTATTTACATCAGTACTATCTATCTCCCAGTTTTGCATATTATTAAATAAGCTATCTAACGGAATTGGTCTCTGGAACTTGTAATACCATTTGATAATAGTATCACCCGGATGACAATAACCTGTAGTATCAATAATTGAAGCATCTGCATCAGCGTTAGCATCAGCATTTGCATCTGCATCAGCATGAGCATAGGCAATAACTTCTTTATCACAACTTGTTACAACAGAACCTGCAACAGGAAGAAAACATAATGCCATAATGGCATTTCTCATTAACTTGCTGTTATTTTTATCATTATTATTAGCTGTAAAATTTACTTGTTGATTATCAGAACGAACTTCAACACCATGTTGATTATTATAAAATGTTCTTTTCGGGGTATTACATCCAATTGAATTAACTTGCATAACTGCCTCCTATTTATGAAACTGTTCATTATAAATCCAAACAAAAATTATCTTGCTATTAAATATAACATAAAGATTAATTTTAACAGCAAAACTCAAACAGCAAGCAGATTTTCAGAGATAACAGCACCTTTACAAACCGTAACAATTACTGTTCAGCAAGCTTTTCTCTAACTAATTTTTCAACTTCTGCTAAAATATCAGGATTCTGTTCTAAAAATTCTTTAGCCTTTTCTCTGCCCTGACCTAATTTTTCTTCATTATAACTGAACCAGGCACCCGCTTTTTTTACAATACCAAGATTAACTGCAACATCTAAGATATTGCCGATTTTAGAAATTCCTTTACCAAAAATAATATCAAATTCTGCAGTTCTAAAAGGAGGAGCGACTTTATTTTTCAAAACTTTAACTCTTACATGGTTACCGATTTCACCATCTTCACCTTTTAAACCTTCGGTACGCTTAATTTCCATACGAACTGAAGCATAATATTTTAAAGCATTACCACCGGTAGTAGTTTCAGGATTACCATACATAACCCCGATTTTCATTCTTAACTGGTTAATAAAAATAACTGTTGTGTTAGTTTTTCCGATAATACCTGTTAACTTTCTCAAAGCTTTTGACATCAAACGAGCTTGAAGCCCCATTTGCTGGTCTTCCATAGAACCTTCGATTTCAGCTTTAGGGACAAGAGCCGCAACAGAGTCAACAACAACAATATCAACAGCACCTGAGCGAACCAATTCTTCTGTAATATCAAGAGCTTGCTCCCCTGTATCAGGCTGGGAAATAAGCAAATCATCTACTTGAACACCTAAATTTCTTGCATATTCAGGATCAAGAGCGTGCTCTGCATCAACGAAAGCTGCAATACCGCCTTTTTTCTGACATTCAGCAACAATATGCTGTGCAAGAGTTGTTTTACCGGAAGATTCAGGGCCATAAATCTCAATAATACGACCTCTAGGGATACCGCCAATACCAAGGGCAACATCAAGAGATAAAGCACCTGTAGGGATAGCATCTACGTTAACTGTAGCCTTATCACCAAGCTTCATTATTGAACCTTTACCAAAATCTTTTTCAATTTTTTCGATTGCTAATTTTAAAGCTTTACTTCTTTCTTCGCTAACATTAACTGCTGGTGCTTCTTTAGCTGCCATAATGACTTTCCCCTATTCCCAAACGTAAACTTCTTTTTTCTTATAAAAACCTAAAGCAACAGGCTTATAGCTGTTTAATTCGTTTTTCAACTGATAAACTTCTTTGTTCAAATCAACGATTTTTTGCTTCAAAGTTTCGTTATCAGTTTTGCAGCGAATCAATTCAACAACAACATCGTCCATACCTTCAAGTTTTTCATCAATAACTTTAGCGATTTTGTTACTAAGTTTAACTTCTAGTTCTTGAAGAGTATTTAAAATACTTTTAACAGCAGCGCTATTACTCTGAGACGAAGAAACACCTGCAGAAACAGGAGTTCTTACCGCAATAGGGTTTGACACAGTACCATTAACCTGTGCTTGAATTTTTCTAAGATTTTTTACTTCATCGTAAGAAAAATATGTATGACCTTTAGCATTTTTACGAGGTCTTATAGCTGCCTTTTTGCATAAATCAACAATTTCTTTATTGTCAGCTTTTAAAATAGTTCTAACTTCCTGTGGAGTTAAAGTTCTCTCATTCAATCTGTCTTTTATCATTCTTATCTATCCCTTAAAAAACATTCCCAATATTATTCTATTACATTCATAAAAAACTGGCAAATAAATTTTAATAAACATGAAGAAATGTAAAGGGTAAATACAGGCAAAATAACGGCACAGCAAAGAAATTTTTCCACACTAATACTTCCTCATATAGAGGGAAAAAATAAAGCCTAAATTTTAGTATTCCATTTTCCAGCCGGCTTCAATAATTGCAGTCAAACAGCCTGCTGCCAAAGAAAATATCCCATCCGCGGCAGCACCCTGGGTACATAGTGAAGCAGCAGCTCCATAATTATTATCCGCACAACCACTCTGATAATCTGAAATGGAACCATCTTTATGCATATCCATTGAAAAAACGTCTCTTCCCAGAATATTTGGCCCTGCAGAACTGTTTACATCAACTATCATACTTAAACATACATTATTAGGGTTATGAAAACCACAAATGGCAGCACCATCTGCTGTTTGTACGCAATATTGACTTATTGTACCTGCGTTACTTCCATTGAAAGTTTTATATGAATCTGCAGCAGTTCCCGCAATACACTCTCCTGTCCCGTTAGCACCACAATTTGTTTGAACAGGAAGAAGATATTTATCAAACCAGTTTTTTATCCCTGCAGTACAATCACCACCGGCACCTTTAACACAGGAAATAGCTGTTGTATCATAAAAATTGTCAACATGCTCAACTTCCATAATAGTTTGAGCTGCAGATGATATTTTTGAATATGTCTTTTGCAGCTGGGCAGTAAGCATCCTTTTCTGATAATTTTTCATTGTAGAAGGTATAGACAACGCTGCAACAACCCCGACAATTCCCAAACATATTAAAACTTCTGATAATGTAAAAGCTTTTTTCATTCTTTACCTTTCAAATTTAATAATCCATCTTCCATCCGGCTTTCATAATTCTGGTCAAACAGCCTCCAGAACCAGGGTTACTACAATTATCCGGATTATTATCATGATCCATAACATTGCCCTCATCTGAAATTATCACCCAGAAAACATCTCTGCCAGTTGTATTAGGTTCAACAGGGCCATTTACGTCAATATTAATCTCTGCTACACGGTTTGTGGCATTATAATTCAT
The DNA here is from genome assembly GCA_958366705.1 of uncultured bacterium. GTDB lineage: Bacteria > Cyanobacteriota > Vampirovibrionia > Gastranaerophilales > Gastranaerophilaceae > Zag111. The sequence goes on from CATXCB010000004.1 coordinate 11,688, forward strand.
GCACATGGCGGCTCCATTAGTTGTTTGGACGCAATAATCACCAGCCAAAGTACCTGCATTTGCGCCTTCAATAGATTGGTAGCTTGCAACTGCACAAGGGTTTGGCTTGCCAAAGCCGCAATCTCTTTTAATTGGCTTTAAATAAGTATTCAAAAAATACCCGGCACCAGCCTGACATTCACCTTTTGCAGCGTTAGTACAAGAAGTTGCAGCAGCAGCGGTTGTTTCTGTAAAATGCGCAGTATTTTGATCATTCATAATAGCCTGAGCAGCATCAGAAAGCTGAGAATAGACTTTTCTTAATTGAGCAACATACATTCTGTTTCTATAATTCTTCATTACAGCAGGAACCGTTAGAACCGCAATAATCCCAATAATTCCCAGTGTAATTAAAACCTCTGATAATGTAAAAGCTTTTTTCATCATTTACCTTTCAAACTAATAATTCATCTTCCATCCGCTTTCAATTAACGCATTTAAACATCCACCCGGAGCCTTAAATATATGATCAGAAGCACCTTTTCCACACTCAGAAGCCTCAACTCCATTCGCTCCATCCGCGCAGCCACTACCATAATCTGAAATTGAGCCGTCTCTGTGAATATCCATTGTAAATACATCTAAACCTGCAACATTAGGTTCATCTTTACCATTAACATCAACTACCAATGTTGTACATGTAATTTCAGAATTAAAAGTACCACAAACAGCAGCACCATTAGCCGTTTGAACACAGTAATCTCCATAGGATGTACTTTGAATTGCAGTACCATCCATTGTTTTATAAGCTGTAGCAACACAAGCATTTGTGTTATTCGTATCACCACAATTGTTTTTTATAGTTTTTAAATAATTTGTTAAAAAATATCCGACACCTTTTTCACACTTGCCATTAGCCGGATCTGAACATGACAATTGAACTCCTCCGGTTGATTCATAAAAAGACTGTGCCTGTTCATCACCCATCATTGTTGTTGCAGCATTTGACAGCTGTGAATAAACCTTTTGCAGTTGTGAAACATATACTTTACGACGATAATTTTTCATTATTGTTGGAATTGTCAACACTGCAACAATCCCGACAATTCCAAGAGTGACCAAAACTTCTGATAATGTAAAAGCTTTTTTCATTTCAAACCTTTCGTTTAGTAATTCATAACCCAGTTATCCTGAATAAGACGGTTTAAACATCCGTTTCCATACTGGTCATTCCCGCAATCTGAAGCAGCCGCACGACTCATTAGAGTATTATTTTTAGAATCTATCCTAAACCAGAACATATCACGCCCACCAATATTTGGGCCATCAAGAGAATTTATATCAACAGCAACAATACATTCTGCAATATCATGAGCGCAAGATAGTGCAAGAACTTCACCGCTGGCAAGTTTTACATAAGCGTAATTCTTAATTTGATCAAGACTACCAGTCTCTGAATTGTTTATCTTACCGTATTGATCAGCAAAAGGAAATGATTTATCAAGAGATGCTTTTTTGAAATATTTATCTAAAAATTCCTGCTGAGCATTTTTGTCAGACATGCTGTACCTGGTCTGCTGAAAATATGAAACATTACTGTCAACGCAAGACCGCTCAACAGCTTCTGACAACATTTCGTATACTCTTTTTAATCTGGTTGTATATATTTTTTTATGATAATCTGTTAAAAATCCCGGTATAACAAGTACGGCAATAACCCCGATAATTGTCATCGCAACCAGTAATTCACCAACAGTAAGGGCTTTCCTCATAACATAACATCCTGCTTTATAAATACGTATATTTAAAATTATACTACTTTTTCCCGCTCATTTCAAGTGCATAACAAAAGGAGTTTATATACCAAATCTTTATACATCATTACGAGGAGAACAGATTTTCGATAGGGTGGAGACCGTAAGATGGAGGGTAATGTTGAATTTTCCGACTACACGAATAATACGTAACAGTCCGGCGCAGCAATCCATTAACCAACCGAGTCTGTCACCCTGAACTGACTAGAAAATTAGTTGAGTTTTGGAAACGTAATTTTCTGTCATGCTGAACTTGTTTCAGCATCTAATAAGTTACAAATTCAAAACACACAGGAACCTTCCTCCAAAGATTGACAGAATGACGTGTTTTCCTCGCACTTTAGGAGAAAGGCCCAAACCTGTTATTAGATAATCCGAAATTATCCTATTTTTTCTTCATAATCAGAACCGCCAACAATTCTTAAATGCCTGTTGTCGCCCTCACCAACTGATTTACTTTCCAGATTGTGCTGTTCGACAAGTTCATGCTGAAGTTTTCTGATTTGCTGATTTTGCGGCTGCAATTCTATATCTTTTGCTCCCGCAAGAACTTTTTCTATTGCAATTTTAGCCTCATCCAGAGCTTTTTCTGTTATATCGTAAAATGTTTGTTTTTCATTCAATTCTGCAATATCCAAAGCTTCCTTGATTACTTTTTGAATCTGTGCCATTGAATTTGTTTTGACATAAAAGATTTGAATACGGCTTTCTTCAGCACTGCTCAAAACTTTAGCCCCGCCTTTGACAAAATTCTTATGCGCAATTACAATATCCGCGTCATCTAAATTTCTCGTTATTTCAGCATTCAAATCAAGTCGTTCTATAACTTTTTCTGCAATACTCCTTGATACTGCATACAAATAGATTTTTTTGAACTTTTTAACATCTTCAACATACTTTTGCCTTGAAAAACTGAACTTCAGGCTTTCAGGATGTTCAATTTTATCATCCAACGCGTTTATTTTATCAATCACATTAGGCACTCTTGCCGGAACCGGACATTGCGGATTAGTAAAATCATAAACCTTATCAACCTTACGAATTTCCGGTCTGATAGGCCATCCTCTTAAGATATAATCAACCGCTTCTGATGTATTTTTGTAAACTGCAAGCGTATTTCTATCAAGAATTTCTATAACAATATCAAAGGTCGGCTGTTTCTCACGTTCCAGAACAGTTTTTTGTGAAGAACGGCGCTTAGCCTCGTCATCACCCAACGTAACGGATTGAATACCGCCGACCAAATCTGATAATGTTGGATTCTTTATTAAACTTTCTAAACTGTTGCCATGCGCGGTTGCAATAAGCATAACTCCGCGTTCAGCAATTGTTCTTGCAGCTTGAGCTTCAGCTTCTGTACCTATCTCATCAACGACAATAACTTCAGGCGTATGATTTTCAACCGCTTCAATCATTATGTCTTTTTGATATTCAGGTTGTCTAACCTGCATTCTTCTGGCGTGACCGACGGCAGGATGCGGAGTATCACCATCTCCGGCAATTTCGTTTGAGGTATCTACGATTACAACACGTTTGCCAAGTTCATCAGCAACCAGTCGTGAAATTTCTCTTAATTTTGTTGTTTTTCCGACACCAGGCCTACCTAAAAACAGGATACTTTTATTCTGCAAGCAAATATCTTTTATACAAGAAATTGTTCCGGTTACAACTCGACCAATTCTACATGTAAGACCTACAATTTTTCCCTGCCTGTTTCTTATTGCGCTAATTCGATGAAGAGTTCCAGGAATACCGGAACGATTATCTGATGTAAATTCTTGAACCCTTGAGGTTATATATGAAATATCATCATAGTCAATATTTGAAGTATCAATATACTCTATTTTTCCGTCTGAGTGCCTTATTTCCGGAGGACGACCAATATCGAGCACAATCTCTATAACATCTTCCATTTTTTCATAGATAATGTGATGCTTGATTCTATCGGGTAAAATCTCCACTATTTTCTCTAAGTCATTTTGAAATTGTAAGTTGCTCATATATTCGCTGCCTTTCTATTTTGATTATAACAAAATATTTAATGGCTATTATTTTGCGAGTTATTATAGGGTATATCTTATATATATATTATACTACATGTAACGACCAAAATGCCATGTTTCTTCACTACACGTGTAATAATTTTAACAAAACTTTACAATTCAAAATAGGGTCTAACTTAGATACTGCAAGGCTTTCCATTTAAAAAAATAGAAAAAAAATAAATCTGGATCTTTGGTTTATTTAATAAAATAAAAATCAATAAACTAATATTTAGAGATTTTTATATATTAAAATTTATTTACATTTTACTATTAGACAAATCTAAAAATTCTAATTTATAATCTAGTATTTCACCAATATATTCTGCTTCTTTTAAAGATAAAGTTTCTCTGTTTAATTTTCCCATAAGACTATTATATGAGTAATCTTCTCCAGTGTAGTCACTGAGTTTTACAGCAAGATTTTTTAATGTCATCCCGCGTGAAATTACTAACATTTTTATTTTTGCCTTAATTTTATTCATAATAGGCTAATTATAGCTTTTATTGACTTCTAATATAAAATAATTTATAATTATATTTAAATACAAACTATTATATTCAAATACGAATATAATAATAAGAGGAGTTCAATGGAAAATTCAAAAAAACAAAATGGATTCCGAACCAAGCTCGGAATGACTAATATTTTACCCCCTCGCCCATTTAAGGGAGAGGGCAGGGGTGAGGGATACTACGCACGTAGATTTGCCACCAGTTGTTTAAACCCCACATCAGCATCTCAGCATAATAGATTCCGAAACAAGTTCGGAATGACAAGTGCGCTGAAACGGAGATTCTTCGCATTCGCTCAGAATGACCGTGTTTGCACATAAGCAGCATTTACCCTCTCTGAAGTCCTCATTACCCTTGGTATAATAGGCGTGGTCGCAGCTATGACTATTCCTACAATAGCTGCAAATGTTGTAGGAATACAACATAAAAATATATTTTTATTCAAAAGTAGCGAAATAAGCTCATCAGTTGCTTTTTTTTATCTATGATATTATAATAATAACTGTAAATATAAGGAAAAGAAAGAGTAATGGACGAGTCGAGTTTGGGTACAATTGTTTTTAATTGGATAATAGTTTTTTTATTGTTGTTGGTTAATGGTTTTTTTGTATCGGCGGAATTTGCAATTGTCAGGGCTAGAAAGACAAAAATAGAACAACTTACTAAAGATGGTAATGTTGATGCTAAATTAGCATTAAAAGCTTTAGAAGATATGAATTTCTTTATTGCTGCTGTGCAGGTTGGTGTTACAATTGCAAGTATCGGTATAGGTTGGTTTGGGTCTCCTACTATTGAAAAAATGATGGGAATAGCTTTTAGCCATATTCCAGCAGCAAATACATACTGGGCAAATACTATTACAGCGGTTGTTGCATTTCTTGTTATTACATTTTTACACGTAGTTATAGGTGAACAGGTTCCAAAATGCATTGCTTTGCAATATCCTGAAAAAATTTCGCTTTATGTTGCCAAACCTATGGATATTTTTATGACTATTTCAAAACCGTTTGTTTGGTGTTTGAATAAAGCCTGCAATGCAATATTAACTCTTTTTAGAATTCCTCTAAGCAATGCCAGAGTTGTTCATACGATTGAAGATTTAGACTTGCTTGTTGATACCAGTTATGATGAGGGTGTTTTAAATGAAACTGAAAAAGACATGCTTCATAATATGTTTAATTTTTCAGATTTGACAGCAAGAGAAGTTATGATTCCACGTACTGACATGGTTTGTGTACCAATAGATATGACCTGGGATGAGTTGAACAAAATTGCTACTGAAAATCAGTATACCAGATACCCCGTTTACGATGGTGATATTGACCATATTACAGGTTTAATCCATGTAAAAGATTTGTATTCTCTTTCTTTAAAAGATGAAATTCGCCCTATCGCAAAACTTCAAAGAAAAATAATGTTGATTCCTGAAACTATTACTATGGATAATCTGGTAAGGGAATTTAAGAAAAACAAAGGACAGATGGCTGTAGTTGTAGATGAATTTGGCGGAACTTCCGGAATTATTACTCTGGAAGATGTTGTTGAAGAAATTTTTGGCGATGTTCAGGATGAATTCGATGAAGAAACAGAAATTGATATCAAGGAAGTAAAACCTAATCACTACCTTGCAAATGGTATGATGAGACTTGATGAATTAGCTAATTATTTTGATATAGATGAAGCAAAATTAGAAGTTGAAGATGTTGATACAATTGCAGGTCTTGTTGTTAAAGAACTTGGAAAAATTGCTAAAATTGACGATATGGTTCAGTATGGAGAATTTACATTTACAGTAAAAGAAGTAGATGGCGCAAGAATTACAAAATTGTTAATCAAGCGTGAAGAACCACAGCCTGCTAATTCAGAAGACTAAGGTACATACGGTCATTCCGAATTGACTAGAAAATTAGTTTCAGTGGTTCAGAATCTTATTGCTGAACTATTTGCTTGAGACCCTGAAACGAGTTCAGGGGACATATTCGTATGTCATTCTGAGCCTGCGCGAACAGAGGGCGAGAACGTAGTGGAGTCCCGTTTAATACGAGTGCAGAAATGTCGTCATTCTGAGGGAGTGTGCGACTGAAAAATCTATGATTTATCGTCCAAAGATACTTCGGCTAAAGCCTCAGTATGACAGTTGGTTTGATTTTAAGAGTATTTAATACCCCGTCCGTAAATGGTTAAGGGGAAAATTTTATTTTTCATATAAATGTCGGGTTTACTTTTTATTAAAATTCATTATTATAAAGATATGAAAAAGTTTTTGATAATGAGTTTATTTTTGATTGTATCATTATTACCAGCACCTTTGGCGATGGCTGATGATGTTGACATGCCTGCAACAGGTGATTTGTGGGACAATTGGAATACCCGAGAAGAAGGTAGAGAAGCCAAACCCGTTTCAGATAAAGATTTTGAAAAAGCTCTAGAACAGGTTGATAAAAAAGTAAATAAATGGAAGAACTGGGCAAATAAATTAAAAGTCCCAAGGGGTGAAGAGTTTAGCCAGAGTAATGAAACAGAAATGATAAAAGAAGAGCATGGTGCTGATTCTTCATTATCCGTATTATGTGTTCCGGTAGGATTAATTGCGCAGGGAAATGTTTTGCCTATAGGACATTATCAAGTAAAAGGTGAAAAAATTGATGGGCAGCCTGTTTTGAAATTCTATCAAGCACACTATGAAATGGCACGATTTCCTGCAGTAGAAACGCAGGACGATTTTGGCGAAAATACAATTTCGTTTGTAAAATGGCTACCACAAGGTGACAAGCAAATTAAAGTTATATATGGTTCTCTTGATATGAACGCATACGCAATTATTGATATTGAACAATAAACAGGCTATGTTTTATCTTAATTTTTTTGCTAAAGATAAACCTGCAGGAAGCGGTAAAACAACATTTTCATAATTAGGATTTGCATTGATATCCTCAAGAAAAGTCTGAACTTTAGCAGCATGCGAAATTACATTATCACACGCAATATACCCTCCAACATTTAAATGCGGTTCTATCAAATGAAAAAATTTGATATATTGAGCTTTGTTTGCATCTACAAATGCAAAATCAATTTTGAAATCTTCCGGTAAATATTCTAAAATAGTCACAGCATCCCCTTTTTTAGTTTCAATAATATCAGCGACGCCGCATTTTTCAAAATTATCCTTTGCGATATCAAGTCTCTTGTCATAAAATTCTATAGTAGTTAATTTGCCGCCAGTTCTTTTTAAGGCTTTACCCAGCCATATTCCTGAGTAACCGTTTGAAGTACCTACTTCAATTACACTTTGAGCCTTTGAGTCTACTACAAAATTATACAAAAATTCTGCAGTTGTTCTGGAAATATTCCAAAAATCTTTTTGAGTTTTCTCCAGCTCTTTTAAAATTTCTTGTGTTGTATTATCAAATGTATCTATTATCATTTTATAGTTTTAACCTTATCTGTTACAACAATTGCTCTGACTGGAACATCCAGTGGGCTTGTTTTTACAATATCTTTTGTTACCGTGTCAACAACCGAATACAAACCTGCACGTGCATTTGTTATCATAATCATTTCAGAATTATCAATTGGCGTAATATTTGTTGCAAATGCGTTTGTATTTAAAAATAATTTATCTGTAATAACATCTTCCTGTGTATTTAAAACTTCCAATAAATTATCCTGAGCTCCCAAAATAAATAATTCATTATTATGAGCATACATATCTACGGGTTTTTCGCAGACTTCAATTTCTGACATAAGTCCAAGTGTCTCATAATCAACAATTGCAAGTCTGTTTTGTGTTCTGCTTATTAAATAAATTTTACCGTTAACATAAGCAATTTTAGAAATATTCGGGAAACTTCCTATATTTTTAAGCAGAAAATTGTTATCCATTTCTACAGCCCAGACATCATTTGTATTTCTGTCTACGTAAAATAACTTTGTTCCATCCTCTGACAATGTAAGTTTTTCACATTTTCCGTTAATTTTTAATTGTTTTTTTAAAGTCATTGTTTCAAGGCTAAACAAGTAAATACTTGAATTTGAACCGGATGAAATATATGCAAGTTTTTTATTTTTATCAATAATTATTTGTTCCGGACAAATTTCAAAATGCACTTCTTTTATAACTTTTTCATCCATCAATGAAATAATATTCATTGTTTTTGAATCAAAGTATGTAACAAGCAGGAATTCTCCATTATAACTTTTCAAATCATTAATTACATAATCCTGAGCAAGTGAGTATTCAGGAACTTTTGAATTTGAATTGATTACCTGAATATTTTTATTTGCTCCGGTAGATATATAAAAAGTTTTGCCGTTTAATTGAGCAACAGGAGTTGTCGGTTTTTTGCCTTTGTTTCTTGTGTTATTAATTTTTAAACCTGTATCCTGAGTTACCATAACATCAACGTCCCCGATAATTCCTTTTAAAGTTTCCGGTATAACCAGACCTTTAGGTAACAATATATCCTGCGGCAAAAGTCCTGATTGAATTTCATCAGGCGGATTCAACATATTAATAACCGTCTTTTTACCATTAGTATTGATAACCTTTAGCAGCGAATAATTGTTATTCAAAATTACCATATCAGGTTTTTGCTTTAATGTTTCGTTAAGAGGATAAGTAGTTTTTATGCTAACAGTGTCAACCTTTTCAACTTTTGCAGGAAAAACAGGAAGATACATTGTGTTATCCGGCAGAACAATTACTCCGTCAAATCGAAAATTTGTATTTGGAAATGTTTTATTCACAAAATCCTGAACATCCTGCGGGACTTGTGCTGCATTTGCAGCTCCGGATAGAGTTAAACACATTATTAAAGTTAGCAATAATTTACGCATATTATTTAAAAACTCCCTTAACTTTTGATATAATTGATTGTTGAGGTTTTTTACCTGTTTGTATTTCATATAATTTCTGATAAAGAACTTTTTCTTCATCACTCAAACGTGTAGGAACTTTTATTTTCAAAACAACTACATGGTCGCCTCTTTGAGATGGACGTGTGATAATTGGAATTCCTGCCCCTTTGATTTTTACATAATCACCATACTGCGTTCCTGCAGGAATTTGAACTTCTTTATCTCCATCCAGTGTCTTTATAGTTACAATATCACCCATCACCGCTTGTGCCGGTGTAATATCAAGTTCTGTAAATACATTTATGCCGTCTCGTTTGAAATAATTTGACGGTTCGACATGCACAACAACAAACAAATCCCCGTTTGGTCCGCCATTAATTCCGCAGTCACCTTCTCCTGAAACTCTGATTTTTGACATATTGTCAACACCTGCAGGAATTTTTATTTCAATCTTCTTTTCTTTAGTAATTTGTCCCTGTCCATGACAAGTTTTACAAGGTTTATCTATCACTTGACCAGAACCTTTACAATGCGGACAAGTTGTAACTTGTGTAAAATTGCCAAGAGGTGTTCTTGCTACTGTTTTCACCTGCCCTGTACCGCCGCACTGCGGACAAGTTTTCTTTTGAGAGCCGGCTTCTGCACCTGATCCATGACAATCAGGACAAGTTTCTTGATGGTCAAATCTTATTTCTTTATTTATACCAAATGCAGCATCTTCAAATCTTATTTTAACATCATATCTTAAATCATCACCGCGTTGGGGCGCATTCGGATCAATACCGCCGCCGAAACCAAAGCCTCCAAAACCTCCAAAAAAGCTTTCAAAAATATCATTGATATCTCCAAAACCTCCGGCAAACGGGCCATTTGTATCAAAGCCTGCATTTTTTAATCCATCTTCGCCATATCTATCGTACGTTGCTCTTTTATTATCATCAGATAATGTTTCGTAAGCTTTACCTAACTCTTTAAATTTTTCTTCTGCATCAGGGGCTTTATTCACATCTGGGTGAAGCAATCGGGCTTTTTTTCTAAAAGCCGACTTTATCTCATCTTTGGAAGCGTCTTTTGACACTCCTAATATTTCATAATAATCTGTCATTGTCTTATTTATACTTCCTTAACTTTCTGGTTTGCTGCTTAAAACTTTTCAATAGAATCTCCCCTAGTGAAAATAAGCACAATCTATACTACTCTGCAGCTGCAACATTAACAAGTGTAGGTCTCAAAACCTTGTCACCCATTTTGTATCCCTTTTGCAGTTCGCTGATAACAGTATGTTCAGGGTGTTCGCTGGTTGGTGTACGCATTACAGCTTCATGGAAATTAGGGTCAAATTCTTCACCGGCTGCCTTAATTTCTTCAAGACCAAGTTTTGCAAGTGATTCAATAACCTGTTTATGTACAAGGTTAAAACTTTCTTTAACTGTTTCACAGTCCTGAACATTTTCAAGAGCTTTTTGACCGCGTTCAAAATTATCAAGAACTTCTATTAACTTTTTCAATGCAGATTCTGTACCGAATTTTATCAAATTTTCGCGTTCTTGTTCCTGACGTTTTCTATAATTGTCAAAATCAGCAGCTAAGCGGATATACTGCTGGTTAAGTTTATCATATTCTTCTTGAAGTTTGCTGTTTTTTTCTTCTGAGGTATTTTCTTGAGATTCTTCATTTACAGCATTTTCAGTTGTATTTGTTTCATTATTTTCAACATTTGTATTTTCATCTTTAATCACGTCTTCGTTTTTGAACGGATTTGAATTTTTATCAGTCATAATATTTCCCTTCACAACATTAATTATATACATATATTATAAAGTATCAAAGTAAATTCACAAGTTAAATTTATTTTTTTTTAATAATTGAGGGATAGATTACATGACCAAATACATAAAATATATAAAATATTTATTATTCTTTATACTATTTAGTCGAGCCTCAATTAATGATTCGACCTCCGCAAAGCGAACAATAAATGTTATGCGAAACAACAACAAAAATGAGCATGTTTGAACGGGCAAAATTTAGATTACCAATCAAATTTAAAATGATATTAGTGAGTTTGCTCATTTTGAAGTTGAGCATTTACAATTTATTAGTGAGCGTAGCGATGGGAGAGAGTTTCTTTGTTCCACGTTTCTTTGCGGTCAAAGAAATGTGGAATCAAAGCACAATATGTCAAATTGTACGTTTATTTTTTAAATAAATTCTCTTTGTTCACTTTTTCTTTTTGATTGCGACGCAAAAAGAAAAAGTAGAACCGAAAAAGAAAAACACGCCTGATTGAATGGCTCGAGTTATCAGGGGCTATACCCCCAAACCCCCTTTTTAGTAAAAATAATGATTTGATATATCCATAACATATTTTATGTAAATGTAGTGCTTAAAATCTAAAATTTATGCTATTATAAAAGTATGAATTTTGAAGAAAAAACACTGGATTCTAAAGTCGTCTATGAGGGAAAAGTCGTTACGGTTATTCGTGATGATGTCGAAGTTGCTGACGGGCATAAATCGTTTCGAGAAGTTGTTTTGCATTCAGGCGGTGTTGTTGTTGCAGCCTTGAAAGATAATAATACCATTCTGCTAATCAAACAGTACAGATATCCGCTGAAAAAAGTCAATCTTGAACTTCCTGCAGGTAAACTTGAAATCGGAGAAAACCCCGATGAAGCCTGTAAACGTGAACTGGAAGAAGAAACCGGATATCAGGCAAAACAATGGCAATCGCTGGGATTTATAAATACCACACCTGGTATTTGTACAGAAAAATTGTATTTATATCTGGCAAAGGATTTGGAATTCGTCGGTGAACATCCTGATGAGGGAGAAATTCTCAAATGCGAAGAATATAATTTATCTGAGGTTTTTAAAATGATAAATTCCGGTGAAATTAATGATGCCAAAACAATATGTACACTATTTCGTGCTTTTATGAATGCTTGAAGCTGAAAAATCTATTATCTAACCGGTAATGCAGGGGTAAATGTTTATGATAAAAATGATTGCAACAGATATTGACGGAACACTTATTGAATGGGGAAGTGATTTTACACCTGGAGTAAAACAGTGTATCAATCAGCTAAAAGCACATGGGATTCCGGTTATTTTAGTTACAGGCAGAATGCACAGTGCTACAATTCCTGTTGCTCAGAAACTCGGTTTAAATACGCCTATTATATCTTATCAGGGAGGTCTGATTAAAGACTGCCACGGAAGAACTTTATATCAGAAAAACTTAGATTCTAAGTATGCGAAAGAAATTATAAACTGGGCAAGAAAAAACAATATCCACATAAACTTATACCTTGACGATAAACTGTATGTTGAACAAGATAATGAAATAATAAAATTTTATACTGACGGGAAATTTATTGATTACACAGTTTGTTCATTTGATGAACTGAAAATCGAAAATGTTAATAAAATTCTTGCAATTGACTTGAGAGACGCTGACAAAGTTACAGATTGGGTAGATGAATTAAAAGAAAAATATCCGGAATTATATATTGTAAAATCAACTCCATATTTTTGTGAAATTGGAAACGGTGAAGCAAAAAAATCACTGGGGATTAAATATTTATGTGATATGTGGGGAATTGATATCAGTGAAGTAATGACAATAGGTGATCAGAATAATGATATAGATTTAATACAATGCGGCGGAATAGGTGTTGCTATGGGAAACGGCACACCTGAATTAAAAGAGTGTGCCGATTTTATCACCGATACCGTGCAAAATGACGGGTTTGTTAAAGCTGTAGAAAAATTTGTTATCCCTGTTCTGGAATCGTAAATTTAGTACCACATCTTGAACAGAAAATTTGTAAACCCTCTTCTTCAAGATCAACATCTGTTAAACCTAATACTCTGGTAATCCCTTTTTCGTCTTTTGTAACTTTATATTTTAGTTGACATTCAGGACAAATCGCATAAGTAATATCACCTAATTTTGTAAATGTTGTATGTGTTACGCATTATAATAAACGCAACTATACTCACCACCCCCAGAAAAATATTGATTTTGAAACTCACTGCAAATAAAGCAGCCAGAAATACTCCGTCATAAAACCTGATAAAATCTTTTGTTAATCTGCTGAAATTTTTATATACAGGAGGATAAGACACTGCAAACGTAAATATTCCTCCTGCTACACCAAGAAAAAAGTATTTGTTAAACTCTATAGGTTTAGAGGAAGATAATATAACTACAAAAGCCAAAATAAATCCGCTGTATAATAGCAGACAGCTTTTACAAACATACAACCCGAAAATTTTTAATGTGTGTTCTCTGTACTTTTCACAAAGAGGTTTATGCAGAAAAATAAATTTATAAAAATGTTTATAAAATATAAACTTATATAATAAACTTTTATTAAAACGATTTAATAAATTCAGCGTCATCCTACTTCCATATTTTTAATATACCAAATCATTCTAATAAACTTGAAAAATTAAGACCTCATACAAAATTATGAATGATATAATCCCCTTTATGGACATTTAGGAGGCTTAAAACTTGCACCGCAAACTTTGCAATACTCAGGCTCTTTACCTTTTATCGCAGTTACTTCTCCACAAACAGGGCATTTGAATTTTTTACCTTTTCTCAAAAAAATAACACCTACAGTCCCAAAGATAATAAACTGAATAAAAGTTATCAATGCACCTATAACTATTAAACAAATAAATAACCAGATAAATAAACCTACATTAGGATAATAATAAAACGGCAATGGTAAATCTGTATCGACATACGTTGTTGTCTCACAAGTCTGAACTGATTGTGATTCTGGTTGTGATATTACCGGACGGGTAACTGTTACACTGCTTTTTATATTAGGATTCATAAAAACATACTCCCATTACTATATTATAACATATTATTCTAAACTATGCTATAATATATGTTAAAGAGGTTTTTATATGTATAGAATAGGCATCGGATACGATATTCATAAACTTATCGAGGGTAGAGATTTAATTATCGGCGGTATAAAAATTACTCATGAAAAAGGTTTATTGGGACATTCTGATGCGGATGTATTAATTCATGCAATAATTGACGGGATGTTAGGAGCTTTGGCCCTTGATGATATCGGTACACTTTTTCCTGACACAGACCCGAAGTATAAAGATATCGACAGCACACTTCTTCTAAAAAATGTTTATAAACTTGTGCAAGACAAAGGATATAAAATTGTCAATATAGATAGCAATATTATTGCTCAGGCACCCAAAATGATGCCTTATATTCCTAAAATGAAAGAAGTTTTATGTGAAATTTTGGATATACCTTTATCTGATTTATCAATAAAAGCGAAAACAAAAGAAAAGATGGATGCTGTTGGACAAAAACTTGCAATTGAAGCAAATGCGGTTGTATTATTAGCAAATGTATAAAAGTAATAAAATTAAATTATAAAATTAAATAATTCCTGAATAGGAAGACCAAGAGCATTTGCAATATTCTCTAAATTTTTTACCGTTACGTTGGTCTCTCCGCGTTCTATCATACCAATAAAATTTCTATTTAAATTAGATATTTCTGCCAATTTTTCCTGAGAAATTTTTTGTTTCTGTCTTTCTATACGAATTTTTAAACCAAGCTTTAATACTGTATTTTCATTCATACAATATATTTTATTAACTATTATATTGACAATCTACCTAAAATATTTATATAATGATTAATATATTAGGTAATAAATAATTAAATGAGGTAATATATGATAAAAAAAGGGTTTACTTTAGCAGAGGTACTTATTACGCTTGGAATAATAGGTATTGTTGCAGCTATGACTATACCTATGTTAATTTCTAAATATCAAAAAAGGGTTATTGAAACTACTTTAAAAGAAGATTTTTCTATTTTTAGTCAGGTCAACAAAATGATGATAGCAAATGATGTAGCATTCAATATGGACGCAGCAAATGACAATGATGCAGCATTACAAAAATGGTTTGAAACATACATGCTACCTTACATGAAAGTCTCAAGCGCATGTTACAATGGCAAAAAAGGTTGTTGGAGCGATAATATTCCGACAAGCATGCTTAATGGCAAAAAGTTTACTGATTGCATAATGGGATACGGTTGTGGACGCAACTGGGTTTCTTTTATATTGACTAATGGAACAAAAGTTGCTCTAGATATTGGTAATAATACTCAATTAAGGGACATCTTTGGGATTGATTCTACAGCGTCAACTTGTTTAAAAATGTATGTTGATGTTAACGGGGATAAAAAACCTAACAGATTTGGTGTTGATATTTTTCTTATGACATTTACCGAAGACGGATTTATACCTGCAGGTTTCAGTAAAACCCCGACACAATTAAGACAAAACTGCAAACCTGATTCAACAGGATACTGGTGCATGTCATATATCAAAAATTCAGGATGGGTAATTCCTGAAGATATATGGAAAAGCCGTAATAATAAATTACAATAATAATCAGTTCAGACGAAATCCGTCACCGCAAAAGAATACAATGAATACGGCAAAACACAACCAACCAAGTCATCATAAATATATAATTTGTCATGCTGAACTCACAAAGAGTAACCCTGAACTTGTTTCAACATCTATCCAAAAGTGCTCAACTAAGAGATTCCGAAATAAATTCGGAATGACTGCATAACAGGTCAGCATTTCCAAGCCGGCAAACAATTTCAGAATCCAAACAAAATACTAAATCTAAACTCCGGAAACATCAGGTAAATCAATACTTTTCAATCGTTGTTCAATACGACGATACCATTTCAAATGCTGTTTAAACAAAATTTTATAATCGTCCATATTACCCTGTGATATATTTCTAAACTGTTCATCAGAGGTTTCAGTTAACTTAGCCTCCAAGAATTTTGTATAGTCTTTTCTATCAATATTTTTATCAACCAATTCAATTCGCTTCCCAAAGTCAACAATAACCTCAGGTCTGTTGTCTCTTAAGAAACAATAATCTATTGAAACAGGTATTAAATTTACTTTACCATATTTTTTAACCGCACGCTGAGCAATATATGTTAAACCTGTCTGAAATTTATAAGGACGATAATGAGGCGGTCTGATAATTCCCTGCGGGAAAATACATAAGATATTTCTCAAATCTCCAAGAACATCCACAGAATACTGCAAAGCTTTCATTGCAGACTGAGCCGACTTTTTGTTAACAGAATAGGCACCACCACGTCTTAATAACGGGAATCTGTTTAATTCTTCAACCATCAAACGAATTTCTTTATGACAAATTCGGTGCGTAATGTTATATAAAACAATTCCATCCCACCAGTTGCAATGAGGTGCAAACAAAATTGTAGGAGTTTTATCATCTCTTTCAAGATAATTTTCTACACCTTTATAACGAAAAGCATAAAACCTGTTTTGTAACATATTGAAGAAAAATAAACTTGCAACTGTTAACCAAAACTTATTAGTTTTAGCAGGTTTAAATTTCTCCTCTTTATTTCTTAATTTTGTCGGTGGAATATCCGAATATAATTTTTCCTCAGTTGTCATAAATACATTGTACCCTAATAAATAATAAAATAAAACATTCAATTAAGAAAACTTTACCCTTTTATCATACGATTACTGAATAAAAAAAGCAAGTTCTCCAAATGTATTAATTATTTCTTTAATTTTTGTAACAAATTAGCAAAAACACATATTTTTGGTTTATATAACAAATGTACATCATAAGGAGTAATCAAAATGGTCAGCGTAGGAAAATGTTTAGGAATTATGGCAAGTCTTGGAGCCGCAGGAGGAGCCGGAGCTTCATATTATATTCAATCTAAAAGTGACAAAATTGCATTAAATCATGCACGTTCAATTGCTAAAGACGGTTCAATTCCTATTGGAGGAATGAAACCTGACGGAACCTTATGGGATGGCAAAATCACTGTTGATGAATTTAAAAACAATTTATCAAAGAAAAGAACTATATCCTCTGCTATTATGGGATTAACTACAGCCGTTGGAACCACATTACTTGCAGGATTAACCTTGCTTCTTCGCGGAAAAGTTAAATAAATTTAAAATTTTTAAATTTACTTATAAGAAATTTTAACACCTAATTATGGAATCCAATCTGCAA
Source organism: uncultured bacterium (assembly GCA_958366705.1). Classification (GTDB taxonomy): domain Bacteria; phylum Cyanobacteriota; class Vampirovibrionia; order Gastranaerophilales; family Gastranaerophilaceae; genus Zag111. Next base: position 29,002 of record CATXCB010000004.1, read on the forward strand.
AATATTCAATAGAATTGGGTTCTCTATAGCAAGAGTAGTATTGAAATGACTCATTATTCACATGATAAAGAATTTTATGCTATCATACTTGTATGGACACCTTAGCAAGATTTATACAAACAAAACGGGAAGAATTGGGCTTAACACAAAAAGGGCTTGCAATAGCGGCGAACATACCGCTCGAAACAGTTGAAGAAGTTGAAGCCGGAAAAGAATTATTTTTACCTGTAACTGTCAGACAAGCTATGGCAAAAGTGTTGAAATGTGAGCCGCATGAAATTAAAAAATTAGAAAAAGATATTGCAAGCGATATTATATCCCCTGAAATTATAGAAAGCTTAAAACAGCTTATATTAAACGGAGCAGGCGGATTGAAGTGTCCAAGATGCGGAGCGCCGTTAGAAACAAGAATTGCCAGAATGTACGATTTGGAAGATAATTTAATTTTACACCCAAAAGCCCACTGTACTAAATGTCCATTTCAAATACATTCATAAGATTATGTTAAATTTAGCACTTATCCACAACTTTACATCAAATATTCTAAAAAACAAATGCTGAAATAAATTCAGTATGACAATATTGCTTATTAAAACTTTCTTCTTTTCATCATTTTCATGGCTTGTACCATGGCTTTTTTCTCGTTTTTCTTACTGAAGCCGCCAAACATTTTTTGCATTTTATTCATGCCACTCATCATTTGACGCATTTGCTCAAATTGTTTTACATATAAATTCACAGTATGCATATCCATACCGCAACCTTTTGCAATACGTTTTTTACGGCTTGTATTCATCAACTGAGGATTATCTCTTTCTTCAGGCGTCATACTTTGAATAAATACTTCTATCTTTTTAAACTCTGTATCTGTAGCATGTGAAATCTTTTCCCTATCTGCCTGTTTTAAATTAACACCCGGAATCATTCCTAAAATTTGATCCATAGAGCCAAACATTTTCATCTGCTTTTGCATATTCAGAAAATCATTATAACTGAATTGTTCTTTTTGCATTTTTTCTTGAAACTTTAAAGCTTCTTTTTCATCAAAGACTTCCTGTGCTCTTTCAACAAGTGAAACTATATCACCCATTCCCAGGATACGTGTTGCCATACGCTCAGGATAAAAATCTTCCAAAGCATTTAACTTTTCACCTGTTCCGGTTAATTTAATCGGCTTACCAGTACAATAAACGACAGATAAGGCAGCCCCGCCTCTTGAATCACCATCAAGCTTTGTTAAAACTAAACCTGTTAAACCAATTTGAGCATCAAAGTTTTCCGCAACGTGAACAGCTTCTTGACCGGTCATTGAGTCAATTACAAGAAGTTTTTCTTGAGGTTGAAAAACCCTGTCAATAATCAAAAGTTCAGCCATCATTTCTGTATCTATTTGCAGACGCCCAGCAGTATCCAAAATCAGAACATTAAATCCTTTTTCTTTAGCATAATTAATTGCACTTTGCACAATATTTTGAACATCTTTAGAATCAGGTATTGTAAATACATCACACCCGATTTCTTGCCCTAATGTTTGTAACTGTGTGATAGCTGCCGGTCTGTAAACGTCACAGGCAACAAGCAAAGGATTTTTACCCTCTTTTTTCAGTTTTACAGCAAGTTTTGCAGAAGATGTGGTTTTCCCTGAACCCTGCAAACCAAGCATCATAATCAAACTAGGATGACCTGATAAATTAAGCGGTTTAAGTTCTTTACCTAAAATTTCGACAAGTTCATCATTTACAATTTTAATCAGCTGTTGGGATGGGTCTATACCCTGTAAAACATTTTCACCTTCAGCTTTATCTTTTATTGCAGATATAAAAGCTTTTACAACTCGCAGGTTAACATCAGCTTCTAATAATGCACGTCTGATTTCACGCAAAGCATCCTGCATATTATCTTGAGTTAATTCTTGTCCTCTGGTTTTAGAAATTATATTTTGTAATTTTTCGCTTAAATTATCAAACATTTGTCATATCCCTTTTTGAAAGTATTATATGTCGATTTTACCATGAAAATTCTACTAATAATGTTCTTCTTCAAAGATTTTAAAATTATCGGGTAACATCTGTTCAATATGCTGGAACAATTCTGCCATTGTCCAGCCAAATCCCTCTGCAATTTTTTTCAATGTAACAATTTGTGCTTCATTTTCACCGCGTTCAATTCTACTGAGTGTAGATTTTGGGATATCATTTTCATATGCAAATAATAATGAACTTTTACCTGTTTTCTCAACTCTAATTTTTCGAATTGCATCTCCAACCATTTTGCAATACTGTTTTTCTTTTTCTTTCATTAAAATCCTCTAGACAAATGACCCATATATGGGATATTAATGTAAAATTAGAGTATGATTACCCATATATGGGAATAAGGAGGATTTATGAAACACAAAGCCTTTACACTTGCAGAAGTGCTTATAACTCTTGGTATTATAGGTGTTGTTGCTGCATTTACAATACCCAGTTTATTGACAAATTTTCAGAAACGAGAAACTATAACTAGATTAAAAGCAGCCTATTCTATTCTTAATCAAGCTGTTAAATTATCAGAATATGATAATGGAGAGATAGAAAGTTGGGATTATACATTAAGTCCAGCTGATTGGGTAGATAAATATATTAGAAATTATGCAAAGATTTCGGATATAAATTCAAGAACGGTCAAACAAAGTGAACGTTGGAAATTATTAGATGGAACTTTATTAAATTGGGGAAATGGTATGTACACAAATCCTAAATATTCATTAATAAATGGAGTGTGGGTATCATTTTATATTAATAAATATTCTGGAACAGTAAATTATAGAAAACAGGGTGTATGGATTATTGTTGATGTTAATGGAAATACCGGACCTAATAGAATGGGAAGAGATATTTTTGTTATGTCAATTTTTCCATATGCTTATCCTGATGAAAAAATTGTTATGGGCGCACATGAACAATGTGGATCTGGTACACTACACCGTCAAATGACAAAAAGAGAGCAATTATTGAACAGTGGGTGTGCGACTTGTAAAAAAGATAAATCAGGTTGGGGTTTTGGTTGTTCAAGGTTAATTCAGCTTGATAACTGGCGAATTGCACCGGATTATCCTTGGATAAGGTAATGGATATAATAATACAAAACTAAAAAAGAGGAAAGTTTTATATAAAACTTTCCTCTTTTAGTTATCTTTTATAAAAGATTGAATTAGTCTTGAGCGTGACCAGCTGTACCTAATACATCTCTCATTTTGTGCATAACCATTTCTTTAACGGCAGTTCTACCAGGTCCCATGTATTCACGTGGGTCGAATTTTTCAGGATGTTCAACGAAGAATTCTCTGATAGTTGAAGTCATTGCAAGTCTTAAATCTGTATCGATATTAATTTTTGCAACACCGTGTTTAGAAGCATAGTTAAGCATATCTTCAGGAACACCTTGAGCGTTTGGTAAGTTACCACCAAATTTATTACATTTAGCAACGAATTCAGCAGGAACTGATGATGAACCGTGAAGAACTAATGGGAAGTTAGGGAAACCAGCTTCAGCTAATGCTTTTTTAATTTCTTCTAATCTTTCGAAGTCTAATTTTGCTTCGCCTGAGAATTTGTAAGCACCGTGAGATGTACCAATAGCAACAGCTAATGAATCACAACCGGTTTCTTTAACAAATCTTGCAGCTTCTTGAGGATCTGTGTAAGTTGAATCAGCAGCGTGAACTTTAACATCATCTTCAACACCTGCTAATTTACCTAATTCAGCTTCAACAGAAACGCCGTGAGCATGAGCGTAATCTACAACTTTTTTAGTCAAAGCAATGTTTTCTTCTAGCGGGAATCTTGATCCGTCAATCATAACTGATGAGAATCCGCCATCAATACAAGCTTTACAAATTTCGAAATCAGCACCGTGGTCTAAGTGTAGAGCGATAGGTACTGTAGTTGTAGCCAAAGCAGCTTCAACTAATTTGATTAAGTAAGTTTGGTTAGCATATTTTCTTGCACCTGCAGAAACTTGCAAGATGATTGGAGATTGTGTTTCTTCAGCAGCTTCTGCAATACCTTGTAAAATTTCCATGTTGTTTACGTTGTAAGCACCGATAGCATATCCGCCAGCGATAGCTTTTTTGAACATTTCGCCTGTTCCAACTAATTTTCTTTCACTCATTTGAGTTCTCCTTCTTTTACGTATAATTAATTACACATGCCTAATTTATAACAAACAAAACTTTTATTCAACATGAGATTTTGTCTGTTAATACGATATTTTTAAGCTTTTATTTTTACTATTTTGAACGTTGGAAAAATGCTGCAATTTCTTTATGTGGGAAAAATTTTCTTATTGGACGTCCGTGCGGGCAAGTATATGGCATTTTTGTTGTACGCCATTTTTTTATAATTTCTTGCATTTGCCATACAGATAATTTTGTATTTGCTTTTACTGAAGCTTTACAGGAAGTCGTAATTAAAATCTTTTCTTCAAGGTTATCAATATCACCTTCAATATTGTCCAAAATATCAGCTACAATCTCTTTTGGATTAACCTTTGACAGTACCTGAGGAACTTTTCTAAATATCAATTCACTGTCACTTAAAAATTCTATACCATAACCAAAGCGTTCAAATTTTTGAATATTTTCTTTAATCAACTCTGCTTCTGTTGATGAAACTTGAATAACATCAGATACAAAAAGCATTTGCGAAATTACATTTTTTTCAGCTTTTAATTTTTCATAAATATATCGTTCTTCTGCGATATGCTGGTCTATTATTTCAAGTCCATCTTCTGTCTCAACAAGAATATATGTATCTTTATATTGCCCTACAATTTTTTCTTCCGGTTCCGGAGCTGAATTGTTTTTTGGGGCAAAAAATTGCTGTTGCTCAGTTTGCACTGTAGTTGAATCTGCAAATTTACCAATAGATGATTCCTGCTCAAGCTTTTTCATACCGGAATCTGAAATATATACAGTGTCAGATTGTTCATCCACATACACTTCATGCTGTCTTTGCGGAAATTGCAAAACAGAAGAATTTTCTTCTTCAATTTTGCCACTGTACGAAATATTGGACTCAAAAGTCGGAGAGGAATATGTTTTTTCCACATAATTGGAAAGTCCTGCTTCGATTGATGAGTACACAAAATTAAAAATTTGATTAGGATTTTTATATCGTACTTCTTTTTTTGTCGGGTGAACATTCACATCAACATCATGCGGTGGAATTTCTAAATTCAAAACAACAAACGGATACTTGTTATTTGCTGTAAGATTCTTATATACCATATCAACTGCTTTTTGTAATACAGGGCATTTTACCCCTCTTGAATTTATATATATATGATAGCTTTTTTTGCTTGAACGGGTATAATCCGGTGTACTTACAAACCCGCTGATTTTTAGTCCTGACAGTTCATCTGTTTTTAAAACTTCTTTTAAATTATTAGTGACGTCAGAAGAATATACTTCTTTAATAGTTTGAGTTAAATTGTTTTGTCCGGTGGTTTTTAAAACAGTTTTCCCAAATTTTTTAAGTTCTATTGAAACATTTGGATGCGATAAGGCTAAAGTTTGAACAATTTCTTGAATATAAGAAAATTCTGTATTCGAGCTTTTTAAAAATTTCAAACGCACAGGAACATTATAAAATAAATCTTTAATTTCCATAATTGTTCCGACAGCACAGCCTGTTTCAGCCTGTTCAACTTCAGAATTCTCACATTTAACTTTTGTTCCTGTTTCAAAATCTTTTGTTCTTGTTATACAAGTTAATTTAGAAATTGAAATAATACTGGCAAGAGCTTCTCCACGAAAACCCAGAGTATGAATATCAAATAAATCTTCGTCTTCCTGAATTTTACTTGTCGCATGTTTTGAAAAAGCAAGTAAAATATCATCAGGATGAATTCCGCATCCGTTATCCGCAATTCTTATATCACGGCATTCGTTAGTAATTTCAATACTTATCCTGGTGGCTCCTGCATCAATTGAATTTTCGGTTAACTCTTTTACAACTGATGCGGGTCTTTCAATAACTTCACCCGCTGCAATCTGGTTAATTAAATGTTTTGATAATTGTTTTATTCTTGCCATATAACTTGTTTCTACCATCAATCTCCAACTTCAATCTACACCAAACACAAAATCATCTGAATGTTTGATTACAAATTTGAAACATTTTTATAATATTGGAAAGTGAAGTAAAAGACTTGGACAATAATTTATAAAAACTGGGGGACATTTTGGCAAAGAATTCTATTTTAAACTTAAAGCTAAAACCAAAAAAGAAAGCAAACCTGCAGATTGTAAAAGAATCTGAGGTAAAAACGACCAAATACAGTGATATTAATTTAAAAAAATGGAGAGATTACGGTCATATCTTAACCGGAACACTCTGGCAGTTTCCGTCCAGATTACGCGAACACGGACATTCTAACGAATATCACGGAAATTATATTCCACAGATTGCACAGCAAATGTATGAAAGATATACAAAGAAAAATGACATTGTCCTTGATTTATTTTTCGGTTCTGGAACATCCGGTATTGAAGCGATTAATATGAATAGACGCTGTATTGGTGTTGAGTTGAAAGATGAACTTGCTGAAAGTGTTTCTGAAAAATTTACACCAAAACAACTCGTTACTGATGTAAATATTATCTGTGCAGATTCAACAAGTGAATTGGCAGTTGAAAAAGTTCAAGCAAGACTTGATATTATGGGCGAAGAAAAAGCACAATTTTTAATGCTTCATCCGCCGTATGATGATATTATAAAATTCTCTGATAAAAAAGAAGACCTATCAAACTGTGAATCAACTGAAGAGTTTTATGACATGTTTGAAAAAGTAGCCAAAAATGGTTATGACCTGCTTGAAAAGGGACGTTTTGCATGCCTGATTATCGGCGACAGTTACAAAAATTCAGAAGTTCAGCCACTCGGTTTTGAATGTATGAATAGAATGAGAAAACTTGGATTTGTTCTTAAATCAACAATAGTAAAAGATATTCAGGGAAATGAAAGAGGCAAAGGCAGAACAGCTAATCTGTGGAGATACAGAGCACTTGCAGGAGGTTTCAGTATTTTCACTCACGAATATATCTTTGTGTTCCAAAAAGTGTAACACTAATTCTGCTTTTTGTTAAAAAGATATTCGGTTTTTGACTTAACACTATCTAAAATTTCGCGATAATCAACACTCACCGGTGTTGGTTTCGCGTTTTTTATAATATTTAAAAAAGCAATAGCATTTTCAGGTTTCTGCCCGTCCAGAAAGACTTTTGAAATTGCAGTATCAATTCTTGCAGGAACAATCAATCCACTTTTTGTAAATTCTTTTGAACAGGCTTCAGATGATAAATATTTAATTAACATTAATGCTTCTTTCTTATGCCGTGAAGATTTAGAAATTGCCCAGCCCGAAGCATCCAGAGGGACAACGCTGCCATTATTTCCAGCCGGAAACTCAACAACATCCCAATCAAATTTTGCTTCCTCTCTGTACTTTGGAACAAGCCAACGTCCAGAAAGGTGCATACCCAATTTCTCTTGTAAAAACATTTGCGCCATTGTAGCACTTGCAGATTCTTCTTTTAGCGGTGCTACATGGTACTTATTTCTTAACCCAGCATAAAACGCTAATGAACTGCGACTTTCAATGTTTTCAAAAACTCCGGATTCAAATCCACCTCCATTAACCGTTAAATACGGCAAATAAAATAAAGGCTCTTCCTCAAATGAAATTCCAAAAACATCAGGTCTATGAGTTAATTTTTGAGCAGTTCGCAAAAACTCGTCCATTGTCCAGTTTTTCTTTGGATATGGAACATTATATCTATCAAAAATGTCTTTATTGTAAAAAATTAACAAAGTAGAAACATCACGCGGAACTGCATAAATTTTTCCATTCCAGCTCAAAGCCCTGAGTGATTCAGGATAAAACTCATCATATGAAAAACTTACATCTTGATTTGATAAATCTTCTAAAACTCCGGCATTAGCATATACTGGCAAATACTGATTATTGATAAAGATAACATCAGGTGATGTATTTGATGCAAAAAGAAGATGTATTTTTTGAAAATAATTTTGCGGAATATGCAAAAAATCAATTTTTATATCAGGATTTTCTTGTTCAAATTTATTTAATAAAGGTTTCAAAATCTTGATTTCAGATTCTGACCCCCAGGAAGCAAATTGTACTGTTGTTTTTTTAGGGAAATGATTTTTATTTTGCATATAACGACAGCAAAACAAACTCGCTCCTATTATTAAACATAATAATAAAATTATTCTTCTATACATCATTAATTAAACTGACAGCACCTAAATTTCAATAAGTGTTCCCATTTTTTCTTTTGCAACGTCAACAAGACATTTAAATCCGCCGACTTTTACAATATAAACGCTGCCGTAATCAAGTCTTACCTGCAATGGTTTGTCTACAACATAATCGAATTTTTTCAAAATAAAGATATTATCTTTAATTCTTCCAACTAAAGCTGAAACACCATCTAAATTAACTACATAAAAACCTTTTTCAGAATCAATATTATAACCTGATTTAACAATTAACCCGTTCATATAATGAGTTGGTTCATGATTTTGTTTACTCATTGGATTAGAACCTCTTTGAATCGGATTTGTAATACCTGATCTGCTCATTGCAGAAGAAGATTTCATTTGTCCAAGAGTATCAGCTACACTTGATTTTTCCATAGTCATCATACTTGATTTATCTTCTGAGTCTAAAATCGATAAATACTCATCAAGTGAAGATAACAAGTAATTTTCATTTTGTTTGTCCATTTTCATTTCCCCATTATTATTAGTTAAATACTTATTTCCGGTTCCCATCAAGTCAGAAACTTCTAATTCTGAACTTGTTGATTTTCTTCTGCTGACACTCAATGGTGAATTTTTCAGCTTAACAAATCTGCCTTCTTTGTAAGATTTATTTCTTGATTGTTTTTTATCTTCATCCAGCAAACTTCTGTGAGATTCTTTAAGAGTAGGTTTCTTTGCAAAAGATTTCAATTTAATCTCAGAGAAAGTCCCGACAATCGCGTTATCTTCAGAACGGACTTCATTTGAAACTTCTTCCGGCGGCTCAAGATTAGGTGTTTGAGCTAAAGAATGTTCCATTTGAGAGATTTTCGCTCTCATTTGTTCTTTCAATTTTTCTTCTTTATCAGATACATTATTGATACTGCCTGCCGCCTGTTTAAAATTTAACATTGATGCTGTTGCTGGAATATTTTCTTCAATATTTAAATTATTTTGCAGATTTGAAGATTGCGAATGTAAATTCTGCGCATAATCATTACTTCTAAGAGCGCGTCTGTCAGTTTCAAAACCTCTATTGACAGTTTCCTGCGGAGCAATAATAGCTTTTTTTGAAGCTGACATGTCAGTAACATATGACATATCTTCAGATTTTTTAACAGGATGTAATTGTTTATCTTTTTCTGAATATTTTTTATATTTTTCCTGCCAGCTCAAATTGTCATCATTAATGATGTCCTGAAATTCTCTTCTCCGTCTTCTTGCTTTATTTTTTGAAGAAATATCAAAAAATGATTTCAATCTGTCAGCATCTTTTTCAGAAGCATGAGACACAGCATCAAATACAAGAAATGCCGCTAATAAAATTAAACCAACGCCGCCTGCAATAAATACCCATATTGGAATATTATTTTGTAAGCCGGATTTTTCTTCTGCAACCGGAGCTGAAGTTTTGGTTTGCTCTTGAACATTACTTGCTTGTTGTTCAGATTGTTTTGTTTGAGGAATATCAAACATTGAATTTGCTTTTACAGTTTTAACAGCTTTTTCTTCTACAATTTTATGCGTAATTCTTGGCTCTAAATCAATCTGACGTTTGCCGTTTTCATCAAACTTCATCTTGGGAACATAGTTATCCATAGGCTGACTTACATGTTTTTCAACCTGTTTTGATGTTGTTTGCTGAACTTTTGGCTGTACATCTTTTACAGCTGCAGAATTTTTAGAAACAGCCTTGACCGGTTCTGTTTTTACTTTTGGCGGAATAACCGGAGTCAATGTAAGTTTCGGCATTGAAACAACCTTAGGCGCAGGGGTGTTTGTTTTTTGTGCGTTATTAGATTGAACAGGTTTAGCCTGTGATTTAGATTGTGTTTGAGGTGCTGTTGTTTTAGCTGCAACAGATGCCGGTTTTGTCACACTTACAGCACTATCAGCTTTTTTAACCTGTGATTGCGGCTGTTGAACAGGTTTGTTGTTTTGAGCTATAAGATTTTTGTAATCTTTTTGCGCCTGCGTTAACGGTGCAGTTTTCTTCATAAAAGTTCTGATATTAACCGGTTTTGTCGTTTCAAATGTAACTTTAGTATAACCGCCGATACCATCATCAACATTTTTTACCTGAATATCTGAAATTAAATCTTTAACTCCTCCCAGACTCGGAACAATAGAACTTGAACCTGATGTATTCGGAAGTAAAACAACATAACGATTGTTAGATTTTCTTGTTACAACAGAATTTGTAGAATCAGCAGTCGTATAAAAAGTAACATCGACAGAATCCGCAACAGAAGATTTTTTTACATCCATCTGTAATAAATTACTTGAACTGTTTGCTTCTGCTATTGTGAAACCTGTCATTAATGCAGTTAAAACAGCTGCTATTACTATATTCTTTTTATTTATCATATTTTTCCACTAATCTAACAACTACACTTTACTTATATAATACTTGATAGTAAAAAAAATTGCTACTTTATTAAAAAAATATAAGATTTATGTTACAATAATTTTATGAAAAGTGGATTCGTTGCAATTATAGGGCGTCCGAACGTCGGAAAATCAACCCTTTTAAACCAAATTTTGGGGCAAAAAATTGTTATTACAACTGACAAAGCCCAAACTACAAGAAAAAGAATTAAAGGTATACTCACAACACAAGAGGGTCAAATAGTTTTTGTTGACACTCCGGGCGTACACAAACCTTTAAATAAGCTTGGAGAATTTCTTCTTGACGAAGCTAAAATTGCAGTGCCTGATGCTGATGTAATTTTATTTTTAGTCGATGGCTCCGACCCCGCAGGTAAAGGAGACAATTGGATTGCTCAAAATTTACTGCAAACAAAAATCCCAATCATTATTGTAATGAACAAAGTTGACAAAATTAAAAAAACTGAAAAGGTTGAAGAAAATCTTCTATCATACAAAACACTATTTAACGAAAATCTTCCTGTAGTGAAAATTTCCGCTAAAACAGGAAGAAATATTGATACTTTACTAAAAAATCTATACAAAAAACTACCGGAGGGCGAAGCTCTTTACCCTGAAGATATTGTGACAGAAGAGACAATGAGGGATGTTACAGAAGAAATAATCAGAGAAAAAATTCTTCTGAACACATCTGATGAAATCCCGCATTCTGTTGCCGTTAAAGTAACAAATTATTTTGAAAAAGAAGAAATAGACAAAATTTACGCAACAATATATTGTGAACAAAAAAGTCAAAAAGGGATTTTAATCGGGAAAGGCGGAAGTTTGCTAAAAAAAATAGGGACAGAAGCCCGTCTTGAACTGGAAAAGATTGTAGAAAAAAAGGTCTATTTAGAACTGGAAGTAAAAGTTGAAAAAGACTGGCGAAAAAAACAAAAAGTTTTAAAAGATTTCGGATATCAGCAAGAAACATAGGGCCATTGCTGCAAATTCTAACTCAAACAAGCAGAAGTTTTATACTAAGACATCAGCCAAAGTATTCAACAAAGAGATTACAAACATGATATGTTGTTTATATTTCCAAATTATAATATAGTTATTTTATGAAAAAAATATTATGTTACGGTGATTCAAATACTTTCGGTTTTATTCCCGAAAATTGCAAAAGATATGACAAAGATTCTCGTTGGAGCGGAATTCTCTCAGAAATACTCAAAGAAAACTATCAAGTTATTGAAGAAGGGATGAATAACCGCACAGGATTTTTTAAAAATCCTGAGGGTTTAAAACAAAGTGGCGGGGAATATTTATCTGTATTTTTACAAAATCACAGAAACCTTGATATATGTATTATTTCTCTGGGCACAAATGATGCTCAATTCTTCTATAATCTTGACGAAAATTCTACAAAAAATGGACTACAAAATCTTATTGATTCTGTCCGTGAAGTCAATATTAAAACTAACATTATCATAGTTCCACCTGTAAAAATCACCGAAAACATTTTACATAGTGGATTTTCCATGATGTTTAATCGCGAATCAATTGATAAAATAAATAAAGTTTTTCCAATTTTTGAACAAACTGCCAAAGAAAATAATTGTTTATATTTTGATTTTAACCAAATAACTTCGCCCGCTCAAAAGGACGGACTGCATTATACAAAAGAATCACACACAATTATTGCAAATAAACTCGCAGAATTTATTTTGGCAATTTAATATTTGAAGTTGATTTAAACCCGCTAAATACTGGACTTATAGGAGTAAAATCCGACTTCGGAATTGTATCATGAGTATTTTGAGCAGATTTAATCTGGTGATTATATCTGTATTTAGTCCAAATCCTTGAAACAGCACTTAGTGTAAATCCCATAGCAACAAGACTGAATAAATAAGGAATACCTGTTATAACAGATTTTTGTCGAATAAGTTTTTCAAGTTCAAAATTTTTAGAAGTTTTATGAATTTTAGCAAGTTTTTCAGCAATGTGAGGAAGTTCTTTTCGTGTTGGAATTTGTTCAATAAAACCATTTTTATTTCTCTTTATTAGTTCAGGAAATTTTCCTTTTTTAGCTAAAATATTTTTGAACCCTGCATCTAAAATTGAAGACCCGAAAATTGTATACAAAACAACAAGCGGAACTCTTGTTAAAACTTCGTAAAAATCTAATTTTCCCCTATCTTTTGCAGCAGAAGAGTAACCAAACAAGCCTGTTATACAAGTAACTGCAAGTTGTCCCTTACTTAGAGACAATTTCCCATCATTATTTACAAAATCAAGTTTTAAATATTCTTTCAAAAACTTATCTGTCGTTTCTGATTTTATTCCAATTTTATGTAATAATTTCGAAATATTTTCACCGGGCTCTAAAAGAATTTCAGATAATTTTAGGGCTGTTTTGGAATTATACCCCTTAGTTGAAAGTAACAAGCCTGAAGAAATTCCAACAGCAGATAAAATACCCATTTTTTTTAGTACTGACTTGGAATGAGTTTCAACTTTTTGCTGCTGTGAAATATCTTCTTTTTTATCTTTATTTAAATTTGCTACATTATTAAAATCGCTTATTTTAAAAACTTTAAGAGTAAATAAATTCTTTGCAAACCCAAGCGCATACTCCAATGCAGGTACTGTAATACATCCTAAAATAATACCGGCTTTTGTCGCAACAAGCCTATTTTTCAGATTTTCATCTATATTCGCCTTTTTAATTTCTTCTAAATTTTTAGCTACATTTTTAGATACAGTATCTTTCAACTTTTTAGGTTGTACTGCTTTAAATAATCCATTTCTAAACGCATGCTCCCCAAAAAATGGAGCTGCAAAATAAAAAATCCCGGATTCTAAAAATTCCAAGAATGTAAATTCTGAGAAATCCGCAACACTTCTTGATAAAATAGCTTTTGGAAACCAATTTGTTAATGTTCCTTGAATAAATCTTGTTGTTGATAAATTTTCTTGGGATTTAATAAATTTATCCAACAGTTTTGTATTTTTACTAAAATTGTTACTTTGGAATGTTACATGTCGATTGCCTATTGCTTTATATGCAAATTTATTATCAGGTTTTTTGTAATCAATAGCCGGTATCATTTATCTAATTCTCCTTTTTGTTTCAAAAATAACACATTAAAAAAGCCACCCGTTATCAGGTGGCTTCAAGTTGTTGTTTATCAGAAACTAATGCATTCAAACTTCACAACAATGACCACCCGAAAACAGGCACATCATCATCATTAAGTTCATCATCATTGCATTATTCTGCATAGTCTATTATTTTCCTTTTCTCAAATCATACTATTATAACAACAATAGGTTGTCAATCAATAAAATACGTCAAAAATTATAACAGTTTTCTTCTTCTATCACCAATAGCTTTTTTAATTAACAATTGTCTGGAAACTTCAAGAGCATTATTTACTGATAAATCTTTAACTTTTTCAAAAATTTCTTTGTTTCTTAGTATATCAATAAGTTCATACCCTTTTGCTGTTAATCTGTAATTAACATCAACAATACTGTACTCACCGCCAACACAATACACAAATCCAAATGGATACTTGGCAGGAAACGATTCCAGTAAGTTATCATCCGCCAATAACAAAATATGCCCCATAAATTTTCGTTCCAACTGACGGTTTTTTATACCCAATGCTCTCATAAGAGCATGTGAACTGATTACATAATCAGTTTCGTTTTCAATAAATAACAATATTTGTTTTATAAAATCTGAATCTAATTTCATAACAGTTAAACCTTTTCCAAATTCTACAAACAATATATCTATTTTTCAACTTTTTTGCAAATTTTTACCATAATCATATCCATTATGCTCAAAAAATAATGAATATCAGAAACAGAAACATTTTTGTTCATCTCAATAGAAACAAGTAAAAAATCAAACATATTTTTTAACTGTTTACAAAGTTTTGCAATATCACCGCCGGAACAATTCATACTATCAATCCTTATACCCATACCTCAATATATTTATCCTATAGAGTTTAAAATAAATATATTACACTCATATCTATTTAACATGTATAATTATAGAGTGTAAAACACTTATGTAAATATTAAGATAAGAAATATTAAGAGTGTTATAAATCATTATTAAATAATATTTAATCTTATATACTGATATTAAGAGGTAATATAATGAATTTTAAAGAAGCATTCGGCAAAAATCTAAAACAAATCCGGAAATCAAAAAATATTACACAGGAAGCTCTTGCTGAAATGATAGGCATCCACCCGCGGCAAGTATCAAAAATAGAAACAGGGGAGCATTTTCCAAACAGTACAACACTGGAAAATATTTGTATTTCTCTATCAATTTCACCAAGAGAACTTTTTAATTTCAATTTGCAAGAAATCATTGCAGAAACAGGAACGGGAGACAAGTATACCTATAAGGCTGTAATAGAGGGAAATGTTGTCTATCTTGATAATAACAACTTCAGAAAACAAAAAGTTGAAAAAATCAATTCAACAAACGACATTGACACAAAAATGATAAATATGGCTAAAAAAACTCAAAAGCCAATAACCGTACAATATTATAATGACAATGAAAACTACAAAAGCATTGAGTACTACCCTGACGGTTCATACAAAATTTTAAAAGATGATAAAACATCACAAGTTGATATTCTCATAAACGAAATTGGACAGATTATAAAAAACAAAGGAATGTTTGATTATTTCAATCTGGCAGCAAAGGCGCTGGAAAATAACAACGACCTTGAAAAACTGGAATTTCTATTATCAGGAATAAAAATGGGACGTAAATAATTAAAGAGAAAAAGATGGTTGCAAAACCATCTTTACTTTTTCCTTCCAGCCAACTTAATATACTATTTTTTCATACTTCAATATCAAATTTAATTTAGATTTCCACCCAACTTCAATATTAAATTAACACATACAAACAGCAACAGTCTACTATCCAGTTAGGCTATTTTTGCAAATTATGAAATAATTAATATATAAAATACCACAATTTGCTCTTTATGAATTATTGTTTATTAAATACACTTATAAAATGAAGTATTTAGAGCTTTTTGCAAAAAATTTAAAACTCTATAGAAATAAAAGAAATTTAACACAAGCACAATTGGCTGAAAAATTAAACGTACATGTTTCGACAATTGCAAGAATTGAAACTGCTGAACATCAGATATCTGCTAAAAATATTGACAGAATAATCGAAATTTTGGATGTTTCTTATGGCGAATTTTTTGACTTCCACACAATTGAGACAGAAAAGCCGGACAATAAAGCGCTTTTAGAAAAATTATATGCTCTTGCGCAAACATTATCTGTAGAAGATTTACAATATTTCTTAATAAACATGGAAAACTTTATAGCAATACAAAAATCTAAAAAGCATTAGAACAATTATCGCAAGGATTCTCGCCCATTTATGGGAGAGGGTGCTCGACCGCACGGGGCAATATGCCACCAGATATTGTCATGCTCGCCCTCTGCTCGTGCAGGCTCAGAATGACAAATTTACCCTCCCAAAAATTAGGTGCGCTGCGTAAATCGGCTTTACCAAGCTGACAAAGAGTTTATTGTCGGATTAGTAAATCCGACCTACTTAACTGAGTTGTACACGAAGTATCTAAAAGAGATTCTTCTCTTCCACTCAGAATGACAGCCTCCAGAACAGCAACTTGTCATGCTGAACTTGTTTCAACATCTAGTTATGATGCAAATTGGATTAAATCCTGAAACTTCTGGTTGCTGCGTACCTGCGCATACAGACTCAGCCGACTCGTTTCTCCCCGTCCCTTCGCTTTGTAAAGTACAGGATGATCTTGACGATATTTATATTAAACATGACAATTATTTTACTTTCGCGAATTGATAAATCCGGCTTACTGCTATGTAATTAATCATCTCATTGGTGAAAAAAAAGCCAGTACACAAGCCCAATAAATGGGACACACAATATACTAACATTAATCATTTCCCTGACAGAAGCAGGAGCCATTGGATTTGGATGTTTGCTCAATTGATAAAAATTATTGAAGCAATAACCCCCAAAACAGTTAATATAATTAGTTTCATAGTTGATTTTTTCATAACACGCAGTAGCACAAAAAGGGACTAAACAACAACAAAAGAAGACCTTAGTTAGCAAGCATTTATAAATGAATTAGAAAAATTCTATTACTACTCATCAAAATCAAATAATTGTTTCATCTGTACATCAAGTATTTGTGATAATTGAATCAGTTTTCTTAAACTAATATACCTTTCAACACGTTCAATATGACCAACAAATTTTGAATTAGTTTCAAGCAATTCAGATAATTTTTCCTGTGACAAACCTTTCGCAATTCTATACTTGCGAATATTTTTACCAAGGTCTGAATAAATCTTTTCTTCAAAATTCATAAAAATATGATAGGTGATATCCTAACCAAGCACCACTACCGCATAAGCACCATCAAGCATAATAAAATTATTGTTGACATTTATAAAAAAATAGTATACAAATATGTTAGGTATACCTAACACTTAAGGAGACAAACATGCAAATTACCGCAACATATAATGGATATTATCCGACACAAACAAATTTTCAAGGAATAAAAATCACACCTACAACAAAACAATGGAACGAATTAAGAGTTTTTTCCCACCACATTTATGAATACAAAAAAGGTTTAAGAAGCCTAATACTCACAACTGAAAAAGAAGCAAACAAAAAAATCATAACAGATAGATTAGAAAGAGAAAATATATCTTATCTAATTCAAAATGTTGACGAGAAAAAAATAAATGTATTCTTCGGTAATCCTGATTCAATAAATGTAATCAAATCCTTTAACCAACCAAAATTAAATGAATATACACCGGAACAGGATTTTATATTGGGAACATTACTGGGATATGATAAAATTCAGCAATGCCAAAGATATTTAAAAATGCTCAAAAAAAGATAAAATAACTATAGATATCATACCCCTTTGTGATAAAATCAAAATATGAAAGAATTTGATTTTTACATAGTTCCAACACCAATCGGGAATCTTGGTGATATTACACAAAGAGCAATAGATACTCTTAACTCAGTTGACATGATTGCCTGCGAAGACAGCAGAGTTACACAAAAGCTATTGAATCACTTTAATATAAAAACAAAATGCGTTTCTTACCATAAATACAATGAGAAAGAACGAATATCCCAAATTATTGAAATTTTAGAAAGCGGGAAAAAAATGGCTCTGGTCTCAGATGCAGGAACCCCTTTAATTTGCGATCCGGGTTCTGTTATTGTTAAAGAATTAAGAGACAGAGGATTTTCTATCACATCTTTACCCGGTGCAAATGCTGTTATAACCTTTCTTTCTCAGATTTCAAGAGAAGATGAAAAATTTTCATTTATCGGATTTCTTCCAAAAACAGAAACCCAGATACAAAATATCGTAACACATTACGAATTTGAAGATGTTGTATTTTATGAATCCCCAAATCGAATTCTAAATACATTGCGAACAATTCAAACAATAAGACCAAATGCAAAAATTGCAGTCGGAAGAGAATTAACAAAAATATTTGAAGAGATTGTTGTTAATAATATCGACAATGTTATTGAACATTTTGAAAAAAATATATCTAAAGGTGAATTTGTCGTAATGATTTTCCGCAGCGAAAAAAATTATGAAGAAACAGATATACAAAACAAAATAAAACTACTACAGAACAAAGGTTTCAGCGGAAAAGATATTTCTATTGTTTTATCTGAATTATACGGATTTAATAAAAATAAAATTTACAAAATGACTGTTGGTAAATAGTTGTAAAATTTTTGTACTTTTTTTTTCATTTATGCTACAATTTTGTTGGAGAATAGTGAGAGTTTGTTAAGGAACTGTATTTTTGAAATTTGACGTCACAAAAAAATTATTATCAGCAATAATCCTGGTCTTGATGACACAAACTACAAGCTTGGCCGTTGAAGATGTCTGGGGTGGTATGGGTCTGACTGATGATGCCGTAAAGTATAACAATGACTACGCAAACACTGTTTTTGACAGGTATACAAACTATTCGGATAATAAAACTCCTGATTATTCTCAAGGAAAATACCCCACAGATTTATCTTCCAAAACAACTCCAAATAGCCAGCTCGATAAAGAAAAAAGGACGATTAAAGAAATAGAATTTTACGGGCTGAACTCCATTACCCAAAACGAATTAATGGAAAAATTGCAAATGAAACAAGGAGGAGAATACTCCCGTGATTTAATGCAAAATGACCTGAAAACAATATATGAAACAGGCTATTTTACAGAAAACATGAAAGCAATCCCGTCAGTAAATGGAGATGGAACCGTTAATGTTAAAATTGTTGTTGAAGAAAATATTCCTGTAAAAGATTTTACAATTGAAGGAAACACTGTAGTTCCAACAGAAGATATTCTGGCTACTCTTGACGGAATGAAAGGTAAACCGCAAAATATAGCAAAATTAAATATAGCAATCTCACAAATTCAAGAATTATACAATTCTAAAGGTTATATTCTGGCCAGAGTAGACTCTGTAACCGATGACCCTGACGGCACAATTAATATCAGTATCAAAGAAGGTATTATTGACAAAATTATGATTGAAGGTAATGAAAAAACCAAAGATTATATTCTTGCCCGTAATATTTTAACTGAACCCGGTATGATATATAACGAAAACAGGGTTAAAGAAGATTTAGTAAGATTATATGCAACTCAAGCATTCAAAGATGTAACAAGAGAAATTGAACCGAGTGATGAAATTCCTGATGCTTACGATATAACAATAAAAATTCAGGAACAAAGAACTGCAAGCGTATCTGTTGGCGGTGGTGTAGATACAGTAACAGGCTTGTTCGGTTCACTCGGAATTTCTGAAAATAACTTCCGCGGACGCTGCGAAAGATTATCTTTGACAGGTTTGGCCGGTACCGGTGTAATCCTTAATGATTCATCCGTCAAAGACCACATGAATATCCAGGCTGAATTAAGTTACTTCAAACCATATTTTTATAATGCAGACACCTCTTTGAATACAAGAATCTTCTTTAGAGACTTTGGTTCATATCAGGTTCCTCTTGCAGTTGAAAGAAGATATGGTGCAGAAATGACTGTTGCACATAAATTAAAGAGAAATAGACACGCAACTGCTACATTTAGTTTGGGAGCTGAAAATATTGATGTTTCAGAAGGAGATTTTAAAGGAATATCAGCACTTTATAACAAATATAATATACCAATATCAGAACGTGCTAAACAGTTAGAAGGCGGTTTATTCCTGTCATTAAGTCCTGCTTTATTATATGATACAAGAGATTCTGCAACTGTAACAAGACACGGTACAATGGCAAGCATTAGATTTGATGAAAATATTGGTCTTAACGGATTTGATAAAACAAATGGTAAATTGACAGGTATGATTAAACAATACATACCAATTGCTAAAAAATCATCTTTGTCATTCACAGTTAAAGGTGGTGGCGCAATACATGGAGATATTCCGGAAGTTATGGCATATCGTTTAGGTGGACCATATACAGTTAGAGGATTCAAAATGAGTGGTGTTGGTACAGGTAATGCCTTTATCATGGGTTCTGCAGAATTTGCCACTCCTATTCCATTCTTGGACAGAACAAGAATTGCATTCCTTAATAACTTGAGATTCACTGTTTGGGCTGATGCAGGTAAAGTATTTGATGGTACAGTTTCCAATGATATTTATGACAGACCTATGTATGCAATTTCTGCCGGTGTCGGTTTGAAAATATACATTCCAGGGATGGGACCTTTGTCAGTCGACTACGGTATCCCTCTTACCAATCCGGGAGACAATGGTTCTCCTAACGGATACTTCACATTTGGTGTAGGTGATTTATTATACTAATAAAATAAAATAGGAGGATTTATGAAAAAATTAAAATTAATGGCTTTAGTATTAGCTGCCGGATTATCAATCACAATTGCTAATCAAGCTAACGCTGAAATCGGTTATTTAAATTATCAAAAAGTTTTGGATAACTATCCGGCTGCTCAACAAGCAGTAAAAGAAATTGATGCAAAAAGCTTAGAACTTCAACAATATATGGTTGATAAAGAAAAACAATACAAAGCTCTGGATACTCCACTAAAAAAACAAAACTTTGAAACTCAAACTGCTAACGAATTTAAAACAAAACAAGAAGCTTTGTTTAAACTAAGAAATGACAAAGAAGCTCAAATTTTAAATCAAGTTCAGACAGCAGCAAAAGCTATTATGGTTTCACAAAAACTTGATGCAGTTGTAGCAGATCAGGTAATTTTTGTCGGCGGTGTTGATATTACTGATTTAATTATTCAAAAATTAAAAGGACAATAGGAACAAATTATAATATAAGCGGATAAATTATTATCGTAATTATCCGCTTATTATATGTTTAACCTGATATTTAAAAAGAGGCGGCTAATGAACTATTCAGAAGATGAAAGACAATACCACATAGGTTTAAAAGAAGGAGATGTCGGCAAGTATGTAATTTTACCGGGAGATCCTAAACGTTGCAAAAAGATTGCACAATATTTTGAAAATCCACAGCTGGTTGCAGATAATCGTGAATATGTTACATATACAGGGTACTTAGACGGAGAAAAGGTAAGTGTTACATCCACCGGAATTGGCGGCCCATCAGCTGCTATCGCAATGGAAGAACTTGTTAAAGTTGGAGCCACACATTTTATTCGTGTAGGAACCTGCGGCGGTATGGATATTAATGTGAAAGGCGGAGATGTAGTAGTTGCAACCGCAGCTATACGTATGGAGGGAACAAGTAAAGAATATGCTCCAATCGAATTTCCTGCAGTAGCAAATCTTGAAATAACCAACGCTCTTGTTGAATCAGCCAAACAGCTTGGTTATACCTGCCACACAGGGGTAGTTCAATGCAAAGATTCTTTCTATGGTCAGCACAGCGCAGATAAAATGCCTGTAAGTTATGAATTACAAAATAAATGGGAAGCTTGGAAAAAACTCGGATGTTTAGCTTCAGAAATGGAATCCGCTGCACTTTTTATTGTTGCAAGCTATCTTGGGGTTAAAGTAGGTTCAGTATTTTTGACTGTAGCAAACCAGGAAAGAGAAAAACAAAATCTTGAAAATCCGGTTGTCCACGATACTGAAAAAGCAATAAAAACTGCAATAGAAGCAATAAAAAAATTAAAAGGATAATATTATGCTCGGAAAAAACAGAATGGAATATGTTATAAAAAGTTGTCAAGCTGACAATGCTCAAGAATTACAAAACCTGTTAAACGAAATGTCCATGAATGGATGGGAATTATACAGCATGCATGAAGTTGGTGACGATGAAGACAATAACCAGTTAAACTGTATTTTCATGAGAGAAGCAAAATCCGAAAATAATTCTGACAGCGATATCGTTAATATTTCCGACTTTAAAAGTCAGATGGAAAAAATGCTGTCTCCAAAACTTACTGAATACGAAAACTGTCTTGAAATTCAGTCTAAAATAAGAAGCCAGAAAGAAAAAATGAACAGAATTAAAGCTGAACTAGAGGGTGAAGCTCCTGCGTCTGTTTCACGAAAAAAGCTTAATGATAAAATTTCTGCAGGGCTAAAAGAACTTGAAGAATTAAAAATACAGTTAAACAAAGCTACTTCTCCAGATTTGATGTATTCAAAACTTAAAGAAGAAAAACTTGCAATATACCTGAGTGAAGAACTTCTTGGGTTTGTTGATTCCGACAGAGATAACTCAGGTGAAGAACTCATCGCAGAAACAGTTAAATCCAGATTAAATTTAACCAAAGAAATCGGTTATATCATTCCAAAAGTCATCTTCAAAGATGACGAAAATCTTAATCCTTGCGAATTCAGCATAAAAATTCGAGGAATGGAAGTTTTTAGAGCAGGTGTTTGCCCGAATTATTTAATGTTTTACGCAGATGAACTTCATACTGAACATAAAATTAAAAACTCTGTTGATGCAATTGATGGAATAACTGGCAGAAAAATCATTTGGGTAGAAAAAGACAAGACAAAAGACTTTTGGCAAAAAGGTATAACGCCATCAGAATATATCGCAAAAGCTTTAGAATATATTTCTGTTAAATATGTTGATGATTTACTAGATTACGAAGATATCGACAAATATATTGAAGTCGTTGAAGCAGAAAATGAATTTCTTGTAGAAAACATCATACCGGATTTGCTCACTTATGCTGATTTAAAATATATAATGACAAGTTTAATCAAAGAAAAAGTTTCAATCAAAAATATCACATACCTATTCGAAAAAATAAATGATTTTGCTGATGAAACAGCTAAAGCTGACATTCTAAACAAAATCAGATTAACTTTAGCAAGACAAATTTGTCGTAATTATGTAAATAATGATGGGGAAACCATTAGTGCTTTTGAAATATCAGAAAAAACATTTTCTAACATTATACTAAGCTGTGATGAAACAGAAGATGCTTTGATAAAAATTGACGGAACATTAGCAGAAAAACTTGCCAATAAGATTATCAGAAAAGCAAAAAAATTAAATATTTATGCACCAAAACTAATTGTACCAATGGAATACAGACAAATGTTTTTCACATTATTGTCCCTGTACATTAATAATATTACAGTTCTTGCACAGGAAGAAATCGGTTGCACTTTCAAAATAGATTCTCTTGGAGAAATCTAGTGCTCGCCGCACCAAGGCAATATGCCCACAAGAAAGCTATACAGTTCAGCTCCGCATGGGTGCTACGCACGTAGATATGCTACCAGCTGAAACCTAAAGAAAGCGATACTGTCATTCTGAGCCTGCACGAACAGAGGGCGGGAACGTAGTGGAGTCTCGTTTAATGCGAGGACGCACGTAGATATGCTACCAGTTATACTCTAAAGTAAGCAGTATTCTCATACGGAGGCATTAGCCGAAATATCTCATCATTTTTAATAGATTCTTCGGGTTTCACCCTCAGAATGACAATTTTCCCCTCTCCAAAATTAGGTGAGCAGTGTCGGTCGGCTTCTCCAAGCCAGCAAAAAGTTTTATGTCGGGTTAGTAAATCCGGCTTACTTAACTGCATATTTGAATTTCTACCTAAACTGATATAACTAGAATAAATTTTGCATATTGTAAGAATTTTACATATAAGTCAAGTTATTGATTGTTGTTTTGAGCAATTATTTTCTGCATTACATCTTTTGCAGTTTCTAATTGGATATCTTTTTTATCTGCAATATCTTTTGTTGTAAAACGAACTTCTATATCAGGTGAAATTCCTTTTTTGTTAATATCTTTACCTTTTGGAGTTAAATATTTTGCTATGGTTAAATTTAAACCTGTTTCGTTCGGCATAGCAATAATTTTTTGAACCATGCCTTTGCCATAGGTTTTTGTTCCGATGATTTTTGCTTTGTGATAATCTTTCATTGCTCCGGATAGAATTTCACTTGCACTGGCGCTAGTCCCATTTACAAGTAATATAATAGGTTTTTTTATTTGCAAATTTGAATCTTGAGCCATTACATCATATTTGTAACCATTTCTACCGACAATACTAACCAGTTTCCCTTTATCTATAAATAAATTTGCTATAAATATTGCATTTGTCAGTAGTCCGCCTGTATTTCCACGCAAATCTACAATTAATCCTTTGGTATCTTGTGTGTTTTCCAAAGCTTCTATAAATTCGTTCGGTGTTGATGTGCTTATAAAACTGGAAATTTGAATATAACCTATATTTTTATCTACAGTACTCTTTACTGTTTTTATTTTAATTTCTTTACGAATAATTTTTTTATTTATTTTTTCTTTTTGTCTTAAAATGTCCATATTGACAAAAGTATTTACAGGACCTTTTACAAGGTTAGAAACTTCTGCTAAGGATAAACCGCTGACTTTGATACCATTAATAGACAAAATAATATCATCCGGTTTTAGGTCTGCAAATTGAGCCGGCGTTTCATCTATTACACTAATAATTCTAATTTTACCGGAATCATTAACAATATTAACACCGATTCCGGAAATTTTGGAAGCTAATGATGTATTTTGTTCTGCAAACTCTTCTTTTGTTAAGAATCTGGAGTAAGGGTCATCCAGACTGGCAAGCATTGTTTCTATAGCAACTTTAGCATCTGCTTCTGTTTTTATTTTTCCTTGATAATGGTTTTTCCATCTAATCCAATGCTGATGATTAAAATTTGAATCATAATATTCATTTTTTATAGTTTGCCAGCTGTCATCAAAAAGCTTTTGCGCTGAAACTTGTGTTGTATCTATGTTCTTGGTTTCAGCGTTCAACATCGGGTTATGATTTGACAGATAAAGAGCATTTGCTGCAAATAAAGTTATTGTAGCTCCTACTAAAAATATTAATGCTTTTACTCTTTGTCTCATAACTTAATTTAACATCAAGTTTTTTTAAGAATCAATATACTTTTTGTTTAATACAAGTAAGTATTTAAAAATCTTTATAAACTATCAAATCCGGGAGAATAAGATGGAAGATTTTTGTAGCCTTCATTTTGTAAAACAGCTTTCTTTATATATCTATTTGTATAATTTCCTTTTTCTAACAACTTTTTCAGAGTATTTTCTCTTGTTACAAGAGCGTGTTCTTCCTGATTACTCTCTGGATAAAGTTTTACAATATCATTCCAAACAACAGCTTCCATTGTCCAAGCATATGTTTCTTCGGCAAGGGAATTATATTCATCCTGATGAAGTGCTTCATGGGCTAATAAAGCTGCTATAGCACCTGCAGGTGCATTTTGATGTTTTGAGTTTATATATATATATAATTTTTTCCCCTTTTTCCATCCTAATGCATCAAATGTTGCATAATCTTTGTTAATATCACCAAGATTTCTAAACTCTATTTTTACAGGTCTTTGCGACAAGTTATTCCCAAGAATTGCGTTTCGCGAAAACATTCCCTCTGTATCTTTGAGCATATCCAGAGCCACGTAAAACACCTCATCATTTCCTACATCTTTGTACCCTGGTGTAATTTGTTTAATATACTCAGGAGTATACTTTGCGGGATATTGATGCGGAACAGTCATATCCGGTTGAGCAGCAATTGCTCCTGTTTGCATAATCGTGACGATTACTGCTGCACTTAATATTTTATCTATAAATCTTTTAATCTTCATGTTTCAGCCGTCCTCTTTAAGTAAATTCATAATATGTATTATATTGATGTTTTTTGCCAAATCAAATTAATTTTTGTTAATTTTTATTTTTTCTGTTTAACTTGACCAATTCAGAATACATAAATTTGTATTCATTAGAGTTATCAAGGGTTTCAGCTTCTGAAACATATTCAAGCGCAGTTTTATAATCCCCTTTATTTTTATAAAATTCGCTCATTTTTGCATAGTATTTTGGATTATTCAAATCATACAGAATAGCCCTTTTCATACATTCAACAGCTTCATCAATATCATTAAGCTTTTCTCTGACAAGCGAAAGATAATAATACCCTTCAGAGCAGTTAATATCAAGTGAAATCGCGTTCTGTGCATAATCTTTAGCCAGTTCAAATTTTTCTTGAGAATATGCTGTTTTGGCTCCAATTATATAACCGGAAATATAATTTTGGTTTATCTCAATAATCTTGTTTGCAATTTCAAGAGCTTTATCATAATTTTTTTCTTTTAGATAAATATCTGCCATATCACTTAAATAGTTCAAATTTTCCGGATTATTTTTGATAACGTCATTGATTAATTCCTCAGCTTTGTCAAAGATATTTAATTCCGAGTATATTTTACTCAGTGAAATTTTTGTAAAATCATCGGTAAAACCTTTTTGGAGATTTTGTTCTAGCAAAGATTTTGCTCCGAGAAAGTCTTTATTTTCAACAAGTAATAGAGCTTTTAAAACGCAGGCTTGTGAATGGTTTGCATCAATATCCAGAATTGCGTCAATTTCTTTTTTTGCTTTGCCGAATTCTTTTTTGTCAAAATATAAATAAGCAAGCGAATATCTATAATCCAAGTTATCCGGATTCAGATACAGTGCTTTTGTATAAGCTTTTTGAGCTTCTTCCAGCCAGCCGTTGTAAAAATATGCGTTTGCCAGATTGTAAAAATATTTTGAATTTGAACTGTCAAGATTTACAGCTTTTGAAAAATTTTTAATAGCTTCAATAAAATCCATTTTTTCTAAATCAAACAAACCTAAAAAATTAAGAACTTCTGGATTTTGTGAGTTTTTACCAATTTTATTAAATATTAAATCTGCTTCTTCCAGATTTTTTTCATCGAATTTAATTTTTCCTTCCAGAAGTAAAACTCTTTCATCATCGTGATTACACTGAGCCAGTAATTCTTTTGCCCTTTCTATTTCTCCGTTATAATAAAAAGCATTAGCACATTCTATTCTTACATCAGTGGTAAACATTTCTGAATCTTTATATTTATCAATTTCACAGAATAATTTCAATTTAACAAGTATTCTGACAAGGTCTTTCAAATTTTCAGAATTTTTATTTTCTTCAAAAAGTTTTGTTGAAATTTTTAAAACCGCATCATAATCTTCCTGACGTTCTTTTATTGTTCTCAAAAGTTTCAAGGTTTCGGCATGAGAATCATTGAGAGAAAGAACTCTATCCAGATATTGCAGCGCGCGGGAATAGTTGTTAATCAAAAAATACAATTCTCCAATCTGAAACAAGATTTCAATATTATCACCCTCAAGCTCAAGAGCTTTATATAACATTTCAATTGCAGGCTTGAAATATTTTTGCTCTTTTAGTTCAAAAGCTTGTTTTATGTATTGTAAACTTTGATTATTTTCCATATATTTTCCATCTCTATTCTTCTACAACTTCTTGCGGTATATAAATTTTACCGGCAGGTTCAACAGGTTTTTCTTTCTTTTTGAGAGGAAACCAGTTCAATTTCCAGGAAGATTTTTTCTTTTTAGGTTCTTCCACTTTTTTGTTGATTATTATCAAAACTT
This sequence comes from uncultured bacterium, assembly GCA_958366705.1. Lineage (GTDB taxonomy): Bacteria > Cyanobacteriota > Vampirovibrionia > Gastranaerophilales > Gastranaerophilaceae > Zag111. The sequence goes on from CATXCB010000004.1 coordinate 56,692, forward strand.
CGTCTTCACCTGCCATTTTAAGATTATTTCTGGCAATTCCCTCAAGGCTGTTGTCAGATGTAATCATTTTCTTTTCGGATTTCAAGTCCTGATTTCTCATCTGAGCTTTTTTCAAAAGATTTTCTAAAGTGACGGCTTTTCCTTGATAGGAGATGATTTTAGAAATATTTAAAATTGCTCCATATCCGATTTGAATCAAACAAAAAACTAACACTAGAGTCAGAAAAGAATAGTAAAAACCGGTTTTTCTTCCGTGTTTTCTTGCCGCTCTTTGCTGTTTTTTTGTATCTAAATCCGTATGTTCTGTAGTCAAAATCAGGTTCCTCTTGTATCAATTATAAACAAAATTTACGTCCGGGACAAAAATATGTTTAGAAATTTACAATTTAAAATTAGTCATGATACTAAACTGATTTTTTGCAGGTCTTCCATCGTTATAATGAGTTTGACTTGCACCGAATTCAAACATTAATCGGTCTCTGTCTTTGTCGCCAAAAGGGTTTATGGATAAATATACAGCTGCTTTTTGTCTTTCTTTAGATATATCTGCTGATAAGGATTCCCGTATTGTAAAATATTGATTAATTTTATATGACGGAGAAAAGAAAAAATTATCATTATAATCATTATTTGTTGAGTTAACGGTTTTCATGTATGAAGTACTTACAGAAAATTTCTTTGTAAAATCGTAACTGGAAAATACACCTGTAGATTGTTCTAATTCCGCATAATAAATTTCTTGACCGTATACTGCTCCTGTTTTAAATTTTCCAAATTGTTTATAGTTTTTCTTAGAAACTGGCGATATGCTGTATTCAGGAGCATTGTATTTTGAATATTTATTCTGTAAATTTAATGATGGAGATGCTAAATCTGTGTATTTAGCACTTTCAACAGCTTCCGGACGCTTGATGTTCAATTTTGCAAGCTGATTATTTGAAAAATCCAGAGTAACTGCATCATCCTCACCCTCATAATATTCTGCATACCCTTGTAAAACATCAGAATATAACGAATTTAATTCCTCTTCATCAATCTCTTCTTCTTGCGGAGTCTCTTGTGCTGGTTTAGAAGTATCCGCTGTAATATCATCAGTTGTTATATCATTTTTTCCCGCAGCTTCTTTTTCAACACCAAAAGCTGAATCATTTTCATATTCAGTATCAGGTATATGATAGACAAACAACATCGGTTTGGATTGTACGTTGTTTTGCATAAGTGAATTGCTTTCGGCATTAACCGGAAGTAAAGATATCATAAATGCTAATAATATCAATCCAACCTTATACATACTAAAATTTTACACCATAAATTAAGTATCTTCAATCCATTTATTAGAGTAAAAAGTTTAAAAATATAGTTTTATAAAGAGCTTGACAACTATTTTTTTCTATGGTAACATAAATGTGGGGTAAATGTATATTTATAAGTCTTATCAATTTGATGAGACTTTCTTTTTCGAGAGTTGTTCTGATTTTTGTTATTTAAAGTAAAAAACATCGTAAATAGTCTTTACAGACATTCTGGACTCGTTTTGAAATCTCATAATAATACAGCTTTTCAAGTATTTTACAAAATAAAATGAACAATTTTTATTTTAATTCGTTTAATAAAATGTGAAGGTTAAAACAAGAGTAATTAAGAAAGCTTGAGAAAGGATTTAGAATGAAAAAACTATTAATTTTAGCTGGTGTAATCGCATTAACAGCAACAACACAGGTGTACGCGCAGGATAAACAATCTCCGCAGCCATGCCCGTTTAATCATCAGGAAGCTCCAAAAATGATGCCTGTTTGTCCATGCAAAATGCATAAACCTCTTTTTGATATGAAAAAGTTTGAACAAGAATTAAAATTGACAGATGCCCAAAAAGAACAGGCAAAACAAATTAGAGAAAAAGAGGTAAAAGCTTTAGAACCGATTAAAGAACAAATGAAACTAAAACAACAGCAAATGCAGGACATCTTTAATGAAAGATTAACTCTTAAAGAAAGACAGGAAAAATTAGCTCCGCTGCATCAGGAAATGGCATTATTAGGAAAACAAATGCGTGAAGTTCGTATGCAAAGCAAAAAAGAATTTGAGTCAATCTTAACAAACAAACAGTTGAAGAAATTAAGCAAATTAAAAGCTGAAGCCAAACAAGAGTTCAAAGCCAGACATAGAAAAGGTCAATTTCATAGAAGACATTATATGAAGATACAACAAAACGACGCACCAAAAGCACCTGTTGTTGAAGAATAATCTTATCCTCATATAAATTTATTAGCTGCTGTATTTCTACAGCAGCTTTTTTAGTTTAATAACCTTTGACTTTTTCCAAATTATCATTAAACAAATTTATAAACTAGTCCAAACAGATGATTTTTGCCGGAAATATTGAGAAAAATATCAAAATATCCGACAATAATTAATAAACAATACATGTAGAGGTAGCAGCATGAAAATAAACGGTGGAATTCATTATAACGAAAACGGGTTAACTACATCTATCAGAGCAATGCATCTTGATAGTGAATTAATCGGTATCAGCAATGAAAACATAGGCGGTTTTGATAAAATCGGTTATCAAAGAAAAGAAGCTGTAGTTTCATCTTTTGCTGAATATCTAGGTGTGCATGCCCTATCTACAACAAAAGATGATAGAGTTGGACGAATAAGCGTTTCTCCCAATCCACTGGATATAGCTTTAGCAAATAAAGGCTATTTTCAAACAGAAACAGAACATGGTATTAAATTGACACGTGACGGGAGATTTAAAATAGGTAAAGACGGCTCCTTATTGAATCTTGAAGATGCTCAAATTTTGTCTAATGCCGGTACACCTATAAAATTTCCGTTTATTCCACAGGATTTAAAACAGGTCAAAATAGATAAATCCGGAAAAATAAGTTTGTTTAATCCTAACACAAATAAAGTTATGAATATTGGACAGCTTGGTGTCGTTGATACCAATGGTGTCCTTGTTATGGATCCAAATGTAAAGCAGGGTTATAATGAATTTTCAAACGTTGCATTGCATGAAGAGTTCATTAAAATGATGCCTATTATGAAGAATTTTGATGCAAACCGGCAAATGTTTATGCTTCAAAATGCAAATTTAGGTAAAGCAATTTCTCAATTAAGTCAGGCATAAGATAGAGGGCTGGTAAATGTATAACTTACAGGCAATAATTTCAAAAGGTACAAATAACGCACTTATTCAATTTGAGCGTTTCGGACAAATTGCAAATAATTTATCCAACGTAAATACTACAGGGTATAAAAAAGTAACTTTTGAACAAATTCTAAAAGAAGACGGCTACTTGACAGGAGCTGTTAGAACAGATTATTCTCAAGGCTCTATCCGTATTACGAGCAATCCTTACGATGTTGCTATAGATGGCCCGGGATTTATTCCTGTAGTATCACCGTCAGGTGAAGTTCAGTATACAAGAGACGGAGCTTTTAAGCAGGGTAAAAACGGCTACTTAACAACCAGCGATGGTTGGATTGTCGGCGAAGGTATTCAAATTCCGTCAAATTGTTTCAAATTTGAGATTAAACCGAATGGTGATGTTCTGGCTTATGGTGCAAGAGGGGACAAAGCTAAAAAAATAGGAACAATTCCGCTTGTACGTTTTGATAATCCTGACGGAATGCAGTCAGCTGATATGAATAGATTGATTGCAACGGAAAATGCCGGTGAATGCAGATTGGTAAAAAACCATGACAGCATTAAACAAAATAATCTTGAAAGAGCAAATGTAAGTATTTTTCAATCTGCAACAGACCTTTTAAGATTGAATGCTTCAATGCTTGCAAGTATGCAGATGCTTAAACTTGCAGATACTATGTACAATAAATCAATTAACATCAGAGAAGGTTAATAATTAAACTTATTGAAAGGTGTGAAAAATGTATACATCATTAGATAGCATGGGTAAAGTTTCACTTATGTTGGACTTAATATCACAAAGGCAAAGAGCCATTGGTTCAAACATTGCTAACGTTGATACTCCGGGTTATATCAGGCAGGATATAAGTTTCGGGCAATATTTGAGTACAATGAATAGTCCGCTGGAAACAAGGCTGTCAGAAAAACTCGGGCCATCAGCAATTGCTACCGAACAAGAAGAAGGGCCGATAAATCCTGCAAATGAACTTTTGCAAATGCAGGAGAATTCTCTAATGTATTCAATGGCAACACGCAGAATGACAAATATTGTAACTGAAATGAAAACAGTTATAAATGTAGGTAAATAATTAAGGATGGTGAAATAAAATGGGTATACTTGAATCAATGGATATGGGAGCACAAGCTCTACGAGTTCATGGAAAAAGAATTGATGTTCACGCAAAAAACATTGCTAACCTTGACACCCCTAATTATGTTAGAAAAATTCCTGTATTAAATGCGACAGATGATATTTCATTTCATGGCATTATGAACACTATGAAAGAAGATGTTTTTGGAGTAGGGACTTTGCCTTATTTACAAGGTGGAGTAAACTTTTCAGGTGTCGTAGAAGACCCTACACTCGGACAAAAAATTTATAAACCGGGACACCCTGATGCTGATGAAAACGGTTATATAAGAGCTTCTAACGTTAATGCCATGGTTGATATAGCCGATGCTTTGATGGCTCAGAGAGCTTATGAAGCTAACCTTGCGCTTGTAAATATTTCAAAATCAATGGCGCAAAGAGCTCTGGAAATCGGTAAATAATTTGAGTTTTTATCTGTAAGAAAAACCACTGTAAAAAGGGGAAAAATGAATAACATAGATTTAATGGACAAATATAAAGGTGAATTTGCCGTAAAATTTGAACAATTCATGGAAAACAATCTTTCCTCTTTAAAAGAGGAACAAAAGAAATATGGGTTTGATTTGAGCTTGTTTCCTTTTTTATTATGTTTTAGTGGTTTTGTTTTGATTTTACTGACTGATTATCCTCGCTATACCTTATTTTTTCAATGTTTTTACTCAACTGTATATTTGTTTGTTGCTATAATTTTATGGGTATATCTATCGAATAAATGTTATCAACAAGAATTAAAAAATAAAGTCTATGCACCGTTTTTGAATATTTTTGGAAATTTGCGTTATAATAAAACTCAATTAATCCCTGACAGTGTATTAGAAAAATCAGACCTATTTGATAAATTCTTTAAGACACATGCCATAGAGAAATTTGGTGGCTGGCATAATAATGTTAAATTTAAAATAAATAAATTTAAAATTTGTAGATTTAAAAAAGGAATGGATATCTATAAATTTTATAAATACAGACCGTATAAAGGTATTGTTTTGCATTTTAGAATGAAGAAACATTTTAATGCAAGATTACTTATTTTTCCAAAAAATTTTGAAAGAAGCATACTGTCAAATTATGAAAGAATTGTTGTGGAGGGTGAAAACTTTAATAACCACTATGATATATGGGTTGAAAAAACATCTCGAGATGATTCCCGTCATAATGATGTGAAGTATTTATTGAATACTGCATTCTTAGATAAATTTATCCAACTCAAAACAACTTTTAAAGCAAAGAGTATCAAATGTTCTGTATATGGAGATTCAATATTAATCTTTTTGGAGAGCAATAAAGATTTGATCAGGTTGAGTCATTTGTTCAAAAGAATAGATGATATAAATCAATATAAACATTTGTTTTATGAATTTGCATCAGTATTTTCGTTTATTGATGTTTTGAATCTATCAAGTAAAACAAAATTGTAAATTTCATATATAATATAAGTATGCGGATATCAAAGTTTAAAAAATATATTACCTGGAATATTATTTCACTACTGGGGTATATAAGTATCATTATCACAATTTCATTTTTGGTAATGCTTAGTTTATCATCAACACAGCTGAATATGCGTGTTGATTTGAACAAATTTATATATGAATATATTTTTAATCATCTTGTTTCGCCGTATATTTCAGTATATAAAATTCAACTGGGTACTATAATTTTGTTATTGCTTGGCTCTATTGCAGAGAAAAAATACTATGAGGACAATGAATCCTATGGATTCAGGATATTTGAAGACAATGAAAAGGCATATTCTAACTTTTTTATAATAGGTTTGATATTAAATTTTTGTCCATTATATATGTTTTCATTGTATATAATAAGTATAATAATGAAAATATTTTAAAATATTTATGCTATACTAAAATAGAAACAAATTTTGACAATTAAATAAATTATGTCGATGTGGCGGAATGGTAGACGTGCATGCTTGAGGTGCATGTGGAGAGATCCGTGGGGGTTCAAGTCCCCCCATCGACACCATAAAAAAGCTTAACGACATTTTAGGAGTTTATATCGGTTATAAGTGATGAATAATTTTGAAAATATTGAAACTTTAAAAAATAAATTTAACTGGGGAGCGTTTTTTCTCGGTTGGATATGGGGATTATTTAATAAGTCTTATATAACTCTAATATCCTTGCCGGTGTCTTTAATTCCAAAAATCGGAGGGTTACTTAATCTGATTTTAGCAATTTATTTTGGAATAAAAGGTAATGAGTGGGCTTTAAAGAACAAAAAGTTTAATTCCTCTTTTAGTTTTGTAAAGTATCAAAAGATATTATCTTTATTTGGTTTTTTGTTTTCTTCTACACTTATTATATTAACTTTGATTGGCAGAGAGTTATCAGCTCTGCATCCTGCGGGATATGATTTTGGTACCACTAGAGCTATAGTTCAGTTATTTGCGGCTTTATTAATATTTATTTATGTTATCACACTGCCATTTCTTATTATAATTGCATGCAAAAAAGAAAGAAATTAGGGTGCAGTAACAATCTGCACCCTAATTTCTTTCCAATTATGCAATCATATGGTGACTTTGAGTAAATATTAATAAATGTAACAAAAATGTAATAATTATAGCCTGTTTTCTAAAGATTATTAAACTACATGCCGAAACTTATAATGTGAGTAAAATATAAGGAGAACCGAAATATGGCAATCGAGTTTAATAAATTCAACAACGGTTATAATAACTATAACTTTGCTATCGGTCAACAAGCAGCTAAAGATGCTAAAAAAGCTGAAGAATCAAAGGAAGTAGAAAAAAGTAATGTTGTTTTTAAAGGATTAAAAAACGATACAGATTTATTAACACAAAATCCGCAAGGAATTTATGGTGCAAGTTTAACAAAATTTACACCGGAAGATAAAACATTGGCAGACAGTACAAATGCTATCTTAGCAAGTCTTGGATATTCTTATAAGGTATCTGCCGCTCAGGTTGCAAGTGTTACTAATGGCGTAAATAATGTTGTTCTACCGGGTATGAAATCTGCTGAAGATGGTGCAGTAGCTGCAAATATTCAAGACCCTAACGGACCTTTTGCAGATTTATTCTGCTAAGACTTATAAATAATATATTTACTCACATTTTCAGGCTGATTTTTTAATCAGCCTTTTAATTTATACTTTTATCTTGCATTTATAATCTAAAAATATGAAATTTGTATCAAAATTTTTCCTAAAACTTATGTTGATGTTACAATTTTATTATGGCTGGCACGTGGGATGAATTAGTACAACAAATAAAAGAACGTCTGGATATTGTTGATGTGGTATCCGAACAGGTTGTTCTCAAAAAAAGAGGGAACAATTACTGGGGCTTGTGTCCGTTTCATAAAGACAAGAATCCGTCATTCTGTGTTACCCCTCACCTTGGTATTTATAAGTGTTTTAGCTGCGGTGAAGCGGGTGATACTTTGAAATTCTTAATGAAAACCAGAAATATTGAATTCAAAGACTTGATAATAGAGCTTGCTGAACGTTTTGGACTTGAAATTCCATCTACTCACAAAAATTCAAATAATACTTCAAGAGAAATTAAAGAACAAATGATGACGGCAACAATGGTTGCGGCAGAGTTTTATCATGATTTATTAATAAGAAAAAAAGATACTAACGCTGACATTGCCCTGAATTATTTGACTAAACGCGGAATTGGAGCTGATATTATTAAAAAATTCCACATAGGGATTGCTCCAAAATCTTATACAACTCTGTATGATGAATTGAGAAAAGATTTTTCAAATGATATTTTGGAAAAAGCCGGTTTAATATTAAAAAGCGATAAAGGCGGATACATAGACCGTTTCAGAAATCGCGTAATCATTCCTATTCAAAATGAAAATGGGGATTTTGTAGCATTTGGTGCAAGAGCTTTGGAAAAAGACCAGAATCCTAAATATTTAAATTCATCAGATTCTTTGATTTATAATAAAAGCCGTTTATTGTATGGATTATACACTGCAAAAGATGCAATAAAAGAAAATGATTCAGTTATACTTATGGAAGGTTATTTTGATGTAATTTCATCTCAAGCACACGGAATTGAAAATTGTGTAGCTTCGTGCGGCACATCATTAACTCCTGATCATGTGAAACTCCTTTCCCGTTATACAAAATCGAGAAGAATTTATCTATCTTTTGATACAGATTCTGCCGGACAAAAGGCAACAGCCAGAGGGGCTGCGATTATTAAAGAAGTTTTTGCAGGGCTTGGTAATATAAAACAGTTTGATGAAAGTTATATGCCATCAACAGATGACAAGTATGCTTGTGAAATTCGTGTTATATCTCCGCCTGAAGGTAAAGATCCGGATGAATTTGTACGTTCTGTAGGTGCAGATGCTTACAAAATGTATATGCAAAATGCACCATTGTTTATTGATTTCCAATTAGAAACTATTCTAAAAAGTAAAGATAACTACAAAACTCCACAGGAAAAAGCTCAATTTATCAGTTCACTAATTCCAATTTTAGTGGAAATTAAAAATAAAATTATTCGTGCAGAATATATAGAAATGGTTTCACAAAGACTTTCTATTGACAGCGAAGCCATAAGGGCTGAAATAAAAACTTTTGAAAGAGCAAATCTTCCTAAAGTTGAGAGAATTGTCAAAAATGTAACAAAACGTAACTCTGTTTTGCAAAAAGCGCAAAAAAATTTATTGAGTGTTTTTTTAGTCCCTGACAATCATTTTACATTTACCGAAATCAACGAAATGATTGGCGGCGTTACATTCGATGATGAAATATTAATAATTGTAAAAACAACAATTGACAAATTGATATGTACCGTAAATAATGTGAAAGAATTAATCGAACATTTATATACTGAATTTGTTGATAATCCTGAAGCTCAAGCAGTTTTACCTGAATTAATAGCAATATCCGAGACTTACAAAGGTTTGAGTGAAGAAGATTTTGTAAACGTAATTGAAGAAACAATCAACAAAATCAATCAGTGTAAACAGGTTAAAGAAATAAAACGCATTAAACAAATGTATAAAGGGATTGACGATGATGATCCCGAAGCCCTTAAAATTCAAATACAACTAAGAGATAAAATAAAGAAAAAAATAAAATCGGAGATGAATTAGATGACAAAAAAAAGACAACCAGGCTCCTCTGTAGTTAGTGTAATGGACGATGAAGCACTTGATTTACAAGATATTAATGAGGATGCAGTTTTAGGATCCGAGCATGATGCTATTAATTACATGAATGTTGACATATCTACTGATAATATTGAAGATATTGTTACTTCTAAAATGGGTGATAAAATGGCCCCGGATGATATTTATATGATGCATTCATCTGATGAACCAGATCCAAATGATTTAGAATTACCTAAAAATGTAGCTATTGATGATCCTGTGAGGTTATATTTACGCGAAATCGGAAGAATTAAACTATTATCTGCTAATGAAGAAATTGAATTAGCAAGAAAAATCTTAGAAGGCGGAACTCCAGGAGCTATTGCAAAAAGAAAATTAGTTCAAGCTAACTTACGTTTAGTTGTAAGTATTGCTAAAAAATATGTTGGTCGCGGAATGTTGTTCTTAGATTTAATTCAAGAGGGAAATCTTGGCTTAATCAGAGCTGCTGAAAAATTTGACCACGAAAGAGGTTTTAAATTTTCAACTTACGCAACATGGTGGATTAGACAGGCTATAACAAGGGCTATTGCAGACCAGGCAAGAACAATCAGAATCCCAGTTCACATGGTTGAAACTATTAATAAATTGAAAAAAGTAACAAGAAAATTGGCTCAAGATTTATCTAGAAAACCAACCGAAGATGAATTAGCAGCAGAAATGAATGTTTCTATTTCAAAACTTCGTGAAATTATCAAAATCGCTCAAGAACCTCTATCTTTGGAAACTCCAATCGGAAAAGAAGAAGATTCTCGTTTAGGTGATTTTATTGAAGATAAAGAAGCTGACGCTCCTGTAAAAATGGTTGCTTCAGAACTTTTAAAAGAAGACTTAGCTGAAGTACTATGTACATTATCACCACGTGAACGTGATGTATTAAGACTACGTTTTGGTATGGACGACGGACGTCAAAGAACTTTGGAAGAAGTTGGTCAATTGTTCGGTGTAACCCGTGAACGTATCAGACAGATTGAAGCAAAAGCTTTAAGAAAATTACGTCATCCAAACCGTAAAAAACGTTTAGAAGAATATGTTGAATAAAATTCAAACTCCTAAGTCCTAAACAAAAGTTTAGGACTTTTTTTGCATTTGTTATTCTTTCCAGCAGTCAATGTAGTGAGTAAATTTGCTGGTAACCAATCTATATGTGTATTACGCCTCGCATTAAACGGCACCGCTCACAATTAAATCAAAAATTCAACATTTTTGCTTGTAATTGTTCGTCTTTCGCTTTGTTCATGCCTCTGCTCAGCTTGCCCTGCTGTGCTGAGATGTCGAAGTCAGGAAAAAATCACTGGTAGCAAAGTTACATGCGTAGCACCCTTGCGGAGCTGGATAGTATTACTTACTTTAGGTTACAACTGGTGGCATACCTACATGCGCAGCACTGTCATTCCAAATTTATTTCGGAATCTCATTATTGGATGCTTAGATTGGGATCCTGAAACGAGTTCAGGATGACAGAAAATTACGTTTCGTCACCTCAACGAATTTTCTAGTCAATTTAGGATGACTTATTAGTATTATTAAGCAAGTCGGATTTACTAATCCAACCAATAAATCTTTTGTCGGCTTGGTAAAACCGACCTGCTGTCTGAGTTTGTTGGTGCAGGAGTATAAAGAATTGGTAGCAAATTGAAGACTTATTCTAATACACAAGCATAAATGATTTCAACATTCTGCCTGCGCCGTCTCCTTTTGTCGAAATTACTTCTAATTTATTTTTATAATTCATTGAAGTTGAACTTCCGCCGTCAAATGCCATTGCTCTATCTAAGTTGTACTGTTTACATAATTTTTGAACATCGTATAAATCCATTGGATTTTCGTCAGTTATAATAAAAATATGACATTCATCTGTGCCTTTTAACCCAATAATCGTTCTTGATGTTTTTTGCAGCACAAAAGCTGATTCTCTAACAACATCCCCTTCTTCATTTTTAACAATAAAACCTTCTTCTTCAAGGTGCAATTCCGGTAAGATTAGCGGCCCTCCCTGCGCAGATGTTATTAATGAACAGCCAAATGGGACATCTGATTTATGACCTACAATTGCATATTCAAATTTATTGCCGCATTGCATTACTCGAAATTCTGAACGATTTAATATAGTGTTCATGTTTTTTCTGAAAAATGGATTGGCAAGCAATCTGCTGTTGAACATTGGATCTGCAGATGTTAATCTGTCTGTTACAACGTATGAGATAGTTTTACCATTTTTAGGATCAAAGAATCCGGCATTAACTGTTAATTCTGCCTTAGCTTTAATATGAGCTTCTCTGTTTGTTACTAAATCTTCGGATGCAACAAATTTAATACGTTTTTTTACTTTTTCACCTTTTAAAATAATATGATAAATGCCATTTTCGTGGTCAATTGATATATCTCCTGCCGCAAAAACCGGTGAACAGATTAATGACATAATGGCAATAGTAAAAAATATTTTCAATAATTTCATATTAAAGATCCTTAGACTTGTAGAATCCACAAATAGCTGCAGTAAAAGCTATTGTTGGAAACGTTGCTGTAATAAACGGTGATAATATTTCTTTTTCTGCTAACAAATCAAAAAACGGCAGTGTTATATAGTAAACAAAAATACATCCGATGGCAATTGTAAAACCTACCAATCTTTGTTCTCTAGGTTTGCTGAAACCAAGCAAACATCCTAAAATTGCTAACAATACACATACAAACGGATGAAAAAATCTTTGTAAATATTTATTTAGTGTACCATGATATTCTTCAGATAATTTTTCTTTTTTTAATAAATTAACATATTTTTTCAGGTTGGCGTTTGTAATATCTCGCTCTTTCATTGTAGAATATGTCATTAGCGTAAATGCATTTGATGCCGCTTCACCTTCAAGAATGTTCATTTTATTTATATGTTTTATGTCTACAAAAATTCCGTCATTAGAAATTTGATAGTTAGTAATGTCATTTAGAACCCATTTATCGTCTTCAACATACCCTGTTTTTGCTGAATAAATATTAGATAACTGGTGAACATCTTGATAAACATGGCTTGAAAAATCCAGAACCATAACATTTTGCAAATTTTTGTCAGCAGATTTTGCGACAACAACAGCCATTAAAGGGTGTCCTGTACTGTCTTTTTGAGTGTAAATATATTGAGCAGTTCTTATAGAACCTCTTATCGCTCTCATTTTTTCAGCTGCCATCGGTGTTCCTTTATCACCTGTTATAAAGCATAAAAATGTAAAAATTAAACTTAGAGCAATGACAGGAGCAACAATTCTGGGAAAAGACATTCCAACAGCTCTGAAAATGGTTATTTCAGAATCTTTACTCATTTTGTCAAAAGTAAATAATGTTCCTAAAAGCAACCCTACAGGAAAGGCTTTATCAAGAATTTTCGGAAGTTCATAAAACAGCAGAAGAATAGCTGTTTTTAAGCCATAATCTCCGGACAAAGCCCCTTTTATTGTGTTTAGCAATATTTCCGGAGCTATCCAAACAATTGTAAACAATAAAATAGCAACAAGAGATGCTAATGTTACCTGTTTGAACATATATTTGTCATAAATAGTAATTTGAGGGATTTTGAATTGCATTATAAAGAGAAATCCTTTCCTAAGTAAAATTCTTTAGCAACAGGGTTAACTGCAACTTCTTCGCTTCTACCCTGAATTTTTATTTTGCCGTCGAAAATTACATAAGCTCTATCAGTAATTGAAAGTGTTGCCTTAGGGTTGTGGTCGGTAATCAAAACCCCAAGACCTTTATCTTCAGATAATTTTCTTATGTTATCTTTAATTTCTCCGATAGCAATCGGGTCAATCCCGGTAAAAGGTTCATCAAGAAGAATAAAATCAGGACTTGCAGCCAGTGCTCTTGCAAGTTCCACACGACGCCTTTCCCCCCCTGATAATGAGATAGCAGAAGCCTTACGAAGTCTTGCTACACCGAATTCAGCAAGTAATTCTTCCAGCTTTTTGCTTTTTTCGCATTCAGTTAATTTATCGTTCATTTGGAGAACCAGTTTTATGTTGTCTTCAACAGACAAACTTCTAAAACTGGATGCCTCTTGAGGCAAATACCCGATACCTGCTTTTGCTCTTATGTGCATTGGCCATGATGAAATTTCTTCGCCATCTAAAGTTATGCTTCCTTTGTTAGGTTTTACAAGACCTACAACCATATAAAACGTTGTGGTTTTACCTGCACCATTCGGCCCGAGAAGACATACAACTTCTCCTTTATTTATGTTGAAAGAGACATCATTTACAACACTTCTATCCCCATAAATTTTTATTAAATTTTTTGCCTCAATTCTCATTTTATCCCCTTATCAATTTTAGTAACATTTTACTGAAAAAATATGCAGATTGCAAATTATTATAAGAAAAATGACAAATGAACGGGTTAAAAGATTTGTATTTTTATAAAAACATTAAGAATTGTAAAAGTTATCTGAGAAAATGTTACTTTTTAAAATAAATTGGGAATATATATCATGTACACAAACCATTTTCTTTTTCTTTATTTTCTCCTACACACACTAACCTTTTACCGAATAAAGCCGTCTAAACGGCTATTTTTATTGTCTAAATTTGCTACAATACAATGATGCTGTTATAATAGTACTATGAAAAAGAGAGTTATATTAATTGCAATCGGCTTAATTTTTGCAAGCTGTACAGCCTTTGCAGACAGATTTGTGCCAGAATTCAGTAAAATGAAAACAATTAAATGTAATATTGAAGAAACTATATATTCACAGGACAATTCTGTCATAACGCAGAATACATATTTCAGAATTTTTAATCTTGATGATGAAAATAAGAAATTGTATCTTCAAAAATCTCCTGTTTACAAAACAACATATTATGATATTGATAAATTAGAATTTACTCTACAGCATTTGACAGACGATTTTATAATGCTTTCTTCTGTATCTATAGACCGTTCTAACGGGAACTATAAATCTGAATCAAGTATAACTTATGATAATTCAATATTTGGTATACGAAAAGCTGTTGGTGTTGGAACCTGTAGTCCTGTTAATTAACATTTTTGTTACAAAACGGTTATTAAGGTCAATTTTTTATTATAAAAATCCTTTATTTATATATAGGGGAATAATATCAATGGGAAAGATGTTGACTGAAATGTTTGACTTGAATATTTCTGACGCAGTGTTTTCAAAAAATGAAAATACTATGCTGCAGACAATTGATTTTTCAATAAGAAAGAAAAAACAACAAACGTTAGCAGATTGTGTAAGATATTTTTGCAAAATAAATGCTGTGGAAAATGATTTAACAGGAATTTGTTTTGGTTTTGATAATGTAGTTTTGAATGAAGAACTATCAAATGCAAAAGTTAGGTATATAGCTCAAGAACTTGCGGATGCAATTGACAAAAATTCTGTTTCCAGAATTAAAGAATTAAAATACGAGTTTGGAAAAGACATAGAATTTGCAACAGCTAAAAATTTTTTAAATAAAAAATGCAAAGAGATATGGAATGTATTTGATTCAAAAGACACAAAACTTGAAGTTCCAAATGAGGCAATGGTGTCACTTGGGATTTCTAACAAACCGGATTTGGAATTTTTGCTTGGCGACAGTGTCAGATTTTATGAAAAAGATGGCAGCGATACAACAGGCAGAATTATTTCATCAATTTTAAACAATAAAAATTTATCGTATACCATAAATGATATTCATAATTTTTTGAAAAAACTACATATAAAAGAAAATTGTAAATATAATTTGAAAACGGTGTCGTATTTTATGCAGGAACATGATTACGACGAGATAAAGTTGAAAGATTTGGGGATTTGCAAAGATGATATTGGAAAAGTTTTTGGTTCTTTTACAGCTGGTAGTAAGTCAAAATATGCTGTAAATATTTTGAAAAGAAAAATTGCAGATATTTATGCAGCGTTACAAAATTGTACAAACCGGTTTGTTTATTGTAAATAAAAATTTTTATAAATTTTTGTAAAATAAGGCATGCAAAAAATTTTTTGTTTTGCTTTAATAATCATATGAGTTTCGAAATTCTAAACAGACAAACTATCAAATTTTACGAAAAACAAGGTGTAAAATTCTTTGAAGGGTTTACTGCTGTAGATAAAGCTAAAAAGCCTGTAAAAGTTTATTTTGACCATTCTACTGAACCATCCATATTAGTTCAAAATTCAAAAAATCAAAAATCTTTTTATACTTTAAATTTTGAAATTCCAAAAAGACAAATGCAAGGTGTTGTCATGAATGCAGAACCTCAAAAAAAAGGGATTGGAGAAATTCTAAACCTTGCAGCTCTTATGGAATTTCACAAAAATATGCTTAATTATTTTAAAATATTTTCACTTAATGAATCTATTCAATTCCATGCCCGCTATGGTTTTCAATTACTTAATGATGATGTAGATGAAATTGCCAGACTTCTTAAATTGGTTATGAAATCGAAACAAAAACATCCTAAATATGACGAATTAAGATATAGAGCAAATTTTTATTATCAGAGAGTTACAGGACAAATAGAAAGTGATGATAAATATTTAAAACCAAGAGCATGCGGTGTTCCAAGCAAATATTTACAAGAATTGTCAAAAGATAAAATAAAAATAGATCCTTATGAATTAAGACACAGTTCTCATATGCTATTTAATGATTGGCAAATGGTAGTGAATAAAGATTTTTTAAATTCTTTACTGGATGAGCATAAAATAAATTATAAATTTTGATTATATTGAGCTGATTGATGAAAATAGAAAATTTTAAAGTTGAAGAGTGGTTTAATAAATATGAAAAAAATGCAGCTTATGATTTAGCTGATACCTGTGTTGAATCTTTATCAATAAATGAACTGCTTGAACTTACCGGCAGTAAAGAAGAAGCGTTGCAGGAGATTTTTAATCAAAAGTTAAATTATGGAGCAATTCATGGTAGTACAAGATTAAAAAAAGCAATTTGTACTATGTATAAAAATCAGACAGAAGATAACCTCACCATAACACATGGGGCAATCGGAGCTAATCATCTGGTAATAATGACATTAGTAGAACCTCAAGACAAAATTATTTCTGTTGTCCCTGCATATCAGCAGCATTACTCAATTCCAAAAGCTTTTGGAGGAGATGTAAAACATCTTTTCCTGAAAGAAGAAAATAACTGGCTTCCGGATTTAGATGAACTTGAGCAGTTAGCAGGTAATAATACAAAATTGATTTGTATGAATAATCCAAACAATCCGACAGGTGCTGTTATTCCGGATTCAATGCTCTATGAGATTGTTAATATTGCAAAAAAATCAGGTGCGTACATTCTTTGTGATGAGGTTTACAGAGGTTTGAATCATAATGGAAATCCATTTTCAGTATCGATTGCAGATATTTATGAAAAAGGTATTTCCACAGGCAGTATGTCAAAAGTTTTTTCACTAGCAGGATTGAGGCTTGGGTGGATTGCAGCTGGCAAAGATATTATTGAAGAAATCAATCATCAACGTGAATACAATACAATCAGTGTCGGGATTCTTGATGATTATTTTGCCGCTCTTGCAATCGAAAATAAGGATAAAATTATCAAACGAAATATTGAGAAAATTTTGACAGGTAAAAAAATTCTAACCGATTGGGCAAAGTCAGAATCAAATGTTAATCTGGTAATTCCTAAGGGTGGAACAACAGCTTTTGTCAGATACAACGCAGATATTTCTTCTGTTGAATTATGTAAAAAACTTCAACAGGAAACAGGAGTGATGATTTTACCAGGAGAAACTATGGAGCTGGACGGATATTTAAGAATTGGTTATGGAAATAATTTTGAACAATTAAAAAAGGCTTTGCAAATTTTTTCACAATGGCTGGAAAAATAATTTGATTAAAAGTACAACATTTAATTTGTCAGAACCAGATTCAAATCATCTTCCAGCAGGCTTTTTTGGAATTCTTCGCACTCAAGTATCATATCAAATATTTGAGAATATTTCACACTGTGCAAAACTTTAGATATATCGTCTATCCCTAAAAATTCTATAATATAGTAAGACGAATTTTCTTCTAAAATTTTAATAAATCCTGTTTCTTCATATAATTCTAATAACATTTGGAAAATTTCAACAGATTTACCCAGAAAACTTGCACAACGAATAAGTTCAATTTTTCCGTTATTATTATGAGCTGCAAATCTCAGCATGCCGTTAAAAGTTTTTAAAAAGTCCTGTTCATCAAGCACTTTCGGCTCATAATTCATAAAATGAATTATTGACGGTTGAGAGTCTTCAATGATTTTATCAAGAGTTTTTTTATCTGCAGGATAATCAAAGAACATTAATACGTCACACTTTGGAATATCCTCACGAGTAAAGGCTTTTGAAGCTATTTCATTGAATGGTTTTACAGTATCTAAAATATACTTACTTTCTGCAAAAACGCGAATTTCTTTTTTAGAGTTTTTAATATAATCATTAACATTCGGCAGAATGCCCGTTTTAGTTCGGTTGTCATAGATTTTGTACAAATTTTTTTGTTCTGGTTCTTCTTCTAATTTGTCACTGTGAATATCGTCAATAATCAGTTGAACTGAAGTGTTCCCGTTGAATTCATTAATCTGCGGATGAAAAGCAATATCAACACTATCACCTGCTCCTAAAGCAACATCGCCTTTTTGCCACCATATAGCTGTATATTCATCAGCATCAATTCCTACAGTGAGGCGCAGATGTGAATTATCATTCCCCATAAGCCTTTTTTGTTTAATTTTTAAATTATTGATTGCAAAAACAGGACTAGGGTTAGCAGCACCAAAAGGTTCAAGTTGTGATATTTCATCAACCAAATCTGTTGTTATATCTTTTGGTTCAAGCATTAAATCTATTTTTACAAATGGTTTTAATTCTTTATTAACTGTATATTCTTTTACTGTGTCGCATAGAGCTTTTTTTACCTGTTCAAATGAAGCTTTTTCTTCTGAAAAACTTAAACCGGCAGCAAGTTTATGACCGCCAAATCCGTCAAGTAATTCAGAGTTGGCGTTTATCACATCATACAAAGGAACACCCTCAATACTTCTTGCTGAACAGCGATATTGTTTTTTTTCTTTTACATATGTCATCAAAAACACTGGTTTGTAATATTTTTCAACAAGTTTTGATGCAACAATTCCAATAATACCGATATGCCATCCCTCATTTGCAAGAACAATTGCCGGCAGACGATTGCCCTCTTTTTTGACCATATCATCAGCCTGCAAAAATACTTCCTGACAAAGTGTTTGTCTGACTTTATTTAATTCATTCAAAGTTGTCACGGACATTTGTACTTCCTGTGGATTTTCAGAAATTAAAACTTTTAGTGCAGCATCAACAGTATCCAAGCGTCCGGAGGCATTGATTCTGGGAGCCACACCAAACGCAATATTTTCGGCTGTTACACCTTTAGTTATATCATATCCTGCACTTTCCAAAAGTTTTTTTAATCCCTCATGTTTGCCGCGTGAAATTAAATCCAAACCTTTTGTAACAAAATATCTGTTTTCACCAATTAAAGGGACAATATCAGAAATCGTTCCAACCGCAACAAAAGGTAGAATCTCATAAACAAATTCTGTTTTTTGATATTTTGTAAGAAGAGCCTGTGCAACTTTAAATGCCACCCCGCAACCTGCTAAATATGTTAAATGCTCTATTTGTTTTGAACACAAAGAGGCAGATAAAGCATTTGGTGCTTTAGGGTTTATAATGGCAAAAGCTTCCGGTAAAATCTCTGGAGCCTCATGGTGGTCTGTAATAATTACATCAATAATTTTGAAACTATTAATAAATTTTACTGCATCAACATCAGAAATCCCGCAATCAACAGATATAATAACTTTAGGTTTTACGGTTGTCATTAATTTTATTAAAGCTTTTTTGTCAAAACCATGCCCTTCGTTTTCTCTGTCAGGTATAAAATAATGGACTTTTGCATTAAGATATTTCAGAGTTTTGTAAAGCACAGAAGTTGAAGTCACACCATCTGCATCAAAATCGCCATATACAATTATTGTTTCCTGATTATCAATAGCCTTAGACAAACGTTCAACAGCTTTATTCATATCAGTAAAAACATCAGGGGATGTTAACTGCATTTCAAGCGGATTCAAAAAATCTCTCATTTCATCTTCAGTTTTTATTCCTCGAGAATATAATAATCTCTTTATCAAAGATTTTTCATTAGTTTCAGTATTATCTAAAATCCATTCCTTTTTCATTTTCCAAAATCCTTTAATCAAAATCATAACACATAAATTTATGAATTTTGATATTAAATTATGTAAATTTCTTTGCTTTCACAAAAAATCAACTAAAATATTATTATAGTTTACAACTATAATTTTGGAGGATTATACAAATGAAAAGATTTTCAAAAGTTTTTGCATTGGCATTAGGTGCAATGATTGTGTCAAGCAGTCTTGTGATGGCAGAAACTCAATTTACACCACTGAATTTTGATGATAGTTCATCAATTAGAACAACAAGTTCTACTTCGTCTCCTGTTTATACTTCAAATCCAGATGCTAAAGGGACAGATTTGCTTGACCCAAGTCAAGTTACAGGCGGAACTAAAATGCAAAATGCTATGCTTCAATTAGACAACGCACAAGTTGAAGTGAGAAATAAACTTTTAAACTATAAAAATAAATATGCAGAAATTGATTCCCGCTACAAATCAACAAAAGAAGATAGAAAAGCAGCAAAAAAACAGATTAAATTAGCAGAAAAGAAGATTAAAAATATAGATAAAGCAAAAGAAAAAATTAGAAAGAATTTTGAAAGAAAAATTAATCTGTAAAAATTAAAAAAAGTCTTTATTTAAAGAAAGGAGAGACTATCGAAATCTTTTCGGTAGTCTTTTTTTATAAATTATGATAATATTATCGCATTATGAATCGTTTATCTACAGAAGAATTATACGAACAATATTGTAACAATAAAACACATTCGCAATGCGTAAAACAAATATCCATGCTACTTTTTGATGAAATTAACGCAAAATTAAGAGTTTTACCAATAAACGACAGGAAAATGCTTGAATCTGCCGCATTACTTCATGACATAGGATATTCAATAAGCGAAAAAGGACATAATAAATATAGCCAAAAACTTATACTTGAATATGGTTTACGAGATTTTTCAAAAGAAGAAACAGAAATAATATCTTGTATTGCTCGTTATCATAGAGGGAGTATACCTGACAAAAATGAGCATGAAATATATAAGACATTAGATAAAAATAAAAGAAAAATAGTAAAATGTCTTGGTGGAATATTAAAACTTGCAGATGGTTTAGAAAATTATCAAATAGGAGAGATTCAAAGTATAATATTGAATTATAACGAAAATGAACAATTAACGGAATTGCAAATCAACCGTCTAGAATCTGCAAAAACCCCTGACATATCAGAAATCTTGCATAAAAAAGATTTGTTTGAAATAGCGTATAAAACGCAGTTAGTTTTAAGATTTGTTTAAAAATTTACATAAAGAAAAAATACACTTGATTTTAAAAAATGTTTATAGTACATTTATTAATGCAAACGCAATATAAATGCGGGCTGCTAGCTCAGGTGGTTAGAGCGCACCCCTGATAAGGGTGAGGTCGGTGGTTCGAGTCCACTGCGGCCCATATAAAAAGGATGATGACTTTTGTTATCATCTTTTTTATTTAGTTGTAGTAGGACGAGAAGCACTATTGCGATTCGAGCGCGAACGAGCTGAGGCTGGAGCAGTTTTGTTTGAAATGATGAAAGCACTGAAAACAAAATGCGGAATTGCCGTTTAACGCGAGTGAGCAAGACAGTTCACTGCGGTCCAGATAAAAAGAGGATAGGATATTTTCCTAATCCTATTTTTCTATTGGTTTAGTAGAATACCTAGCCATTTTGTTTGAGCAACCTGTGAGCAGAATGCAGAGACTTTAGCTTGAAAGAATGGAATTTTGAATCACCTTTCTCAATATAATTATGTTTGATTTACAATTTTTATATGAAAGAGAGAATAAATGTAAGCTTTGATTTTACAACTGATACTCCTAATTATTGGGAAAATTTTAAGTCTGGTGAAAACTTTAAAGATCCTGATTGTTGGAGTCCAACGTTGAGAAAGTATCAACAAATTTTATATAGCAAAAAGCTCCCAAGCGGGGAGATATTTGAACTTCAGCAAGGTAAGAATCCTAAATATGATTATCTATATTGGAAAGACTTTAGGTTTGGAAGTGATTCAATAATAAATATGTACATTCACAATAAAAGGCTAGGTTGGCTTATTAATGATGTAAAGAAACAAATAAATAATTTTGATAAATTCTATGAGGAGTATTTAAGAAAAAGCTATACTATTGGTGGAGAAATAATTTTTCCTAAAACTTCTAGCTCTATAAATGTTGAAAGAGGACGATATAGTGGGAAAATTAAAGACAGATTTGATTTAACATTAGAATGTATAAGGCTTTTTTACAATGAAGAACAAAGCCCATTATTTGAAACTTTAAAAGAAAATAATAAATTCTTTGATTTATTTGTTGATTTTAAAGGATATGTTGACTTCTTTTATCTTAACGACTTGGTTACAGATGACTATAGTTCTGTTAAATTTTATTTAGATTTTGATAATTTTAAAAGAAATTCTTTGCCACAGAATATTGCTGAATGGAATTTGTTATATGATAAACAGATGAATTTTTTAGATAAACGCAATAAGCGGATTGCAAAATCTTTATTGTGTATATAATTAAATAAAAATTTTATTATACTTTATACTCCATGATATAATCATCCATTACAAATCCGTTTCCAATATCTGTTATAACAGAGTCTATCTGTTTAAAATTCCATTTTGTATAGGCTTTTATTGTGTTTTGGTTATATTTATTCACGGTTAAAATAATCTTTGAATAATTATTCTCTTTTGCAAAATTTTTAATAAATTCGAAAGCTAAGGTTCCTAGGCCTTGATGACGAAATTCTTTTTTTATATACAATTTTGATAAAAATAAATAGTTGTCTTTTTTGCTTAGACCTGTGTAGCCTGCAATGTTGTTATCTTTTTCTAAATAAAAATAGGTATAATTTTCTTCTGCTATTTGTTTTTGTATAGCTTGTTCTGATTGAAATTTGTCAACCATATAATCAATTTGTTCTTTTGATAATATTTCAACCCAGTATTCATGCCAGATTTCCGATGCTAAACAAGCTAGTTGTTGTATATCTTTTGCTTCATTTATTTTTAACATATTTTGAATATACCATAAATGTTAAATATTTTTCTTACAAAGTTGTTAAATATTAAAATGATTTGTATAATAAATTTTATAAATTTATTATGAGGTCATATGGTAGTATTTAACTTATTTATTATATTATTTTTACTTTTGGCAAATGGATTTTTTGTAGCATCAGAATTTGCGCTGGTTAGTGTAAGACAAACCAGAATCAGCCAGCTGGCAAAAGAAGGTGATTCAACTGCTAAAATAACAGAATCGGCATTGAAAGAGCTTGATAAATACATAGCTGCAACTCAATTAGGTATAACAATTGCAAGTATTGCACTAGGATGGGTTGGAGAGGCTACTCTGGCAAAAATAATTCATCCTTTATTTGATTTTTTGCCTTTTGTTTCAGGGACAATTGCTACTCATACACTGGCAGTGGCAATTGCATTTATTGTAATTACTTTTATGCATGTGGTTATAGGTGAATTAATGCCAAAATCTATTGCATTGCAATATCCTGAAAAAACAACTCTTCTTATTACAAAACCGCTCGTTCTTATTGCAAAAATTTTTACACCATTTATTTTTCTTCTAAATGGTTTTGGAAATTGGTTTTTAAAACTATTAAGAATCCCGCCTGCTCACCCATCTCATTCCGTGCATACCGAGGAAGAAATCAATATGATTATTGAAGAAAGTTATAAAGGCGGAGTATTGAATGAAACTGAGAATTTTATATTAAAAAATACTCTAAAATTTTCTGATTTAATTGCAAAACAAATTATGGTTCCAAGATGCAATGTTGTGACTATCTCTGAGAATATTGATTTAAAAGATTTAGATAAAATTTTGCAAGAAAATCAATATTCCAGATATCCTGTTCACAATGGGTCATTTGATAATATTATAGGTATTTTGCACGTCAAAGATTTGTACCCTTACTTGAGAGATTGTGATGAGAATTTTTCTTTAGCAAACATTTTGCGCAAGCCTCTGCTTGTTCCGGAAACGATGACTACTGATATGTTGCTAAAAAATTTTAAAGAAAATAAAACAGAAATAGCCATTGTAATGGATGAATTTGGAGGAATGTCAGGTATTATTTCTTTAGAAGATGTTCTGGAAGAAATTCTGGGGGATGTTCAGGATGAATTTGATGATGAAGAAAAAGAAATAAAAAAGGTTAATGAAAACAAATATATTGTTGATGGTTTGTTAAGAATAGATGAGTTTTTTGAATTTTTTGAGATAAACCGGAAAGAAGATGAAGTTGAAACTATAGGCGGATTTGTACAGAAACTTTTGGGTTGTATCGCAAAGAAAAATGACAAAGTTTGTGTTGAACATTTGCATATCAAAGTTATAGAAACAAACGGCAGAAGAATTAATAAACTTCTGGTTGAAAAGTCTGTAGCAGAATAGGTTTCAATCGTTAAAGTAATATTTATTATTTCACATCAAGAGCTTGCAGCTGCTTTAATTTTGTATTAATTTCATTCATTAAATTAATATTATCTGTTTGGCGTGCGTATTTTTGTGCTTTTGTCAATAGATTATATGCTTTATTCAAATTATTGAATTCAACCATAATATCTGCGGCAGATAAATAATTTTGAGCTGCTTTTGCAGGAGATTCTGCATTTGTATAATTTTTTACAGCTTGAGAATATGATTTCAAGGCTTTTTCAGGCTCATCAAATTTTGTATGTGCTTTTCCTGTATTAGATGCAACAAAGCCTCGCAAGTTATAATTTTCTGTTTCTGCAGCTAAACCTGAAGCTACATCGTAAAAATCAAAAGCTTCTTTATCATACATATCTGTATAAATATTTCCGATTTTTGTCAAAGATGCAGATTGAGCAGGAAGATTTTCTGCTTCTCCTGCGTAAGATACTGTTGTTACATAATGGTCAAGTGCCGGTGTTATCTGGTTTACATCATCATATATTTGAGCCATTGAATAGTGAGCTTTGGTTTTCACATTTTCATCGTTTGATAATTTTGCGGCCTGATTGTAACTTTTTAATGCTTGAGCTAAATAATCATGATCATCATAAATTTTTCCTACTTCGTAGTAAATTTTTCCTGAAGTTTCAGTATCTTCTAACTCCATAGCTCTATTTAATGCTTTTTCAAATGACTTAATTGCATTTTCCGGATCATTTGCATAAGCGTATTTTTTAGCCTGAATAAATAATGATTTTAGTTGTTTATCCTGCGGGATTTTAGTTGAAGCAGTTTGACCTGCAACAGAAATAGGAATTACATTTGGATTTTCTTCAACAGCTTTTGGAAGTTCTTCAACTTGAGAAGTTTCTTTTAACTCTTCCTGTCGTTTGGTTTGGCTTGTTGAACCATCAGGAAATTTTACAAGAAATCTTTCATTTATATCTTCTTCGTCATAATTATAATTGATTTTTTGTAAAAATAGAGTGTCTACCCAGTTTTCTACAACTTTTGAATTTTTATTTAAAGTTTCTGAAATATGCCTATCTAAGATAGAGGCAGCATTTTTCAAGTTTGATTTAACAAGTTTTGTGTCAGGGTCATTTCTTTTTACCTGCTTTTCAATCAAACCTATATAGTCATTTACTTCTTCATAAAGGTCATCAGGAGTACCTATAGCAAGAGCTGTATTTCTAAAATCTTTTAAAATTTGAGCAATATTTATCTGGCTGTCAATTTTATTTTGAATTGAAGCATTCACAGGTGCTGCAGCACTTACATTCTGTTGATGAACCGGTGTATTAAGATTAACATTTGAATATCCGTTCTGGTTCGGGATATTAAATTTTTGTTCATAAGCAGGGGTATAAGCCGGAGC
This sequence comes from uncultured bacterium, assembly GCA_958366705.1. Taxonomy (GTDB): domain Bacteria; phylum Cyanobacteriota; class Vampirovibrionia; order Gastranaerophilales; family Gastranaerophilaceae; genus Zag111. Next base: position 82,213 of record CATXCB010000004.1, read on the forward strand.
TTTTTGTTCTACATATTGCAGCCCTTTACTTTTAGCATTTGAATTAGATTCTTGTTCTTTCTGCGCATTTGCAGCTGTGGATTTTTCTTCTTCCTCGCGTTTTTTAACAGGATTTCTGTTATCCTGCTTTACATATGGTCTTTGATATATATTATTTAAACTCAATCCCATATTTTATTTATCCACCCTCTAGTCTGCTATTATACACTCTATTTGTACCATAATTTTATTGCAAAAAGGTCATACTTTCGTATGATTTTTTACATATAATATTTAAGTTTATTTTACTAAAAGTCAAATTAATGAAAAGTATTTTTTAAAGTGCTGGCAATTATCTGTAAGTTTGACTATATAAGGATTCTATCTACTTTAATTGTGTGATTCAAAAAGTATTTTTTTAATAAATGTAAATAATTTGACATAACACCATGACAAACCTTTGTAATTATTTTATTATCAGAATATCGGAGGAAGAATGTTAGATAATATGGTAGAAAATAAATCAGAATTTGACTTAACTTCAAAAAGTGCATTCTCAAATGAAACAGATTCATTTACGTCTCGCTCATTTGCTGCATTACTTGCCAAAAATAATGTACCGGGTTCTCATAAAAGAATTGCAGACAATTATTTAATTATAAAAAAAGTTTTTAAATTTCAGGCATGTTTAAGCAGAATTTCAAATGTAGAAAAATCATTATTAGAAAAATATGATTTTAATATTTTGGAATTTACAACAATGAAACAAATGTATGACGAGTTGGCACTTTTACAGCAATGGTCTTGTTCTAATGATGAAACCTTGAGAGCTGACTCTGATAATATTTTGATGATTCGTGTTAAAGAATTAAAATTTCTTGAAGCCAGCCGTTATGCTTCAATTTCAAACGAAATTTACAATGGATACAAAGCATTGGAACAATACTTAAAAGAAATTAGTAAATTTCAAACAATGCAGTCTATTAAATTAACAGGATTTTAATACGCTTTTAAATAAAACATACTATATATACGCTAAAAAGCTACGAGATAAGATTTATCTCGTAGCTTTTATAAAGAGTAGAATTTGTAAACCTCTTGCTATCTCTCACAAATAGGCACGAACAATGCAGCATCCGGAAGTTGATTCTTACTTGGTGTTTTAGGGCTCAGTTAAAGCGTCAGACAAATAGATTCCGAAACTAGTTCGGAATGACTAATAATATCCCTGTAACCCTGAACTCGTTTCAGGGTCTCAGTATAACAGATTACAAAACACCGAGTAGGAACAAAAATTACGTTTCGTATACTCAACTAATTTTCTAGTCAATTCGGAATGACTGTGCTACACTGAATTTGGTATTTATTTTAATTCCTGTTGTTTCTTATTGGAAAAATATGGTAAATCACAAGCAGTGTAAGTATTGCAATTACCCCATATGTTTGGAATTTCATAATAACAATCGAAACAATAGCACTTATGCATAAAAATAATATTGAATAGTAAATAATGTTTTTTATCCCTGCACTTATTTTGCGTGTTTTTTGAAGCTCTCTTGCCATTTTATCTATATTTGATTGTTCTTTGGCTTTTTCTTCTGTCTCATCGTCAATAATTTTGCTTTCTTTTAATTCTTCGACAGCCTCTCTGTATGTTCTGTTGACAAATCTTTCTACAAGCGGCAGGGTTACTTCATGTGGTGCGTCATTTTTAACACATGCATACATAACTTCCCACATAGTAAACCATATTTTTTGCATAACAACTTTCCAATATTTCGCAGGAATGCCGGAACGAAATAAATCGATTTCTTTGTGAAAAGACCATTCAGCTATAACCTGAATGTAAAAACATTGTTCATCAAAATCAAGTTTAGAAAATGCTTCATCCTCCTGCATAGAATTTGCCATTAATGTTGCGGATTTACGTATGTTTTTGGTCAAATAATTTTTTTGCAGTTCGTTAACATCTTCAGGAAGTAAAGGACAAACCTGATTTATTAAGTCTTCAATAAAATCTGAATATTTTTTATCAATAGCTTTATCTTCCATTTCCCTATTATAGGAAATAAATCAACAGAATTTGTCATATATATAGACTAAATATTTTGAAAAAAATTATTTATCTTGAGCGCATCCTGTCTGATAGCCAGGTACCAGTAGTGCTAATGGAATAACTCTGCCGATTTTAGAACCAAAAGCAGACTCTTTGTTCATCATTGATGTTGCCATGCATAAATCATCGACGTGCGGAGCAAAATCACTAGCTTTGATATCTCTTTCTACTTTTTGGTGATAAAGTTTTTCATTGATAAAGTTAGAAACTTTGTTTCCAAGGAATATTCCGACACCCAGAAAACCGAGTGTTGCACCTAAATTTGGCATACTTTTTAAACTTTTATCTACAATATTTGTAATTCTTGTATTTTTATTTAGCTGAGGCATTGCATCTTGAATTCTTGCAGAGTATTTTCCAAATAATCTGGAACCCTGTCCGACACATAATACAGGGACAAGTACATTTCCTAAAAGTTGGCTTAAAACTTCACGTTTTTTGGCTCGAATATTTGATTTATCATCCACCAAACATCCTCCGACAAAACCTCCGGCTACAGAACCTGCAGCTATAGACAATATTTGTGGTTCTTCAAATTCAATAGATTTATTTTTAGGTGCGTATTTAAAGATTGCCCAATCTTTCATTGGAGTTTTAAAAATTTTGGCAGGATTTAAAGAAAAACCTTTTCTTTTTGCCCAGAAAGCTATCATCGGAGCCATACCCAGTACAGATGAACCTAAAATTGTACATTTTTGCTTATTGTTTAATTTATTACTGTCCTGGTTATGTGATGTAAATTGTTGAAAATTAACGTTTTGTTTTTCACTAAAATTTTTGTTTTGACCATAATTTTTGTTAATACTGCTTGATGTAATTTTATTAATCATAACTATTTCCTTCAGTTATAATGTATCAAAATATGAACATAAAAAATATTGCCATTATTATTATACCACTTAAATATTTGTAACAAAATATTAAAAGTTTAAAACTATTGAGCAAAAAAACTAATTCAGTAATCTTAAATAAATATCAAAAGGTAAAAATTATGTCTTTAAGAATCCCAATAGCAAATACAAATAAAGTAATGAGCCGAAATTTGGTAAAACAAATGGCTAGTGACGGATTTCTTCCTGTTATTGCATTAGAAGCATTTGTTGAAGGTGGAAGAACTTATCAAGCGTATAAAAGAGGCGGTTTTGATGAAGCCAGAGAAAGAATTACTGAAGAATTTTCAGGTGCTGTTTTCTGGCTGGGCGGGGTTACAGCTTTAAATTGTTTGTTTGAAAAACTGGGTCAAAAATTATTAAAACTGCCGAATAAAACAGTTGATATTGCTCAAGATTCAGTACGTAAGCCGCTTGAAAATTATTTGCATTCGGAAACAACAAAAGATGGTGCTAAAATTCTTGAAAAAACTATGGCAAAATTTAAATTTGCAAAAGTTGTCTCAAGTGTTTTAATAGCAAATGCTTTTATAGGTTTTGTTTTGCCTAAGATTAATCAAAGTATTACCCGTTCTTATCATAAAAATAAACCGCAGCAAGACCAAAAACCTAATTTGAATAATTCAAATCAAAATTTACAGCAGCCTAACATGGATAGTTTTGTAAATAAAAATAATAAACAAAAAGACAAAAAAGATATTCCGTTTGGAATGAATTTATTGTCGATTGCAAATAAATTTGAAAGTGACAGAAACTACAAACTTCTTGCTGTAGATGCAGGAACTGCATCAGGCAGAGCTTATTCTGCCAGAAATAATGATGAAAGAGTTGAAATTTTATTTAGAGACCTTGGTTCTATTTATTTTTATATGTTTAATATGCAAAATATGAACAAATGGCTGAATAAAATTGAACAAAAAGGCGTTGGCACACGTTTAGACCCTGTTTCTGCAGAATTTGCAACTAAGTATATGCAAGAATACTTAAACTCAAAAGGCACTGATAAAGTAAGTGTTGAAGAATTTTCAAAAGATATGTTGGGTAAGCATATTGATTTACCTGAAGTATTAAAAACTAAATTTGAAGGACAAGGTACTAAGGTAATTAACCTTGAAACATTCAAGCAAGAGTTAAAATCAATCGTACCGGAAGCTGAATTGAAAACTTTTGAACAAATAGCAGATAAAATGTCTCAACTTCAACCTAAGGTTAAAGGTATTTCTATACTAACAGAAGCTCAGGCAAAAGATATTTTGTGCGGAGGACATATTAATAATCCTGAATTTTTAAAAGAGTTCTTTAAAAATAGATTTGGAAGTACTTTTATGGATAAATATAAGTACGTTGCTCAAAATGATTTAGATGCTATAAAAAAAGATTTAGTGCAATATGTCAATTCGATTGTAGAATCTGCAAAGAAGACAAATGCAAATGAAATTACTCAATCATTATTGAAAAAAGCATCTAATAATAATTTAAAAATGAATGCTATCAATTGGGGCTCAGGTTTTGTAATTTCAGCATTATTCCTGTCAACAATTATTCCAAAATTACAGTATTTAATTACAAAATTAAGGACAGGTTCTAATTCATTCCCTGGTACAGAAGAATTCAGACAGCAAGAAAACACAAAATAATTTGGTCGTAATGCTGAGTGAATGCGAAGAATCATTTTAAAGATTCAACAATAACATTGCGGAGCTGAATTTGCTTGTGTTGCGAGTAAATAATTGGTAGCGAATCTACGTACGTAGTACCGTCATTCCAAACTTGTTTCGGAATCTCATTGTTGGATGCTTAGATTGGGCTCCTGAAACAAGTTCAGGGTGACATTCTGTCCGTTCGGCAGATAGAAAATTACGTTTCGTATACTCAACTAATTTTCTTATCAATTTAGGATGACATATTATTTGTACAGCAATAATTTATTATTACGCTGAAAAATACTAATAACTCCGATAAAATTTTGACTATTAAATTATTTTCTACTTTTATATTTAAAAATATTTATTTTTCCAAACAAGAAAATATACTTGCTATGGATACTTTCTTTTATGGTAAATAGGGCTTTTCCAAAAATTTTAAATCTATAAACTTCAGCTTTATATAACCCGTCCGGCACATTGATGTTATGTTCTTTTATAAAATTAAGAACCTGCTGTCTGACAAGAATATAATGTTCATTTTGAACTTTATTAATACCTTTTTTTACAATAGATTTTGGATTTACAAAATATCTGTAATATGTATTTGGAACAGTTACGAGTCTTTTTGAAAAATATAAAGACCTTGCAGTAAAATCTCTATCTTCATAATACATACCAGGTACAAATTTTAAATTTATTGATTTTAGAAATTCTGTTTTATAAATCTTATTCCAAACACAACCCTCTCTGTAAGTTTTGCAGATTAAATATTTATCTTCCGGTTTCTCATAAACCTGTTCAGCTGAAAACCCAAGTCTTATTTTCTTTTTTGCAGGATGTTCTCTTACAAAATCTGCCGCTGCGACATCTGCAGAATTTTTAACAGCAGAAGTATAAAGTTTTTCAAAAAAATCTAAATCAACCCAGTCATCAGAATCTACAAAACCTATATATTCTCCATTTGCATTATCCATACCATTATTTCTGGCAACAGATAATCCTGCATTTTCCTGATTTAATATAATAATTCTTTTATCTTTCTTGGCATATTCTTCTAAAATTTTAGGAGAGGAATCTTTTGAACCGTCATTAACACAAATTATTTCAATATCTTCAAGAGTTTGATTAATCAAACTATCAAGACACCTTGATAAATATTTCTCTACATTGTAGACAGGTACTATTACTGAAACTTTTGGCATTTGTTTTATCCTTTCTTTGTGAAAATCTCAGCTCAAAACATATTTTATCTTAAACTTTTTTTATTTCTAAATCTGCAGGAAGATGATTATCTGCTTTTTGTTGAAGTTTTTTATAATTATTATAAATTTTCTTTTTAAGATTTGTAGAACTTATACCATCTCCATAAGGGAAATACACAACATCAACCCCTTGCTTTTTTAAATAATCGTATTTACCAGCCCAGTCATCTCCGACAACAAATATATCGAAATGTAATTTATCAACTTTATCTGTATGATCAAGTGATTTTTGCGGAATAACAATATCCGGTCCTTTAATTGCTTTCATCAGAGCTATTCTCTCTTCAAACGGAATAATCGGCTGTGATTTATAAGAAGCAACAAGTTCATCCGTATTAACTCCAACAATTAAAATATCACCTAAAGCTCTTGCATATTCAATCATTTTTAAGTGATTAAAATGAAGCATATCAAAAGTTCCGGATGTGTAAACTACAGTTTTATTCCCAATCATTTATTTAACTCCTTTAATGTTTCTTTCATTGCAGATAAAAATCTTTCAATATCTTTTTCGGTTATTGCACCAAAATTGCCTACTCTAAAAAGTTTAGTTTTTAAATCCCCGCCTGATGGTGCTATTTCTATATTATACTTTTCTCTCATAATTCTGACAATTTCAGACGCATCATATTTATCTGTTAAAATACCTGTTACGCAGTTTGCAGGATTTTTAGCAAGGACTTCAAACCCTAACTCTTTTAGCCCGTCTCTTATTAAATTTGTTAGGTGATAATATCTTTTCCTATAAGATTCTAACCCTTCTTCTTTTATTTTGGATAAACGTCTGTCTAACTGATTCAACAAACTAACTGCAGGTGTAAAAGGTGTTTGATTACGTTTCCAGTTTGAAATATGGTCAAAAATATCGAAATAAAAAGTTCTTAAATCAGATTTTTCTGCAAATTTCAAAGCTTTATCGCTGATTGACATAAAACCTAATCCCGGAGGAATAGCCATTGCTTTTTGAGAACTTGAAACCGCCACATCAACAAACCAATCATCTGTCTGCATAGGTTCAACAATAAGAGCAGAAACACAATCAACTACAAAAATTGTATCTGGATAATTTTTTACAATTTCGCCAATTGATTTTATGTCTGTTAATGCACCTGAAGAAGTTTCATCAAGAGTAGCAAATACAGCTTTAATTTCAGGATGTTTATCCAATTCATAACGGACAAGTTCAGGATTAACACTATCGCCGAAATCAACTTTTATTTCAAAAGTTTCTACCTGATGAAGTCTGCATATTTTTCCCCATCTGTCCCCAAAAGAACCGCCGTTTATATATAAAACCTTATCACCTTTAGAAAGAACATTTGTAACTGCTGCTTCCATTGCTCCTGTGCCGGATGATGCAAAAAATACAACAGGGTTTTTTGTTTGAAATACATATTGAAGATTTTTGAATATTCTTTCTAGTTTTTCAGAATAATCAGAAGTTCTCATATAAACTTGCGGTTCTGCCCCGAGTTTTAAAATATCTTCTTCAATTTCTGTTGGTCCTAAAACCATTAGCAGTTTTTTATTCATATTTTTCACCTATAAATTTGTCCAAATCAGCTTCCAGTTTTGCATCATTAAAATGAGTATGTGTTGGATAGCAATCATTTGGAACACTCATATAATTTCCAAAAACCTGTGTTAAAACGAAATCTGAATCGTTAGGGCAAGGAAATTCTGTATCCTCAAACTGAATCTTTTTCAATGGGAAAATTTTATCATAATCAAAGAAATAATTATCATAGCCGTGATTATAATCAATACCGTAAAAAACTGATGGTTCTGATTTCTTATCTCCAAAATTATTGTTTAAAATTCCCTTATCTCTTATCGTAAAAAATCTTTCACGCATTTTATCCGGATGATTTGCAAAAAACGGATAAAGAAATTTATAAAGTTTTCTATCTATAATTTTTCTTATTTTCTTTGTTATTTCTAATTTTTCATCATGTGTTGTTTTTCTAAAATATAAATCATATGGAAAAATATCAACAGCTAAATCCTGTAGATATCTATGTCTAACTTTAACAAAACATCTATTTTTACCATTATTATTAAATTCAAGATAAATATCTTTGTATTTAGGAATTCCGTTTTGAAAAAGTTTTATAAATTTTTCATAATCATCCCGCAGCATTCCAAAATCAACATCATCATCCCATGGAATAAAACCTTTATGTCTAACAGCACCGAGTAGATTTCCAAAATCAAGCCAGTATTCAAGTCCGTTTTCTTTGCATAATTCATCAAAAATCTTCATCATTTTAAGTTCTGCAAATTGAATTTTTCGAAGCATACCATCAGCAGGCGGAAGTTCATTTACAGGGCAATTCATATTTAAATATATTTGTTTTTGCTCTTTGCAAGCCTTTTTAGTATGTCTTATCCTAACCCCTAAAATGTTTATAATAGTATAATTTGAACTTTCTGTATCTATTGAAAAAACTCTCTTAAATATATCTTTTATCAAAACACGTTCCTAACTAAAATATTACTTTTATTTATCACTATTCACACTCAATGTTACAATAACGAAGTATAAAAGTAAATAAAATATAAATAAATATCACCCTAAAAATTTAATATGTCATCCTGAACTTGTTTCAGGAGCAGTTATTCTTAACTCCTAAAATGAATTCAGGATTACATATTCGTTTGTCATTCTGAGCCTGAACGAGCGGAGGGTGAGAACGTAGTGGAGTCCAGTTTAATACGAGTACTGTGGGGGTAGTAGTCATTCTGAGGGAGTGCGCGACCGAAGAATCTTTTATTACTGTTCTGTTTATTAGATTTTTCGGCAAAAGCCTCAGTATGACAGTCTGGTTGTTTTTGAGGCAGACAACAAACAGTTTTGCTGTATTCGTCATTCAGAACTGACTAGAACATTAGTTGAACTTACAAAACGTAATTATCTGTTCTTACTCGGTGGTTCGGAATCTATTATCCTGGGACACTTAAACTATTTCAAGGTGATACTTTGAACCATTATTAATCAAATTTGCCAAATAAATCCAATAATTTTAAACTTGATTTTATCCCTAAAATAGTATATAATAAGTGACTGTAACCAGTATTTTAGAGGTAGACTTTTATGACAGAAAAAATTACAATTCGTTCAGACAGAGACACAGATTACAAATTCATGTACAAAGGTGAAGAAGTTGTCTTAGGTGCAGGCAAAATTATCGGTATTGCAGATGGTTTAGAGCATGTGGTTCTTCCAACCTGTGCAATGAAAATTATGAATAACTTAATTGTCATAAAAGATGATGTAAAAAAATAAAAAATATATACATAATAAAATGCATATTTTAAAGACCGAAAAATTTTCGGTCTTTTATTTTATATTAGTAACACTATTTTTGTTCAAGCCAATCCAGCATCGCTCGGATTTCTCCACTTTCAAGTTCATATTTCTCTGCAAGCTGACTTTTCAAAACTCTGTCAATTCTTAAATTAACTTTCGGCACATTTTGAATATTCAAGGTATGGGTATCTGCATCATAAAATTCCGAATAATTTAATCCGTCATGTACACAATCCGGAAGTTTTACGTACCCATTTATATCATCATAATAACAAAGACCAAATGTCCTACACACAATTCCTCTATATTCATAAACACAACATTCTCCATTTATCAAAAATGGGCACTGATGCTCGTATCGTTCTTCTTTAAAATACTTTCTTTCAGTTTGGTATTGTCTTATATTGTGCTGAACTTTTATTTTCAGTTCTGGTGGTAAACTCAAAAAACCTTGGGTTAAATAAGCAAACTCCAGTTGAGAGAAAGGATAATCACCTTTTTCACAACATTTTGAACATCCTTTTTTGCAGTTAATATAACGTTTTTGATTTTCAAATAAACTGTTTATAATTTCATCAAATTCTTTTAAAAAAAGTTTATATCTGTCAATCACTATTTCTTACCTTTTATCATTGTGTATCTGCGGCCTTTTTTAATGATAACAAAGTCTAATTTATCCTGAACATCTTCTAATACTTTGTTTTTGATAATTACAACATTATTTGCTTTTTTCAAATCTTTTTCTATAACATGATAATCTCTATCCAAAGGGTTGTAATCAACCTGTTCATCGTTGTAATAAAGCAGTGAATATTTTCTATCCATACCATTTGCAGATATAGTATAATTATAATCTTTGGCGTATTTTGCAAACTCTATCAAATCTTGTTGCCCGAATTTATAATCAACTTCAAAAAATTCCTCTGTTGCAAAAGCTGAAACAACTGCCATAAATAAAACATAGAATACAAACACACCTAGATATTTTTTGAATTTTACAAATAATAATGTCCCTGTACCAAAAACAAGCAGACAAATTAAACTAAACCATCTTATTTCTGCAATATCATAATTTAATTGTGCAGGCAGATAATATGGCGTGAACATCGCGGCAATACCTGCGACTACACAGAACCATCCAAAAATTTGAACAGAAATACTAATAGGTTTTTCATGTTTTTGTTTATCTACATAATCTTTCCACATCAAACCGGTAATCACTGCGAGAGGAAAATATACAGGTAATATATATGTTGCAAGTTTTGTACTGGACATAGAAAAGAACAACATTATCCAAAATGCTGTTACCCAGCATAATGCAAGTAATTTATGGGTATTATCTAGTGTTGAAAAATCAAAATTTTTAACTTTTTCTACATAGTGAAGTTTTCCCCAATTTTTAATTTTATCAACAAAAACTGCAATTAATGAAAAAATCCATGGAATAAATCCCCATAAAACCACTATAAAATAATAATAAAACGGTTGTTTTCTGCCAATTTCGTTATGAGGGGTGTTCAAAAATCTATGCAGATGATGTTTTACTATGTATTCATTAAAAAATAACGGATCATGAATTTTGAACATTAGTATATGCCACGGTAATACAATTAAACAGAACAATATCAACCCTGGAATTAAAAATACCGGTTTAAAAATTTCTTTAAATTTCTTTGCCATAATTGAAGTAAAAAATACTGTTCCAAAAGGTACAGCAATCCCTGGAATACCTTTTGCCATTACTGCAAGTCCGGTAAAAACATAAAAAGCCCACCAGTAAAACTTTTTATGATTTTCTTTGCAAAAATATACAGAAAAATAAGCGACTAAAGCTAAACCTATATAAAAAGTTAATACAATATCAAGTATTGCATATTTTGCAAGCATAATAAATTCAAGGGATGTAGCAATTATCAAAGATGTGAAAACACCAAATCTTCTGTTTATATAAATTCTTCCTACACCATATACAACCATTGAAAAAATAAAACCCAATGCAGCTACCGGAAATCTTGCCGTCCATTCATTGACCTTACCGCCCCATAAAGCAAAAGACAAACATTCCTGCCAAAAATACAATGGTGGCTTTTCAAAGAAATATTCTCCATTAAGATATAATGTCATAAAATCTTTTGAATGAAACATATCTCTTGCCATAGCAACATATCTTGTTTCATCCACATCCATAAGAGAATATGTTCCTATATTATGAAAAAATATATAATAAAAAAGTACGCATAAACCTAATATAGTCAAAGGATCAGAATATTTTCCACAAAATAATACAACTTTGTCCCACAGATTTGAAAACCTAGCTTTTAATTCCATACTCCCTCCTGAATTTTTCTAAGATTTAATCAAATTATACAATAAATATAACAGAATTTCTATTAAGTTATACCCGTTTTGTGTGCTACCAAAACTTACAGACTGAAATAAATTCAGGATGACATATTCGTTTGTCATTCTAAGCGTATGCGAAGAATCTTTGTTTCTGCAAATTTGTCCGAACTTAGTTTGGAATCTACTATCTGAGACCCTGAAACGAGTTCAGGGTGACAGCGAGATTACTAGTCAGTTCGGAATCTGTTTTGTTGATTCAGCAGAAAAATAAAAAATTTACTGATTAATAATAATAATTTTACTTACTCTCTTTCAAAATATTACATAAATTTCTATCATTATAAATTTTAGTTTTTTAAATCGCTGAAAGTTTGACTTTGATTGACTTTTATCTACTTAAAAATACATAAATATTGTTTAAATTTGTTATGTAGAAAACTATGTAGATAAAATGTAGAAAAATAAAAGTTTTCTACATTTATATACAATAAAATTTAAAACTAAAAACTTTTCTACAATTTATCTAAAATTAATAAAAAGTTTTCTACAATTTATGAACATACTGAAACTATTGCTATAGAATAGTTTGGAAAGTTTTCTACAAATATTTACACACTACTATCATGAAGAATATTTATATTAATATATAAATATATTATATTGTTATATTATATATAAACTAAAACTCTAAAAAGATGTTGTTTTTTATAATCTAATAAATTTATAACATATTTTTCTTTATTATTTAAATAAATCAATTAGACGATATTTTTAATAAATTGTATAGACAAAAGAGTAATATGCAGATTATACACTTGTCGTTAAAGATGGAGCAATGGATATAAATTGTCTAACTAAATCTGCATCCCATTGTGTACCGGCACCTTCTTTTAATATTGCACAGGCTTTTTCAATAGGCATACCTTTTCTGTACGGTCTATCACTTACAAGAGCGTGATAGGTGTCTGCGACAGATACAATTCTTGCAGCTAACGGTATTTCATTACCTTTTAACTGTTCAGGGTAACCTTTTCCGTCTAATCTTTCGTGATGGTATTTTACAATCGGAATTAAATCTCGTAAAGCCTCATTTGGAGCAAGAACTTTTTCTGCTCCTATTGTAGGGTGTTGCTTCATTATTTCCCATTCTTCATCTGTTAATTTGCCAGGTTTTTTTAGAACATTTTCCGGAATTCCGATTTTACCTACATCGTGTAAAAGTGCTCCGATTTTAATTCTTTCAACTTCATTTTCAGGTAAATTTATCGCGCGTGCCAGTGCTTCTGCATATCTTGAAACAGAAGTTGAGTGACCTTTTGTATATGGGTCTTTAGCATCAATTGCACCGGCTAAAGATGTTGCCATTTCCATCAAGTGATTATGGTTAACAATTTCTTCCTGATTGAATTTATGTACAAGTTCTTCTTCAAAATTTATTCCTATTTGAGAATGGCGTTTTGCAAGAACTTCTGCAAATGAGTTCAGAGCAACATCATCCCAGAAATTAAAATCAGAAGAACTTACAATTGCAGACATACCTTCTTTGTACCCTTTAGCCTGAGATATAAACATTGCCTGTTCTGCCAGAATTAATAATTTTTCCTGATCTTGAGAACATTCAGGGTACGTTGAGATTCCTACAGATACTTTTACCGGCCCAACATCATCAACAAAACAGCAGGATAAGCAGTAGGTTATGTATTCAGCTAAGTATTTTGCATCACGGGTATCTGTTTCAGGCATTATTATTGCAATTTCGTCGCCGCCGTATCTTCCTGCGATGTCTGTGTTTCTTATGTTTTGCTTAACTTTTTCAGCAATGATTTTTATAACTTCATCGCCTTTTGCGTGACCTAGTTCTCTATTTATTTTTGAAATATTATTAACGTCGAACATAACAACAGATAAAGGTTTTTCTGTTGTTTTTGCTTTTTCAAGTTCTTTTGCTAATTTTTCCTGGAAACCTCTGTGATTGTATAGTGATGTTAAAGTGTCTGTATTTGCATATTTGCTTGTTTGTTCCAGAAGCTGAACATTATGAATAAACATTCCCATATAATTAGAAAAGAATGTTACAATATTGGTATTTATATTTGTAATACATTGTCCTACAAGCATTACGCCAATACATTTATTGACAGACATCATAGGAAGTATTACAGAACCTGTTTTCATTAAATATGGTATATTTAAGTAATTAATATTGTCTTTTTCGATGATAGATTTTGTTTTAAAGCATTGAATAATAGGATTATTTTCATCTGACAAAAATACTTTTGAAGAGTATGAATTTCCTGCATTACTGTGAATTTTCAGATTTATACATTTTGACTGCTCATGCAGCAATCCGAATCCAATAAAACACCATTTTAGTTTATTTACAAAAATATTATTCAATTGGTTAAATAAATCTACAATACTATTGTTATTTTGAAAGGCATCAGAAACGCTTTTCATAATGTCAAAGTAATTAATGTTCGAATTTATATTAAATGTTGTGTTATCCGGCTCTGTGTTATAAAGTCTTGATTTTGTAATTGTTGTATTGAAATTATTTATAGTCTCAACAATACTGTTTAAACTTGTTTCTTCTGCAACAGATATTGGTTTGATTAATTTTTCAAGTTTCTTTTTGGTAGTTTTTGTTTCTTTAACTTTTTCAATAGTTGAATTATCAACAGAAAAAGGATTTTTAGGAACAGAAATCATAGGAGCATTCTCTATCGGACTTTTTACTTTTCCAATAGGATTTGAACTCAAGTTCTTTTTATCAGACTTTTTAGTTTTATTTACTTGTTTATTTGTCAAATTTTCCAAAACTAAATCTACCTACATTTTTTCTCTATAAGTCTTGTGATAAAAAATAATTGACCGATTAGTCATATTTTTTTACATTACTATACAATTTTAACTAACAATACTGTAAAAACAATACTTCAAATAGATGGATTCCACACCAAAACTAAATATAATTTATTCTACTACATTTATAGTATAAAACATTTTAATTAAAATTTCCAGTGCGTTGATATTATTTATTAACTTCTATTAATTTTATATATAAATTTGTGATATAATAGTATTCAGGGGTGGAAAACATGATTTTAGTTACCGGCGGAGCAGGTTATATAGGTTCTCATACTGTCATATCATTATTGAAGTCTGGATATGATGTTGTAATTTTTGACAGTTTAGAATTAGGGCATAAACAAATTATAGAATCTTTAAACTCTATTCAGGCAAAGGGTAGAGTTATAGATTTTATTCAAGGGGATTTGAAAAATATTCAGGATATAAAATCTGTGTTTTTTAAATACACTGATATTTTTGCAGTTGTCCATTTTGCTGCATATTCTCAGGTTGGCGAGTCTGTTCAAAATCCGCAAAAATATTATTACAATAATGTTTTTGGAACATTAAATCTGCTAAATGCAATGCTCGAAAATAATGTTAAAAATATCGTTTTTTCTTCAACAGCAGCAACTTATGGAAATTCAATCTATACTCCGATTGATGAAAATCATCCTCAAATACCAATTAATCCATACGGAAAATCAAAATTGATGGTTGAAAATATTATGGATGATTATGATAAAGCGTATGGTTTGAAATCTGTAAGACTGAGGTATTTTAATGTTGCAGGGGCGGATTCAGAAAATTGTGTTGGCGAATGGCATGAACCTGAAACTCATTTAATACCAAATATTTTGAAATCCACATTTTCTGGAGGTAAAACTTTCGAAATGTATGGAACTGATTACTGTACCAAAGACGGAACTTGCATTAGAGATTATATAAATGTTGAAGATTTAGCAAAAGCACATATTCTGTCTCTTAAATATTTAGAAAATGGCGGCGAGACTAATTTCTTTAACCTTGGAACACAGGAGGGCAGCAGTGTGAAAGAAGTTTTTTCAAATTGTGAAAAAGTCACACAGAAATCTATTTTAGTAAATGAAAAACCTAGAAGAGCCGGTGATCCTCCTATTCTTGTAGCTTCCAAAAGTAAAGCTGAATCTGTATTGGGCTGGTGTCCGGAAAAGACACTTGAAGAGAGTATAAAAACCGCTTATGAATGGGAATTTAAACTTGAAAATATTCAGAATTGTATAAAATAATTAAAAGAATAACCTAAATTTTATTAACAGAAATTTTTTATTAACATCCAATCCTTATTGTTCTTTGATGTAAATTTAAGAACTCTTAATAATGCTTGATTTATCTTATTTTTTAAGTTAACTTGTATCTATAAGTATTAACCATAAGGTTAATAACCTGATGGCTAATAAATTGGAATTAAGTCAAAATAATCGGGCAAAATGGAAGAGAATTCTTATACTTCTCAAAGTACGTTTTTACGTATTTTTAAAGGGATATTATTAAATATTTTTTCAATATCAGACGCAGATTACAGCCATAAATTAATAAAAATTTTAGGCATAAAATTTAGAATATTAAAATCCGCAAATAAAAAACGAGTGTCTGTAGATTATACTCAATATTCTGATATTACTAAAATCCCTCCGGCAGATGGGTTTTTAAGGGATTATCAACTTGCATTGTTGTCTATTTTAAAAGAAATGGATAGAATTTGTGCTTCTCACAATATAAGATACTGGCTTAGCGGCGGAACTTTATTAGGGGCAATGCGTCATAAAGGTTTTATACCGTGGGATGATGATGTTGATACAGATATGATGAGGGAAGATTATGAAAAATTCCCTGCTATATTTAATTCTTGCACTACTAATCCTGATTTGTACTGCGAGCTTTGGAGAGATAAACACGCCTCTGCAACCTGTATTTTGAAGATTCGCCACAGAAAAATAAGGCAGGCTTTTGTGGATATTTTTCCGCATGATTTCTATTATACAAGTGTTCAAGGCAGTGATAAGAAAAAGCTGAATAAAAAGATTAAAAATATCAGAAAAATGATTAGTTTAAATCCTTTTAGAATATCTGATATTTCGACTTTAGAAAAATTCTTTAAAAATATTACTGAAGAGAAAATTAACGAAAAAATAGAGGTTGATGAAAGAATAAAACCTTCCATTCACTGGGGAATTGATTTTCCGCATAGATGGAATAATTGGATTTATGATTATGAGCAGATTTTTCCATTGAAAAAGATTAAGTTTGAGGGGTATGAGTTTAATTGTCCGAATGATACCGATTTTATGTTGAAAAATATTTATGGAAACTACATGAGTTTTCCAAAAAGTATTTGTCCGCATCATACGGATGAAGCTGCTTTTACAGAAGAAGAAAAAGAGGAATTGAACATGTTAAAAGGAGAGATAAGTGGCTAAATTACGACCGTTAGAACGTATTTTTTCTATAACAAACAGTGGGACAGATAAATTGATTATGTTTTTAGGTATTCCAATCAGGATTGATCAGTCTAAATATTATAAAGAAATTTGCGATTCAATGCCTATAGATAACAATAAGATTGTTTTTTCTAATTTTAACGGTAATGGATACGGCTGTAACCCTAAATATATAGCAGAAGAAATTATCAAGCAAAATTTGCCGTATGATTTGGTTTGGCTTGTAAAAAATGTTTCTAAAGAGGAAAAAAATTTCCCGAAAAATATTCGTCTGGTTGGGTATAATACAAAATCAGCATTGGAAGAATTAGCCGGTGCAAAACTTTGGATAGATAACCAGAGAAAAAATTATTTTATTAAAAAAGGACTTACTAAAAAGAAAAATCAATATTATATTCAAACCTGGCATGGTTCGTTTGGTATAAAAAAACTTGATGCAGATGTTAAAGCTTTTACCGGAGAATTAAAGCAAGAGTGGGTAAATCGAGCAAAATTTGATTCTTCTATGATGGATTATTTGCTGACTAACAGTGAGTTTGAAAATCAAATCTTTAAAAGAGCTTTGTGGTTCGAAAATGAAATCAAACAAGTTGGACATCCGAGAAATGATGTTTTCTTTAAAGAATCAGAAGATATAAAAAATAAAGTTTATGCGTTTTATAATATTCCTAAAGATAAAAAAGTATTACTCTATGTTCCATCATTCAGGGATGATAATGATATAAGCTGTTATCAATTAGATTATGACAGAATTTTAGAAACCTTGAATAATAAATTTGGAGGAGATTGGGTTTGTATATCAAGATTGCATCCTAGAGCGAAGAAGTTTGATAAATGCTTGATAACAGAGAGCTCAAAAGTGATTGATGGAACTTTTTATCCTGATATTCAAGAATTGCTTGTTAGTGCAAATGCTGCAATAACAGATTATTCTAGCTGTATTTTTGATTTTGTTTTGACAAAAAATCCTGGATTTATATTTGCAACAGATATCGATAAGTTTAATAACGATAGAGGTTTTTATTATCCATTGGAACAAACACCGTTTTCTATTGCGATTAATAATGATGAACTTGTTAAAAATATTGAAAACTTTGATATGGATTCATACAAAAAAAGAGTGGAAGAATTTTTGACCGGAAAAGGTTCTATAGAAGACGGACATGCTTCTGAACGTGTGGTAGAGCTAATTAAACAAATTATGAACGGGGAGAAAGATGACTAATATTGCAATAATATTTGCAGGTGGAACAGGGCAAAGACTTAGTAATGGAGAAAACTCTATTCCAAAACAGTTTTTGAAAATTAATGATAAACCTATTATTATTCACACTCTTGAACTTTTTCAAAAACATGAAGGGATTGATAAAATTTATATATCAATTCATCCTGATTATTATGAGTATATGCAAGATTTAGTTAAGCATTATTATATAACTAAAACTGCAGGTATTGTAAAAGGTGGAGCAACCGGGCAGGATTCTATCTATAATGCTCTGAAACTTGCTCAAAGTGAGAATTCTGACGATTCAATCGTTTTAATTCATGATGGCGTAAGACCAAATATTACTCCGGAAGTTATTACTTCAAATATTGAATGTGCCAGAAAAAATGGTAATGCAATAACTTGTACTTCTTGCTTTGAAACAATTTTGATATGCGAAAACGAAATAAATCCAAAACATGTTCCTTATAGAAAACACACTTATGCAGCACAGGCTCCGCAGAGTTTCCATCTGGGGGAAGTTGTGCAGGCTCATGAAATTACAAGAAAAACTAATCCTAATTATACGGATATTGTTGATACCTGTACTTTATTTAAAAGCTTAAATAAAGAAACGTATATGGTTAGTGGAAACCGCGGGAATATAAAAATTACAACGATTGAAGATTTATATATCTTGAGAGCGTTAATTCGTTATAAAGAGGATTTAGAAGCTTTTGGATTGCAAAATGGGAAATAAAATTATGACAAATACTATTTTTGAAGAAGATATAAAAAATATAACCACGAATTTTGATATGTCAGTTTTTGATGGAAAAACAGTTCTTGTTACCGGAGCAACAGGCTTGCTTGGCAAACTCTGTGTGAAAAGTCTGCTCTCATCAGGGTACAACACACAGGTAATCGCTCTTGTGCGCGATAAATCAAAAGCTGAATCTGTTTTTGACGAATCAAAAAGACTTTCTTTTTTGGTGCAGGATATAAATCAAAAAATTCAAACAGAAAGAAGAGTTGATTATATTATTCATACAGCAAGTACAACATCATCAAAAGATTTTGTCGAAAAACCTGTAGAAACTATTTATACAGCAATAAACGGCACCAGAAATGTTTTGGAATTTGCAAAGAATAAAAAAATTACAGGCATGGTGTATTTATCATCACTGGAAGTTTATGGAGTGCCGTCAAAAGAAAATATAAAAGAAGATGATTATGGATTTATAGATATTTTAAATCCGAGAAGCAGTTATTCAGAGAGTAAAAGAATGGTTGAAACCTTATGTGTGTCTTATGGGTGTGAATATGGAGTACCTGTAAAAATTGCAAGACTTGCCCAAACTTTTGGTGCAGGAGTTTCAAAATATGATAATAGAGTTTTTGCACAATTTGCAAAATCTGTAATAAATGAAGAAAATATTGTACTTCATACTAAAGGTGAAACTAAAAGAAATTATTGTTATACAACAGATGCAATTCGCGGAATTTTCACTATATTAACCAAAGGTGAAAAGAATAATGCATATAATGTAGCGAATAAAAATACGTATATTTCGATTGCAGATATGGCGAAATCTTTAGAAAATGACAAAACCAAAATTGTTTTTGAAATAGATGATGTTAACCGCGGTTACAATCCAACAGTCCTAATATGTCTTGATACAGAAAAACTGGAGGCTCTTGGCTGGAGGGCAATAGTAGATTTAGATGAGATGTTTGAAAGAACAATTGGGGATTTAAAATTACAGGTGATGGATGAAATTTAAAGATTTTTTATATTCAAAAAAAGAAGAAAAAGAACATACGGTTTTTAATATACTGGGTTTAAAATTTAAAATTAGAAATGGCCAGAACATTTTTAAATATAAAGGTAAAGAAAAACATTATGATGTAGGAACGATTTCTTTTAATATGCACTCTGCTACTTATAATTTTGGTGCAGCATTACATTCTTATGCTTTCCAGAAATATTTAGATAAACACGGTGTTAGTAATGTTATTGTAAATTATTATCCAGAAACTGCGAGATTGAATTTTATCACAGAAAAAATTCTAAATAACTTTAGAGAAAAAGATTATTCAACATTACAACAAAATTTGATTTATGGATTGTATGTATTGCAAAAAAAACTGAAATTTGCAAAATTTTTCAAAAGATATTGTAAGGTTACAAAGTATAGATATGAATTAGGTACTCTATCTCAATTAAAAAATATAAACCGTTTTGTATGTGAAACAGATATTACCTGGGCAAAATTTAAAATTGGAGGTTATGACAGAGGATTTTTGTGTGATTTGCCTAATATGAAGAAAAAAGATAATGTAGCTTATTCTGTTGATTTTGGTTATGGTAATTTAACTGGTAAGAATGCTGCTATGCTTAAAAAATATGCCAAAAATTTTAAATATATATCTATTCGAAATCTTTTAAAATTAGAAGATTTTAAACAGGCAATACAAAGAGATGACGTAGTTGTTACAATTGATCCGGTATTTTTATTACAGGCTGAAGATTATATAAAAATTTCTAAAAAACCGCAAATAAAGGAAGATTATATCCTTGTTTATAACTGTGCTGATAATAATCTTGATATGAGAGAAAAAGCAGCCGCATTTGCAAAAGAAAGAAATCTTAGAGTTGTAGAAATAAATTCATACTCAAGAAATGTAATTGATTTTAAAGATTCGTTGCCGACCCCTGTTGGAATAGAGGAATTTTTGGGGCTAATTATCGGTTGTAAGTATTTGTTTACAAATTCATACCATGGTATATGTTTTGGAATTATATTTAATAAATCTTTTTATATATTTTCAAGAATTTTTGAATCCGAAAAACTTTTTGTTCTTATGGAATTGTTTGGGTTGAAAGATAGGTTTGTAAATGAAAGTGAGAGTATTGTTGAACAAGATATTGACTATATTAGTGTTAATAACAGATTAAATTCACTGCGTAAAGATTCTGAAGAATTTATTCAGAAAACAATTATAGATAATAAGGAAAGAGTATAGGACAAAATAATGCAAAAGTTAAAAAATATAGAATTTTTAAGGACATTTTTAATTTGTGGAATTGTAATGTTACACTGTTGTGTTTCAAGTGCGTGGTCTTTTTCCAAATTATTTAAAGATATAAATATTTATAAAACATTACATGATTGTTTTGCACATTCTAATAATGGTGTTGAAGGATTTTTTATAATTGCAGGATTTTTCTTGGTTCTTACTTTTAAAGATTCTATTAGTTTAAGTAATTTTATTAAGAAAAAATATATAAGATTATCTCCTGTGATAGCTTGGGCTACAATACTTTGTATTGGTGGATGGTTATTGAATACCATGCATTTTAAAGTTGTTCCTAATATATTAACAGTATTATTACTAAATCATTTTGGTATATGTTGGGGTATTGGGGCTAATCCTGTTTTATGGTTCTGTTCAGCTTTATTTTTTGGCTTGTTAGTTTATTTTTGTATTTTTAAATTTGTGCCAGATAAATTTAAATTTTGGATATGTTTTTTTGTTTCAATTTTAAGTTATATTATTTTACAAATATTACAATATGGAAGATATGCAGATCCTTATCATAATTATTATCATATTTTTAATATAGGTATATTGAGAGCTCTAGGTGGTATAGGCTTAGGTTGTATTATCGGATATTTTTACAAAGAATATATTCAGAAGATTTCCAAATTTAATGTTTTAAATTGGCAAAAGATACTTATTACAATTTTTGAAGTTTTATTTTTTGGGGCTATTTTTTGGTGGATGTGTATTCCGCATGTGAAAATTAATAATTTTGTATATGTAATATTGTTTGTTATTTTATTTATTTTATTTCTTATTAACAAAGGATATTTTTCAAATTTTGTTAATAAAGATATTTGGGTATTTTTGGGGAAATATCAATATTCAGTGTATGTAATTCATTATGTTATTGGCAAGATTCTATGTTTTGGACTTTGGAAAAAAGTGCCAATATTTATGCATAATCACCCTATAATACCTTTAGTTATAACAATATTGTGTGTAATTGTTTTATCAGTATTTACATATCATTTTGTTGAAATCCCGTGTGCTGAATATTTAAAAAATCTGATATTTGTAAAATCTGAAAAACCTCTCTATAAACGAATTTTCGGGGGGGGGTAACTATTTACGGTTTTAATTTCAATAGCTGTAGATATTTAAATTATTGTTTTAGTTGGTAGACATTTCGCGGAGAAGATATGAATAAATTTTTTCAAATAATAAAAACAAAATTAGATGAAAAATATTGTGATAATGAAAATTATCACAGTTTGTCAACAATTTTACCTTATTTTAAGCCTTATTTATTTAGAACCTTTTTAGCTTTAGGGTTAGCAATCCCTATAGGAGCTTTGGATGCGGTTATCGCGTTATCATTAAAGCCTTATATGGATATTGTGATGCTGGATAAACAGATGCAATCACCCTGGTATATTCCGTTTTTAATCATTTTATTTACAACTATTCAAGGTACATTTAATTACCTTGCAACGTATATGAATGATTGGGTGGGTGGTAGAGTTACAAATGATTTAAAAATAGATTTGTATGAAAAATTAATGCACCAAACATCATTTTTCTTTGACAGACAAACATCAGGTAAAGTTTTAAAAGCTTATAATAACGATGCCGATAAGTCTTGCAGCGGACTTTTGACAAATATGAAAACATGTATTTCTCGATTGTTTTCTTCGATATCTTTAACTGCTGTTTTGTTTTATAACTCATGGCAGTTAGCTATTATTGCAGTTTTTGTTTTGACCTGTGCAATGATACCGTTAATGAAGATGAAGTCTGCTATTAAAGATGTTTACAATCGTTCAGAGGGTGAAAATGCTAAAGTTTTAACAACATACAATGAAGCTTTTGCAGGAAATAAAATTATAGCAGCGTATAATTTATACGATTTGAAGAAAAAACAATTCTCAAAGATAGCTCACGCTGTATTTGGGCTTAGAATGAAAATAACTCAACATGTCGGATGGTTATCTCCAATGATGCATATTATTGTATCTTTTGGAATAGGAGCTGTTATAGGTTTAGGAAGTTATTTTATTGTTAAAGGAACATTATCAGCAGGACAGTTTGTATCATTTATTACTGCACTTATTATGCTGTATACACCTATCAAAGGTTTAGGAAATAATGCAAAAAATATGACAACCTGTCTTTGTGCAATGGAAAGAGTTGTTGCCAAGTTGGATAAAGTGCCTGCAATTAGAGACAAAGAGGGAGCAGTTAAGTTTCCTGATTTTAATGATAAAATTTCATTTGAAGATGTCCATTTTTATTATGTAAAAGACAAACCTGTATTAAAAGGTATTACACTGGAAGTTAAAAAGGGTGAAACTATTGCTCTTGTTGGAAATTCCGGAGGAGGAAAAACAACTA
Source organism: uncultured bacterium (assembly GCA_958366705.1). Classification (GTDB taxonomy): domain Bacteria; phylum Cyanobacteriota; class Vampirovibrionia; order Gastranaerophilales; family Gastranaerophilaceae; genus Zag111. The sequence goes on from CATXCB010000004.1 coordinate 105,732, forward strand.
TTGTTAATTTACTTCCAAAATTTTATATTGTTAAAGGTGGAGATATAAAATTCGATGGGGTTTCAGTAAATGATATTCAATTGAACGATTTGAGAGCTCATATTGCAATTGTTTTTCAAGATAACTTCTTGTTTGAGGGTACTATTAGAGAAAATATAATGATAGGTAATTTAAAGGCTACAGAGGAACAGTTGCAGGAAGCAATAAAGAATTCCTATCTGGAAGATTTTATAAATTCGTTGGAAAAAGGTTTGGATACACAAATCGGTGAACGCGGAGTGTTGTTATCAGGCGGTCAGAAGCAGAGAATTGGAATAGCAAGAGCCTTTTTGAAAAATGCACCGATATTGATTCTTGATGAAGCTACATCAGCACTTGATAATCAGGCAGAACATATTGTTCAGCAGGCGATAGATAATCTGATGAAAGATAGAACTGTTTTTGTCATAGCTCACCGTTTGTCTACAATACAAAATGCACATAGAATAGCTGTTATTAATAACGGTAATCTTGTAGAAATAGGTACGCATACTGAACTTTTAAATATTGCGGACGGAGAGTATAAAAAGCTTTATGATATGCAATTTACATAACCATCATATATTATTTTGACTTGTTTTTATAGAGGATCGTGTGGTTTAGGTCCTCTTTTTTTTTAGATAATTCGGTCAAAACCTCAGTATAATAATAAAACTTACTTTAGGTTACAATTGGTGGCGAATTTACGTGTGTAACACCCTTGCGGAGCTGAATATTTGATGTCGATATTAAATAATTGGTGGCATTATGCCCCGTGCGGCAAAATTCCTTACGGAGTTGAATAAATGGAGTCTTGATTCAAAAACTGGTGGCATATCTACGTACGTAGCACCCCTTTGACATTGCTGATTGAAATTATATAATTACTGTATGGCTAAGATTATTAAAGTTTTAAAAGGAACAAAAGATATTTTGCCACAGGATATAAATATGTGGCATATGTTAGAAGAAAAAGCTAATAATGTTTTTTCTAAATATGGATTCAAAGAAATTAGAACTCCAATTATAGAAGTGACCGAATTGTTTTCTCGCGGAGTTGGAGATACAACAGATATTGTCAATAAGGAAATGTACACTTTTGAAAAAAGTGACAGATCAATAACTTTAAGACCTGAAAATACGGCAGGTGTTGTTAGATCTTTTATCGAAAATGGTATGTCAAGATTGTCAGCTCCTGTTAAGCTTTGGTACCACGGTCCAATGTTTAGATATGAAAGACCTCAAGCCGGACGCCAAAGACAATTCCATCAGGTTGGTGTTGAAATGTTTGGCATTAAACAAGCTACAGCAGATGCTGAAGTTATTTTAATGGCTGAAAATTATTTAAAAGCTTTGGGACTTAATGATTTGGAAGTTGAAATAAATTCTCTCGGGTGTCCTAAATGCCGTGAAGAATTTAAAAATAAATTAAAAGCTGTTTTAAAACCGTACTTTAATAATTTATGTGAAGACTGTCAGAACAGATATGAAAAAAATCCGTTGAGATTGTTGGATTGTAAAGTCGAATCTTGTAAAGAGATTTTTGATAAACCTGAAATTCAAGAAGTTATTAATTCTGATTTTATATGTGATGAATGTGCAGAACATTATACAGAATTAAAATTATACTTGAACAGAATGGGAGTTAAATTTACTGAAAATAAACTTTTAGTTCGAGGATTAGATTATTATAATAGAACTGTGTTTGAAATTAAATCAAATAATTTAGGTTCACAAAATGCTGTATGCGGCGGTGGTAGATATGATAGCCTTGTAGAACAATTAGGCGGTGAATCGACTCCTGCGGTAGGTTTTGCTATGGGTATGGAAAGATTAATATCTTTACTGCCTGAAAAAGAACCTAAAAAATTAGATGGTTATATTGTATCAAATTTCCCTGTTGATGCGTTTGTATTAGCAGAAGAACTTAGAGCTCAAGGTTTAAATGTAGAATTTGATTTAACAAATAAAAAATTCTCAAAACAACTTGAAAAAGCTGCAAAAGTTGCTAAATATGCATTCATTTTGGGTGAAGATGAAATATTAAAACATCAGGTTTCAATAAAAAATCTTGAAAAAAGTAATCAAATAACTGTAGATAGAAAATCTTGCGCAAAAATGCTGGATTTGTAAGTTCTAGTCACATTGAGCTGGTTTATTGTTGCTCTGTATGGTATTTTTTAGATTACTATTTTAGACGGTTTTTGAGGAAATTATTGCATAAACCTTTCACTTGACATATTGTTATGTATCACGTATATTATAAATATAGTGGCGACATGGCCAAGTGGTAAGGCAGAAGCCTGCAAAGCTTTTATCCCCCAGTTCGAATCTGGGTGTCGCCTTTTTTAAAAACATTTAATGAATTATAAAAATCGGTAAACTTCTTGAAGCTTACCGATTTTAAATTAATAAAAGCTCTAACTTATGTTGAAAATCTTGAAATTGTAATACAATAACCTAATTCCATTCTTATAAATAATTGGAATTTTTTACATTGAGAATTGTAAACAAATTTGTTTAACAATTAAAGTTATACTATAAATTTGACGATTAAAAACTTACAGCTAGAAAGAAGAAAGTTTAAAATTTTTGTGATAAAGTAACAGTAAGAGGAGCTTTATGGTTGAAGATTTAGAAGAAATGTCTTTTGATATTCCGGATGGTTTATTAGACGAAATTCAACAAAATATCGAGCATATTATAAGAGATTTTGACGTACCGGAAGAAAATAAACTTGAAGTTATAAAACAAATCAATTTTATGTACTCAAGAACAAAATATTTGTCTTTAACAGATGAACTGACAGGACTATCTAACAGAAGATGTTTTGACAATTCTTTTGAAAAAGAGTTTCTCAGAGCGCAGAGATATAAAAATAATCTTACTCTTGTTATGTTTGATATAGATTTTTTCAAACAGGTTAACGATACATATGGCCATCAATGCGGTGATTATATTTTAAAACAAGTCGCTAACGCTGCACTGCAAACTTTCAGAAAAACAGATACAGTATTTCGTTTTGGAGGTGAAGAATTTACAGTAATTCTCACAGAAACAAATATTCAACAAGCATTAATACCATTAGAACGTTTTAGAAAAACCATAGAAACTCTAAATTTGACCTATCAAGGACAACAGATTAATATTACTGTAAGTATCGGGGCATGCCAGTTAACAGACGATATTGATTCAAAAGAAAAATTTATTGAAGAAACAGACATTGCATTATACAAAGCAAAAAACGATGGTAGAAATAAAACAGTTCTTGCTAATTACCAGTAAGTTTTAAAATATTTTGAAATTTCAGCCAGCCGGTGACGACATGCTGTATGTTGTCAATGCGAATAACACTTGCATTCGGAGTTACCCCGGGTTTGACCCAGTTTGCAGAATTTGGCAGACCTCCTGCTTGTTCTCCCGTTTTAACTTGAACTTTGCTCAAAAACATATTACCTATTGATAAAGATTTAAAAATGATTGTTTTTAGCTGTTCATTATCTGTACAAAAATAGATTGAGGCCAATCCCTCCATAATAGTACCAAGACTGCAAGGTCTGACGTTATCTTTAAATGCGCCATAATAACTGTTTTTAGGATTAGTAATCTGATTACTCAACATAGGAATAGCCATTTGTTCTGCATATGCCCTTAATGTATTTTTTTCTTCCGGAGTAACAAGGTCTAATTCAAAAAGTTTTTCTATGGCAAGAACAGACCAGTGATCAAATAGAACATCGACCCCCTGTTTTTTTCTGTTTTTTGCAAGATATAAAAGTGTTTTTTTAGCTGCGTCCAGCCATTTTTGCTGAGAGTCAATTTCATATAAATAAACAAGTCCTGCAGCCGCTTCTCCTGCATAATACACGGCTTCTGCTTCACGATTTATCAATCTTTTTTCAAAATCATAATAAGCATAAATTCTTCCGTCTTCTGCTTGCAGACATAAAAGAAATTCACCCAATCCCTGCAATATTTTTAAATCTACTTCATTCTCTTTATATAAGTCACACAATGCGCATAGAGCAATTCCTGCAGCACCGGATTTGGCAATTGGAAATTTTATATTTTCTTCCTCAGGTAAAGAAAGGACAATATATTTATCTTTCCCGAGTTTCTTTACATATCTGTCAATAAAATATTTGGATGCCAGTACTCTTGAATCATGGTATCTGTTTTCAAGCCCGTACTTTTCATACAAAAACATTGAATATAATGTGCCTGCATGACGCAAAGAATTGTATAAATTATTATCATATTCTATTTCAGAGTTTACATTTTTACGGTACACAAACCTGCCGTTTTCCAGAATATTACGATTTAGATATCCCATAGAAAGTGCAATCTCTCCATAGTAAGGCAAACCTTTAGTATTAGCTTTTGTATTTTTACGCGCATCTTTATAAAGAATAGATACAAAAATTGCAACTAACGTTATAAATACTGTAGGAATATATATTGCCGGTGATGATAAATCTAACATAAAATAATTATACCAGAGTAAGTTAAATAAATAATAAAACGTTTGTAGGATTTTTTAAAAAATAAAAAGACTTTCCGTATCCAGAAAGTCTTTTTACCTTATATAAAATTTTTAACTATTTTTTCTTTTTATCTTTAGATTCTTTTTGTAATTTGTCAGCTGCCCCGCCTGAAATATCATTAACTTGTTTATGTAATTTTTTATTGATAATTTCAGGGTTGTATCTTTCTTCTACAAACTCTATTTTTGATTTTTTCTTCGCAGCTTGAGTTAAATCATCAAGAGCTTTAATTTGTTTTTCGTTTACTAAATAATCTTTAATATCTGATTTAACTTTTTCGTAAGGCATAACACCAGCCTCACGTCTATCTGTAACAAGGATAATGTGATAACCGAATTGAGATTTTACAGGTTCTGTTACAGTATTAGGTTTTGCATTGAATGCAGCTTCTGCAAATTCTTTCACCATAGTATTTTTTGCAAAGAAACCTAAATCTCCGCCCTGTTTAGCAGAATTTGGATCTTCTGAATATTTTTTTGCATAAGCTGCGAATTTTGAATTATCTGCCTGTAATTCTTTAGCTAATTTTTCAGCTTCAGCTTTTTTCTGAGCCATAACTTCTTCAACTTTAGCTTTCAATTCTTTTTCTTCAAATTTTTTCTTAGGGTCAGAAGTTAATTCTTGCTGAATTTGATAAGGGTTAGCAGCAACTAAAATGTGAGAAGCTCTAACTTGTTTATCGTGTTTAAATTTATCAATATTTTGATCATAGAATTTTTTACAATCTGCGTCTTTTACATCAATTTTACCTGCCGAATTAGCAAGTTTTTGCATTTTAACCTGATTTCTTACATCTTTTTTGAAATCAGCAACAGATACACCATTTTGTTTCAGAACATTCATTAACTGGTCTCTGCCGCCCATTTTATCCATTATTTTCTTAACAGATTCATCGACATCTTTATTTGTAACCTTGATTCCTCTTGCTTTAGCTTCCTGATTCAAGATTTCCTGAATAATTAGCTGATTGATAACTCGTTGTTCAGTCATTAAATATAAAAATCCGTCTTTGTTACCTTTCATATCACCAACGCCCATTTTAGCAAAAGGAGATTGAGCAAGTTGTTGATTCATCAAATCATCATAATCTTTTTGAGTAACAGCACCGTCATTAATTTTAATAATAGCCTGTTGATCTTTTAATCCGCAACCTGTAAACAATATTGCTGATAGCATTAATGTTGCAAGTATTTTTGAACCTTTCATAATAACTCTCTTTCTTTAATATTCATGACTAACTTTATGTATATAATAAAACAAATCACTTAAAATGTTAAATTCTTCATTAAAATTTACATACGAAGTATTGATAATCAATATTGACGTCCCCTCTGTACATGATTTAGGTGCTATTGTAAATTTAATTTTTCTTGCCAGATTTGCCGGCAAAACTTTTTGAATAATGTTCCATTCGGCTTTAGAATATGGAGTATAAACACGAATAGTTTCACCGGCTTCCCTTATTGCAGAAATTTTTATTTCTGTCGCAGAAAGTCTAAGTCTAATCAATTTGATAAGATTTTCAACGGACTCCGGGGGTTTTGCAAAACGGTCTCTCCATTCTTCTACAATATAATCTAATTCAATAGATGTTTTTACATCTGCTAAACGTTTATATTCTATCATTTTTTGTTCGGAAGAACCCACCCATTCATCAGGAATGTAAGCTGTTACATTTATATCAACAATAGTTGGATTAACCTTGTCAACCTTTTCACCTTGAAGCTCTAAAACTGTTTCTTCCAGAAGTTCGCAGTATGTGTCAAAACCAACGTTTATCATGTGCCCGTGTTGTTTTGTACCCAGGATATTCCCGACACCGCGGATTTCAACATCTCGAAGTGCAATTTGGTATCCGCTGCCAAGGGTTGTAAACTCTTTTATTGCTTTGAGTCTGTGGACAGCATCTTTTGTAATTTCTTTACATTTTTTGTAGAAACAATAACAATAAGCTTGTCTTTGTGAACGTCCAACTCTGCCTCTCAACTGGTATAATTGCGCAAGACCAAATCTATCAGCATCATGAATTATCATTGTATTTGCATTTGGAATATCAATTCCGTTCTCAATAATTGTTGTTGCCAGAAGAACATCATATTCGTGATTAGAAAAATCAACAATCACTTCCTCTAACTGTTTTTCATCCATCTGACCGTGACCGATGGCAATTCTTGCATTCGGAACAATTTTTTGTAATTGGGTTTTCATCTCCTGAATGGTTTCAACGCGGTTATAAAGATAAAATACCTGCCCTTCTCTATCTAATTCGTGATTTATGGCATTTTTAACCATATTTTCGTTCCACTCGCCCACAAATGTTTTTATTGGAAGACGATTTTTAGGCGGAGTATTGATTACAGACATATCTTTAATTCCTGATAAAGACATATATAATGTTCTTGGAATAGGAGTTGCTGACATTGAGAGTATATCAATATTTTCACGCAATTGTTTTAATTTTTCTTTATGGCGAACCCCGAATCTATGTTCCTCGTCAATAACAAGCAGACCCAAATCCTTAAAAATAATTCCGTCTTGTAAAAGTCTGTGGGTACCGATTACAACATCACAGGTTCCTGTAGCAAGATTTTTCACGGTTTCTTTCTGCTCTTTTGAAGTTCTGAATCTTGAAAGAAGTTCTACACCGACACCGAATGGTTTAAATCTTTCTGCTATTGTCTGGTAATGCTGAAGAGCTAAAATAGTTGTTGGAACAACCACTGCAACCTGTTTGCCGGAAGTTATAGCTTTAAAGATTGCACGCATTGCAACTTCTGTTTTACCAAATCCTACATCACCACAAATTAACCTATCCATAGGTTGTGAAGATTCCATATCAGATTTTACTTGTGAAATTGCTTTTAACTGGTCAGGAGTTTCGACGTATTCAAATGCCTCTTCCATTTCAAGCTGCCAGGTTGTATCAGGTAAAAATTGAATACCTTCCTGCATTTTTCGTCTGGCATAAAGTCTCAGCAAATCATACGCAACAACTTCAACAGCTTTTTTTACTTTAGCCTTTGTGTTTTCCCAATCCTTACCGCCCATTCTGGAAAGTTTTGGTTTAACTGTACCTGAACCGCGGTATCTGCACAGCAAATTTATTTGTTCTGCAGGAATATGCAATCTATCTTTATTGGCATATTCAATTGTTAAGTAATCTTTTAATTGACCATCAATTTCTTGTTTTGATAAACCTTTATATATCCCAAGACCATGAATAGAATGAACTACAATTTCACCCGGTTTTATATCATTAATATTTTCAATAAATTCAGGTTTTTCTTTGTAATAGGATTTTTTTGAGGCGGTAATTTCTTTTGAGCGTTTGTTAAAAAGTTCTCTATCAGTTATGACAATTGTTTTGAAATCTTCTAAAATACACCCGCCGCTAACAATACTTTCAGCGTATTCTACAGAATATATTTCTCTTTCTGCCAGAATTTCTTTTACTCTTTCAGGATAATCAGTGGCTATGATAATTCTATAATCCCCACTCTCACAAGGGGCGAGAGAATTGTTAATGAACTCCGTAATTAAATCCAAATTTGCTTCGAAATTTCTCAACGGCTGGGCATTAAACTCAATCAAGTCACCCATTTGACCGTCAATAAAATTGTTAAAACCGATTTTTACAAAATAAGATGTTTTTCTTAGAAATTCTTCATAAGTAAGATGATTTTTACCATTAATATTTTTTATCAGACCGAGTTTTAAATTTTCCTCAAGCTGTTTTTCAAAGTTATCATCCAAAAATTCATATTTAGAATAAATCTCAACGGTTTCATCAAAAACAAGAGTGTAATCTTCAAAATAATCTAAAATACTGACAAGATTTTTATTAAAAAGATTCTGGTAAACTTCAATTCCCTCAAAATAGTTTTCTTCCGGAACATCTTCCTCATCATTTTCAATCAACTCTGTTTGTAGATTTTTGACAACATCTTCTTGCCCTGCAGTAATAAATTTATAAATAGGAAAAATTTGAGCTTCTTTAATTTTTTCAACAGATTTTTGAGTTTCATTATCAAAATATCTTATATCAACAACTTCATCTCCCCAGAGTTCAATTCTGACAGGATTTTCGTCCGGAGAATAAATATCTGCAATATCCCCTCTTATACTGAATTCCGAGATATCACTAACCATTGTGGATTTTTTATACCCTAAGTCTACAAGTTTTCTTGCCAATGTTTTCAAATCGAGAGTGTCGCCGATTTTTATTTTTAGAGCATTTTTTTTGAAAAAATCAGCATTTGGAAACTTTTCCAACAGAGCTTTTACAGGACAAAGAACAATATCAGGTTTGTTATTCAGAATTTGTAATTGTTCCGCATAGTCATACAAATTTGGCGTCACAGTCTCGTACATAGAAATATTCTGAAAAGGCATTACTGATGAGTGTAATCCAAAACTTGACAACAAATCACTTTTATATTTCAAAGCGTTTTGCTCAGTCGAGGTTATAAATAAAACCTTTTTCTTTGAATAAGTTTTAATTTTCGATAGAAGAAAAAGACGTAAAACAGAAGTCAAACCGGTAACAGCAAAAGATTTACCCTCTTTTATTCTTAATCTAAAATCTTCATAACTCTGTGTAATATTATCCGTATTTATATTAAGCATATCAGACATTATAAACCAAAATATAAAAAGGTAAAGAACAAGAAGTCAGAACTTGTATTTTGTCGGCTTGGTAAAGCCGACCTACATTAGAATTATATTGTTTGCTTTAACAGTTTGTGGCAAAATACTCTACCCTTTAGCTTTATTCTTTTTAAACAGCAATAACAATGGAATAAGCATAAAGCAAAGGAGTCCGAATATTCTGAATGAATCCATAAATGCCCACAGACTGGATTGTTTTAACAAGGTTCCATATTGAGAATATTCAGCCATATGTTTTGCAACAGAAATATGGGTATACTGTGAAAGAGCTGCTGTTGTAGATTGAACACGTTCTACAAACGCAGGATTTAATTCGCTCAACTTGCCAACCATCATATACTGGTGAATCTGACCAAATCTTGTAATCATTGTTGCAACAAGTGATGTTCCTATTGCACTACCGATATTTTTTAACAAATTTTGAAGCCCTGTTGCATTTGTCATTTGGACATTTGACATTGTTTCCATTGAAAGGTTAATTATCGGAATGAAAGAAAGTCCCATTCCCAGCCCCATAATAAAGTTTGGAATCATAATATTGATATTTGATATTTGCAAGTTTAAAAAGCCTAAATCTAAACCTGCAACACCGAGTAAAAATAATCCGATAGCTACAAGAAGTCTTTTATCGGCTTTATCTGCAATAAACGCACAAATAATGGTTGCCGTCATACACCCTACACCACGAGGCATCATAGAAAATCCGCTTAAAAAAGCTGTGTATCCCATCATACTTTGTAAAAACTGAGGCAGAACAGCAAGAGAAGCATATAAAACAGCCTGCATAACAACTTGAACAATTGTACCTATAACAAAGTTTCTGTCTTTAAATACACTTAAATCAACTAAAGTGTCTTTTCTTACAATCTGAGAAACAAAGAAACAAATTCCTGATATGCAAGACAATGCAAATAACCAGCAAATCCAAGGAGCATTAAACCAATCTGCATTGTTTCCTTTATCAAAAAATACCTGTAAACATAATAACCATAATGCTAAAAAGAAGAATCCCAGCCCATCTATTTTTACATTTTTCTGACGATGAGAATACGGCGGGTTAAATAAAAGTTTTTTAGCTAAAATTGCTGCCAGACAGCCAAAAGGAACATTTATAAAGAAAATCCATGGCCAAGACCAGTTATCCGTAATCCAACCGCCCAAAACAGGCCCAATAATAGGAGCAAAAATAACCCCCATACCAAAAATAGACATTGCCATACCACGTTTTTCTTTAGGAAAACTTTCCATCATAATTGCCTGCGAAATTGGTAAAATCCCTCCTCCGCCTGCACCTTGCAGGACTCTAAAGATTACCATTTCTCCAAGATTTCTTGCCATACCGCAAAGCATTGAGGCAATTGTAAAAATCAAAATACTTATAATATAAAAATTCTTTCTGCCAAGAAGTTTACTAAAAAAATCAACTGACGGAATAATAATACCGCTGGCAATCAAATAACTTGTTAAAATCCACATACTTTCATCACGTGTAGCTGAAAAACTTCCTGCCATATGCGGCAAAGCAACGTTCGCGATTGTACCGTCAATTACATATATGAATACGGCAAGCATTGTTGGAATTACTGAAATCCATGGATTCTCAGGTAAATATTGACTATCATCGTCTTGTTGTATTGTGTTTTCTTTTAAAACTTCTTCTGACATTATTCCCTCTTTATGCAACTTTGATAAAAGAATACCGGCTTTAAAGTGCCGATATTCTTTAAAATTCTATATCTTTAATTATTTTTTAACTTTAACTTTTGGAACAACTGACATTCCCGGAACGATATTGTATTTATCAGTATCAATTTTTTCAGTAAATACAATTTTCACAGGTATTCTTTGAACAATTTTTACGAATGAACCAACAGCATTTTCCGGTGGGAATAAGCTTGATTTTGCGCCAGACGCTCTTTGAATACTGTCAATTTTACCTTTGAAAACTTTATTAGGGTATGTATCAATTTTTATATCAACAGGCTGACCTGGTTTCATATCTCGTAACTGATTTTCTTTGAAGTTAGCAACAATCCAAACTTCTTCTGGAACAAGAGTAAACAATGGAGAACCTGCAGTTACCCACATACCTTCTTCTACTCTACGAGAAGATACAGTTCCTGATTGAGGAGCATAAACTTTTGTATAAGATAAATCTAAAGCAGCTTTATCTTTAGCAGCTTTTGCAGATCTTAAATTGGCGTCTGCCACTGTTGTACCGTTCTTATCGGAAAATAATGCCTGTTTTGCCTGTGTTAAACCTGCTTTTGCATCATCATATTTTACCTGAGCGGCATCGAGAGTTTGTTTTGAAACTGCACCTTGTTCATATAAATTTGTATATCTGTCTAAATCTTTTTTTGCTAAAGCTATTGCAGAATCTGCAGCAGCTAAATTTGCTTTAGCATTAGCTTGATCTAATTTTATTTTTTCATACATAGAATCAGCTTGTTCAAGTTTAATCTTATAATCGTCAGCATCAATAACTGCAACCAGATCTCCAGCTTTAACATGCTGGTTATCAGTTACATAAACTTCTTGAATTTGACCGGAAACACGCGGTGAAACATTTACTGTTGTAGTTTCAACATATGCATCATCTGTTGATTGATACTTCATTTCATGAGCTATATAAAAACCGCATAAAACAGCTAAAACTAAAACAACAACACCGACAATAGTTCTTTTTACGCCTTTTGGTTTTTCCGGTTGAGTTTCTTTTTCTTCTTTTATTTCTTGTTCTTGAATTTTTTCTTCCATTTTATAACCTCTTATATATTCATTTCTACTTCTTTTTCTAAACATTCACGGAATCTTATTACAGATTTCATTAAATTATTTTTATCTTCTTCTGAAAATACTTTCGGAACTTTATCTATATAGTCTTTTAATATTTTGGAAACTTTTACAGTAACATCCTTTCCTTCTTTTGTAAGTTCCATTTTTCGAACTAAACGATTATTTTTTGTATCAACGAATCTTTGTATATAACCTTTTTCTTCTAATGAATTTAGGATTCTACCGGTATTTGCTCTATCTTTCAATATCAGCTTTGCTAAATCTCTCTGGCAAATACTATCGTTTGTTAATATTGTATCAAGAGTTACGAATTCGTCCAGTGTTACAGGCAAACCTAAATTATGAAATATCTGCATTCCAAGATATCTGCAATACTTTGCTGTCTGCTCAAGCTGGTAATATATAGAATCTGTATAATGTTCGCATTCAACCATATGTTATAATTTTGATTATTCTATTTGTTGTAAAAATAATGTGTTGCATTTGCAACAGTATTATGTTATCATACTGATATAGAAAATGCAAGTATATTTTTTAGAGGACTTAAAACATTGAAAAAGAGAATTATAACACTATTATTAGCAAGTTTTATTTTTACAAATATCGCTCCGGTTTCATGTCTTGCTCTTGGAAAAGATTCAACTAAAGAGCCAAAAAAAGTTTCTATTTCCAAAACGCACAAACAAAGACAAAAAAGTGATGAATTTAAATATGAATATATTAATTACAACTGGTGGAGCAACTTTAATGATGAAATATTAAACAGTTACATTGATCGCGCCATAAAAAACAATTACGATTTAAAAATGGCAACTATTGCGGTTGATGAATATTATCAGGCTGTAAAAATTCAATTTGCAAGCGAATTGCCTACTGCAGGTGCAGGATTTGGCCCTGGTTATGCTAAAATGCCGGGTATGTCTGATGCAGATTGGGGTTTTGCAATGCCGGCTTTTGTTAATTATGAACTTGATTTATTCTTGAAAAATCATGACAAAACAAAAGCTTCAAAAAAAGAATATGAAGCTTCATTGCAGGATGAAAGAGCAACTTATATTGCAATTGCTTCTGCTGTTGGAACAACTTATTTTAACATTGTTAAATTAGACAAAATGATTTCTCTACAGGAAGAAATTGTTAAAGACAGAAAATTGATATACGATTTAATGCTTGCCAGAAACAAAGAGGGTTTAACTTCCACTGCTGATACTGTTAAAGCTAACAAAGCATACATTGCAGGAAACACTGATTTAACAGAATACAAAAAGCAGAGAACAAAATTATTAAATCAACTATGTGTTTTAATTGGGGAAAACCCTAACAACGCAGAAAAAATTACCAGAACAAACTTTGATAATCTTAAATTTTCAGGAGTAATACCGGCTGAAATTTCATCTGAAGTTATATCACAAAGACCGGATTACATAAAAGCTGAAAAGATGATTCAAAAAGCCGGATTAGATGTACGGGTTGCAAGAAAAGAATTTTTGCCATCTATAAATTTAACAGGTTTGGCATTCTTTTTAGCAGGTGATATCGGAAGTTTATGGACTACAAAAAATGCTCTTGCTGCACTTGGCGGAGGTTTGAATCTTCCAATATTCACAGGCGGCAGAAGAATTGCAAACCTAAGAATAAAAAAAGATGAATATGAAAGGATTCTAAATAATTACTATAAAACCAATCTGACTGCTATTCAAGAAGTTAATGATGCTCTTGTATCAATAAAACTTGACCAGAAAAAGTATGAAGACACAAAAACTCAAGCAAAATTGGAAAGAGAAGACTTCGGATACAGTACACATAAGTATAATCAGGGAACTATTTCAAAGCTTGATTTAGTACAGGTAAGAGAAAACGTATTATTTACAGACAAACAGGTTGTAAATGATAAAATTAACTGCCTTGTAGATTATATTGGACTCTACAAAGCTGTAGGAACACAATTATAAAAACCGAATCAAACAAAATCTTAATCATATTTTTACTTACTAAAAACCGGTACATTGTACCGGCTTTATTTTATAAGTATAAACTTATCAATTAAGCTTTAATTTCTTTTGGATGGGCAACTATATCTCGAGTTTTGGAAGCAAAATAACCGGCTAAACCTGTTAATAAAGTTCCAGAAACATATACTATAGCACTAAATTTATTTGTTTTTAGAACCTTTTTATATAAGTCAGGAGAAAGAACTTGTTTTGCCAGTTTATTCCCTCTTGATGATGCTTTTAACTCTTCAGCTAACATTGGTAATCCTGCTAAAATTGATAATTTTCCTGCATTTTCTTTAATAAAAGTTGTAGTTTTATCAAAAAAGCCTTTTGGTTCTTCACCATCTGCTTTTTTACGTTTCAAAAGTGCAGTCAAAAGAATAACACCGGTTGCATACATACCTGGCATGCGTAAATTTTGTAATGTTTTCCAAAATTTACTTGAATTACGATTTATTGCATGACCTATTTCATGAAAACCGGCAGTACCCATATTCTTTTTCTTTAATATAATTCTATTACTTCCATCCAAAAAGAACGCGGCATTACGTCCTCTTGTTGCTCCAACAAGTGGATTTTGTAGCTCCATGATTTTATCAAAAATTATATTTTTTGCAATTTGTTTTGTTCTTAGTTTAGGTTCAATTATTTTAACTCCTGCCTCTTTCATTTTTGAAATTTCCAGAGCTTTATCAAGTCCTTTACTAATTTCAACAGTATCTATGCCTAAATTTATTTTTCTCATTTGAGTTAATCCGTAATTTACAATTGGTAAACTCGCTAATGTCACAGCAGATGCAACAGTGGTACCTGCTGCAAACGCTCCTGCATTATTGATAAAACCAGGTTTTTGATATTGCTTGCCATCATTTGTTGTAATCATTGAACTCAAAATTCCTTAAACTTCCTACTAATCATATTTATATAAGGATAAAAATTTAATAATATTGCTTATTTTTACTTTTAGATTTTACAAATTTTTACCAAATAAAATGGTGGGTATTCCCACCATTTTATAATTTTTTCATTATTAAAGTTAAATTATTATTTTATTTCTACTATCCAACCTTCAGGAGCTTCAATTCTACCATATTGAATACCTGTCAACGTTTCATATAGTTTTTTAGAAACAGGCCCCATTTCGTTCATGCCTGAAGGGAAGCAGATTTCTTTACCATGGTCAACAATTTTACCGACAGGAGAAATGACAGCAGCAGTTCCGCATAATCCGCATTCGGCAAAATCTTTCAACTCAGATAAATAGATTTCTCTTTCTTCTGTTTCAAGACCAAGGTATTCTTTTGCAACATACATCAATGATCTTCTTGTAATTGACGGTAAAATACTGCTTGATTTTGGAGTAATTACTTTATTATCTTTAGTAACAAAGAAGAAATTAGCTCCGCCAGTTTCTTCAACCTTTGTACGGGTCAAAGCATCAGGATATAAGTTTTCATCATAACCCTGTTTATGAGCCTCAACAATTGCATGCAAACTCATTGCGTAATTTAAACCTGCTTTAACATGTCCTGTTCCATTTGGAGCCGCGCGGTCAAAGTCACTTACAGTCAAAGTAATAGGTTTTGCTCCACCTTTAAAATATGGACCAACCGGAGATGCAAAAATTCTAAATTGATATTCATCAGATGGTTTAACACCCATAACAGGGGCTGAGCCAAACATAAAAGGTCTTAAATATAATGTTGCACCTGTTTCGTATGGAGGAACGTATTTTAAGTTTGCTTTAACTACTTCTTTTACCGCTTCCACAAATCTTTCTTCTGGAAAAACTGGCATTTCAAGTCTTTTTGCAGTATCGGCCATTCTTTTTGCGTTTAGGTCAGGTCTAAAAACAACGACTTTTCCGTCTACAGTTCTGTATGCTTTCATCCCCTCAAAACAGGTTTGAGCATATTGCAAAACTCCTGCACTCTCATTCAGTACAATATTTGCATCTTCTGTAATACTTCCAGCGTCCCATTTGCCATCTTTGTAATTTGAAACGTATCTTTTTTCAGTTTTGTGATAACCAAATCCTATATTTGACCAATCAATATTTTTTTCTTCCATAAGTGCCACCATAACAAATTCCTTTCCTAGGGCTCTAAATATGTTATACTCGCCATTCTTATCTAATTTGAACAGGCATAATCAAACAAATGAAATCTTCTTCACTGTTTGGTTTTAAAACAGTAGCAGATAAACTTGCATTTAATCCGATTATAACCTCTTCGCTTTCGATGATTCTCAAAGCATCAAGAACAAATTTATAATTAAACGCAATCAACAATTCTTCTGCTGTATATTGAATATCTATTTTATCTTCTGATTTACCTGCATCTGGAGTATCTGCTGATAATGTCAGCTCGTTATCCGCAAAAAGCATTTTGACAATACTTGTTTTATCGTTAACCATAACAGAAACTCTTTCCAGAGCTGCAATTAATTGAGATACTTTTACTACAGCTTGTTTTGGACTTTCTGCAGGAATAAGCTGATTATACTTAGGGAATTGTCCTTCTAAAAGTCTTGAAATAGTCAATGTTTTTTCTGTTTTTAAAATAATTGTAGATTTATCTTTGCAAATTTTTATGCTTTCTTCATCAATAAATGAACTCATTTTTAAAAATTCATTTAAAGTTCTTGATGGAATAATTAACTGGGTTTGTTCTGTAATACCACTGGTTAATTTTTCACGAACTCTTGCAAGTCTGTTGCCGTCAGTTGAAGCAATTTCAAGAATTCCGTTAGAAAAATCACAAACTATTCCTGATAACAAATTGCTTACTTCATAACTTGCAGCAGCAAAACCAGCTTGCTTAATAGCTTTTAAAAATGGTTTTAATTCAACATCAAAACATTGAGTTTCATCCATATTATAATTAGAAACTTCCGGAGGAAATTCTTGTGCTGAAATTCCGATAATATCAAACTTCGATTTCTGGCAGGTAATACTTACATTAGTACCATCTTCTTCTGTTTCAAAAGTCACAAGGTCATTTCCGAGTTTAGAAACAATTTCATTTAACTTCTTAGCAGGAAGAGTGATTTTACCCGGTATTTCTACCTGAGCATCAACCGTTGTAATAACAGTTAAAACCAAATCTGTAGCTGTTAAACGTATTGAGTTATTTTCCAAAGTTTCAATTAAAATATTATACAAAACAGGCTGAACAGCTTTTTGCGAGGTTGCTCTTTCAACAATTTTAATCCCGTTAAATAAATCTTCTTTTCTAATTATGAATTTCATACCCAATCATACTCCTTTAATCAATACTTTTTATCAGTATAGAATAAATAAACCTAAAAATAAAATAATAGTAAAATTGTGCAGAAATAATCCGTAACAAATACTATAAGCTTTGCCTCCGTTATAACCTAAACTATGGAGAATTGTCATACTGAAACTTTTGCCGAAGTATCTTATAATCAGATTCTTCGGTTACCCCACTGCACTTGCATTAAACGGGACTCCACTACGTTCTCGTCCTCTGCTCGTGTACTTTTAGAATGACATATAGCTAAATAGTATTTCCATCCTTTATATAATAAATAAAAGGTCAGTCTGGATAGACTGACCTTGAATATGTGAGTATCGTTTTATTTATATTAAGCGAATAATTCAGCAAATGGAGAGTTTTTATCTTGAAGATGTGATGCTACAGTTGCGTATTCAACACCATCAGAGGCGTAATTTGTTCCTTGAGCAACTCTTGCTGCATCTGTATTTGTATATTTTAATGCAAATAATTTTGCATCAAAATTTCCACCCAATGAGTTGATATTATCAAATGTGTATCCTGATACTAATTTACCATTTTCAATATCTTTTGCAGAAGCTAATCCCTGTGCTTCAGGTGAATTTACTTTTACTTTGTTTGATAAGTTATCAATTGTAGAAGATATATCTGTTCTTTGAATTGTGTTTGTTGTTTTAAAATCAATTGGTTTGTTAGCTCCAACGTTAGTTGTTTTATTAGTAGAAGCTGTTTGTTTTGCCTGCTGTATACCGTTTAAGTATCTAAAAGCATCATTTCCGTTAATTCCGTTTACCATTGTCGAATCTCCTTTGTACTCACATACTCTCTATAAGTATTTTAACAATCATCCTTGTGTTTGATTTTCCATCTTGTATATATATAAAGTATTTCTCTTTTAAATAATTGCTTAATCAATTTGTTTTGTTACAATATCTTAATATTTGTTCAAAATTTGCTATTTAACCTAGGTTATATGTCTCTTTTTTGTAAAATACCACCTGAGAGGTTTTATTATTCTTTTATTTGTTAAAATTATACCCTAATGGCTAATAGCAATATGGGTAGGTAATGATAATATAAAATAAGACGAAAGGATATATATAGTGATTTATTCTAATGTAGATGGAATTAAGATTAAGAAAAATTTAACGGATAGAGAATTAGAAGTTTTACAATATGTTGTAGCAGGAAAAACAAATAAAGAAATTGCTCAAATTTTGACAATAACACACCATACAGTTAAGGCTCATGTTGCTTCAATAATTAGAAAAATTGGCGTAAAAAATAGATTAGATGCTGCATTACTTGCAGTTACAAAAGGTATTGTTAATCCTCGTCAAGGCTAAGAACTGCCATAAATGCTTCTTGTGGGACTTCAACACTTCCTACAGATTTCATGCGTTTTTTACCTTTTTTCTGTTTTTCAAGAAGTTTACGCTTACGAGAAATGTCACCGCCGTAACATTTTGCAAGTACGTTTTTGCGCATTGCTTTTATGTTAGTTCTGGCTATTACTCTGCCGCCGACAGCTGCCTGAATTGGAACTTCAAACAATTGACGCGGAATTATATCTTTTAATTTAGCGGTTAATTTTTGTCCGACGTAAAAAGCACTATCTTCGTGACAGATGACAGATAATGCGTCAACCACTTCTCCTGCAAGCATTATGTCTAATTTTACCAGTTTTGAACGTTTGTATTCACTAAATTCATAATCTAAGCTTGCATAACCTTTGGTTCTGGATTTAAGCTGATCATAAAAATCAGTAATCACTTCGCTTAAAGGTATTTCATAAGTTAAATCGACGCGGACTTTATCTAAATATGTCATATTTTTGAATATACCGCGTTTAGATTGAGATAAATCCATGAGTGTTCCGACAAATTCATTTGGAGTGATTACCTGAACCTTGACATAAGGTTCTTCAATATAATCTCTATATTGAGCAGCAGGCAGATTTGACGGGTTGTCGATTTCAACCATTTCTCCATTGGTTTTGTAGACCCTGTAAACAACTGATGGCGCGGTTGTTACAAGTGTTAAATTATATTCTCTTTCAAGTCTTTCCTGAGCAATTTCCATGTGGAGCATACCAAGAAATCCGCATCTGAAACCAAATCCTAAAGCACTTGAGGTTTCAGGTTCAAAAGTGATACTGCTGTCATTAAGCTTTAATTTTTCAAGAGCTTCTTTTAAATCTCCATAATCTTCGTTATCTACAGGATACATACCTGAAAATACCATTGGAAGAGCCTCTTTATATCCAGGCAAAGCTTCTTGTGCAGGTCTTTCAACATTTGTAATAGTATCCCCGACAAATCTTGTAAGTTCTTTGATTGAACCTGCAAAATAACCAACATCACCGCAGGTTAATTTCTTTACCGGCATACGTGCTGGTGTTTGATAACCAAGTTC
Source organism: uncultured bacterium (assembly GCA_958366705.1). GTDB lineage: Bacteria > Cyanobacteriota > Vampirovibrionia > Gastranaerophilales > Gastranaerophilaceae > Zag111. The sequence goes on from CATXCB010000004.1 coordinate 125,430, forward strand.
AACAACTTCGCATTCTTTATTGCTGGACATAAAACGAACTTTGTCACCAACAGAGATACTGCCGTCAACAACTTTGAAATAACAGACTGTTCCTAAATATTGGTCATACACACTATCAAATACAAGTGCTCTTAATGGTTTTTCAGAATTATCAACAGGAGCCGGAACATAGTTTACTACAGCTTCCAGTACATCTTCAATTCCGATACCGGTTTTGGCACTGACAGGGATAGCCATAGAAGCATCAATACCTAAAATTTCTTCAATTTCCTGTTTTACTCTTTCAACATCAGCAGACGGAAGGTCAATTTTATTTATGACAGGGATAATTTCCAGATTTTGTTCGATTGCAAGGTAAACATTTGCAAGTGTTTGCGCTTCTACACCTTGAGTTGCGTCAACAATCAGTAATGCTCCTTCACATGCGGCTAAAGAGCGTGATACTTCGTATGAAAAATCAACGTGACCAGGGGTATCAATCAGGTTAAGCTCATAAGTTTTGCCATCATGAGCATTATATGTCATACGGGCTGCATTCAATTTAATTGTAATACCACGTTCTCGTTCAATATCCATTGAATCAAGCAGTTGCTCCTGCATATCGCGCTGAGCTACAGTTCCTGTTTTTTCCAGTAACCTGTCAGCTAATGTGGATTTTCCATGGTCAATGTGGGCAATGATACAAAAATTTCTTACATTATCTCTTATTTTCATAATTTTGATTATATATGAAAAAAAAATCTTGTAAAATATTTTTGTACGCAATTTTTACATAAAAAAACCGACTTTAAAATGTCGGTTTTAATGTTTGTAATCCAATTTACATAAGACCTAAAACTTTTCTGTACCAGGAGAATGACTCCAATTCTGTACCGTTAAAAGTTGTCTTTGTACATTGGCTCTTTAAATAGCTTTCAAATTCATCGGTAAATTTAGGTTTTACCTTTTTAACATCTTTGTCAGAAACCACTGTTGTCATAGAACTACTCCTTTTACACATTTTAAGTTAGTAAACTTTTGTCACTATATTATACCATTAATGTAGTAGTTTTACTAGTGTCAAATGTGTGGACTGTCGAATTTTGCTATTATTGTAGTGTTTTAATTGTAAAAAATTATGAAGATGTTTTGTTTTTATAAAAATTTAATTTTTAGATAAAATTTTATTCTATTTTTAGAATTATTTATGCTAAAATTTTAATATGATTTATATAGGTGAAAATATTCATATTATTTCAAAACAGGTACGTGAAGCTCTTGAAAATAAGGACGAAAATTTTGTTAAAAATTTGGTAAAATTTCAAGAAAATATGGACTGTATTGATTTGAATGTCGGGCCGGCGAGAGGAAAACTTGACAATATATTTGTATGGCTATGTCCTTTAACAGGTGATAAAAACATATCTTTTGATTCTACAAATATTGATGCTGTTGAACATGGTTTAAGTCTTGTTAAAAATACTGAAAATTGTTTTATTAATAGTACATCCAGAGATTCTGAAAAGTTGAACAGATTGACTGATTTAACTTTAAAATACAATTGTAACCTGATTGCTCTTGCAATGTCAAAAGAAACAGGGATTCCAAAAACTGCCGATGGCAGATTAGAGCTGGTATTTGATATTTATGAAAAATGTATGGAAAAAGGGCTTGATAGTTCAAAATTATTTTTTGATCCGTTAGTTTTACCTGTTAATGTTGAACAGTCTCAAGCTTTGGAAGCATTAAGTACAATACAGATGGTTAAAGAGAGTTTTGAACCTAAAGTAAATACTGTTATCGGTTTGTCAAATATTTCTAATGGTCTTCCAAAATCCATCAAACCTTTAATGAATCGTGTTTTTGGAGTATTGGCCTTTGGTGCAGGTCTTGATGCTGTCATTATGGATGCCGGTGACTTAGAGCTTGTGAGAATATTTAAAATGCTTGAGTCCGGAACTCCGGATAAACCTGAAGATGAATTGTATTTAAATCTTTCCAATATGGTAAAAACTTTTGGGGATTTAAGCAGTGTAAAATTTGACAAAAATTCAATTAAAGAGCAGAATATATTTAAAACAGCAGAAATTTTACTGAATAAAAAAATCTACTCGGACAGCTTTACACAGATATAGATTTTATGGTAAACTACATGTAATTAAATTGAGGAGCAGAACAATTAGAAAGCATTTATTAACAACTATCTTAGTATCCGCATTGGCATTTAATATTATGCCTGTATGCGCTCAAATGACTCCTGAAGCAAGTGCTTTATATCAGGAAGCTTGTAGTGCTGAACATCAGCAGGATTTAAAAGGTGCAATTGCTAAACTTGAACAGGCTATTGCTATTTCTTCTGATGAAGCTATGCTGTATACAAAATTGGCAGGAATTTATTCAGAAATAGATAATTATGACAAGGCTCTTGAGGCTTATAATAAAGTTATTAAACTAAAACCTGACGATGCTTTTGTATATATTAGCATCGGCAGTATTTATGAAAATCAAGGTAAATATCAAGAAGCTCTCACAGCTTATAATAAAGCGCTGGATATCTTTCCTGAATATAAATACAATTACTTCAATATAGGTAATGTTCAATATCAGTTGAGAAATTATAAAGAAGCCATAAAAAATTATAATGCATTTTTGGAAACTTATTCTCAGCATACTGAATCTCGTGAAAATCTTGCAGCTTCATATATGGCTGTAAAGGATTATGATGATGCGGTAAAACAGTACCAAACTATTTATGAAAAAAATCCTGAAATTTTTAAGAACTTTGCAGAATATGGTCTTGCGTTATTGAATGATAATAATCCTGAAAAAGCTGTTGAAATGCTTGAAAGAGCGATAGAAAAAGATTCTGAAAATAATTCCGCTCATTTAGGATTGGCACAGGCATATCAAGATTTAGGCAAAAATGATTTGTCTTATGAACAGTATCAGGTTGTTTTGAAAAAAGTTCCTAATTTAAATACAGTTAGACTTGATTATGCTAATCTTCTTGCTGTTATGAATAAAAATACTGAAGCTATTGAACAGTACAATATGTATATAAAAGCTTATCCTAACGATATCAATGGTTACAAGAGTATTGCTATAGTTTATAAGGACCTTGGTAATTATGACAAAGCTATAGAAAATTATCTTGTTGTCCTTTCAAAAGATAACAGTGATATGAACATAAAAAAAGATTTGGCAAACTGCTACCACAATAAAAAAGAATATGCTAATGCATTGAAATATTATGATGAAATTTTAGCTGCCCAGCCGGATGATAATGACATCAAGTTAAATAAAGCAATAGCTCTGCATGCTTTGAAGAAATATGAAGACGCTATTCCTTTATATCAAGAACTTCTTGCTAAGAAAAATGATAAAACAATTAAAGATAATTTGAATACAGCTCTTGTAGCAAGAGGTCATGAGTTAATAGACGCGCAAAATTATGGACTTGCAGTTGAGAACTTTAAAACAGCAATCAAAAACGGTTATGGCGACGGATATGTTTATTATGGATTGGCTAAAGCATACAGGGCAACAGGAGATAATTCAAAAGCTTCTGAAAATTATGAAAAAGCTATTTCTATTGATCCTGATAAAACTGTTTATAGTGCTGAATACAGTGATTTTATTTCTACATTGTATAAACCAAAAGTTGATGTCCACACAACTCAGGGAAATGAAAATGAATTACCATCAATAAATCTTACAGTTGAAAATAAAGATGATGCAATAACAAAAGAAGCTGCTGACCAGCCTGCAGTAAAATCTACTCCTGTTGCAATGAAGCAGAATGAGGAATTTATTCTTGAAGGTGACAAAAATTATAAGACTAATAAATACGATGCCGCAATAAAGAATTATCAGGATGCATTGCAGCTGGTTCCGAATGATGCGGTTACCTTATTGAAAATAGGTAATATTTATAAACTTCAAAATGACAATACAAAAGCTGTTAATTATTATCAAAAAGCAATTATTGTAAATCCTGATTATACGGATGGATGGTTTAATCTCGGGTTGTCATATGCAAATGAGAATAATTTAATTGAATCTCAAAAAAGTTTTGAAAGAGTGATTTCTCTTGACCCTGATTATAATTTTGGGTATGCATATTATGCTCTGGGTATGGCTTTGGAACATCAGGGCAAAAAATCTGAGGCTGTTAAAAATTATAAATTATTTGTTAAACATAACAATGATAAAGATATGATTAATACAGTTCAGTCTAAAATTAAAGAATTGCAATAGTATTAACATTAAAACTTCATCAAAATTTTGATGAAAGCAAGTTGAAATAATGAAAAAGTTTATTACATTTATATTTACAGTATTTTTAGCAGTATTTACCTGCGCCTGTGATAATGAGCAGGCGCGGATATTATTTAATGAACATCCGTTTAATGCAGAAACTATAACATCAGGAACTAATGTTTTTAAACCGGGAGAACGGGTATATTATCTTATTACTCTGCCTAATCCTGTGCAATCTAAAAGACTGTTGATTCAAGTGGTTAAAACAGGAGGGAAAACAATGTCGGGAGCTCCGGCAGACAGGTTAGGGTATGAGCTTGTCTGGGGTAAACGTGTAAAACTAAAAGATGAACAAATATATTACTTTACTGATTATGTAGTTTTTAATGATGCCGGTACTTATATTATGAAAGTATATTCAAGAGACAATCCGACAAAAATTTTGACATCTTCTCAGTTTTATGTGAAAAATTAATTACGATAAAGGAAAAGATAAAATGGTTAAAGAAAAAGCATTAGAATATTTTAAAAACGGTTATTCTTGTTCTGAGTGTATAGTAAAAGCCTGTATCGACGCAGAGATTTGTGATGAATCTTTATTGCCGTGTGCAACAACTTTTTCCGGAGGAATGTCATCCGGGTGTGTGTGCGGTTCTATTGCCGGTGCTCAGCTTGTACTTGGTTCTGTTTTCGGACGGAATAATAAATATGGAAATAAAATTTCTGCAAGGGAAAAAGCAGCTGAATTTGTGGAAGAATTTAAAAAAAGAAATAAAATAACTTGTTGCAGAGTCTTATGTTCAGGTTTAGAAGGCAGCGCTAAAAAAGAGCATTGCGCAAAGCTTGTTGCAGATTCTTCTGAAATTCTATCAAGTTTATTAAAGGTTAAAGTGTAGAATGCCGCTAAATATTATTGCAATATTTATTGGCGGAGGAATAGGTGCTGTGGTACGCTATCTTGCAGGTTTGTTTTGTATTGGCTTAGTCAAAACGAATTTGCCGGTGGCAACCTTTTGTGTGAATATTATCGGTTGTTTTATTATTGGGTTTCTCTATATATTTTTTGTAGAAAAATTTCAGGTTCATCCAGCTTTGAAATTTGCACTAACTGTCGGATTTTGCGGAGGTTTAACAACATTTAGTACATTTTCTCTTGAACTTTTTGAAATGATTCAAAACAGTCATTTTTTACAGGCATTTTTGTATATTATTTTCAGTGTTATAATAGGAGTTATAGCAGTCTATCTGGGAGGTTATTTTGCAAAATTTTTATAAAATAGATAAACTAAATTTTTTGACAGCTGGCATGCCTTTATCTACCGGTAAAGGCGGTTATCCAAAAGCTCTTGATATCATTGAAGAAATGGGGCTTGACGGTATGGAGGTTGAATTTGTCCACGGTGTGAGGATGTCGGATGAAACAAGACAATTTTTAAACAAAACTGCCAAAGAAAAAAATCTTGTTTTGACTGCGCATGGACCATTTTATATTAATCTTAACTCAAAAGAAGAAGAGAAAGTTGAGGCAAGTGTCAATAGAATTATTGATACCGCAGCTACAGCTAATGATTTTGGCGGATATAGTATAACGTATCATGCTGCATTTTATATGGGGAAAGATAAAGAAGTTGTATATGAACAGGTGCGCAGACAGACTGAAAAAATTGTTAAAATTCTTAATGACAATAATCTAAAAATGTGGATAAGACCTGAGACTACAGGCAAGGCTACACAATGGGGTGATTATGAGGAAATCATAAGATTATCAAAAGATTTTGAGCAGGTTCTACCGTGTATAGATTTTTCACATATTCATGCACGTACAGGCGGAGAATATAATACTTATGATGAATTTTGCAAAATTTTAGATAGAATAGGTACAGAATTAGGTGATTTTGCTCTGAATAATTTCCATGCTCACCTGGCAGGGATTGAGTATACATCAAAGGGTGAAAGGCGTCATCTTATCTTTGAAGAATCTGATATGAATTATAAGGATTTATTGAAAGCATTAAAAGCATTTGGTGTAAAAGGTGCTCTTGTGTGTGAAAGTCCTAATATAGAAACAGATGCGAAAATTTTAAAAGATTATTACATGAGTTTATAAATGCTCGGCCGCACGGGGGAATATACTACCAGTTGTTTTTACGACTTCAACATTTCAGCTCTGCAATGGGTTTCGCCAGACGGGCTATGCTACCAGTAATAATCCAAAGTAAAATTGTTATATTTCGGCTCATGTCTCGGCAAGTTGGCTTTACCAAGCCTGCAATTTGGTTATATATCTTAAGTTTATTTGATAACACTGCAAAAAACCTCTTCTTAAGAAGAGGTTTTTTGAATTTCACAATATGCGATAATATTAGCCGATAACCGGAGCCACAAATGTTCTTGCAGCAAGTTCTTTATCAAGCATAAATAATGCTTTTTTATCATCTTCGATAAGTTTTAATGTAGCTAAAACTCCGCCTACATTTGCCTCTTCTTCAACTTGTTCTTTTAAATACCAATCTAAAAATGATAAAGCTGCTCTATCTTTTACTTCATCTGCAACGTCCATTAATGCATTGATTCTGGATGTTACAAATTCTTCGTGTTCTAAAACCTGTTCAAAAATTTCTAACGGTGTTGAACCTTTCAAAACAGGTTTATCAATAGCTTCAAGTTTAACACACCCGTTACGTTCGTAAACGTAGTCAAACATACCCATTGCATGAGCTCGTTCTTCCTGAACTTGAACATCAAACCAGTTTACAAATCCTGGCAGATTAAGTTCTGCAAATACGCCTTTCATTGCTAAATACAAATACTCTGAGAATAATTCTTTATTTATTTGGTCATTAAAAGCCATTTCTAATTTTTTATCTAACATAATTTATTTATCTCCTTTCATATTAAGGTTAAACTATTGATTCATTGTTTCAACAATTGTTTTGGCCAGATTTTCTAAATCAGCAATTTGATTCTCTTTTAATGTGGATTTTACAGTTACTTTATTTTCAATAATATCAACGTTTTTAAGTTGAGAAACAAGGTCTGTCATTAATTTTCCTGCAACAGGTGCCCAAGAACCGTTTTCTATGATGGCAATTTTACGATTCTGTAGATTATGAGCGACAATATCATGGAGAAGATTTTCCATTGATACAAATATTCCATTATTGTAAGTGGTTGATGCAAATACAATATGTGAATATTTAAAAGCATCTGATACAATATATGAAGTATCAGTAACAGATGTATCACAAATTTTAATATCTTTCACTCCTAGCTCAGCTAATTTTGCGGCCAGAATTTCTACAGCATTCTGGGTACCGCCATAGACAGAAGCGTATGGAATAAGTACTGATTGGATTTCCGGAGTGTAAGTAGACCATTTCATATATTTATCGATATATTTGTCTAAATCTTTTCTCCATACTACACCATGCAAAGGACAAATCATTTGAATATCAAGATTTGCTGCTTTTTTGAGTAAAGCTTGTACCTGAACTCCGTATTTTCCTACGATATTTGAGTAATATCTTCTTGCTTCGTCCATATATCTGTGTTCAAAATCAACTTCATCTGCAAAGATATTTCCGTCGATTGCGCCAAAAGTTCCGAACGCATCGGCTGAAAATAAGATTTTATCGGTTTTATCATATGTAACCATAACCTCTGGCCAATGAACCATTGGAGCAAACACAAAGGTTAATTCATGTTTACCGGTTTTAAGGGTATCACCTTCTTTGACAATCACCAGCTGTTCTTGAGGAATGGTAAAATCAAAAAATTGTCCAAGCATTGTTTGGATTTTTGCATTACATACAATTTTGACATTTGGAAATTTATTTAAAATTTCCGGAATTTCTGCACAATGGTCAGGTTCCATATGATTAATAATCAGGTAATCCAGAGGTCTTCCGTTAAGCACATAGTCAACGTTTTCCATAAATTGATGGACAACAGCTTTGTCTGCAGTGTCTAGCAATACTGTTTTTTCATCCATTAATAAATATGAATTATAAGATACCCCAATTGGTACCGGATAAACACCTTCAAACAGTGAAAGTCTTCTGTCGTTAGCACCTACCCAAAATAAATCCTCTTTAATCTTTCTAGTATTATGCATCTTTTTTCTCCTATTTTAATTTTATGATAGCACAAAAAAATACGCGAATAGTTATCAATTCTGACTCAGGTTTAATTTGACAAATAAATTATCCAGTCGGGTAATAGTTTTTTTATTAAAATTTTAATATGCTGTATAAGCACAAGCAAAGGAGGACACATGATAAATTTAATATCAAATATTTCTCATAAAAAGCTTGTAAAATTAAAAAAGTACCAATTTTTATAAGCAAATATATCTTGCAAAAGATAAAAACCAAAATGTGTGATTAGTATGAAAAAGACCTTATTTACTATTTTTATTTTATTTTTTTTTCAGATTCCGACACTTTCTGCTCACACACATATGGAGAAAGAATATCAATTTAAATGGTGCAGTTTAAACAACGGAAATATTGAATATAAACTTCCTGATTCCACAAGAATTGATTGTTTAACATCCGAATATGCAATTGAATTTGATTTCGCTTCAAAATGGGCAGAAAGTGTCGGTCAATCTTTATTTTATGCCATGTCCACAAACAAAAAGCCTGGTATTGTGTTAATAATGGAAAATCCTGAAAAAGATGAAAAATATCTCAAACGCTTACAAAAACTTGCAAATATCTATAATATAAAAATATGGACAATGAATTCTGAAGATATCTAGATATTATTCACCTGTAAAAAATTCAAGAATTTTTTCATTGTACCTGTTATTTACAGCACTGAAAGGAAAAATTTCTCCGCCAAATTCTTTTCTTACATGAGCAATAGAACTTTGAATTTTGTTGCTGGAAACGCAATCAACCTTTGTAACCACAGTAATTACAGGTAAATCATATGCCATAACCCATTCTCTCATTTGATAATCATTTTTTTGAATTTCGTGACGGGCATCTACCAGCTGAACAAGACATTTTATCTGTTCTCTTTTTAATAAATATTCTTCTAAATATTTTTGCCACTTGTTTTGAGCTTCTGCTGAAACCTTTGCATACCCGTAACCCGGTAAATCAGCTATTGTAAATTTATCGGAAAAATTAAAAAAGTTTATTAAGCGTGTTTTTCCCGGTTTGTTTGATGTCTTTGCAAGTTTTCTATTATTTGCAAGACCATTGATAAACGACGATTTTCCAACATTGGAACGTCCCAATAGTGGAAATTCAGGCAGGTTGAAATCAGGACATTGACTCAATTTTTCTGCACTAATTATAAAATTTGCATTCATATGTGGTTTCATTTAGTTGCTGCCTTTTCTTTTTGTTCTTTCAATTTCTTTTTATATAATACTGTTTGAAACAAATTGTACATTTTTTCATTATTAACTACAGTTAATTGCGTTTTGTTATTAACAAAGTCTACATTGAATGAAGATTCTTGATTAAAAATATTTGATTGAATATTTACAATTTGAAACAGCCCCTCAGTTAAAATACTAAGAGGCTCTTTCAAAAATGTTTCAAATGTTTTTCGTATATCGAATTTTTTCTTCATAATGAATTAAAAATTAAAAATTATATTTTTTGCTGGAATACGCTGATTCTTTGTTCTACAGCGGCTCTATCCGAAGCATTCGGAGCTAAAGCTAAGTACTGAGTATAGTATTTAACCGCACCTTGATAATTTTCTTCTGCTTCATATGATTGAGCTTTTAACTTGGCAATTGATGGTGCGTTGTGATAAAAATCAATTGCTCGGTTACAGTATTCGATAGCTGACGCATAATTCTTTTCTTTGTATTGTCTTAGTGCGATTTCAAAGAATTCGTTAGACTTCATTTCACACAAATCAATGTAGTGAATACCGTTCAAAGCAATTCTATTATCCGGATCAGTCATTAATACTTTTTGAAGAGCTTTTCTTGCTGTTCTGAATTGTTTATGCTGAACAAGAATTTCAGCTAAATATAATTCATCGTCAATACTTTCAGCAAAATTGATGGCGTTTTCAAATGTGTAAACAGCATCACGTTCTCTGCCTAAAGAAAGATAAGCCTCACCTTTGATAACAGTATCCATCAAGCTATTACTTGCTGATTGAACAATGTAATTCAAATTATCTTGAGTTAATTCCATTTGATGTGTCATTTTTCCCAATTTAATTTTAGCAAGATGAAGTTTCAAGTCATTTGGTGTGCGTTGAATTGCCTCGTTTACATAATCATAAGCAAGGTAAACATCTTTATTGGTCGTAAAGTCATTGCTATCTGCAGTATCTTTTGACATTTCATAATATGTATTAGCCAGACCAATAATAGCATTGTTATTATATGTCTGGTCACCCAGCAATCTTGAATAATATTCAAGAGCCTGCTGATATTTTTTAGTTTCCAATGACATATTAGCAACTCTATAGATACCTTCTTTGTAGTTAGGGTTTAAGATAATTGCTGTTTTTAACTCTTCCATTGCAAATTCATGGTCAGATCTTCTTTCGTAAACACCTGCCAAATTGATATATGGACGAGAATTTTCAGGTTTTACATGTATTGCTTTTTTGAAAGAATTGATTGCAGCAGGTTGGTTACCTTGCTTCAAATACAATTCACCTTGCAAATTCCATGCAGGAGAAGACTGCGGATTGATGTGCAATGAGTGGTTAATCCAAGTTAAGGCTTTAGTATAATCCCCTCTTCTTGATTCAACCTGCCCCATGTGGTACATAGAAGTAGGGTTATGAGAGTTGCACTTAATAGATTGCAGATAATATTTTTCTGCTTGATCTAAATCTCCGTCAAGCATTGCTATATTACCTAAATTATCGTATGCAGGTGCAAACTGAGGGTTGATTTTTAGAGCAACTTTGAATAAATCCTGAGCATCTTTTTTATTTCCAAGTTTTAGAGTTGCAACCCCCATAGCATTATATGCTTGATAATAAGTACTGTCTATACCTACAGCAGTGACAAATTCTTTAATTGCTGCATCTGATAAATTTTTGATATTTTTAATATACTCAACGTCAGAAGATGTTTGTCTCATCAGATAAACAAGACCCTGAGCGTAGTGCAGTTGAGCATTTTTTGGGTATTTTTTCAATAATTTGTCTAATTCTGATTGAGCAGGTGCTAACTTATATTGTTTAGCCTGAGAAATCAATTGCAAAGCTTTTGCATCCATATCATTTGGATTTTTATTTAAAATTTCTTTTAAACGTTGATCAGCAACTTCATAATTGTTATATTCAATCATTTTGCTGATATCAACATAACTTTTTGATACCTGAACTTTCATAGGTTGAGCAGCAAACGAATGAGGCGCACAAAGAATACAAGACGTTAAAATCATTGAAGTAACTAATAATTTTTTACAATTCATGTTTTCTACTACCTTCTAGCTTAAAACTATTCTAAATCTTACAAAAATATTGTATAATAGTATTTATAAAAAGGCAATAGGGTAAATGGATGGTATTAAACAGAGAATCAAAACAAGATTTAGAAGATTTTAGATCGTATATTTTAGTGGAAAAAAACTTTTCAAAACATACCGCAAAAGCTTATTATGCTGATATTTTGAGCTATTTGATATGGCTTGATAATAATATGTGTGAAGATGTTAACTTTTCTAAAGTTAGAGAATATCTTCATTTTATCCAGAAATTTAACTATAAGAAAACAACTATAGCCCGCAAGATAGCCTCTATCAGGACATTTTACAAATACCTGCATAGAGAAAGAAAAATTGAAAACAATCCTGCAGAAAATTTAATATCCCCTAAACGACCTAAATCTCTCCCAAAATTCCTTACAACGGATGAGATAGAACAAATTTTAAGCAATATAAACATTGACACACCTGCCGGTTACAGAAACCGAGCAATTCTTGAACTTTTGTGGGCAAGTGGTATGCGTGTTTCTGAATTAAGCGGTTTGAATTTTGGCAGCTTGAATCTTGAAAATAATGAGATTACAGTTTTTGGTAAAGGTTCAAAAGAACGGATTATTTTAATTACAGACAGGGCAAAAAATTATTTGCAAGGTTATATTGACTATGCCAGAAATCTTGTTGCAAAAGGGTATACTCCAGAACCGATAACTGAAACAACACCGGTTTTTATTAATAAAACAGGATACCGTCTGCAGACAAGAATGATTAGAAATGTAATCAATGACATTGTTGAAAAAATTGAGCTTCCTAAAAAAGTCACTCCGCACATGTTCAGACATAGTTTTGCAACACACTTAATCGAGAATGGCGCGGATTTGAGGGTTGTACAGGAACTTTTGGGGCATGCTAGCATTTCTAATACTCAAATCTACACCCACATTTCAATGCAGCATATGAAAGAAGTTTATGATGAAACTCATCCTAGAGCTTAATGTAGACTTATCTTATCAATTGACTAGTGTATAAAAATATGTTAAAATTAGTTTATAGGTTGTCTATGGGATTGATGAGTATGAATTTTAATAAAAAATCTGCATTTACGCTATCTGAAGTTATGGTAACACTTACTCTTATCGGATTTATTGCAACAATGACGCTGTCAACAATTGGTTCTTCTGTTCAGCAAAGAGCAAGATTAGCAGAATTCAAAACAGCTTACTCAAAAATGGAAGCTGCAATCAGAAGTATTACAGTTGAAGAAGGCAGAATGTTTGGCTGTTATGAATGCCCTACCAATGAAGAACAAGAGCTTTATGGTTTAACAATGAATGGCGGCTGTACAACTACAGGTGCTCAATGTCAACCTTTGCAAGATGCTTTTGTAAGAGCAATGGGTGCTACTCGTTTTTGTGAAACTAATCCTGTAACTGAGGGATGTTTACCTGATAATTATCCGGCTGCACCAGGGGGCGGTTGTTTTCAAGATATAACATCCGGAGAGGCATTTGTTTTGGATAACAGTATGATTCTTTTTACAGATGGTAGTAATTCGCTGAAATTATTTGCTGTTGATGTTAACGGACGTAAAGGACCTAACAAATGGGGACAAGATATATTTACTTTTTCTCTAAAAGCAAATGAATCTATAACTGTTAGAGGTCACAATTATGTTACAAGTATGGGTGTCTATCCTCCGTCAACCTGTCTTCCTAAGGCTTCAGGAGCTACAAGATCTTCAGACGAATTGCTAAAAGAAGCGATGAATTATACAGACTAACTCTGTGGAACTTCATTAAACATAACCATATGAAAATCAGAAGAGGTCATGTTAGGATTTTGTTTCATAAATTTTTTTACGTCGAATTTTGCTAAAAATTTATCCAGTTTTGAAATATATGCTGAATTTCCTGCATTATCTGATTTCAAACCTGCTATATAATTGTGCGTCATCGTAATTATTTCTTCTTCTGTCAATATTGGAAGCCCGCCAATTTGGACTTCATCTTTATCGTCATTTTCCAAATATTTTTTTTCATCATCTTTTTTCTGTTCTTGCTGATTTTGTCTTCTTTCCTGACCTGTAGAAATTGCAGATTCAATTTTTTGACCAAAAGGGTTGTTTACAGAATTAAACATAAAAGCCTCTTTTTGAGAAAATTATAAATTGCATGCATGTATACGGTTGTTTTGGGAAAAACTTTAATTTAAATCTTATTGACGGCATAATTTAGTATAATTTGTCGGCTTGGTAAAGCCGACCTACTTTAGAGTTGATTTGTCAACAGGTATATTATTCAGAAGCAGAGTGAATCCTGTAAACTATTCAAAATCTAAATCTTTAATACTTTCAATCTCAGTTGAACTTCCCCAATCATTACTGTACAAGTTGTTTGCTACAAATTTATGAAATGATGAATATTTCCAATCTTTTACACAACTAACTAAGTTATGTTTTACTGGATTATAATGAATATAATTCAAATGCTGGTGAAAATCTTTTTCATCTCTTATAGTGTGTTCCCAGTATCTGTTCTGCCATATTTTTTTGTAGGTCGGATTTACTAATCCGACATTAAATTTTCTTGTAAAAGAATATTTGAAAGATTTAATAATTTTTGGATATTCTTCAATATTTAAAGGTCTGATTATGCAGTGAATATGTTCAGGTTGAATCGAATATGCAATTAAATCAAAATTGTAGTATTCACTAACTGTTTTATATGAATTTTTAACATTTTCTATATTTTTAATTAAAACAGGGATTCTATTATTTGTAACAATAGTTAGAAATATTAATCCATTTTTCACAAACACTCTTTTATAATTCATTTTTTAATAATAGCATAATTTAGTATAAGTTTGTCGGTTTTAGCAATCCGACAAACTATTTTGGTTTATAGGCTTGTGCATTATTAAAATTTGTTACAAAATCATAATCTTTTGAAAATCTCTTATAAAAAAATCCTTTAATAATGTAGAAAGTTTTAAAGTAAGGAGAGCAAGCTATGGCTATGGATAATGTAGAAGATATTAAATCAATTGATGAATTGCGTAAAGCTCAGGCAGCAGCGCAAGCTCAGGGTACAAGTATAACAAATTATAGTCACTGGGAACAAATCCTTGAAGATTTAGAAACTGCAGGAGTTGAGTCAACTGGTTCATACTCAGGTGATGTCAAATTGCATTCGCAGATAATGGAAAAAATTGAAGCTTACATTGAAGAAGCGCAAAACGCTCAGAAGCAACAACAAATGCAGCCTAAGAATCAGGAAACTTCCAAAGTAGACAAACAGACTTCTCAGGATAAAGAACAGGTGGTTAAGGCAAATGTTGCAAATGGTACAAGCTCACTTATTATGTCTGACTATATGAAGTATTACCATTTGCTTAGTTAGCTTCTTTATTGTTGAGTCTATGTAAGACTTTCATTCTGTTCAATGGCCAGAAGACAACGACTGCACGTCCAACAAAGCGATCTTTTTTAAGAGTGCCCCAGTATCTGCTGTCTTGAGAATTTCCTCTGTTGTCACCCATCATAAAATAACTGTCTTTGTCCAGTACAAAAGGACCGCATTTCATTACTTGATTGCTTAGCAGAAGCAGCGGGTCTGTATCTTTATCCGGACATGGCGGATATTCATAAATACTTTTTATGTAATCTTCTTTGTACTTTTTGTCATTGATATAAACATATGCAGAACCGTCTTTTTCCGGTTTAATTTCAATTTTATCCCCCGGCATTCCGACGACTCTTTTTATGTACGCTATGTCATTACACCAAAAACCGGTTAATCGTGATAAAAGCGGTATGAATTTCTTTGATAGAGTTGTTGATGGCGGATAGAATACCATGATATCTCCGCGTTCAGGTCCTGTGAAAAATCTTGAATATCTTTCAACAACAATTCTGTCACCCTCAATAAGTGTAGGGTTCATTGAGCCGGATGGAATCCATCTTATTTCTCCGACAAAAAATCGTATAATTATTACCATGACGAGTACAAAAACTATTGTCTCTATAACTTCGCAGACTGCACTTTCTTTATAATTTCTGTACCAATCTTCAAATTTTTCAAGTTTCAATTGTATACCGGCAGGTAATTTTGCTTTAAAATGCATCCATTGAGCATCTCTTTTTTCTTTCAAGCCTGTTTTATAGTTTTCCCATAATTGTTGTAATTTATTCATTATTTAAAAGCTCCAAAAACTTTCTTAATGCTTCTGCATATTGATTATTGCCTGCACTCTCTACATTTATCTTTGCGCAATTTATATAATTATTCAACAAATATCTGGTTTTTTCAATACCTGCACTATAATCCTCAGTGTTTTGTGCATAGATAATCGGGGCGTTGTAGATACCGTCTTCGATATCATTATTTGATGGTTTTGTTGAATCTGTGTTTGTGCAGTTTATTAAATCATCTCTTATTTGAAAGGCTATTCCGACATTCATTGCAAAATTTCCGGCTTTTAATATATCATGTCGGGCATCACTTAACATAGCTGTACAAACAAGGGCAGTTTCAAATAGATAAGCTGTTTTATTTTTAGATTTTTCAATGTAGTTTTCTATTGTACCTATTTTAAATCTGTCAAAATTTTGGTTAATTTCACCTATACACATTTGTTTAAGGGTTGCAGAAAATTTGTCTAATATTTCAATGGAGCCGATTTGTGCAATTTTTGCCATTGCAATAGACAGAATGTAATCTCCTGAAATTACACCTAGCTTGTTGTCAAATTCTTCTGAAATTGTTTTATGACCTCTGCGCAATTTACTTTCATCAATGATGTCATCATGGATTAAAGAGGCATTATGAACAAGTTCAATTGCAGCAAGGAGTTCTAACTGTTTGTCTGACAGTGTTTCATTATGTGCTTTCATATACAAAACTGCTAAAAGCGGACGAATTCTTTTGGACGGAGCTTTTAAAAACTTAATTACATATGTGTTTAATGGTTCTCTAATTGATATTGGAGATACCATTTTTTCTTCTATTAGAGAAAGCTCTGTTTGTGCAAGCTTTCGGATATCGTTATATTTTTCACTAAAACTCATATTATTTTGATTTTTTCAACTTTAAATAATTTACCTTATCCCAGCTCAAATCAATATACTTCACCTGGCTATCAACTTCTTGAATTTGCGGCAATATTGTATATATTCTTTTTATTCTTTCGAATACAGAGCTGTCTAGTGCTCCAAGACGAATACTTGTTGTATGGATTTTTACATAAACATCATTTGGATTGCGCATATCAATATATTCAACTTTTTCTCCGGAGTATGTTTCTACGGCTTTCACAACCCTTTCAACATATCTAACCTTTTTTACCGTCCAGTTTTTACCTGTCTGAGGATTATTGGTAAGAATTTTCAGTAATGATTTTGTATCCGTCAGGTTCATGTTTTTGCTGTTCGGAATCAGTATTCCGTCAGATGTAAATACTGCAGCGGGTTTTGCTTTTAAGTCTGTCTTAATTACTGCAATAGGAGTTCTTTCCCTAATAATT
Organism: uncultured bacterium; assembly: GCA_958366705.1. GTDB lineage: Bacteria > Cyanobacteriota > Vampirovibrionia > Gastranaerophilales > Gastranaerophilaceae > Zag111. The sequence goes on from CATXCB010000004.1 coordinate 142,610, forward strand.
ATTTGAATTCTTGCAGGAAATCCGTAACGCCTGATGTAAATATTTTTAATAATAGGAAGTTTAAATAATTCTTGTTTTATTGGTTGTACTTTCATCAAAAATATTGGCAGCTTAGGAACATATAAACCTTTTAATTTCTGATGAATTACGGGTGTTGGTACAATATGATTGTTAATAATTTCTACAATTCTGCTGTCATTTTTTACAAATGCATCTTGAGGAAGATACCATTGAGGCAGCTTTATAAACTGATAAGACAACAGTACAAGAATTATCAAAACAATAAAGCGGAGAAACGTTTTTATACGGCTTAATTTTTTTCTTTTTTTTCTAATTTTTCGCTCAATTTGTTTATGCTTGACAGAATGTTTTGCAAGCTTAAATTCATCCTGCAAATCTTCTGTATGATTATTTGTACTGTTGAAATTATCTTCAGTCATTATTTATTCAATCCTGCTCCGTTTAGAATAATTTGAACCAGATTGTCGTAATTGATACCCATAACTGCAGATTGGGCCGGTAAATCACTTGTTTCTGTCATACCTGGAGATGTATTTATTTCAAGAACATAAGGTGTATCTTCTGTAATTAGAAAATCCACTCTTGAAACTCCTGCGCATCCTGCAGCTTTAAAGGATTTGACGGCAATATCTTTGACACGTTTTGTCATTTCATCTGAAATTTCAGCAGGCACTATAAATTCTGTCATCCCTTTTGTGTATTTTGCTTCATAATCATACCAATCGTTTTTAGGTCTGATTTCGAGGATTTCAGTTGCAAAAAGTCCGTCTTCCCCTTGCAAGACTCCGACAGTAGCACTAATACCTTCAACAAATTCTTCAATTAGCACACCATCATTATATTTTACAGCTTCATCATATGCCGCTTGCAATTCTTCTCTTGAATTGACTTTTGTCATACCGAAACTTGAGCCCTCACAAACAGGTTTTGTAAATACTGGGAATTTTAAATCTTTTGTTTTTTCTTTTACATCTTCGCCTTTTTGAACAAAAACTGATTTAATCAAAGGAATATCTTTATTTGTGGAAAGAATTCGTTTTGTATATTCTTTGTTCATACATACAGAGCAAGCCATAACACCGCAGCCTGTGTAAGGTATTTTAAGAATTTCAAGAATCCCCTGAATACATCCGTCTTCACCGTATTTGCCGTGCAATGCGTTGTATGCATAATCATATTTCCCATTTTTTAATTTTTCAGCAATGTTTTCGTCAACTTCAACCATTTCTGCATTTTTATAACCTAATCGAAGTAAAGCTTCAAAACAGCCTTTACCTGAACGTCTTGATATTTCGGCTTCGGAGGACATTCCGCCGCAAAGCACAGCTATTTTTGAATTTTTATCTATTTTTTGTACAATATTTTGCATAATTCATTTTCCTTATGATTGTTTCCGCCCAGAAATCTTAATTCCGGTTCTAATTCTATATTATATTTATTTTGAACTTTTTGTCTCATTTCATACATTAACTCTAAGACGTCTGTAGAGCTGCCCGCTCGATGATTTACAATAAAGTTTGCATGGTTTTCCCAAACTTTGACACCGCCGCAATTTAATTCTTTAGCTCCGACAGAATCTAATAATCTTCCTGCCGAATCACCTTGAGGATTTTTAAAAATACTGCCACAGTTTGGAAGTGCCAGAGATGGCTGGTGGTTTCTGCGAAAATCTAAATTTTTGTTCATTTGTTCTTGAATTTCAGAAACCTCTTTTTTTTCAAGTTCAAATTCAGCTTGAAGAACAATTAAATTTTCTTTTTGACAGCGCGAAGTTCTATAATTAAAATCCATTTCTGCTTTTTGTAATTTTATCAAACCTGTGTCAGGCAAATAGCATGTTACAGACACAAGTTTGTCACTAATAGCCTGACCGTTAGCAGAGGCATTCATACAAACTTCTCCACCAACAGAGCCGGGGAATCCAATCATAAATTCTAGTCCTGACAATCCTGCTTTACAAACTTCCTGAGATAATTTCGGACCCTTTACTCCGCTATCGGCAATTACTTTATTTCCGTCAATATGGATGGATTTCATTTTAGTTGTAAGAATAATTTTTCCGTCATATCCATAGTCAGAAATCAGTGTATTTGATAAATTGCCAAATACTTTAATTCCTTTGTTTTCATCCAAAATCTGAACAAATTCGTCTATATTTTCCGGAAAAAAAACTTCAGATATTTGTCCTCCGATTTTGAATGAAGTTAGTTTTTTTATATCAAAATTATGTTCTGGAATAACTGTCAACTAATTTTTCTCCTCATTTAGAGCAAGTAATTCTTTTCCTAAATTGGTGATTGTTCCTGCGCCAAGTCCTATAACAATATCTCCGGATTTTAGTGTAGGGAATAAAGTTTTAGCTACAGTTTTTATATCTCCGGAAATATTTTCGCAAGGAGTATCAATTTTTTCTTTTAACTCATTAGTGAAAGCTAAAGAATTTACACCATCAATAGGATCCTCACTTGCTGCATAAACATCTGTAACAACAACTCTATCTACGTCAGAAAAAGCTCCCATAAATTCATTCCATAAATTTTGTAATCGGGTGTACCTGTGAGGTTGAAAAACTGCTATGACATTTCTTCCTTTGAAAGATTTTGATGAAGATAATGTTGCTTTTATTTCTGTTGGATGGTGAGCGTAATCATCGTATATAGAAATTCCATCAAATTCTCCTACTTTCTGAAATCTTCTGCCCATACCACTAAATGTTGCAAAGTGCGAATTAACAAGATTCATATCAATTCCTGCAATGTGAAGGCTTGCCCATACTGCCAGTGAATTATAAACATTGTGTACACCTTTTAAGCATATTTTTAGTGTTGTTTGTAATTCTCCTTTGTATAGAATGTCAAAAGTTGTGTAATCTTCTGAATAAGTTATATTTTTTGCACAATAATCAGTATTTCCGCCGATTGAATATGTTACAAATTCTGCGTTATGCTCCAATGGAGTTTCAGAAAAATATTTAACTAATCTTTTAACACCTTCATTATCCATATTTGCTAAAATTACGGCATTTTCTCTTAGATTAGATAAGAATGTTTCAAAAGTTTCCAGAATAGATTCCAGACCGTTTTTATAAAAATCCAGATGGTCTGGTTCCAGATTGTTTACAACAACAAGGTTCGGGGAATATTTAACAATAGTTCCATCGCTTTCATCAAGTTCTGCAATAAAGAATTTACCATGTGTTGCATTTGCATTAGCATCAATTTCAGGAATAATTCCGCCTACAATATATGATGGTTCAAGACCTGCTTTTTCCATAACATATGAACATAAGCCGCTTGTTGTGGTTTTGCCGTGAGTGCCTGAATATCCGATAAAGTATTCTTCATCTTTTGAAATTTCGGCTAACAAATCAGATCTATGATATATTGGCAACCCTAATCTTTTAGCTTTCTGTATTTCCGGATTAGTATCTCTAATTGCAGTGCTTGCTACAACAATACAATCATCCGGCACATTTTTTTCATCGTGTCCTATATAAACTTTTGCACCTAATTTTTTTACTTTTTGTACATATTTGCTATCACAAATATCAGAACCGGAAACTTCATATCCATTTTGCAACAAATATTTTGCAAGTCCGCTCATTCCAACTCCGCCAATAGCTATAAAATGATATTTCTTTTTCAAAATTTCTATCCCTACTATTTATATACTCTCTACTTGTTATTAATTATAATACAATAAAATATTTCGGATTGAATATTATTAAATTTTTACAAATATGGTTTTGGCTAGCAATTAATTTGATTTATCGGTATTAATACTTTTGTAATGTTGAAATTTCCGCCTTTAAAACAGCTGCCAAGAACAGATTATATTACCTATAGTTGTAAGACTAAAAATCATACACATATTTATAATATGATTGATATTAAGACGGGTGCGCTTGTCGGAAAAATGAAAGCACGGCCGGAAATTATATCGGATAAATCAAGACGATTTTCTCCAAATGCGGAAGTTTATCATTCCTTTTTTATAGATAGATTATTTGCATATACAAGGGGTAGTGGAGTAGGTAAAGCTTTTATTAAAATTGCTAAAAAAGAAAGTTTTAGGAATCTTTGCCTTGGAAACATACATACCATTGCAAGTTCACTTTTTGACAAGCAAAATCCTCCATATATTTTTTTTAGAAAACAGGGGTTTAATTTCAATAAATATTCAACGGTTACCGCTAAAAAAATTGATGATTGTATAAAACATAAAACTCAAATAAATATTTGTGGAGATTTTCCAATGTATATTGAGGCAGATGTTGATATTTCCGGTCAGGCAATGAAAAGAGCTTATGAATTAAAGCTTAAATTTTCAGATATTTTTAGATTCAGGTAAAAAATTGTTATAGCGAATTCTTTTCAGTATCTTTCAACTTGCTAGATTCCGCAGCAAGTTTAAAATAACTAATACAAAAGTCGGCAAAAATAAATTTTTTGGTTTTTAAAATTAATATGAACACAGTAAAACTATTATATCCGCCATTGAAATATAAAACAGTGCAAAAAGTTCCAAAAACTTTGTTTTTGCATGGATATGTTGAATATATGGGTACAATGGTAGATAGATATACATTAATACCTACAGACAGAGCTAATTCAGGCAAATGGGTTATAATGCAATGTCTTCCTGAATACATCGTACGCGATGGCAAAAACCAGGTTCCATCTTTGTATATATGGCAATTATTTTCAAATTGCAGCGGAAGCGGTTTTGGTACAAAAATGCTTGATTTTGCCAGAAATTTAAGTAAACAAATCGGTTGTCAGGGAAATATTCATTTGACTGCTGACGGTTGTTATAATCCACACCGTATCCCTCATATATTTTACCGGAAATATGGTATGAATACTAAAATAGCTAAGATTGATAAAAAGTTGGATAAATTCATTGCGAAAGGTAAAAACGCTACATATCTGGATTTTAATACTATCGAAATGTATTATCCGCCAATTATTCATGAACAAAACAAATTTGTTAAATTGATGAACTCTATAAAGAGGAAATTTTTAGGCAGGTAAAATTTTAAATAAAAAAGAATCCTCAGTATTTTAAGGATTCTTATTTCTACTACACTACTTACCCTTCTATTGTAACATTTTTGCTTTCGTACTCAATTCCCATTTCTCTTAGGGTCTTAATAAAATTTTGAGCACAAATTCTTTGAGCTTCCGGAGGTACAATTCTCAAAATTTCTACTGTTCTTGAAATTACCGGATCTTTGTCATACCAGCGATTATTTGCATTCACCGGTTTTACCATTGCATAAAATTTATCAATTGTTTCTTTGGAAACTTTTTCTTCAATTTTTTGTAAAAATATTTCAGCTTGAGCTCTAAGTTCTGTTTGATAATTTCTCAACAGCTCAATAACTTCTAATAATAACGGGTCATGATCATACCAACGTTTATAAGTAGGACTCATTATGTACACCCTCCGTCAGGTTAATGTGGGAATCTTCATCTCTTCTTTCGATTTTCCCTCCTAACAATCTTATCTTAGTTTCAAAATTTTCGTATCCTCTATCTATATGATGTAGTTTTTCTACAATAGAGTTACCTTCTGCCATCAATGCAGCTACAACTAATGATGCTCCTGCTCTTAAATCGCTTGCTGTTAGTGTTGCGCCTGATAATTTTTTAACACCTTTAACAATTGCATGGTTTCTGTCTTGATGAATATCTGCACCCATTCTATTTAAATCAGGAACCTGCATAAATCTGTTTTCATAAAGACTTTCTGTAATTATACCTACACCGTTTGCGGTGGTTAACAAGGTCATTGCCATTGACTGCAAGTCGGTCGGAAATCCAGGATAAGGCTGTGTTACAAAATTTATTGAATTTAATCTGTTTTTACAGCTTACTTCCATTGATGTCGGGTCTAAAAGTTTAATGTTAGCTCCCATTTTTAATAATTTATCTGTGAAGAATGTCAGGTGCGCAGGGTAAATATTTTTAATAATACCTTTACCTTTTGTCGCAATGATAGCTGTCATAAATGTTCCGGCTTCTATTCTGTCAGGAATAGTTGTATATTCAATAGGGTGTAAATCGGATTGTTTAACTCCATTAATGATTATTTCAGAAGTTCCTGCGCCTTGAATATCTGCCCCCATTGCATTTAAGAAATTAGCAAGGTCAACAATTTCAGGTTCTTGTGCTGCATTTTGGATTTTTGTCGAACCTTCTGCAAGAACAGAAGCAAGCATAATATTTTCTGTAGCGCCAACAGAAGGAATATCTAAATAAACATCAGAACCTAAAAGTTTACTTGCTTTTGCATGGACATATCCGTTTTCAATTTTTATCTTTGCTCCAAGGGCTTCCAATCCGCGAATGTGGAAGTCGACTCTTCTTTCACCGATTGCGCAGCCGCCTGGCAGTGCAACTCTTGCTTCTCTGCATCTTGAAACAAGTGCGCCCAAAACAATAAAAGATGCCCTCATTTTACTTACAAGTTCATAACTTGCAGTGACATTCGTAATGTCTGTAGCATCTATTGTTAATGATTTTTCTTGTTTATTGTATGTTGTTTTTGCACCAAGTTGAGCTATTACACTAAGCATAATCTCAACATCTGTCAAATCCGGAACATTATAAATCTTCGATTCTCCCTTGGCTAAAATGGCTGCTGCCATTAATTTCAGGACGGAATTTTTTGCCCCGCCTATTGATACTTCGCCTTTTAGCGGTGTCCCGCCTTTTATATAATATCTTTCAACCAATTTAGCCTCCGAAAGAAATCCTAACCATATCTTACACTATATATAATAATACAATCTGATTAAATTATTGTAAATAAATTAAATAATGTAAAGATAATGATAAAATATCTAAGTTGTTCATTTTATTTTTGAAAATGTTAATTACCAGATAACTTTTTCAATCAATTCAATTTCATAACCATCAGGGTCTTTTATAAATGCAATTTTTGTCCCTTTCCCATTTAAATCAAAAGGTTCATATAGATATTCATAACCTAAAGAATGAAGTTTTTCAGTAAATTTATCCAGTGATTCTACCGAAAATGCAAGATGTCCAAATCCGTTGCCAGGTTCATAACCGTTTTCAGGTGTTTCGTCATTGGCGGTAAGTTCTAATTGGGTTGTGCCGTCTTCGTCATTCAAAAAATATAACCAGCAATCATCCAGTCTTTTTTTCTTATCCAATTTCATATTCAAAAGTTCTGTATAAAATTTAACACTTTCTTCTGCATTTTTTACTCGTATCATTGTGTGTAATAGCTTCATAGTAACCTCCGTTTTGAAAAAATTATAACATAAATATTACATCATTCAGGTTCTGTTCACGGAACTGAGATTCAAAAATATTATTAAATCTCTATATCTATTTACCTTGCGTTGCATTTTTTTTTAATATAAAATACCCTTGTATAAAGTGGTATTTATAAAGGAGAGATTTATTATGTCAAGAAAACCTATTATTGCAGGAAACTGGAAAATGAACTTACTTCAAGCTGATGCAAAAGCATTATATGAAGGAATTAAAACATTTGTTGATAAATTTAATGCCCCTCAATTGCCTGTTGTTGTAATTGCTCCAGTTTTTACATCATTAAATCAGGTAGCAGAAGTTCCATGCAATTGTGGCTGTGAAGGATCTAAATTATATGTAGCCGGTCAAAATTGCCACTGGGAATCTTCAGGTGCTTATACAGGTGAAATTTCAGTTGAAATGTTGAAGGATGCAGGTTGCAAATTCGTAATTATTGGTCACTCTGAAAGAAGACAATACTTCTCTGAAACTGATGAAATGATTAACAAAAAAGCTAAAGCTATCTTAGCTGGCGGTTTAATCCCTATTATTTGCTGTGGTGAAACTTTAGAACAAAGAGAAGCTGGTGTAACAGATTCGCATATCGCATCTCAAATCAGAGCAGCATTAGACGGAATTTCTTCAGAAGATGTTGCTAAATCAGTAATCGCATACGAACCAATCTGGGCTATCGGAACTGGAAAATCTTGTGATGCTGAAGAAGCTAACAGAGTTATTAAAATGATTCGTTCAGTTGTTGCAGAAGTTGCAGGTGCTGAAGCTGCTGATTCTATTAGAATTCTTTACGGCGGATCTGTAAAACCTTCTACTATTGAAGAACAAATGATGAAATCAGATATCGATGGAGCTTTAATCGGCGGCGCTTCATTAAAAGCAGACAGCTTTAATGAAATTATTGAAAAAACAATGAAAGTTGCCGTTAAATAAAATATTAAGATAAATTTGATTGACAGTCGAATAAAAGACCTGAAATTTTTCAGGTCTTTTATTATATTAACATCTTATACTATACACATAGCTTTATCACCAGTTGCAAAAGAAAGCAAAAAAAAACGACTGTCTTTACAAGTCGTTGGAAAATCAATAGGAAAAAGG
>CATXCB010000005.1 GCA_958366705.1 uncultured bacterium
GTTAATAAATAATTTTCTTTAATTTCTCGCTAATATTGCGTTACATTTCGTTACACAAAAAGTATCCTTAAAACATTAAATAATAATTAAGTTAACTTTAATTATTTATTTTTGCGCTAAAATATTGTTATAAATACATTTAATGAAAGGGAAAAACAATGTGGGATTATTCAGAAAAAGTTATGGATCACTATAGAAATCCGAGAAACGTCGGCTCTATCGATAATGCTGATGCTGTCGGAATTGCAGGTTCATTGACTTGTGGAGACCAATTAAAAATATATTTAAAGATAAAAGATAATATTGTAACAGATGCCAAATTTCAAACATTTGGCTGCGGTTCAGCTGTCGCAAGTTCAAGTATTTTAACTGAAATGATTATTGGAAAATCAGTTGACGAAGTAAGAAAAATAACAAATAAAGATATTGCTGACGAACTTGGCGGGCTTCCTCCAGAAAAAATGCACTGCTCTGTTATGGGCTACGAAGCTTTAGAAGATGCATTAAAAAATTACGCAGCTGACGGATATGTTGATCTGGATGAAATTCTCGATGAACATTACGGAACAAATAAAAAAGAAAAAATAATTTGTACTTGCTTCCAAATAACAGAAAATATTATTTGGGATGCTATCAAACAAAACAATCTGAAAACAGTTGAAGAAGTTACAAATTACACAAAAGCAGGAGGCGCCTGCGGCAAATGCAAAGCTGTAATTCAAGACATGATTGAAACATATTACAACAAACAACAGGCTGAAATTGACAAATTAACTCCAACTCAATGGATTCTAAAAGTTAACAATGTAATAGAAACACAAATTTCACCTGAGCTCCAAAAAGATGGCGGAGATATTGAACTGGTTGATATAAAAAACAAAACTATCTATGTAAAATTAAGAGGCAGATGCTCAGGTTGCAAAAATTCAACAATGACATTAAAGAATTTTGTTGAAACAACATTGCAAAATTCATTAGGAACAGATATTTCTGTAATCGAGGTAAATTAAATGAATAATAATATAGTATACTTAGACAATAACGCAACTACAAAGGTTGATGAACGAGTGCTTGACGCCATGATGCCATACTTCAAAGAAGAATACGCAAACCCATCAAGTATGTATAACTTCAGCAAAAAATCATCTGATGCGATAAAAGAAGCTCGTGTTCAGATTCGCGACTTTGTAAATGCTAAAGATGAAAAAGAAATTATATTTACATCTTGCGGTTCAGAAAGTGCAAACACTGCAATACGCGGAGTTCTAAATTATAATAAAAACAAAAAACATATTATAACAACAAAAGTAGAACATCCTGCTGTTTTAAACACTTATAAAGCTATGGAAAAGCAAGGCTACAGAGTTGATTACATAGGAGTAAATTCAAACGGAGAATTAAATCTGGAAGAACTCGAGGCCGCAATTGACGAAGATACAGCTTTAGTATCTGTTATGTGGGCAAACAACGAAACAGGAGTTATTTATCCAATAAAACAAATATCCGAAATGATAAAATCTAAAAATAAAGATACAAAACTTTTTGTTGACGCAGTTCAAGTAGCAGGAAAGATTCCAATAGACGTACAAGAGTGCGGAGTCGACTTATTGGGAATTTCCGGTCACAAATTTCACGCACCAAAAGGTATTGGGGCACTCTATGTAAATTCTAAAACAATGATTACACCATTAATTATTGGTGGACATCAGGAAAGAGGTAAGCGTGCAGGTACCGAAAACACTCCATATATTGTCGGTTTAGGTAAAGCGGCTCAATTGGCTCAAGATGGATTAAAATACGAATTAACAGAAGTTAAACGTCTCAGAGACAAACTGGAGTCAAATATTGTCAATAAAATATATAATGCAAGATTAAATACAGGAGCAGCAGAAAGAGTCCCTAACACTACCAATATTGGTTTTGAATATATTGAGGGAGAATTAATACTTCTTCACCTATCGGATTTAGGAATCTGTGCATCATCCGGTTCTGCCTGTACATCAGGTTCTTTAGAACCAAGTCATGTACTGAGAGCTATGAATGTACCATTTACAGCAATTCATGGCAGTATTCGCTGGAGCCTTAGCAGATTTACCACAGAAAAAGAAATTGACTATGTAATAGAAAAATTACCGGGTATTATTGAAAAAGTTACCTCAATTTCACCATATCAAAAAGAGCTTCAAGCTTTAAAAGATTTACGAATGAGTAAATAGACTTTAAATATAATACTTTAAGGTTACGAATATTTAGCTGAATTTAAGAAATTAAAAACTCCTTATTTGTTGAATTGGTTTGGACATTGAAAAAACTTATTCTAACACTAAGGAGATTTTAATTATGAAAAAATTTATTATTTTCATAGCAATGCTTCTTACATGTCAGAATGTATTTGCAAGTCAAAATACCTCAATGATAGACAAAATTGAGAATTCGCTTTACGGTTTTACATATTCAAAAGAATCTGAAGCCAGCAGATTAGAAAGAATAGAAAATAGCGTATACGGAACCACATCAAGCGGACAAACACAAACTCGTATCGCAAAATTAAAAAAAGATTTATCTGCTGATCTTATAGGTCAAGAAATTCCCCCTAAAGAAGACACTTTTGCCTCTGAAGAAGACTCATGGGTAACCGCAAAAGAACCATCTGAAAGCAGCAAAATAGATTATCCTGTCATTAATGAACTGGAAAAACATGTATTCAAAAAAGAGTTTAAAGACCAGAATATAAAAACAAGATTATCTAAACTTGAAGAAAAAACTTTAGGTAAAACATTTGAAAACGATGATTTATCCTCCCGCGTCGACAGACTAAAAGCAGAAGTCCGACCACAAAGTTTTATGGATAATAAAATGGCAAAGCAGGATAATATATTCTACGAAGACCCGTTAGACAAAATGGAGCAAAATTACCATTTAGATTCATATGGTCCGCCTGAATTTGATTATGATTCTTATAATAACAGGAACAACAATTTTGAATTTCCTCAGGAAGATGATTATTTTTCATCATCAGGTTCAAATATATTTAAACCTGGCAAAAACATGAGCCTATCCAGTATTGAAAAAACATTATACAAAACGAAATTCGAAAACGAAACCACAAATTCACGTCTTGCACGAATTGAATCAAGTGTTTTCGGCACAAGCTTTGCAAACGATAGTGAATCTGAAAGAATTGCAAGAATATCCAGTGCAATAAATGCCCAAAAGACAGCCAAAAGGTATGACAGTAACAGATTCGGACAAAACATGGCTACTGCCGTACAAATAGGAACACTTATTCTAATGGTACTTGCCTGTATATTATAAATCCTACTTTGCGGTTTTAAGAACATACCTTGCAGCTGCAGATGCCGGCTCCACAATTCCATCATGAAATCTTATAGGATAAATATCTGTCAAGTGTTTTGCATCATTTTTTACAATACAGTCATTTTTGGATAGTGACTCTGAACCTGAAGAACATGAAACTTCTTTATTTGGTAAAGAAGCACCATTTACATCTATAAAACCCAGACAAAATCGTAAATATTCATCAATAGTAATTATATCATCTATTCTTTTACCAACTGGTAATGTACAAGGAACAGAGCCTAGACCTTTCCAAATACCAACAATAATCCCGTCATTCAATACGTAGCCTCTGTAATTTTTATCAACTCTGGAAGCATCTGAAAGCATAAACGGGCCGCGAATTATAGAATAATTCCCAGACTTTGAATTTTTATTTATTTTTATATCTGTAACAGTCGCGTAATAAGTTGCTCCTGTTAACGTGCCATTGAGCATAGCACATATCGACATAACAGTATCTGGATGCTCTGAGCCTGCGTTATTTCCACAGGTAGTTGAAATTCCAGAATAATCATAACCATATTGAGATTGTGACATTCTTGCGGCCTGAGATAATGTTGAAACCGTCTTTTTAAGGGCAGAACGATATTGAGAACTTCGTGTATTGGCAATCAAAGTCGGAATTGTCATTGCAGCAACGACCCCTATAATACCTAAAGTTATTAAAACTTCTGCTAAGGTAAATCCAACATATAAATTTTTATTCATTAGCATCATCCCTCCAAACCATGAACTCTACCTATATATTAACACATTTTACTTAAATTATTTCAATATAAATAAAATTATTTTATATTAATTTACAAAATAATGAAACAATTTCAATAGAAATTACATACATATAATTGTATGATTTAATAATGGATAACAGAAAAAAATTAGGAAAAAGAATAAAAGAGTTAAGAAAAAATAAAGGCTTTACACAAGAAAAACTCGCCGAACTCATTGATATGGAACAAAACACAATAAGCATTATTGAATCAGGCAGAAACTTTCCAACTCTTGTAACACTGGAAAAAATAGCTAATGTCCTAAACTGCGAATTAGCTGATTTTTTCAATTATGACTATTTTGAAGATATTGAATTTATTAAACAATATGCTCAAAAAGAATTAGAAACAATGAATGAAAAGCAATTACGCACAATATTCAAATATATGAAAAATATTATTTAAATATGCATTTTACTTGCTAAGGAGTTACCTCCTGTGCTTGAGGTGCAGGCATTTGCTTTTGCGAATTTATAATTGCATTTTTGAACAAATTTTTCAAATTTTCTGAATTATTTTTTGAATTTTCTTTTGAAGCTTCAAAACCAGATTTTACTTGCTCAATATCATTTTTAAAGCTTTCAATCCTATTTTTATGAGTTTCAACAATATTATTTACATTCTGTTGTACTGTCTGAGCATTTGTTTTCGCATTTTCAACACGTTCAGTAATATTATTTTTCATAGCTTCAGCAGCATTTTCTAACTCTTTATTCACATCAACCGGAGTAGTATCACATTTTGAAAGCCATTTAAAACTTCGCACAGATGATGCTGAATCTGCAGGACCTATAAATAAGACTTTAAAATCTTTATAAGATTTACTTCCACTCGTCAATGCTGGAATCAATGACACGTTTTCACCAGCAGGATCAGAGGTTAATTGTTTTAATACATTGGAAGTTAAGACCCCGAATTTTGGAATATTTGCAAGTAATTTTTCAACAGACAAGTCTCCCAATATCCCCAAACTTGATACAACTTTTGAATCCAGACGTCCTAAAATTGTCAAATTTGCACTGTTAGGAATAATATCATAGAACCCAGACACATGATAAGACATCAACGGACCAAGAACCTTTATTCCGGAAATATTAGCAGCTCCGCCTGCTAGAGATATATCACCCACTATAGATTTAAACTTATTAGTTTCCTGAATTGTCGACAGCGTGGACAATGAAGATATTGCAGCTTTTAAAATAGAATTTGAAGCAACATTTTGAGCCGCAACAAGATTTTCTAGACGTCCAATACCCATAAAGCGCCCATCTTCGATATTAAAATTAACATTACCTTTCATTGATTGAATAATCTCTTTGTCGGTAACTCCCTGCATAACAAGTTTTGTGCTAAAACCCATTCGACCTGTCAATGCATTTTTTATCCCTACAGCTCCATAGACAGCTTCTGTAGAATTGAGGCCAGTCCCATTTAATTCTACCCCGATAGCTGAATTATTTACTGAATATGAAATTTTTCCATCAATCTTACCTGAAAAAGCTTCTGCTTTTAAATTGGATAAGTAAAAATTATTATAATCAATTAATACAAAATCAGAAGATATATTATTTGCAACAATTCCACCGAATTTAAACTCTTCTGCGGTTGCATTACCATTTAAAAATTGTCCATTAAGATTTGCTTTCAGATTTTTAATTACAAAATCCAAATCTTTAATAGAAATATCAGAAACATTCACAGCACCCTTAAACTGCGGATTAAACATATTTCCCCAAATAGAGACATCACCATTTGCAGTAATATTTGAAGTTTTCATTCCCCATACAGGAAACGAAATAAATTTTGGTATTGATACTGCAATATTCACTTTTGGCTCGGAATACAATTTAGTAATACCACCTGTAAAAGAAATTATTTTATTGTCATTTGCGTATATACCTGAGTCTGAAAAGGTTAATGTATCTCCGGAAATTTTAATATCTGTATGTATTTTAGCTTTCTTATTTTTTAACAAATCAATATCTGCAAGAGTTATATAATTTGAATTATCAGCTGTTAAATTAAAACATATATCCTGAACTTTTGAGTTCCCCTTGATTATCACAGAAACAGGAAGATTTCCGGCATATGGAAACATTGAACGCATTTCTTGAGGTATAAACCCGGCAATATCAGAAGATGCAATATTACCTTTTGCAAGAATGTCAATATTTAATTTATCTGTTAAATATTGTGAAATAGAACCTGTAATATCAATTTTAGAACCATTCAAAAGCAAATAAGATTTTTTTATTTTTATGTCATTTGAATCCATAACAATTTTAGTTTCAGGTATAGAAATTGTAGCAGACGGATGTTTTAAAACAAGTGAGCTAAGATTAATATCTCCTGTCAAAGATTTCTTTTCACTCAAAAATCTTATTAAAGAATCTGATAACAATATTCTCACATTTGAAGACTTATTTAATATATCAATATCAGCCAAATCTGCATTAATTTCAGGCTTTAAGTCCTTTAATTTTCCTTTCAATATAGCATTTAAAGAAAATGTACCACTGTTAAAAAGATTATCTTTTAATAAAGCTACCTGTCCGGCAGCTGCAAGTAAGCCTTTTATAGGGAGTTTATCCGCAACAAGACGTAAATCCGTGTCTGAATCCTGTTTAATTGAGCCTGTCAATTTTAGCGGATGACCTAAGATTGAAAACCCCGCATTTTTGATATTTATATTATTATTCATTAAATCGATATCAGCTGAAATTTTATCAATTACAACATTATATAGACCATAAGTAAATTTTGACGGATTAATTTTCAAATAACCCGTTGATGATACATTTTTCAAATCAGAATTGATATTAAAATCCGCATCTATCCCGCCGGTTGCCGACAAAGTACTAAAATCTTTAACACCAAAAGATTGCGCAATACTATCAGCCAATCTGATTAAATTATTAAACTTAGCATTTGAACGAAAAGTCAAATCTATATGAGCTTTTTTACCAACTTTAGCATCCCCAATAATTTGAGTTTTTTCATTCTCATCCTGTGAAGAAAATAATATTGAATCAATATCAACCTCATTACCTTTAAACATCAAATTCATATAACTTTCAGGTAACTTTTTACCATTAACAGCTACACTAAGTGCATCAATAGATATGTTACCCTTTGCATGCAAATTCTTTAATGAGCCCGAAGCTTTTACATCTGCCATTAAATCTGCAGTCAACTCATTTTTCTTTATTGACTTAAAAACATCAATAATATTAAAATTATTTTCATTTTTGACTACAGAATTTACATTATCCTGAATCTGAATAGTACGCTTTGGAAATACAAGTTCATTTAACACTAAATCAGGCATTATACTATTTGCAATTTTAATATCATAATTTGATACAACAAAATTACCCAGCATAACCTTACCCGCTGTAGAAACTTTTACTTTTTTATCTAAGATAAAATCATTAATTTTAAGTTTTCTTCCCTCAATGCAATATTTATCATTATCAAGTGCATCCACAAAAGCAAAATTATAATTATCCATTTTTATATCAGGCAGATGGTTAGATAATTTAAACCCGTATGGCAAACCCTCCATTGGTTCAGCATTTGGAGATTCCTTTGATATAAGATAATCAAGAACAGAAAAAGAACCATCTTTTTTAACGACTAAATTAGCATTTAGAGATTTTGCACTCACTTCATCAAGCTGAATCTTTTTGATAATAACCGGCAGTAATGCCAATTTAACTCTAAGATCAGAAGCTGCAAACACAGGTTCTTCAGAAGCAGGAACAGATATTGAGATATTCTTTATTTTTATACCGGCAGACAAATTAGGTGAGGTAACAATCCCCAGCCCATCAACCTGAGCATCCAGCCCTGTTGTAGACTTTATAATATCTGCCAGATGCTGACTATAAGAATTTGCAATCGGAGACAATACAACAGGCAAAATCAAAAACAAAAGATATATAACACCTATTGTATAAGCAAAAATAATACTGAATCTTTTCAGCTTATCGTTATCAAAATGTAATTTCATATCCCTACCTCATATTTATCTAATAAAATTTATTTTAACATAAAACACATAAATTGAACTAACCCATTCTCCAATTCTTTATGAATACAAGTGCATCCTCTTTTGATACCACATCACCCGAAATCTGAGCTTCGTGCAAAGATTTCATAACCTGCCCGAGAAGAGGAGAAGGTGATATTTTTAAGATTTGCATCACTTCATTACCATCGAGAAGCTTTGGTAAAGGTTTGAGAGTTTTTAAAGACTCAAGGTAAAAAGACAACAGCTTATTTAATGAGGAAATATTTTCATCCACAATCTCTTGAGTAATCTCAGGCCCTCTTGCCGATAACCTGTCTGCCTGTGCAATTAAAATATTATCAATGCCGTTATCTTCCATCTTTCTAACAAAACGCATCATAACCTTTTCACTCAATTCAGGTGAAGAGACTACAGCTGTAGGATACATATGTTTTTTTATCATCAAAGTCAAATACTCTATCTGCTTGTTAGAAAAACACAACTTTCTTAATATTGGTTTTGCAAGTTTTGCACCAACATCATCGTGCTTTATAAATCTGTGCCTTCCAGTATCTTCTTCAATTGTCCAGGTTGAGAATTTTCCAATATCATGCATAAAACAAGCCAGTTTTAGATGAGCTAATCTGGAAGCTCCTCCAAAATCAACGCAATCCATATGCTGTCTAACATTTTCAGAAGAGGTATCATACAACAACTGAACCTGACGAATAGTTTCTACACTATGATGAAACAAATCTAAATGATGATGAAGATTGGGTGGCACCTGTTTTAATTCTTGAACAAATGGGAAAATCAATTCCAGAATGCCGCACTCGTCCATCTTTAACAGGGCGGAATCCGCATATTTTCCACCAAATAGTTTCATAAGTTCATATTCAACACGTTCTTTTGCAGGCTTTAGAATCAATGCTTTATTTTCTTTTACAACATCAATTAAATGCGTGTCAATTTCAAACCCGAAAAGAGAATAAAACCGAAAAATTCTTAATATCCGCAAAGGGTCATCCATAAAATTAGAATCTCTTACCCCTCGAATTTTTTTATTTAAAATATCATCAAGCCCACCTGCTAAATCCAAAATTTTCGCAGATTTAATATCTATAGCAACAGAATTCATAGTTAAATCTCTTCTGTAAATATCTTGTTCAATTGAATCTTCTATAGGGTTTGTAATATCCAGATAATTTAGCTTATCAGGCAGAACTACACGATAGATTTTATTTTCAACATCAAGAGGAATCCATTTCCCTTGAAAAAAATCAGCAATTTTTTTGGAAAAGCTCCCGGCATCTTCATCAACAACTATCAAATCTCTATCATAGACTACTTTTCCGAGAATATAATCACGAACCGAACCTCCAACCAAATATATTTTATTTGGAAAGAAACTTGCTATATTATTTAAAATTTCATCATTTTTAATTCTATCTGTTAAAATTTGAATATTCATAAACAATATTTCCCAAAGCTACAACAACGGCAGTATCTGCTTTTAATATCAAGTTTCCAAGAGTAAGCATTTCAAAATTTTGTTTCTCAAAATACTCAAATTCTTTTTGAGAAAAACCTCCCTCTGGCCCTACAATAACAAGAACTTTATCCCCATTGTTAACTGGATGTTCTAAAAAAGAATCGCGTATAGTTTTTTCTGCAACACGTTCACAAAAAACAATTATTTTATCAAAATGGTTATCTGAGACAACACTATCTATTTTAGAAATATCAAAACATTCAGGAACAAATGCTCTTTCACATTGCTTTGATGCTTCATACATTATCTTTTGCCATTTTTGAACTTTTTTTTCTGCTACAGATTTATTAATCGCACAATTATCAGTCAATACAGGAAAAATCCCGTTAACTCCCAACTCTGTAGCTTTTTCAATCAAAAGAGATTGTGCATCACTTCTTAACGGACTTTGAGCCAGATATAACTCAAAATCCAAAAATCTTTTTGACGGATATGAACTATTAATTTCTACTAAAATTTCAGAATTAGTAATCTGTAAAATTGTTGTTTCATATTGAATTTGCTTTTCATCAATCAGCAGAAGTTTTTCACCGGCTCTTGCTCGCAAAGCTCTTGCTATATGAACATAATTATCCTTATCTGATATTTCAATTTTATTATTAATAATTTGAGAAGATTCTATAAAAAAATGCGGCATACCTAAACCTCTTTTAATAAAATTATTATATCATAAGAAATTACATAAACTATGTTATTTACATACGTAACCTAAAGGAAGGTTTGGAAACATAGTTTGTGATAAGTCGAGCCATTCATTCAGGCGTGTTTTTCTTTTGCGGTTCCACTTTTTCTTTTTGCGTTGCAATCAAAAAGAAAAAGTGGACAAAAATATTTAATAAATTATGAGAGTTTAGAATAATATAGCCTAAGTGTTTTGGTAGTTGTTGCAGATAAAAAATAGATATAAAATATCGTATTCATATTTACCTCTAACATAGTCTATGTACATTTCACCTAATCAACAACAATCTCTTTTTCATTTCTATACGTAACATACCCTAACAGAGCAGCTGGAGGTTTTCTCAAATATTTTCGTTTTGTATAGATAACTCCGGCTTTTGTTGAATTATTTGCAGTTGAATACTCTTTTGCATATTTTGCACATTTATAAATTAATTCATCTGTTATATTCTGCGTCTTTAATAATACATGCGACCCCGCACAATCCTTAACATGAAACCACAAATCATCATCTGACGATAATTTTGAAACTATAATATCATTTTGCTTATTATTTCTACCTATATAAATCCTTGTTTCATTTTCCAAATCTATTTTTATCGGCTCAGAATGAGTTTTATTTGCTTTTTCTGAAAGCTTTACATCTTCTACTTCATTAGATATTTCCTGTAAATCTTCCATATTTTTAGAAAGATTTATTGAATACAACAGATTTTCATAAAAAGATTTTTTTTGCTTAAGCTCGTCCATAAGCTCTGCCATTTTTAGATTAGAAGTCTTCGCCTTGTTATACAATTTGTAAAACTTGTTAGCATTGTCTTTTAACGACTTGGTCTCATCTAAATTTATAACTATTTGCCTATCATTTTCATAATCATAAACAGAAATTGAAGCCTCATAATCTTTTAAATTATATAAATTTGCTAAAATCAAATCACCGTACAAACGGTACACATCTGCATTTTGATTTTGCATAACCTGATATTCCATCTGCTTTAATGATTTAACTATTTTCTTTAACTTTTGATTAACCGAACTCACATAGCAATTTTTTAAAGAATTGAACTTGTATTGAGAAATATAAAAAGAATAATACTCATCAATCATTTCGTTAACTGAATCATATTTAGTCGCGTCTCCCAACAATTCTTCAAAAAGAGAATATTGCGAAAAGTTTTTTGATATAGCCGGAGTAACATTTTTCAATTGGACATAATTTTTTAGGAAATCTATATCTTTACCATAACATAAATTTGCAAAAGATTTCGAAAACCAATAAAAATCCTGCGACAAATCATCATAGTTAACCTCACCGCTATATTGCAAAATATCAGCTTTCGCCTGGGCTGGAGGATAAACATAAGGAATGCCGCCATACATTTCGCGTTCTCTGCTTTTTTCTGCACCAACATTATGCGCACATCCTAAAATAATATTTGTATCATAATTATACAAAATAACATTAGAATATTTTCCCATAAGTTCAAATGCCAAACATAAATATATCTTATCGCCCATTTCATTATATGTTTCTATATAGAATTCCAGAATTCGCTCAAATTCCGGCTGATTAACCTTTGCAATTCTTGAATTCAATAAATATTTCCTCAAAAGCATACAAAACATTGGAGGTTTCTGCGGAATCTCAATAAACTTTTTCTGAAGATTTTCTTTAGAAGAAAAGCATAAATGATAAAATTGAGGATTAATATTTACATAAAAAGATCTGGATTCCCCATGGTTTCTCAAAACCAACAACAATTCTCGCCTTGTTGGCTGCTGAATTTTTGTAATTCTGGCACCTGATATAAAATATAATTCCTCCGCAGCAAAAGCTTTTAGAGTTAAACTGTCAAAAGTAATCATAATTTAAGCTTACTAAAAAACATATATATTGTCCATTAAATATTTTTATGCTAAAATAGTAAGTTGAAAAGAGGGAAAAAAATGGCTACAAAAAAAAATAACAAATTTGAAAACATTCAACTTTCAACAACAAAAGAGTATGTAAATATATTAATTACTACTGCAGAACACGTAATAAAAGGAAAATTATATTTACCGATCCCGTCAGTTGTTGAAAATCCGACATTAGAAAACTTATTATTCTATGTATTAAACTGCGGAAATATGTTTATATCATTACATGATTGCATAATTATGAATAAAACAAATATAGAATATCAACCTGAACGTGTTAAATACTACAACATAAACTTGAATGTTGTTCATTCTTGTCAAATTATAGAAAACGATGATTAATATTCCAGAAAAAGATTACAAATGTTACATATTGTAGTCTTTTTTTTGTGTTTTTGTTAATATAAAAGGTGCAATATAAATAGGTTATTAAAGGAAATAAGAAAAAATGATTAAAACAAAGTTTAAAGACCATGAATGTGGAAAACTTAACTTGACAAACATTGATGAACAGATTACATTGTCAGGCTGGGTTTCTTGTATCAGAGATTTAGGCGGGATTCTATTTGTAGAATTGAGAGACAGAAGCGGTTTTTTCCAAATTGTTGCAAATCCTCAAATAAATCCAGATGTTCATAAAACATTAGAACATGTTAGATCTGAATATGTAATTAAAGTTTCAGGTAAAGTTACAAAAAGACCGGAAGAAACTTATAACGAAAAATATCCTACAGGTCAGGTTGAAATGTATCCTGATACTATTGAAATTTTATCAGAATCAAAAGTTTTACCTTTTGTTCTTGATGATGATAATGTATCTGAAGATATAAGATTAAAATACAGATATTTAGACTTAAGACGCGAACCAATGTTATCAAAACTTGTAATGCGCCACAATATCGTTCAAGCTATTAGAAATTACATGAATAAGCTTGATTTCTTAGAAGTTGAAACACCTATTCTATGTAAAACAACTCCTGAAGGTGCCAGAGATTACCTTGTTCCATCTCGTGTTCAAGAAGGTAAATTCTATGCACTTCCTCAATCTCCGCAAATCTTCAAACAATTGCTTATGGTTGGCGGAATTGAAAGATATTATCAAATCGCAAAATGTTTCAGAGATGAAGATTTACGTGCAGACAGACAACCTGAATTTACACAAGTTGATATTGAAATGTCATTTGTAGAACAACAAGATGTAATCAAAGTTGTTGAAGGCTTGATTGTTGACGCATTCAAAGCTGCAGGCGTTGATGTAAAACCTCCATTTATTCAAATGCCTTGGCAAGAGGCTATGGACAGATATGGTTCTGATAAACCGGATACAAGATTCGGCCTAGAATTATTTGATATTGGAGACATTATTCTTCAATCAGAATTCCAAATTGTTAAAAACACTCTTGAAAACGGCGGTATTGTTCGCGGTATCAGAATACCTGGCGGTGCTAAATATTCAAGAAAAGAAATTGATGATATTACAAAACTTGCTGTATCATTCGGAGCTAAAGCTCTGGCAAATATTATTTATAACGAAGACGGAACAGCTAAATCTCCAGTATTGAAATTTGTTACAGAAGAACAGGCTAAAGCTATCCAGGAAAGAGCTCAAGCTCAAGCCGGCGATATCATCTTCTTTGTTGCAGATAAACCAAAATTAGTTTATGACATTATGGGAAGATTAAGATTACACTTCGGTAAATCTCTAAACTTAATTGATGAATCAAAACATGCACTGCTTTGGGTTGTAGACTTCCCTATGTTTGAATGGTCTGATGAAGAAGGCAGATTCAAAGCTATGCACCACCCATTCACATCACCTTGTATTGAAGATTTAGAAAAACTTAAATCAGGTGATTTAGGTAATGTTAAATCTATTGCATACGATATTGTTTATAACGGTACAGAATTAGGCGGCGGCTCAGTGAGAATCCACTCTTCTGAAGTTCAATCTGCAATCTTCAATGCATTAGGTTTAACTCAAGAAGAAGCACAAGAAAAATTCGGATTTATGGTTAATGCACTACAATACGGAACACCACCTCATGCAGGATTGGCAATAGGTCTAGACAGATTAGTTGCACTACTTGCAAGAACGGAATCTATCCGTGATGTTATCGCATTCCCTAAAAACGCAGGTGCTAAAGACTTGATGAGTGATGCTCCTGGCGAAGCTTCACTACAACAGCTAAGAGAACTTCATATCAAAAGCACTGCAAATACAGGGAAATAATCTATAAAATTTAATAAGCAAAATGCCATCAGATAAACTTATCTGATGGCATTTTGCTATTAACACCTTTTTATTAATATTCTTGCACCATTGCACACAATTAAGAAAAATTACAAATTTTTAATAAACCTGTGAGCTTCAATCACATCATCATAATCAATTGGCGGAGGTCCCTCAATAATCTCCAGAGGTAAATGCTTGTCTGCCTTACGATTAAAATTAAAAACAATTTCTCCAAAATCTTTTCCACATTTTTCACACAATAAATTGCACACCAAAATATCATTATAATTTTCTAAAATTTTGATAGAATTTTTAGAAAACTCATTCTTACAACGAGAGCAGCAAAGCCCTGAATACAATACTTTTATGTCATTTTGAGTAAAATTTTTCATATCAATATTTTATATTAAGTTTTGTAAAGTTTTCCACTATTTATACTATTAATTGTTATTTTACACCAAAAAGTGGGATTAATATACATGAACCCAAAGGAGGTTTATCATGGCTATTAATTTAATTCTATTCGGTTTCATTGTGTACACTGCATTGATAGTAGTACCAAGTATCTGGGAAGAACTAACAACAGAAAGCTAAATTCGATTAGAAGAGCATCTTAAAACAATTAAATTTCTGCATTTTTGCCAATAGAGAGTTTGTGAGACATTTTTAGTGTGAAAGTTACGTTTAATTATTTAAACGATAAATTTGTTGTGCAAATATTAAAGAAAAAGTAACATCCGACACTAAAAATACACCCGACGGATTTGTTTGCTTTATAATAAAAATATGAGTTACTTACTAAACAAATTCGACATTATCGTTGTAGGTGCAGGGCACGCAGGTTGTGAGGCAGCATTAGCCTGCGCAAAATTAGGAGTGAAAGTTTTACTTTGCACACTAAATATTGATAATATAGCACTACAACCCTGTAATCCGGCTGTCGGCGGGCCTGCAAAATCAACACTTGTACGTGAAATAGACGCTCTGGGCGGAGTTATGGGCGAAGTCACAGATGCCACATACATCCAAATGAAAATTCTTAATTCTTCAAAAGGTCCAGCTGTAAGAGCTTTACGCGCGCAATCAGATAAAGCTGAATACACAAGATACATGCGAAATTTGATTGAGAGTAACGAAAACATTTACCTGAAACAGTGCTGCATTACAGATCTTATTGTTGATGGTGATAGAATTACCGGTGCAGTAGATGAATTTGGTATTGAATATAGAGCTAACGCAATTATACTAACAACAGGAACATCTTTAGAAGGTAGAATATTTGTTGGTCTGCGTTCATATAGTGCCGGCAGACTTGGCGAAAAAGCTGCAATTGGTCTTTCTGATTCTTTGCACAAATTAGGAATTGAAACTAAAAAATTAAAAACAGGGACACCTGCCAGAATTGATAAAAGAACAATTGATTATTCAAGAATGACAATTCAACCCGGGGATGATGAATTGAGTTTCTTTTCATTCAAACCAAACCGTCCGATAAGGAAAACTTACCCTTGTTATTTAACAAGAACAACAGAAGAAACTCATGAAATTATCAAAGCAAATCTTGATAAGTCACCAATGTTTCAAGGTTTGATACATGGAGTTGGACCAAGATACTGCCCGTCAATAGAAGACAAAATTGTCAGATTTGCATCTAATCCATCCCATCATATATTTATAGAACCGGAAGGGCTTGGCACTTATGAAATCTATATTCAAGGTTTTTCAACAAGCTTGCCGGCTGATGTTCAGGTAAAAATGATAAGAAGTTTACCAGGACTTGAAAAAGCACATATTATCAAACCAGCTTATGCTGTTGAGTATGACTATGTACCGGCAGTGCAAACAACTCATTCTTTGATGTCTAAAAAAATCAAAGGGTTATTCTTTGGCGGTCAAATAAATGGAACAAGCGGTTATGAAGAAGCAGCAGCACAAGGACTTATTGCCGGTATAAATGCATATAACTACCTAAATGGCTCTGATATGCTTGAATTATCAAGAAGCTCTTCATATACAGGAACCTTGATTGATGATTTGGTAACAAAAGATATTCAAGATCCATACAGAATGCTAACATCACGTTCTGAATACAGATTATTACTACGTCAGGACAATGCAGATGAAAGACTAACACCTATAGGGCACAAAATTGGGCTGATTGATGATGAACAATTTGCAAGATTCACACGTAAGCAAGAATTAATCCAAGAAGAAAAATTTCGTCTTGAAACTGTTAAAATTCCACCAAGTGAGGAAGTTAACACAATTCTGGCTAAATACGAAGAACACATTGATAGAGGGATGAAAGCTTCTGAACTGTTGAAACGTCCAAATATAACTTATAAAATCTTACAAGAATTAGACGAATCCACAAGGAATCTAAATATACAAAAAGATGTATATGAACAGGTTGAAGTAATTGTAAAATATGACGGATACATTAAACGTCAAGAAGAACAGGTTAATCAAGCTGGGAAATTGGAAAAATTTAAAATACCTGAAAATATTGATTACTTTGCAATTGACCATATTTCATCCGAAACAAAAGAAAAACTTGCAAAAATCAAACCTAAAACACTTGCTCAAGCTTCCAGAATCGGCGGAGTTAAACCTGCAGATATTTCAATTTTAATGGTTATGCTTGATAGAAACAGTATTGCTAAAAAGTAACGTTGACAAAATGCTCTATAAAATATTTTGTCAAAAAACTAAATTTGTACAATTTTAAACCATTAAACCTTATGGCTTTTTTATCTTTACATACAATTGTCAAAGATGCCATTTCTGAATTTTTAGCAATTATACTCCCCGGACTTGCATCTATTTCTTCTGAAAGTACCAGAAATTTATACGGATTTACTATAAAAAACTTATCTTTATGAGTAACATAACAAGGCAAAAATGGGTGAAGAGCCCTTATCATTCTTGATATTTCAGTCGAAGTCTGAAATTCAAAATCAAGCATCCTCTCATCGCCAGTAATATTAGGATAATAACTTGCATACTTATCACTTTGAGCAATTGGCGTTATCATTTTTTCATTTAAGTCAGAAATAAATTCTGTTACTAATGACCTTGCAGTACGTACACATCTTTCACGGAGTTCTTTAGAAGTATCAGTATCTAAAATTTCAACTTTCTCTTGTTTTAATATAGGTCCCTGATCAAATTTTTCAGATAAAAGATGTAATGTAACACCTGTAAATTTTTCGCCGTGCAAAATTGTTTGCATATAAGGATTAGGCCCGCGATACTTTGGAAGCAGCGATGGGTGCACATTAACTGTCGCAATTGTAGGTAAATTAAAAGTTTCCTTAGAAATTTTCTCTTTCCAGGTACCTACAATAATTAAATCAACATTCATTGTCGTCATTAATTTACGAAATAAAGGCCCATTAGCGGACTTTAACCTTATTTTATTAACTTTTAATTTCTTCAATAATGTCACTTCAGGCGCCGGCTTAAAAAAATCATGCAGCCACAACTTTAATGGAGAAGCGGTAGTTTGCTCATACCTGAAAACTCCAACTAACTCGGCTCCGGAATCCAAGACTCCGAGCACAATATTTGCAAGCATTAAACCTTTGCCTAAAACCACAACTCTCATAATACTATTATAAAATAAAAAGTGCACCAGATTGAATACCTGCCACACTTTTTAAATTTTTATTAAGCAAATCTTTTTACATCAAACTAAGAATCCAGCTCTTGAGATGCATCCAAGCCCTGACGAACCATAGCCTGAGCCATTTTTATATCTCTATAATTATTCGCAAATTCGTTTGCTTTTACTCTATCATGACCTAATGAATGAGCAATGCTTGAAACAATCAGCAGCATTGGAGAATAATCAAGAACACCTTTTCCAAAAGCCTTAATACCTGATGGAACTTTATCTAACTGTTTTGACAAACTATTCAAAAATTTATTATTATTTAATTTATCACTAAATTTATTTAATAATTTAGTAGCCTGTTCTGTCTGTTCAGGTGTAGCTTTAGATGCTAATTTTGAAATAAGTTTTGAAGACCCTTTACCTAATCCCCATAAAGCGGCAATACTTGCGCCAATAGTACCTAATGTAGATAATACAGGATTTTCTCGTGAAAACTTATTCATTGCAGGACTTGCCTTATCCAGCTTACGTTTTGCACCGAATACTAAATCTATCGCTAAAAACGTACCCGCCCATTGTAAAGCAGTTGTAACAAAATTATTTACTCTGATAGCTCGGGTTAAAGATGCCATTTTCGGAGTCCTGACAGCAGAAGCTAAACCTGCTGCAAGAGGAATTGAAAAATATAATGCATTTGAAATTCTTTTATGTTTCTTGTCATTAACATCATGTGAAGCTTTTGCATAAGCAATTTGCCTTACCTGATTATCATCAAGAGCTGCCAATGTTTCAAACTCTCGCTGTAGCGATTTAAATGAGGCATTGTTCGAACTACCAGCCAGAGAAACAGAATTAACTTGCATAGATTACACCTTTACCTTTCACACTTTGATTATACACATGTTAAACCGGAAAGTAAAATTTTTTGCTATTTTAATAATAATTGTACACAAATATTTACAATTTTTATTGTTTTTTATATTATCAAAGAATGAAGAAATTTAACATTCACACAATGGGCTGTAAATCTAACCAGTTTGAAAGCTCAATAATTGAAGAAAACCTGAAAAATCACGGACTGGAAAAAGTTAACGATATAAAAAATGCAGATATTTATATCTTAAATTCTTGCACTGTCACTCACAAAAGTGATAATGAAGCCCTTTATCATTTAAGAGCAGCTAAGCATAAAAACCCTGATATAATTACTGTTGCAACAGGCTGTATGG
Source organism: uncultured bacterium (assembly GCA_958366705.1). Classification (GTDB taxonomy): domain Bacteria; phylum Cyanobacteriota; class Vampirovibrionia; order Gastranaerophilales; family Gastranaerophilaceae; genus Zag111. The sequence continues at coordinate 19,374 of CATXCB010000005.1, forward strand.
CTCAGATTGAAAAAGAAGAACTTCTAAAAAATGATTTTATTGATTACGTCATAGGTAACGATGAAAAACTTCATTTATTTGACTACATAAATTCAGATGAAAGACTTCACTCTAAAGATATTATGACATTATCAGAATTTAATAAAGTTGAACTGATTGAGACAACTAAAACCCGTGCAAGTCTAAAAATTCAAGATGGATGTGATAACAGATGCACCTACTGCATTATCTGGAAAGCAAGAGGTAAAAGTCGCAGTGCTGATTCTCAATTTATAATAAACCAGATTAATAACTTTTCAAACGCGGGTTTTAAAGAAGTTATCCTAACAGGAATTCATATTGGACAATGGGGAAAAGAATTCGGACTAACACTACTGGATTTACTTAAAGATATAGAAACCAAAACTACAATTGAAAGGTACAGACTTGGCTCTCTTAATCCTCCAGAAATTACTGATGAAATGCTGTGTTTTCTAAAAAATTCAAAAAAATTCTGCCCGCATTTTCACCTTTCACTACAGTCCGCAAATGATAAAACATTGCGTTCAATGAATAGGTTCTACAAAACCGAAGATTATTTAAATCTGATAATAAAAATAAACGACTCATTTGAATTGCCATTTCTAGGTAGCGACATAATTACGGGATTTGCGGGTGAAACAGATGAAGATTTTGAAATTACCCGTAAAAACCTTGAAGTATCGGGGTTAACTCAAATTCACACCTTTCCTTATTCAAAAAGGAAAGGAACTATTGGAGAATCTCTATCAGATCAAGTTCCAGACACTGTAAAAACTCAAAGAGCAACAATTGTTAAAGAAATTTCCAAAAAGAAATATTCCGAATTCATTGAAAAAAATATTGGAAAAACTGTAGATGTATTGATAGAAAAACATAGAGATAAGCACACAGGTAACCTAAAAGGAATTACCAGAAACTACCTTACGGTGCAAATAGAAACAGAAAGACAGGATTTACATAATACCCTGCAGAATGTTAAAATTAAAAATATAGATAACGGCATTCTCTACGGCGAATTGACATAAAACAACACACATAACAAATGTTATTACTAATTTTCTATACAAAATTCAGATAAAAAATTATCCAAATCTAAATTTAGTGCAGAAGCTATTCTAATAAAATTGTACAAAGATAACGACATTTCTCCCCGCTCAATAAAACCTATATAAGAAAGACTACAATCAGCCATTTCAGCAAGTTTTTCCTGCGAAATTTTCTGCCGCATCCGTTCAATTTTTATCTTAAACCCAACTTCTTTTTTAAATTTATCTTTATCCATTCTAATATCATATTATATTGACAATCATTACTCTATGTATAATAATAACTATATAGCTACTATAATAGTTATATAACTACAAATGGAGGTCATATGAAAATTAGAAAATCAAAGGGATTTACACTTGCAGAAGTCCTAATCACACTCGGGATAATAGGAGTTGTTGCGGCAATGACAATACCAACGTTACTTGCAAACACAAGAAGTCAAGAATATCGTTCAAAATTTAAAAAAGCTATATCAACATTAAGTCAAGCTGCTCGTACTAATCAGGCTCAATATGGCTTTGACTTCGCAGGAATCGATTCAACCTGTGGAAACAACGGAGCTACTCAGAATCCAGAAGAAAGACGTACCATTTGCGCAATATTAAATGCATCACTATCGGGTGCTACATTCTATGAAACAGCATCAGAAATCCCTATGAGAAAAAATGGTAAAAATGCAAAATATACAATTACATCAGAATATGCAGGGGTACATAACATTCAACCAAACATGAATCACGCATACATACTATCAGATGGTTCAATAATTATGATTGAAAAAAAGCTCGGGTCTGTCGCTTCTTGCACTCTAGCTATAGGGAAAAAACTAGAAGATATATACAATACAGATGGAGACATGAGATACTGTGAAGGATTTATTGATGTAAATGGTGTTTCTTTACCAAATAAAGAAGTCTCTTGCTCAATCGGTTCAAATTCCCTGGCAAAAAACGATTGTATAGTAAAAAATGATGCGAAACACATGACAGACATATTTCCAATAAGATTTCATGATGGAATCGTTGAACCTGCAACTGCAGCAGGAAGATATATATTACAAACTGCAAAATAATAAAAAAAGGCTGCTAGATTCACTAGCAGCCTTTTTTTTACTCTTTAAATCTATTCCTTTAAGAAAGATTCGTAATTTCTAGCTAACAGGTGAGTTCTTACCTGATTGATTAAATCAAGCGCAACACCAACCATGATAATTAGTGAAGTTGCACCAATACCCTGCAAGGTTTCAATATGAGTCAAATAACTTGCAAAAGACGGAACCAAAGCAATAATACCTAATCCCATAGCGCCTATAAATGTTGTCTTAGATAGAATTTTATCTAAAGCCTCAGCTGTAGGTTTTCCAGGTTTGATACCTGGGATTGAAGATCCGTATTTTTTCAAATTATCAGCGATGTCTTTTGGCTGCATATTAGGCATAATTGAAGCATAGAAAAATGTTAACGCAACAATTAAACCTACATACAAAAGATAATATGTAATTCCATCTGGACTCAAGTAGTGATTCAAGTTTAATACAAACGACTTCACCGCTGCGGATTTAAAATTAGCCTGACCTACTAACGCTAAAATCGTTGATGGGAACAACAAAATAGCAATAGCAAAGATAATAGGCATTACACCACCCGGATTAAGTTTAAACGGAATAAAAGAATTCATACCGCCATAAACTTTATTACCAATCTGTCTTTTTGGATTTACAATAATAACCTTTCTCACAGCTTCCTGCATAATCACAATCAAAATCATTGCAAGGAAGAAGATTGCAAGCAAAACAAACAATCCCATCTGCATTTGAGAACTTGACTTAACTAACTGCATTGTCCTTGATGCATAGATTGGAATCCCTGAAAGGATACCGCAGAAAATAACAAGAGAACCTCCGTTACCAATACCGCGTTCTGTAATCAATTCAGAAATCCACATAACAAGAACTGCACCTGCTGTCAAAACACATATTGAACTTGCATAAAATGCAACAGGATTAACCTGTGGCATTATTGCACCCGGCAAATGATGCAAGTACAACATAAAAATAAATGATTGAAAAATTGCCAAAACAACAGTAAATACTCTTGTATATTGAGACAATTTTCTTCTGCCTGCTTCGCCCTCTTCTTTTTGAAGTTTTTCCAATGATGGAATTACAACAGAAACAAGCTGAACGATAATTGATGAAGTGATAAAAGGTCCGATACCTAAAGCAAGTATTGAAACTTTACCTAACGCACCACCTGAAAATAAATCAAGGAAACCAATGATATTATTTCCATTTGCAATGTTTGCAAAAACTTGATTGTTAATACCATACAATGGCATTTGAACACCAAATCTCCACACGGCAATCATCAGAAAAGTAAACAAAATCTTTTGCTTCAATCCTGATGCATTCCACATTGACATCAAATCATCTGTAGTAGGCATTTTTACACCTTGTGCCATTATACTAACTCAACCTTTCCGCCAGCAGCTTCAATTTTTTCTTTTGCAGATGGTGTAACATAAGAAGCTTTAACAGTAACAGCTGATTTGATTTCTCCGTTACCTAAAACTCTTAAACCAACGCAAGATGGATGGATTGTCAAAACTTCTTTTAATGAATCCAAAGAAATTTCTTTTAATCCTAAATCATCAAGTCTTCCAACATTGATTTGAGCATAATTTTGCTTAGAATAAACTTGGAATCCTTTCAATTTTGGTAATCTTCTGTAAGCTGGCATTTGTCCGCCTTCAAAACCTCTTTTTGAAGCATTTCCAGATCTTTGACCTTCACCATTATGACCACGGCAAGAAGTTTTACCATGACCTGAAGAACGGCCTCTGCCTACTCTTTTAGATTTAGATGTAGAACCTTCTGCAGGTCTTAAATCTTCTAATGTTATATTTGACATTTTATTTCCTCTTTCTTTGTACTTTATGATATTAACTTATAAATGGCAACTATTTTACAATCTCAACCAAATGAGAAACTTTGTTAACCATACCCATAATAGTTGCACTAGCAGAATGCTCTACAACTTGATCTTTTTTAGTCAATCCTAAACCTCTAACAACTTTACGTTGAGATTCAGATGTACCGATTAAACTTCTAACAAGTTTAATTTTAACTGCGTTTGTTTTTTTATCTGTCATAATATTATTTCCTTATATTCAAAATATTCTATACAAAAACTAATTTAAAAATTCAGCCATTGATAAGCCGCGTTTTTTAGCAACTTCATTGAATGGAGTCAAAGCTTTTAATGCCGCGATAGTAGCATTAGCTGCGTTCAATGGAGATTTTGAACCTAAAGATTTTGAAAGAATATTTTCAATACCTGCAAGTTCTAATACTGAACGAACAGCACCACCTGCAATAATACCTGTACCTTCAGAAGCCGGTCTTAACATAACAGCACCTGCACCAGATTTTCCTGTGATAGGGTGAGGAATAGTTGTTTTAAATACTGGAACTGTAATTACGTTCTTTCTACCGTCAGCAATAGCTTTTTGAATAGCGATAATAACTTCAGAAGCTTTAGCACATCCAACGCCAACTTGACCTTTTTGGTTACCAACAATAACGATAGCGCGGAAGCTTAACTTTTTACCACCTTTAACAACTTTTGTAACACGGCTGATTTGAACAACTCTTTCAGTCCATTCAGATTGAGGTTTTTCTTCAGTTGTTTCGATTTTTTGTTTTCTGCCGCGGCCTTTTCTGCCTCTTGCAGGTTTTTCCTCAGCAACAGCCTCAGTTGAAGCTTCTTCAGTTTTTACTTCTTCTGCTGCTTCAGTAACTTTTAATTCTTCATTGTTTTCCATTGATTTTTACCTTTCTTGTAATTTTACTTCTAATTATTAGAACATTTATATTCTCCAACCGGGCTAGGTTGAAAATTCAGCAAATACGCCAAAATAAAGCTATTTAAAGCCATATGGAAATCGTATTTGAACTTTTTAACTTCTGACAGGATAAATATAAAGCAAAAAAAGGGCTATGTCAAGCATTGTGTAAAGATTTTCTAAGATTTTTCGGTTAAAAGATAGTCCAAAGATTTACCATAAAACTTTGCAAATTTGTGAGCATTTAATAAAGAAATTTGTTTATGCTTACCACTTTCGACATTTGAAACATAAACAGAACTCAAATCAAGACACTCTGCAACATGCTCTTGCGTTAATCCTCTTTTTAAACGTTCTAATTTTATATTCAATCCAAAAATCTTAAGCAAATCAATTTTATCCATAGTTTAATTTTATAATCTTGACTTTATAAAATTAATCAACTACTATTTATAAATATAAACTATAGTTTAAATAAAGGAGGATACATGAAAAATGGATTTACGTTGGCTGAAGTACTAATAACTCTAGGAGTAATCGGAGTAGTTGCAGCAATGACTATTCCAACACTTATGACCAACATCAACGGACATAAATTCCGCTCTCAGTTTAAAAAATCCCTTTCAACAGTAAACCAAGCTGTAAGAATGAATGTCGCAAAGTACGACTACAATTTCGCCTCAGTATCCACAAACTGCATAAATGCGGCAACAGACCATCCTGAAAATACAATGTCCATTTGCGCTATGTTTAACGGGGCACTCGCAGGACATGCAGTAACAGATTATACAAGACTTAAGGATCCAAAAGGAAATCTTTACTACGAAGAGTTCCTATCAAAAGGAAGACCAAGTGATTCCCAAATACAAAACAAAGGAGTAAATTTATATTATTATCAAATGGCAGATGGAACATTATTTGCATTCCATGCACCATCCGGTAATGGAGATGTATCTTGTACACTACAAAATCGCAGATTGGAAGACGCAATGAAAGATGCCAGATTTCAAACATACTGCATTGCATGGCTTGACGTTAATGGAGTAAGTTTGCCAAACAAAGAGGTTAGGTGTTCTGATGGAAAAGCTCACTCAACAGATATTAATGCAGATTGCGTAGTTCCAAACAGTCCAAAATTCATGGGTGATGTATTTCCAATCATAATATACGATGAATCAGCAGCCCCTGGGTCTGCAGCCGCAAAATATGTTTTAAACACTTCTAAATAAATATTTACCGTATGCCCACTTTGTGATAAAATAAAACAAAAAAGAGGGACGAATTATGGGACAAACTTTAGTTGAAAAAATAATTTCAAATCACGCAGGGAAAAGTGTTAAAGCAGGAGAATTAGTAATTGCAAAGGTTGACGTATGTGCGGTACAAGACGGAACCGGTCCATTAACTGTGCAAGAATTTAAAAAACTGGGGAAAGACAAATTAAAAAATCCTGAAAGAACAATTCTATTTATAGACCATGCTTCACCTAGTCCTAAAAAAGAATTATCAAATATGCATACAACTTTAAGAGATTTTTCGAAAGAATATGGTGCAGTTCTCTCAGAAGTTGGCTCCGGAGTTTGCCACCAAAGACTTGTTGAAACTTTTGTTAACCCTACTGAAATCTTGGTTGGAGCTGATTCACACACTTGTACATCAGGAGCTTTAGGAGCTTTTGCAACAGGAATGGGTTCAACAGATGTTGCAGTCGCTATGGCATTAGGTAAAACATGGCTTAAGGTTCCTCAAACGTTTAAAATAGTTGTTAACGGAAAATTCAGAGAAGGAATTTGCTCAAAAGATTTAATGCTTCATCTTATTGGAATGATTGGAGCTGACGGGGCAACATATAAGGCTTTAGAATTTTGCGGTGACACAATCGATAATATGTGCATGTCAGAAAGATTCACCCTTGCAAATATGGCAGTTGAAGCCGGAGCAAAATGCGGATTATTTGTTCCTGATGAAAAGACTAAAGAATATTTAATTTCTCGCGGCAGAGGAGACAAATATCAAGAAATAAAACCGGATTCAGATGCAATCTATGAAAGAATAATAGAAATTGATGCATCAGCTATCGAACACACAGTATCCTGTCCTCATACTGTTGATAACACTAAACTTGCTAAAGATTTAAACGATGTAAAAGTCCAGCAAGTTTATGTTGGAACCTGCACAAACGGACGAATAGAAGATATGAGAACAGTAGCTTCAATTTTAAAAGGGAAAAAAGTTCATCCGGATGTTAGAATGCTAATTTGTCCGGCTTCACGCGACATATACAAACAAGCTCTGCAAGAGGGGTTGCTTGAAATATTTTTAGACGCTAACGCAACAATTTTACCACCGGGCTGCGGCCCTTGCGTTGGTATACATGCCGGAATTTTGGCAGATGGAGAGGTTTGCCTAACAACTCAAAATAGGAATTTTCAGGGCAGACTTGGCAATACAAAAGGTTTTATTTATCTGGCATCTCCTTATGTTGCAGCTTACACAGCTATAAACGGATATATTTCTGACAAGTAGAAATTATTCAAGACAAAGTAAATCAAAGTAAGAGCCGATATTAAAATACAAATATCGGCTCTTTATCTATCTCTCTTAATATTACACACTTTTGATAATATTAGTGTTGTTTATAAACTTTTCTTGTATAGGTTTCAATATACGGAGTATCTATTTCAAATACATGAATTCTACCCGGAGCCAAATCAACAGCTATTTCACCCTGAGAAACCTGGAATTTACTTTCTTCACCATAAGACGGCAGTAAATTAACAAGTTCTTGATTTGCCTTTAATGTTGGGACTTCAACCTTACAAGCCACAGGTCTGTTTACATTTTTGTTTGCAAGAACAAGCAAAGTTCTTCCGTGCCTGTGACGCGCAAAAGCAATAACCTGATCCAACTTATCTTTCTTTTTATCAAGTATTATATAAGAACCGCGTTTTACAACATCAGCATATTTGTCCCTGAATTTAAAACATTCGGTCATAAATTTACCAATATTAGGCTCTTCACCGCCAGGTTTTCTGGACAAATTAAAGATATCCAATTTCCCGTTATGAACAGTCATTTCATGGTTATCAGTTCTTGTTTCTGTTAAATACTTATCTTTATAAGAATAATTATAAAAATCACCTGACTGGAATCCGTCAACAAAATACGGATTTAACATCGGTAAAGTAGCTTGCAAACCTGAAGTCAAATTACAATAAATTTCTCCGCCGTGGAACATAGGGGAAATATCATCATGAGTCGCAAAAGAGCCAATCAGGGACTTGCCGCGCTCTACACGGTAAGACATGTTTAGATTATCTAAAACATAATCATTCAATTCTTTTGCTGTATTCCACTCATTAAAAATATGGTACTGACCGTAATAAGCATCAAAACCAGAACGAAGTGAATCTTCAGGTCTATCATAAGGCATATTAGCCTGAGGAGATGCATCTTCATATGTATAAGTTTCTGCCAACCAGGCAAATTCGGGATCACGCTTCCTTGAATACGGAATTATTATATCCCAAAATTCAACAGGTTTAGCACGGGCAACATCTGCTCTAATACCGTCAACACCTGCATCTATCATCATATCCACAAATTTTCTATGATATTCTAACAATTGCGGATTTAAAGTACGTTTACCTTCATCTTCCCATGGTTGGAACATCCTGATATCAAACCAGCCTTGAGGAGTTTTTGCAAGCCCGTTACGTTCATGCGCCATCAACTCAGGCTTTGCATTATACAAATCATAAGAAGCACAACTTGGTAAATCTACCATAACCCTTATACCTCGATTGTGACAGGCATCAACAAAAGCTTTGAATTGCTCTTTATCCGAACGTGGATCATTCTTATCTATCAACATAGGATCAAGCTTTAAAATATCCGCAGGCGCATAAACAGAACCTGCTGTCCCCATAGCATTATTTGCTCCAGGAGGATTAATAGGAAGCACATGCAAAGTATTAAAACCCTCAGACTTAATTTCATCAAGTCTATCTATGGCATTCAAAAAAGTACCGTGAGCTTCATTTCTTTCAATATATTCATTACCATTTGTATCTTTTGCATTAAAAGTTCTTGGTATAATTGCAAGAATTTTAGCACTATTAGTATTAAATAAAGTTCTCAAATCATTTTTATACGGTTTTACCGGTTCAGCCTTAACTTCTGAAACTCTTGTAACTGCCGCAGAATTTATAATTGATTGGTTTACAAGAAAATTAGTTAACAAATTTGAAGAAGCTGTTTTTGCATCATAACAACATGCTGCTGGAGACAATATAGGAGTATCCTGTTTATTGTTTATTTTCAGAGAATCAAGTCGTTGTGATATAAGATTAGTAGACACATTCATCATTTTAACTATTCTCCTTTTTAACCTTTGGAGTTTTCATTCTGCCCATAAAGAATTGAGACAGAACAGTAACTCCAACTAAACCGGCACCTAAACTGCCAAACATCTTAAACCATTTATTACTATTAAAGGATTGCTTACATAATTTAGTAAACATTTCATCCGGAGCGCAGCCCATTAATAAGAATTTCAGTTCAGAAGATGATTTAACTTCCTGACCGTTAACAAGATGATTTGGTTTGGCAAAATACTTATCACCACCAAGATAACTTAATACTGCTCTCCTATAATTCATAAAGTCTTCCATAATAACAGAATCTTTAATTTTATTTACCGTATCAGGATGTAAATCTCCATCATACATCAGTTTCATCGCAGAATCAAAGAAATCTTTATCATTTGAAAGTTCCACAATTTCAGTAAACTCATGCGTATCTAAATATTTATTGATAACTTTTCCATCTTTAACTTCTATTTGTGAGAAGAATTCTCTTCTAGCTTCATCATTTGGCAGATGAGGATTCAGTTCAGGATTACGAACAGAGTAGAATTTAACTGCATAATCTGAGGTATGACCATCAATTAAGACTTGTTTACATAATTCTACCAGCTCTTCTTTAACTTCTCTTGGCATGGTTGAATTTAAAATATTAACATTTTCTAATTTTGCAATTCTATGATACATATCAAGAGTGTTTAAGAGTCTATAGAAAGAGCTTTTTACACCTTTTACTCTATCCGCAACAAATGAGAGTTGTAAATCTTTCAATGAAGTTCTTGAAGTATCAGAATAACCAACAAGGTTTTCTGCAGTATAGGTCATTTTAGAAGACCTTAAAGATTCTGCAGTTTCACCAAATGTAGAATTTACGAGATTTTGATAATTATTTCCGCTATTTTCTTTTGCAAACTCTAAAGGTGACATCTTACTTTGTAAAGATGACAATTTCTGCTGTAATACTTCAACTACATTCGCATATTCAGAATCATTAGAAACAATTTTCTCTAATTTATTCCTTAATAATTTTCCTGCAACTTCTCTATCCATCTTAGAACGTTCAATCTCTTCCGGTGTAAATTTCAAAGTCTTTAATAATTCTCCGGATATGTCATTCCAGTAATTTGCAAGTATAGTTTCAGGCGCCTGAGCAGTTTTTATATAGGCAAACCTATCAAGAACTGCACTCTTTGCTTTAAATCGATTTAATATTTCAGACACATTTTGTACATTTTTAATAACAGAATCTGTTAATACTGCAGATGGTTTCAGTTTAAAGGCTTCACTCAGAACTGAATCAACACCATGTTCAGGGGAGTGTACAAGATTTTTCATATAAAAATCGAGTTTTCTTGCTGTAATACTTTCTGAATTATCTGCAATATATCTGGCAATGTTTTCATCTAATATGTTTTGAATCATTTTTGAATGTTCCGAAAACTCTTTTACACCATCATGCAGCAAGCCAAAATCTGCAAAACGCGCACGAACAGTATCATTATCCGGCAATATTCTAGCAAGCTCTTCTTCCGGCAAGTTTAATTTAGCAAAGTTTGTTTTTATAACATCTCTAACCCTATCTAGAACTTTATCATCAAAAATAAAACTTTCAGAAGGCTGCATTAAGTTATTCAAATCTTTTTTAATATTTTTTGAAGTCACACAATCAAGTCCATCAGAAATATTTTCATGAATTGAATTTATCAAATCTTTAGTAATAGGCTTACCAGAATTTTCAGTCAACAATTTATTTAAAGCTTCAGCATTTTTAGAATAATCATACTTAGAAATTTCCTGAGTAAAATTAGCTAGCAAAGTATCAGCTTTTTTATCTATCATATTACCCTGATAATGTGCTACAGGTTTTTCCAAAGCATTACAAATCAAAGCACTCATTATAGCTGTAGAAAATCCGGATGTCAGCATCCACATTGTATTATTTTGAAGAGCAATTTTACGCATTTTTTCCTGAATAAATTCACGTCTATTAGGAATATCTTTAGGAACTCTCAGTCTATCACCTATTTTATTAATTTCCTTATCGCTGTATAAATCCCATGGAATAAACTGATGATCCTGATAGAACATCTTTTTCCTGCCATAATTATCTTCGTATTTTTGTCTTATATTTACACCGTGAATCAAATACGCAGGCAGTTGTAAAAATAATTTAGGCCATAAATTCATTGCTCCAAAAAATGATGCCAAACCAATAAATTCAAAAGCTTTTGTCATTGGTGTCTGCTTTTTGGTAAACAAATAGGAAGCGATAGCTAAACCTCCGACTTTCATCCCAAAATCATTTAACCTGCCAAGCTCATGGTCGTTAGCTTCACCTTTTACAGAATGTTTCAATGCTCTTAAATCATATTTAAAATCTTTAAACATTTCAGAAGGCATATCAAAAATTGTATTTCTAACTAACTTTCCATTACTCGGTAACGGTTTTATAAAAGTACGGTTTGCTAATTCTTTATTGACATCAAAATCTTTAGCAGCTTTGTCAGAATTATACTGCTGAACAAGAGGTGTTCCATTTACGTATGACTGAATTAAATTAGTTCTCATTTAACTCACCACACTTTCTTTATTTTTATCCATGACGTCAGCTTCTTTCACCTTTGATGGCTTCTTAGTCAGATGAACAGTATTTAATATCCCCAGCAAAGTAACTGCCAATGCGGTTCCAAGTAAAGCTTTTCCAGAATATTTTTCAACTTTAGATACAGCATCAGCCGGACCGTTATACAACTCTTTAGCACTTTTCACAAAACTTTCTCCAAAGACTTTTATAGAATGCGCAAAATCTTTTGGGTTCCAGAATTTCGCTGTTGCAACTTTAAAATAATCTTCCCATGGTTTTTGGAAAGCTAAGGCCACCCCTGCCGCTGCCCACAAATAGGAAGAAAAACTCCTTGCAAGAGTTGATTTTACAAGAACTTCTTTATAAATAGGTTTTACCTCCTGGTCTGAATCATTTAAATTTTCACCAAGGCCATTCTTCTTAGCAATTTTATCGTATCTGCGATTCAGTTTTTCACCGTGTCTAACATCTCCGTATAGCAAATCCCAGCGCGTAAAATCAACACTTTCACCAACCTTATGATATTCAATACTTGTTAAATTATAATCATCAGGGCTCTCCTGCAATTGATAATTAACTTTGGCATATGGAAGCTGGGTATCAATTCCGGTAAACGCCCTAACCGGCACATTTATAAAAGATTTTGATATTGACTTAAATATACCGTACAATAAAACTCCCAAAGCCATTTTATTTCCAAGTTGAGAAGCCTTTGCCTTTTCAAAAGCACCATAGTATTTATTCGCAGAATTAAATATTGACATCAATGTCACACTGCCTATCAAATAAGGCACTGTTCCCATTGTCAAAAACTCATAAAAATTTGAATTTTTACTCCCCATCAAACCTTTAGCTGGATATACGGTAAAAGCTTTTGTTAATTTGTCTAACCCTATACGTGTTCTTGTTGAAAAATTATTTTCCAACAACGTATCTTTATCATATAGTGTCTTTTTACCTTCCCCATCATTTGCACTAAAGGATATTTTTTTATCACTAAAATTGCTAATTGGTAAAATCATGATAACTCCGCATTTCTTTCATTAGAATACATGTCAAGATTTTTTTTTGTTATCTTGCTTTATTTATATTTACAAATTTTAACAAATATTTTTATTTAAAAATATTAAAAAACACCAGTGTGAAAACCCCCATTATCACACAATAATAGCCGAAAACATTCAATGAAAACTTTGAAATAAATTTCATAAAATATTTAATACATAAGTATCCGACAACACCAGACACAACTGTCCCTACCAAGATGGCGAACCAATTATAACCAACGGCCTCGGCAACGTCTATTTTAATAATAGGATACACCATTGAGGCTCCTAAAATAATTGGAATACTCAATAGAAAAGAATATCTAGCTGCAGTTTGTCTATCCAATCCTGTAAATAAACCTGTAGCCATAGTCCACCCTGAACGGGAGAAACCAGGTAAAACAGCAACTCCTTGAGCTAATCCGATGAGTAAGGCTTGTTTTAAATTAACCCTGTCAGATTTATTATCTTTTTTCTTTGACAAATACTCACTGAAAAATAAAACGCCTCCGGTTATAATCAACAAACCTCCAACTAAAGCAGGATGATATACTAAATGTTCTGCAACTTCATTAAACGGTAATGCTAAAGCTATGGTTACAAGAGTACCCGCAATTATATAAAGTGCAAGCTTAGCCTTATGTTCAGAGAAATCTCTTTTTTTACAAGCTGAAAACAGAGCTTTTAAAATTTCCCAAACATCTTTCCTAAAAAAGATAAGCACTGCAATCAATGTTCCAAGATGAAGCATTATATCAAAAAAAACTTCTTCATTTGATTGAGCCACTATTGGAATATTCTTAAAAACTTTATAAAAATTAGACGTAAAAACCAGATGCGCAGAACTAGACACAGGTAAAAACTCACTTAACCCCTGCACTATCCCCATTAATATTGCTTGTATAAAATTCATTTCAAAATCTCTCTTTCTAAGAACTACTATTCAGCTTCAAAATAAGAACAACAAGAAGATTGAGTTTCCCAAACCGTAATCTTGCTTAGTTGAACAATTTTTTCTTTTAATTTTGAATAAATATAAGCTGAAATCATTTCACTTGAAGGACTTTCACCTTGAAATTCCGGAAGTTCATTCAAATCTTTATGATCTAAAGTGTCCAGAACTGCATTTAATTCTTTTTTCAAAACTTTATAATCAATCAAAATATTACTTTGATTTAGGCTCTCACCTTGAACAAAAGCTTCAACCATCCAATTATGTCCGTGCTGATTTTCACATTCGCCGTCATAATTCAATAAATGATGTGCTGCTGCAAAAAATGCCTGTGTTTTAATTTCGTACATATTTATATCCCCTTATCCCTTTTATAATTTCTAATTCTGTGAATCAAATATAAAATCACACAATTCTCTTACCGCCCCTCTGCCGCCGGCTCTTGAAGATTTAAAATTACACACTTTTTGAACCTTATCAACAGCATCAGCTGGACATGCCGCAATTGCAACTTTATTTAATATACAAATATCCGGTTCATCATCTCCCATATATGCTACCTGCGAAAAATCAAAACCATATTTTTCCATAATCGCTTCTAAAATAGGAAGTTTATTTTTTACCCCCTGATAAACTTCTGTAACTCTTAAATCCGTAGCCCGTCTATCAACAGTTCCATTATTTCTGCCAGTTATAATCGCAGTTATAAACCCGTTTTTAGACATTTTAGCAAGCCCGTGACCATCTTTGGCATTAAAAGTTTTATATTCAACTCCATTTTCATCATAAGTAATACTGCCGTCAGTCATAACTCCATCGACATCAAAAGCCAATAATCTTATATTTTTTGCTTTTTCAATCAAAGTCATTATGCCACACCTGCTCTTAATAAATCATGAACATGAATTACACCAACCGGAACATTATTTTCATCGACAACAGCAAGAGCTGTAATTGAATATTTTTCCATTAAGTTTAAAGCAGAAGCCGCATAAGCATCTTCCGTAATTCTTTTTGGATTAGATGTCATAACATCTTTGACTTTTAATGTTGATAAATCTGAATATTTAATAATAGTTCGTCTGATATCACCATCTGTTAAAACCCCTGAAAGCTTGTTATTAGAATCTAATATCATAGCCATACCTAATTTATATTCAGAAATTGTATTTATAACAGATTGGAAAGAATCTGAATCGCTGACAAGAGGCATCCTATCACCTGCAATCATCAAATCTTTAACTTTATAGGTTAAACCTTTACCCAATTTACCTGAAGGATGGTACATCAAAAAGTCTTCCTTTGTAAACCCTTTTTTCTCCATTAAACAAACAGCTAAAGCATCACCCATAGCCAGAGTTGCAGTTGTGCTTGCTGTTGGAGCTTTTCCTAAAGGACAGGCTTCCTTTTCTACTGAAATATCAAGAACAACTTCACTTGTTTTTGCTAATGTAGAATTCATATTACCAGTCATACCAATCATAGGACAGCCAAATCTTTTAATAAGCGGCAGCAAATTCATCAATTCTTGAGTTTCACCACTGTTAGAAATTGCAATAATAACATCGTTTCTGGTTATAACACCTGAATCACCATGTGTACTTTCTGCAGGATGCAAAAAGTATGAAGGAGTACCTGTAGAAGACATAGTTGCGGCGATTTTTTTACCTATAAGTCCTGATTTTCCCATTCCTGTAACAATTACACGACCTTTGCAGCTATATAATATATCTATAGCCTTATCAAACTCTTCTCCAATATTATTTTTTAATCTTAAAATTGAATTTGCTTCAATTTCCAGAACTTCTTTTGCTAGTTCATTAATTTTGCTCAATGTCATAGTTACCATATCCACCTCTCTAAACTTAAAAAAATTATACAATAAATATCCTACAAATACAGTATCTTTACAATTATTTTTAAAAAATTGTAATTATTAACCGTCAATTATAGAAAGGATTATTATGACAATGACTTTTAAAACATCAATGCAAAATAATGTATCTGTGGATATTATCAAGAAATTAAACTCTTCAAATGGAGAAATTATTGATTTATCAAACTTGAATTTATTTGATGCAACCAGAACAATAATTATGATATCTACATATTATTTTCAAAAAAATCCAACTCAAAAAATTCGCTGTAAGGTTTCCACACCGAATATTGAAAATATATTAAAAGATATCCCTTTAAATAACATTATTGAATTAGTTTAATAAAAAAAGGTTCTGAAATAAATTCAGAACCTTTTTGAGCTTTTAGTATTTAAATAAATAACCTATGAACAACCTGAGTATCCGCATTTCAAACAGATAAAGCAGCCTTCAGCCATTTGAATTTCATTACCGCATTCAGGACATTTTACTGTTTTAATTTCCCCGGTTGCATTATACTCATCAAAAACTTCCTCTTTCTTATCTTCAACAGCAGGCTTTGATTCTACTGGTTTCAATTCTACTGTTTTTTCTTTTTTCTTATCATCCAAATTCATTGGCTGGAATTGACGAGAATTATTTCTATAAACAGTTATTCCTTTTAGATTATTTTTATAAGCCAGAATATAAGCTTCTTTAATATCTTCTCTGGTTGCAGATTCCACAAAGTTAACGGTTTTTGACACAGCATTATCTGTATGGAGCTGGAATGCAGCCTGCATTTTTACATGCCAGTAAGGAGTAACATCATGTGCTGTTGCAAAAATATCTTTAACGTTTTGAGAAACGCCATCTATATGAGCAATTGTACCTTCTTTAGCAATCTTAGACATCATTTCTTCTGAATATAGGCCATGAGAAACCATATAATCTTTAAAGATTGGGTTAACTTCAAGCATTTCGGTACCGTCCATAATAAGTCTTGAGAATACCAAGCCAAATAAAGGTTCAACACCACCTGAAGCTGACGCTATCATAGAAATTGTTCCTGTTGGAGCAATACAAGTTGTAGTAGCGTTTCTTAAACCATATTTTTTAATATCAGCATCAATTTCAGCCCACTGTTCATCTGAAATTTTACCTGCTGATTTACCTTTGTATTTATTGAACAAATAATTATCTGAATCATAAATACTTCCTTTAAAGTTATTAAAACTTCCGCGTTCTTTAGCCATTTCAATTGATTCTTTTTTAGAAATGTAATCAATAAATTCCATAACCTGACCGGCAAGTTTTGTACCTTCTTCTGAATTATAAGAAATACCCATTTTCATCAACATATCAGCCCAGCCCATTACACCTAGACCAATTTTTCTATTATTTTGAACCATTTCTGAAATTTGAGGCAGCGGATAGTTATTAACAGCAATAACGTTATCCAAAAATCTCATTGCTGTTCTTGTTGTTTCTGCAAGTAAATCCCAATCAACTTCCCAGCCGTTTGAAGATTTTTTCATCATTAAGCCAAGGTTAATAGAACCAAGGTTACATGCTTCGTATGGAAGTAATGGAACTTCTCCGCAAGGGTTGGTAGATTCAATAGCACCTACTAATGGAGTCGGATTATCAGCATTCATTTTATCAATAAATACAATACCCGGTTCACCGTTTCTCCAAGCACCGTCAACGATTAAATCAAATACTTCTTTAGCATTCATTCTGCCTACAACTTCTTTAGTTTGAGGATTGATTAAATCGTAATCGGTTCCGTTTAAATAAGCTTCCATAAACTTATCTGTAATAGCTACAGAAATATTAAAGTTATTTAATTTATTGTTATCAGACTTGCAGTTAATAAAATCAATAATATCAGGGTGATCAACTCTTAAGATACCCATATTTGCACCACGTCTTGTACCGCCCTGTTTAACAGCTTCTGTTGCAGCGTTAAACACTTCCATAAATGAAACAGGACCTGATGAAACACCCATTGTTGATTTTACAACACTATTTTTAGGTCTTAATCTTGCAAATGAAAAACCTGTACCACCGCCTGATTTATGTATTAATGCTGTATTTTTAACGGTTTCAAAAATACCTTCTAAGCTGTCTTCTACTGGCAAAACAAAACATGCAGCCAATTGACCAAGTTCTCTTCCTGCATTCATTAATGTTGGAGAATTTGGCATAAAATAACGGCTGGTAATAGCTTTATAAAATCTATCAGAAAGTTTTTTAACATCTGATTCTGATTTTCCAAATTTTAAATCTCCTGCTGCAATGGTATCAGCTACTCTGCGGAACATATCTTCCGGTTTTTCGATACAATTTCCGTCTTTATCTCTTTTCAAATATCTTTTTTCCAAAACTTTTACTGCGTTTTCGGATAAAATTAAAGACTCCTCTATACAAGTACTACTGTTGTCTGACACATTAACCTCCATCTGACATTATCTATAGTTTAATAAATTACCTTTCCCAAAATAAAGCATGCCAATAAACATACTTTATAAAAAGTTTACTACATATCAAAGTTCTATTGCAAGAACATTATATATTTTTCAAAACATTTCGTAACCTTTTAGAAAAACTGCTCATAAAATTAATCTTTTATTATCCAGAAAGAGAATACATTTATTACTTTTTGTGATATTCTTTAAGCATGATTAGGAGAGGCTTTAGGGTAATATTGTGTATAGCATTAGTTGCAATTCTGAGCAAGGCTTGCCTTGTGAAAGATACCGTACCGGCGACAACAGAACAAAATACTAAAACTGAAAAATTACAAAAAATAGAATACCCAGCACCTAAAAACATAACGATTTCAGGAATTGATTACCTGCAATCTCAAGCTCCTATTGGAAAATTTGGTGGAGACTTAATAGCATCCACAATAGGTGAAGGACCAAAAACATTCAATCCTTTCAATAGTAAAGATAATATTTCAGCTTTAATGTCAGGAATATTATATGACGGCTTACTCACATCAGATCCGATAACCGGACAGCCAATACCTAAACTTGCAAAATCTTTTTCAATATCTGAAGATGGAAAAACTTATACAATTAAACTAAGACATGGAATAAAATGGAGCGATGGAAAGCCTATAACTGCAGATGATATTGTTTTCACCTGGAAAGATATAATATTTGCAGGACTTGGAGACACATCAGTTAGGGATTCTGTCATTATTGAGGATAAGCTGCCAACTGTAAAAAAACTTGATAACTACACCGTTCAATTTACAACACCAAAACCTTATGCTCCATTTATAAGAATGCTATCAACACCAATAGCTCCAAAACACTATTTCATGCCGGCAGTAAAAAAAGGCGGAACTGAATTTGATGCATTTTTATCAACAACAACAAAACCACAAGATATGATTACATCAGGAGCTTTCAGACTAAAAGAATATGTACCGGCACAACGTGTAGTTTTTCAAAGAAACCCTAATTATTATGAAATAAATACCAAAGGACAAAAACTTCCATACTTAGATAGAATAATTTATTTAATAGTCGGCGACTTAAATAATGAAGTTTTAAAATTTGAAGCAAAAGAGCTAGATGTAATTTCTCTGCAAGGGTCTAAAGTTGCAAGATACAAATCTCTTGAACCGCATTCAGATTTCAAACTATATAACCTTGGACCGGATACCGGAACAATGTATCTGTCTATGAATTTAAATAATAGAAAAAATGATAAGGGTAAATATTATGTTAATCCAGATAAACAAACTTGGTTTCAAGATTTAAACTTCAGAAAAGCTGTAGATTACGCTATTGATAGAAAAAATATGGTTCTAAATATTGCAAATGGTATAGGAGAACCTCTTTTTACCGCGGAAAGCTTGAACTCGATATTTCTAAATAAAAACTTAAAACCATACGATAAAAACCTCAATAAATCTAAAGAACTTCTAAAGAAATCAGGATTTTATCTAGATAAAAAAGGAAGATTATTTGATAAACACGGTCATCGTGTGGAATTCAACCTATACACAAATGCCGGAAACACAGAAAGAGAAGCAATCGGTGTTATGGTTAAACAAGACTTAGAAGATCTAGGAATGAAAGTAAATTTCAAACCTATAGAATTTAACTCTTTAGTAAACAAACTTGTAAGCACCTTTGACTGGGACATGGTAATTATGGGACTGACTGGTTCTCCGCTTGAACCAAACGGCGGGAAAAATGTATGGATGTCTGACGGAAGATTACATATGTTTAACCAAAGAACTCCACAAGAAGGAAAAATCAGACTACTTCCATGGGAAAAAGAAATTGATTATTTATACACACAAGGAGCTTTAGCAACTAAATTTGAGGATAGAAAAAAATATTATGATAAATATCAGGAAATTGTTTATAATGAAAAACCATTTGTTTACATCTATTCTCCTGTAAGAATTGTTGCAATTCGAAATAAATTTAAAAATTTATACCCGTCAAGTTTAGGTGGAATAACACATAATTTAGAAGAGATTTATATAGGAGAGTAGAGAAATGGATACTTTAAAATATATTTTAAAAAGAATACTCCAGACTATACCCTTGCTAATAATAGTCTCATTAATAAGTTTCTTTATAATAAGACTGTCTCCTGTTGATCCGCTTGCAGAATTAAAGCTGAACCCGTCAATTTCTCCTGTAACAGTAGAAAAGGAAAGACAAAGACTGGGATTAGATAAACCTATTATCATCCAATACGGGAAATGGGCAAAATCATTTATTCAAGGAGATTTAGGAGTCACATCCACCGGCGAAAAAGTCAGCCAGAAGCTTAAAGAAAGAATTCCAAATACACTGCTTTTAACAACAATTGTTATACTTTTAACCTGGCTTGTCGGTGTTCCGTTAGGAATTATAGCAGCAGTGAATTGGAAAACACCGTTTGACCGTCTGCTAACTGTTCTTACTAGTATCGGAATGGCAATACCGTCGTTTTTCTTTGCTGTGCTATTACTGCTATTTGCGGTAAAAACAGGCTGGTTTCCGATAGGCGGACTAACCTGCCCAAATTTTCAGAATATGAATTTTCTTGAAAAAATTCTTGATATAGCACATCATCTTATGCTGCCTGTTCTTGTATTATTTACAATATCTCTTGCGGGTTTGCAAAGACAGATGAGAGCCAATATGCTTGATGTATTAGACAGCGATTATATAAAATTTGCAAGAGCCAAAGGATTAAGTGAATTTACCGTAATATATAAACACGCATTAAGAAATGCAATGAATCCGATGATAACTCTTCTTGGATTTGAATTTGCAGGACTATTAAGCGGAGCAGCTTTAACTGAATACGTTTTTCAATATCCTGGACTGGGAAGACTTATACTAGAAGCTGTTATGAAATCAGACATAAATTTAGTTATGGCATCATTAATGATGGGAGCAATTATGCTTGTTTTAGGCAATTTAATTGCGGATATACTGCTTATAATTACAGATCCAAGAATTAGGGTGAAATCATGATAAAAGAAGTATTCAAACAATTGTGGAAAGACAAATTTGCCAGAATTGCCTTAATTTTATTAGGGATAATTTATCTTGCGCTTTTTTTAGCTGATTTTATAGCACCATACACAAAAGACTTTTCAGATAGAACAATGGCATATGTTCCACCGTCAAAAATTTTCACAATAACATCTGAGGGAAAACTTTCAAAACCATATACATATAATTATATAAGAGAATTTGACCAAAATAACTTAGAAATAAAGTACACACTTGACCGCTCTAAAAAGCACTACGTTAAATTTTTTGCAAAAGGACAGCCTTATAAGTTCTTAGGACTGATTCCAATGAAACATCACCTGATTACAACTGACACTGATGGAAGATTATTTTTACTTGGAACAGATATTAATGGACGTGATATATTTTCAAGACTTTTATTTGGCGGACGAATCTCTATGACTATAGGCTTTTTGGCTCTGTTTGTACTGTTCCCTATAGGCTTATTATACGGAGGAATATCAGGATACTTCGGCGGAAAAGTTGATATGATAATGATGAGATTTGCAGAAGCAGTTATGTCTATTCCAAGCTTCTACTTATTAATAATTCTAGCTTCAATACTCCCATCTGGAATGACCAGTACACAAAGATTTTTGCTTATCGTAATAATTCTTGCACTAATCGGGTGGGCGGGATTTGCCAGAGTTGTAAGAGGTATGGTTTTATCAATCAAAAATCAGGAATATGTACAGGCTGCAAAATCAGTTGGAGCCTCCAGAATGAGAATTATAACAAAACATATTCTTCCTCAAACCACCAGTTTTGTTATAGTTGCAATGACTCTATCTATCCCTTCTTATATCTTGTCAGAATCTGGACTAAGCTTTTTAGGGCTAGGCATTCAGCAGCCTGATGCAAGCTGGGGTAATATGCTTAAAGAAGCTCAGGAATTCACAAATATCCTATATAGACCATGGTTATTAACACCAGGTTTCTTAATTTTTGTATCAGTTTTGGCATTTAACTTAATCGGTGATACAATAAGAGATATTTTAGATCCGCAAAGTAAAGTAAGATAAAACAATATTAAGAGGATTAGGGATATTATGGAAGAAACACTAAGTCATTTAACAAATATTATCAATTTAGATTATATAATAAGAATTACTATTGCTGTTATATTTGGATTTTGTATCGGGCTGGAAAGAGAGTTAACCAACAAATATGCGGGTTTAAGAACACATATACTGGTATGTCTTGGAGCCTGTGTATTTACACTTATCTCAATATACGGATTCCCGACTTTTGCACCTGGAGATAACGTAATTATAGATCAGGCAACAGGTGTAAGAGATACATCTCGTGTAGCTGCACAAATTGTTACCGGTATTGGTTTCATCGGTGCCGGTACCGTACTTAGAAACGGGCCGGTCGTGTTGGGGTTAACAACAGCAGCAACTTTATGGATTGCGGCAAGTATAGGTATGGCATGCGGTGCAGGCATGTTTGAAATAGCATTTGCAGGAACTGTTCTTTCTATCCTTACACTTATTTCAATTAGAGTATTTGAAAGAAAAGTCCTGCCTACAAGTACAAAAAAACTGAGAAGAATCAAAATAAATTTAACCTGCAATAATGAATCTGCAACTAAAATATATGAATTCATCATTGACAAATATCCAAATATTTATGAAATGTCTAAAAAACAATTAAAAGCAGATGAAAAATGCACTAAAATAACTTGCGTAATTGATGTCAACACAAGAAAACCTGTCAAAGATTTATATAAATCATTTGAAAAACTTGAAGGAATAGATTCAATTTCCGTACAGGAATTTAACGAGTAACAAGCTTTACTTTACGAATCCTTTAAGCTAGAATTAAACATAAGAATAATTTATGAATAGGGAGACTATAGAGTTAATGAAATATAACAGAATATTACTAAAAATCAGTGGAGAAGCATTATTAGGAGATCAACAGTTTGGTATAGACCAAACACCTGTAAAAATGATTTCCGAAGAGATAAAAAAAGCCTGCGAATTAGGTGCTGAAGTTGCCGTTGTTGTGGGCGGAGGAAACATATTCAGAGGGATGAAAAACAGCGCAAAACTGGGTATGGATCAAGCTTCCGGTGATTATGTAGGGATGCTTGCTACAGTAATGAATGCTATTGCATTGCAAAGTGCTTTAACCCAAATCGGAGTACAATGCAGAGTCCAATCCGCAATAACAATGAACCAGATAGCAGAACCATACATTAGACACCGTGCAATCAGACACCTTGAAAAAGGACGGGTTGTAATTTTTGCAGCCGGTACAGGCAATCCATTCTTCACTACTGATACCGCAGCTGCTCTCAGAGCTTCTGAAATCAATGCTCAAGCTATGTTAATGGCTAAAAATGGCGTTGATGGTGTTTACACTGATGACCCAAAAACTAATCCGGAAGCAAAAAAATTAGAAAAAATTACGTATGATGATATTATCAAAAATGGCCTAAAAGTAATGGATACTTCAGCCTGTGCATTATGTAAACAAAATAACATACCAATTGTTGTTTTCGATTTTAAAAAAGAAGACGGCATAAAAGACATTCTTAAAGGCAAAGAAATTGGTACTTATATAAATTAGTTAATATATGAAAGAGGTAAAAAATGACAGAATCTTTAGATGAATTATTTTTATTCGGTGAAGAAAAAATGGAAAAAGCAATTGCCCAGTTGCAAAAAGAATTTGGAACAATTCGTTCCGGTCGAGCTAATCCAGGAATTCTAGATAAAGTTGTTGTTGAATATTACGGAGCTCCAACTCCATTAAGACAAATGTCACAGGTTTCAGTTCAAGATGGAACAACTCTTGTTATAACACCTTATGACAAAACAATAATGAAAGAAATTGAAAAAGCAATTATTAAAGCTGAAATCGGAATCACACCAAACAGCGACGGAACTTGTATCAGATTAACATTCCCGCCTCTAACAGAAGACAGAAGAAAAGAAATTGCTAAAGATGTAAAAAAATTAGGCGAAGAAGCTAAAGTTGCAGTTAGAAATATTCGTCGTGATATGACAGATAATTTGAAAAAAATCGAAAAAAATGAAAATCTTCCAGAAGATATGGTTAAAGATAATCAGGACAAAATTCAAAAACTAACTGATAAATATACCGGAAATATTGATAATGCAGTTGCAGCAAAAGAAAAAGAGGTTATGACAGTATAATGATTGATTTGGGCTTGAATAAAAACGCTACAAGAATGCTAACCGGATTTATAATGGGAACCATTGTACTATCCTGCATTATATGGGGAGATTTAGCACTATTATGTATGCTTGGTGTTATGCTTTTTGCAGGCTCAAGAGAATATGTAAAAATGCTTAACCATAAAGGTTTTTATCCAAGCCTTAAAGTCATTTATTTCACAGAAGCAATTCTTGCCGCAGTAGTATATTTTAAAAGATTTGATTTAGTCGCTATAACTTTAACAATTTGTGCAATGGGTTCATTTATGTGGGTGCTTTTTAAAGGAAGACAGCCATATATTGCCAATGTTGCAACAACTTTACTGGGAATGGTATACTGCGGATGGTTCCCGCTTCATTTAATCTTTTTAAGAGATTTGTCATGCGATAAATATGACAGCGGACTTGGTTTTGTTGTTCTGATGTTTATCTCAATATTATTAACAGATATCGGCTGTTATTATATCGGTTCAAAATTTGGAAAACACAAACTTGCTCCTGTCATTAGCCCTAACAAAACAATTGAAGGCTCAATTGGCGGTGCATTTTTTGCGATAATAGGAGCTATGGTTATTGGCTTATACCTTGGAGTACAATGGTATATCGCTCTTTTAGCAGGATTAATTTGTACAACATTTGCACAAATCGGAGATTTATCAGAATCCTTGATAAAAAGAGATGCTGGAGTTAAAGATTCCGGCTCAAGCCTGCCTGGTCATGGAGGATTTCTGGATAGAACTGACAGTTTTATATTAACAATTCCAATAATGTACTATTTTTGTAAATGTTTCATATTTCAAACAGATTGGATGGGAACATTTGCAAACTATCTGAAAGGGTTATTCTAATGAAGTCCGTTGCTGAGATTTTTGGAATAGATACAAAGAAACCCGATTTGTACCAAAAAGCATTGACTCACCCGTCTTTTACTAAAGAAAAAAATTTACCTTATGAAAATTGTTATGAACGATTAGAATTTTTAGGAGATGCTGTTTTAAAATTAACAATCTCAGATGTACTATTCAAAACCTATCCAGAAGCTCAAGAAGGTGAACTTTCAAAAATAAGAAGCATAATTGTATCGGATAATACATTAGCCGATATAGCTAAACATAACGGTCTGCAGGAGCTTATAATAATGAGCCGCCATGAAGAAAAACAAGGCTGTAGAAATCTTAATTCTATATGTGCCTGTGCTTTCGAAGCTATTCTTGGAGCTTACTATTTAGATGGGAAATTTAATGAAATAATTGAATATATTCAAAAAACGTTCAATCCTTATATAGAAGATGTTCAAAAACACTTCGAAAAATTCAATGCAAAAGCAATTTTACAAGAATACACTCAAGGTAAAACAAAAAATACACCTGTTTACACCGTTATAAATGAATCCGGCCCTGAGCACAAAAAAATATTTGAAATTCAAGTAAAATATAACGATGAAATCCTTGCTATAGAAAAAGGAAGCACAAAAAAAGAAGCCGAACAAAAATGTGCATATTCAGCATGCAAAAAATTAGGAATAATATAAATGTCAAATATAATTGTTTCACCATCAATATTATCAGCAGATTTTGCTAACCTTGAACAAGACATAAAAAAAGTTGAAGATAATGGAGCTGACTGGATTCATATTGATGTTATGGACGGGCATTTTGTACCCAATATTACAATAGGAATTCCTGTAGTAAAAGCTATTAAAGCGGTTACAAATATTCCACTGGATGTTCATTTAATGATAGAAAATCCTGAAAAATACATTGAAAATTTTGCAAAAGCCGGAGCAGATTTTTTAACGTTTCACTATGAAGCAGTACAAAAATATGACGTAAAAAAAACAATAAACCTTATAAAATCATTTGGAATAAAAGCAGGTCTATCTATAAAACCAAAAACTTCACCTGAAGAAATTATTGAATTTTTACCGGAACTTGATTTATTGCTGATAATGACCGTGGAACCCGGATTTGGCGGTCAAAAATTTATGCCGGACTGCGCTGAAAAAATAAAAACAATAAAAAAATATTCACAACAAGATTTAATAATTCAGGTTGATGGTGGCATAAACGAAGCAACTGGCAAACTGTGTACTAATTATGGCGCAAACTCTCTTGTTGCCGGCAGCTACATATATAATGCCAACGATATAAAAAAAGCAATTTCTTTATTAAAAGAAACTATGCAGGATTGATATTTTCACCGCGTCTAATTTTTCGTTTTAATATTTCGTCAATATTAGTAGACATTTTAGCGGTTTCATCAGTACCATCATTTTGAGAAACTTTAACATCTTTTTCAGATTCAGGCTTTTTATTATTTGGAGTTTGTAAATCTGTATCAGACGAATTTTGTTGTACCGAAGCATTTACACCTGTTACATTGGCAACTTCATTCTGATAACCAGCTGCTGTTGATAAATTATCAGAATTAGAAGCGGAAGCTTGCATTTGAACATCAGCAACTGAATTAGAATTTGTAACAGCATTTTCTCCAGCTGCTACAGCCCGCTTACCGATAATATAATCAAAAATACGCAAGAATTCATACCCTTTTACAGAAGTCAGCAAATCATTACCTATCCCCACCGTTACATCGCCATAATCCCTGGCATTAAAAATAGGGGTTGACTGAGAATTTATCAAAGAATTAAATTGATTCAAATCACCAATGGTTGCAGCAACAGAAGATTGCCCTGCCGCACCGTACTGCTCAAGCTGCGCCTGAAGTTTATTTATTTTACCTAAAGAATTAGTATTATTATCATCTTGATTTAGACTACTAACTTCATTTTTTAAATCTTTTTGTGCAGCCTCTGCTTTTGCAAGCAATTCTGCCATATAATTTTCTAAACTTTCAATTTCATTAACTGATTGAGCCTCAACTGCTGAAATCAAAGCTCCTGCAGCTAACACTTCTTCTGAACTTACTTTACTATCCTGTGTAAAAATTTTCGCCTGATTTCTTAAACTTACACCGCCATTTTGCAAATCTTCACGCTTTTGCTGCGCTGCAGATTTATCCTCAACATTTTCTGCGGACTCAGATTCTGAGTTTGCGGTATCAACAACAGATTCTTCTTCCTGAGATGTCATATCAACCGGAACTGAAACATCCGCACTTACCGGAGCCGAAACAGGTAATGTGGTAGCTGTCGCCATCTCATAAGTTGTTTCATCATTAGTATCTAGTGAATCTCTTATTTCTCTAGCCCACTCCAAATACTGAACAGGGACCTCAACTCCTTGCTGCTCATATTTTATAATATCTTTTGCTGTAAGTCTCCTCCAGTCTATTTGCTGAGGAGATATTGCCTCTATTCTTGCAACATCCATAGAAACACCTTTACTTTTATATAAAAGTATTACGTCATAATCCAAGCCAAACTTTAAAGATCTAAACAAAAATTAACAAATTTTAAAATATTCCTCTAATTAAGGGATAATATTTTAACATGATAGG
Source organism: uncultured bacterium (assembly GCA_958366705.1). Taxonomy (GTDB): domain Bacteria; phylum Cyanobacteriota; class Vampirovibrionia; order Gastranaerophilales; family Gastranaerophilaceae; genus Zag111. The sequence goes on from CATXCB010000005.1 coordinate 47,280, forward strand.
TATATTATAATAATAAAACAGAAAAAGAGGATAAATACCTATGAACTATGAAGAACTAATGGCAAAAGCAATAGAGGTTTCAAAAAACGCATATGCACCATATTCAAAATTTCCAGTTGGGGCCTGTGTACTTACAGATAACGGAAATACCTACAGCGGTTGTAATTTTGAAAACGGAAGCTTCGGAATGACTATATGTGCAGAAAGAAATGCAATAGGCTCTGCAATTGCCAATGGGGAAACAAAAATCAAAGCTGTTGCTATTTATTCTCCAAAACAAGACAACTGCACCCCTTGTGGAGCCTGCAGACAGGTATTACATGAATTTTGCAATTGTGACGAGGATTTAGATGTAATTGTACAAATCAACAATGAATTAAAAATTTACACACTTGCATATCTATTGCCGGAAAGTTTTTCTCTATAAATGTATATTTTTGAACTTATAGCACAGGTTTTTAAAAAGAAAAAATCTTTTAATAATTACGATCCGATACAATCCTCTCAGAATTACATAGAAGAAGATTCAGAAACCTGTAATCATTTATTTATGCCCCTGGACAGTTCAAACACAATGTTTGCCTGCAAATACTGCGGATTAGTTGTTCCAAAAGAAAAATTAAAAAATAAGAACATTTTTGAAAATAAGTCTTTTTAATAGATATTAGTGTAATATAAAAACCTCATTCTTGCTTAATAATAAAAGCAAAAGGAGGTTTTTATGTCAAAAAATTTAGGAGAAATTATCAACAATATAATGGAAGAAAATTCTACTAAAAAAGTTCTTATTTTAACAAATCATTTACAAATTATAGGAACAATACATGATTACTACGAAAAATGCAACAATTGCCATGAATGTTTAATTTCATTAAAAGATGTAAAAATTGCAAGAATCGAAGACATATGGAATTGTGAAGCAAATGATTGCGAATGTAATTTGCAAACATTTACAGAATACAAATGGTTTAACATCAGTGCGCATGCAATAGTAGGATTCAGCATTATTCAATAGATAATTAAAAAAGAGGAAGCAAATTATACTTCCTCTTTTCAATATTTATCATAAAATCTTAAACTTTTCTTTTACGAGCTGCTTCTGATTTATGTTTTCTTTTAACGCTTGGTTTTTCATATCTTTCACGTTTTTTAACTTCTGAAAGAATACCAGCTTTTTGAATTTTCTTTTTAAAACGTCTTAAAGCGCTTTCAATGCTTTCGTTTTCGCCAACTTTAACTTCTGCCATTTATATTTTCACCACCTTTATAGCTTATTTTACACACATAGTATAATATAAAACAAAAAAAAGGTCAATATAGATGATTATGGCGCTCGAAATTTTACAAATCTGACAAAAATTTACATTATTAAAAGTAGTTTTATCAATTCTATTAAAGATTTTAAAAATTTATCCGTAAAAAAGAATATAATGTAATTGGAAAACTTAGACCAAATATTAAGAAACATTACATTTTTATTATATAAAAAGCAATAAAAACGCGGGTAATGTTTTTAGATATATGTAGGTCTAAATGTGTAAGGAGCAAAATGTTTCGAGAAACTCTAGATCTATACGTAAAAAGAATCATAGATTTCCTGATATATACGAAAAATTATATTATCAGAACAAATCCAATACATAGTATAGTTAATTCGGTGGTAGAAGGAATCAAAGATTTTCTTACGGTGAAAAAGAAATTAAAAATGGCTCAATACAGATTGAACTATCACAAACACCAATTACAAAAAATGGAACAATTGATAGCTGAAAACAGCCAACATAATTTCTTGAAAGGTGCAAATCTGGATCAAAAAAGATAAAGGTAGGAAACAGCTATGGGTTTATTCTTAGGTTTAATCACCAGAAGGTATCTTAAAATAAAGAAATCCAACTATGTTTGGCAAATGCACTTGATTACAAAGGCAAAATCTGCAGCAGCAGCTGCTGCCAATAATCTTATGCAAATTGGAAGTGCTGGAAACGATTATGCTGCCGGCTCAGCTCTGGAAAAGAAATTGCAACAGCGACAGTATAAAATGAAAATACTTGAAGATAAACTTGATTTACAAAAAGCAGAAATTCAAACAAAATTAGATGAAATAAATACTGAACTGCAATCTGTAGAAGGGATGATTAATTCATCAATCAAAACTTCTTTCAGCTATAACGTTCAATAATTATTTCGCACCTGTTTGTAAAAACAAATTTATAATGTCATTCATCACAGCATACTGAGTCTGGTATTGCTGTGATTTTGCTTCTAAAATACTAATTTGTTTACGATACTCCGTAATATTATTTTGACATTCACGAGTATTGCTTTTTAAAGTCTCCTGCACCTGCTTTGCTTCCTGCAAAACACTATGCATCGGGATACCAAGAGCTTCCATTGTTTGCCTGATAATTAAAGCACCGGTCTGTCTTGAGACTCCGGCAGGGAGTTTGGCTATTAACTGTTTTATTACAGCAACATTTGCAGGGTAATTAAAATCATCCTGTATTGATGAAAAAGCTGCATTACCTAAATTTTGAACAAGACTTTGCTGAAAAGCATTATCAATAAAACCTGGATTAAATGAAGAATTCACAACTGAATCAAACTGAGCCTGTTGTGCTTGCTCCTGTAATTGAGCTTGAATCTTAAGCTGTAAATCAGAAGCGGGCTGCTGTATATCTTGAGGCTGTTCAAAACTTAAATTATTATTAGAGTCAAAAGTTTCATCAGATTCAGGTAACAATACAGGCTGAGATTCATCTGAAACTAAACTATCCTGGTTAGATAGCTGTTCATTTTCTGCCTCTGTAACATCTGATGTCTGCATTCTTAATGCTTCAACAATCTTTTTACCAACTCCGTCATTAATCTTATTTGTAGCCATCTTTTCCTCATTGAATAATTAATTATCATTAAACAAGTTAATTATAGTAAAGACATGCGAAATTTTCAAGAAAAACATAAGAAATTCGGTCATTTGGTTTAAATATATTAACTTGCTACTAATACACATTTATGATAGCATCAGGTTGTAAGTGAGGGATATTATGGAAACTATCGAAATAAGTAATTTTACAGATTTACCGTACGGAGAAAATATTCATCAATCAGCAGCAATTGCAAAAATTGATGAAGAAATTGATTATGAAATATTAAGTGAAAATAAAAATCTTGAATATATTGATTTTTTAAACTTAACAGAAGCAGTAAAAATACTTGGTGAATTTTTTGATGTAAATACCGCTGTTATAACCAAAGAATCTTATATATGTTCTGTTGCTCTCGGAAGCTCTATTGAAACAGCTTATGAAAAAGCTATCGACTGCGACCCTCTTGCGATTTTTGAGGGTACTGTTGGATTTAGTAAAACCGTAACCTCTACAGTTGCAAAACAAATAAAAGCAATGAAAATAAAAAATATTATTGCGCCGAAATTTGAGCAGGAAGCTTTAACAATATTACTAAAAAACAACGAAATAAATATAATTAAAGTAAATACTCCTCTTCAGGAACTACTGGGATTCAATGCAAAAGACATAAAAATAACTCCGTTTGGAGCATTAATTCAAGAACAAAATCAAAGCAAACTAACCAAAAATTCATTTAAAGTTGTCTCAAAAGCAAAACCTACACAACAACAAGCTGAAGACGCCATTTTTGCCTGGAAAGTTTCAAAACACTTAAAAAGCAAATCAGCAGTTATTGCAAAAGATTTATCAACAAAAGCAATAGTCCAAAGCAAAACTAACGACATTATCTGCACAGAACTTGCGATGGATTATGCATGTGAATCTTCAAAAGAAGCAGTGCTGGCTATTGATGGCGCTATCGAAAATATAGAAACCATAAATGCTGCAATACAAGGCCGTATAGGCCTGATAATAGAATCAGGAAACAGCGTCAAATCTAAAGATATATGCAAACTCGCAGATAAATACGAATTATCAATGATAGCAACAAACATTAGAAATCTAAAATACTAAAAGATTGAGGTATAAAAATGGAAATAAAACCATGGGATGAATATTTTTTAGATCTTGCAAAAACTTGCGCAAGCCGCTCAAACTGCATACGAGCTCAAGTTGGAGCAGTAATAGTCGGAGAAGACAAAAAGATTAAAGCCACAGGCTACAACGGAACACCTTCAAAAGTAGAATCATGCGCAGAAAGAGGAGAATGTTACAGAATAAAAAACAACATTCCATCAGGCACCAGATATGAAACTTGCCGTTCTATACACGCAGAACAAAACGCAATTATTCAAGCTGGACAGGATAGGTGCAAAGGGGCAACAATATACATATGGGGACACAATTTTATATGTATACTTTGCAAAAGATTTATTGTTCAATCCGGAATAACGCATTGCGTTCTAAAAAAAGATGAAAACTCTCCAATTATAAGAGTTTCTGTAGACGATATAAGAAAAGAATTAAATGAACAAAGATAGGTAAGAATGGCTATTTATGCCATTCTTATCACATATTATAAATAAAATAAAACTATAATTCTGATTATAGGGGAGAAAATAATGAATCAAAAACAGATTATAACAGGCTTGTTATTATTAACTTTACTGCTAAATTTACCACCAAATAAAGGCTATGCACAATCAGACATCACAGAGCAATTAGAACAAGAAGAAATACAGACTCTTTCTGGTACTACAACCCAGAGACAGAAATATCTTCCTGTAATATCCAACAAACTCGAAAAAGAATTAAAAGCCGACATTACTAAAATTTATGGACAAGATAAAACTGATGAAATATATAATCGTATTGTAGAAATCGCAGAAACAGCAAAAAAAAATCGCCCGCAAAATTTACTAGAACAAGATTTATCAAGAGAAAACGACTGGTATAAAGATGAAATTATATACATGTTCTACGTAGACCAATTTGGTACAGTAACCCCTGAAAAGCCTAATCAATTTAAAGACACTACAAAAATGCTGGATTACCTCAAAACGTTAGGTGTCACTACAATATATATGCTGCCATTCGCAGACTCACCTATGGAAGATTCAGGATTTGACGTAAAAAACCCTCAAAATGTAAGAAAAGATTTAGGCGGGAAACCTCAATTTGAGGCATTTATAAAAGAAGCAAAGACAAAAGGCTTTAACATAAAAGCTGATTTAGTTTTGAACCATTTTTCAGATCAACATGAATGGTTTCAACAGGCTCTAAAAGGAGACCTCGAAAAATTAAATCGATTTGTTGTTCGTGAAGACATGCCACAATATACTAAATACATAGATCCAAAACTTGGAACCGTAATTGAATATAAAGAAAATGATGGCAAAATAAGCAAAAGAAGACTAATCTTCCCGGAAATAACAGAAAACAACTATAGAAAAGTAATGATAAACGGTAAAGATTACTACGTATACCATACATTCTATCCTTTCCAGCTCGATATCAACTGGAAGAATCCTGAAGTGCTTTATTACAATCTTGAAACAATGAATTACTGGGCTAATCTGGGTGTTGATATATTCAGACTTGATGCAATTCCTTATTTAGACAAAGAACCAGGTACCAATGCGGAGAATCTACCTACAACGCACGCAATTATAAGAATTCTTAGCAACTACCTGCAAGCAGTAGCTCCGAGAACAGTACTTCAAGCTGAAGCTTGCCAGCAGCCAAAAGATGTAATACCCTATTTTGGCACAGAAAGGAAAACAGAAACAAACATTAATGGTGAAGTAAAGGAATTAAAAAGAACAGATGAGGTTCAAATTGCCTATAACTTCCCATACATGCCAGCACTCTGGGCAAGCTTTATAACAGAAGACAGCAAATATTTTCAAGAAGCAGTAAAGCAAACACCAAACATTCCCGAAAGCGCAAGCTGGGCAACATTCTTACGCGTACATGATGAATTAACTCTTGAAATGGTAACTCCAGAAATGCGAGAATTAATTTATGATGCTTTAGAACCAAAAGGAGCACCTTTTAGAAAAGGTTTCGGAGTATCAGGAAGAATGGCAAACTTCCTTGATCAGGATCACGACCATATAGAGATGGCATTTTCAGTCTTACTATCAATGCCAGGAATTCCTATTATATACTACGGAGACGAAATCGGTGCGAAAAACAATTTTGATAACGCAAAAAAATCTGCAGATTTAAGAAAGAAAAAACAGGCAAAAAGCAAAATTAAATTATTATCATTCTTTGACAGCAGAGACATCAACAGAGGTTCTTTAACTCAAAAAGACTTCTACGATGCCTCACAAACAACAAAAACTTACAGCGGAAAAATATTCCATCAGGTTCAAAAAATGATTTCTCTAAGAAAATCAATACCTGCATTAAGTAGAGGCGGATTAACAATATTAAAAACTAAAAAGCCATACATATTTGCATATATCAGACACTATAAAGGCGAAAAATACTTAATTGTTAATAATCTTTCAGATAAAAGAAGTACTGCCGAAATAGAATTACCTGCAGATGTTTTACTAAAATCTCTAAAAAATGATAATTATGTTTACTTAACTAATATACTTACCGACGAAGAATACAAAGTAAAAATTTCTTTAACAGACAAAAAAACAAGATTACTTATGTATCCTTACGCGGTAGTCTGGTTGAAACTTCCATAACAAACTTTTGATAAATATACTTTTGAAACTTAGCAAAATAAGTTGTAATAAGCATTACAACCACAAAATATAAATATGTAGTCTGAACGGGGTCAAATATAGAATATATTTTGTCCCCTTTTTCAGTCAATGGAGTACCGGTAATTTTAAACAAAACTACAGTAATCATGTACATTACAAACAAATGATTAGCCATAATATGGTATGTACATTTTCCCATATCTTGCAATAATTTAACATCTTTTAAATATGGATACAACAATTTTACTGCAAATAAGGAGACCCAGATTCCAGTCAACGAAGTCAAAACAGGGACTATAATCTGGTCGTCAAATCTCCCCCATACAAGCACATAACTCAATCCAATACCATGGACAGGATCAAAATCTCTGTTAAACAGCCACAAGACGGCTTGTACTGCAATAATTCCACCAAGCCACTTTTGTGTAAAAATATTATAATTATCTTTAATATATTTCACATAAAAATATCCTAAATATACAAAAAACAAAGAAAAAGCAGTTCTCATCACAATTAATGCCAGAGGAGTATGCAAAACAGTTTTCCAGAATGGAATCGCGCCAAAACCTAATAACGCAAATATGGCAAATGTCAAATACCCATTATTAATCTTTTGAAAAATTCTCATCAAAAATAAAAATACAATCATCGTCATAAATAATTGAGGCACAAACCACAATGGGGAGCATATCAACAACTGATGACCATTTAAAAATGGAGTAATAAAAAAGGATTTTAAAGAAATTGGATCCCCCAAGAATTCACCTACAATCGGAACAAGAGCCAACGTCACCAGCAAATAAAAGATTTCGTAAGAAAAATACGGAACGAGCAGTGACTTTATCCTTCTTTTAAAATAAGTTGCAACATCATCTAAATACTTATCCTTAAATAACATCCCCGAAATAAAGAAAAACAACGCTAATTGAAAAGAATATGGCGGAAACATACCAAATATTGAAAACTCTAAATGACCGGAAACAACAAGCAGAATCGCTAATGCTTTCAATAAAGTTACTTCACCTGAAAAGATTTTATCCATATCCCCTCCAATATTATGTCAAAATTATTATATAAAAAAAATAACAAATTAAAACCCGTAAATTTAGGGATTTAGATACAAAGTAACAAAACTATGTGCGTAGCACCCTTGCGGAGCTGAATAATTGATATTAAATCTGCTAACATTAGTAACATGATTACGTGCGTAGCACCCTTGATTTTTGTAAAAATATTATTAAATATGAAGTATCAAAATATAGACTATAGAAGCCTTATACTACTTTTGATTGATTTTTTGTATAAAAGTTGATAAAAAGCTGCTAAATAAGGTATTATAAAATAGAGAGGTAGTATATATGCACAGTAACTTTCCACAATATAACTTAGCATCAAGAATCCAACATACAAAATTCGATTCAGGTATTAGTCGAAATATGCCAAGCATGAGAATGGATAGAGTAGAAAAACCAGAAACTCAAGATTTCAAACAGGTAATGAGCGGACTTGTTGAAAATCTAAATGCAGAAATGGAAGCGCCTGACAATTTACTGAAAGACGTTATGTCAGGAAACCAGAATGTTGATATTCACGATGTAATGACGGCAATGTCAAAATCAGAAATAAGCGTTAACATTGCAACACAAATGGTAGGTAAAGTTATTAATGCATACGACAGAGTAATGCAAATATCTGTTTAAACCTTATTAGTAAATAAAAAATATTATCAGACAGCGGGACGGAAATGGATTTTAGTAAATTATTAGAAAATAAACCTTTACTATATGGAACAATTGGAGGAATTGTTCTTGTTATTGCAGTAATAATTATAGGAATATCAATTGCTGCAAATAACGGAGGAAGTAGTAATAATGTTGTTGGGGGTGAACCTTTAAAATCTAATGTGGATTTACTCACAACAGATAATATAGGAAAAGCACTAGAAATCCAAGCTTTGCTTGCAAAACAAGGTATAACTGTCGAAAGACAAATGGATGGTACTAAATCAAAATTAGTCCTGAATGCTAAAAATTGCTCATCATTAACAAAAAAATGTACTATTACAGACAGAGATAATGCAATTATCACAATTGTACAAAGTGGTCTTGTTGACCAAAATGTAGGATTAGAAATTTTTGATAAAGGCGATTTCACATCAACAAAAGAAGATAAAAGAATAAGATTGGCAAGAGCAATGAACGGTGAATTGGCCAGACTGATAAAACAAATAAAACCAATACAAAATGCAACCGTATTTATATCTATTCCTGAAAACAGTACCATGTTTGAAGATCAAAAGCCTAAGACAGCAACTGTTCAACTGGTAATGCCAATAGATGAAAAACTTGACCAGCTAAAAGTAAAAGCAATAACAAACTTGCTTTTGGGCAGTGTTTCAGGATTAACCGCAGAAAACATAGCAATTACAGACACCAATGGAAATGTTTACCATAGCGTAATGAATGCAGAAGATGAAATGCTCCAAAAACTTGAAGAAAATGATAAATACATGCAGCAAAAAATATCTAAACAGTTAGATAGATTAGTTGGTCCTGGAAATTATGTAGCAACAGTAAGTACATTTTTAAGACAAGCTCCTGTTGAAAAATTTTCAATAGAATATGACCCAAATAAAAAAGCATCTGTATCTGAACAATCTTTTACTGAAGGCTTGGGTGACAGAACTCAAGACCAGAGCAAAGGTATCAATGCAGTAAGCACATATCTTCCAAATGGTCTGCCAACCGGAGGTACTGATTCAAGCCAGAACAGAAATTACTCAAGAAGAGCAACTGAAACTCAATACGGCGTAACAAAAACTCAAACCAGTGAATATATAAAACCTGGTGTGGTAGAAGATGTTTCAATAGCTGTTACTTTAGATAGAAATAACTTACCGAGCGACACTACTATCGAAGAATTAAAAGAATTAATTGCCCGCGCAGCAAGTCCTAAAGTTACAGCAGAAAATGTATCTATAGCATTCACAAACTCAAATGATCCATATCTGACACCGGACAAACAGCAAAATTTACCAAAAGTTGATGAAACCGGTAATCCTTGGTGGCTGGCTTTAATATTGTCTGGATTAGGATTAATAATTATATTTAAAGCAATCTCTTCAAAAGTAAAACGAATTAGAGAAGAAAACGAAATTGAAGTAGAAGCACTGCGCCAGAAAGCACTGGAACAAGAAAGACAATTAAATGATATAAATTCAAGAGCTAGCCAGTTGACACAAAGACAATCTGAACTTGCTCAAGATTTGATAAATCAACAACAGCAAAGGGTTCAACAGCTTCCGCAATTTGACGAAAGCCTGTTGTTAGATTCTCTGGATAATATTTCCAATGAAATAACTGAAGATGCTGCTGACAATATAAAAAGCTGGATTGAAGAAGGTTCAACAAAGGAAGGTTAAAAAAGAAGAATGGCAACTAAGAATTTTGATTACGAAGGATTTGCCCAAAATCTTGCAGCACAAGCTCAAGATTTAGTTCCGCAAGATTTTAACGATGTGCAGAAACAATACGTAATTAATACTCTTGGAAATTTTTCATTATTATCAGGAAAAGCCCTTGCAGAAGACCCAAATTTGAATTTTAATGAAGATCAGGCAATAACAATAACCCAAATTATTGCAGAATGGTCATTTCACAAATCAGTTGACGTAATACGTTCCGGAATTCCACAGCAATACTGGGACGCTGTCATGCAAAAAATTGCATATACAATTTTTGAAATTGCAAAACAAACATTTTCACAAGGATTACCGCATGATAAAATTCTTGAACTCATAGAGCACCACGTAAAAAAGAGCTATCTTGAAGCTATTACAGAATTAAAAAACAAAGGTGTGATTGATGAAGGTCTGATGGAATATGCAGCTTCTCAGTCAAACATGGATAAAATGGCTCAAGAAATGCAACAACAGCAAACTCAAGCAGCTGCACAAGATGAACTAACACAGGATTATCAATATACAGAAAACAATCAACCTGCGGATTTTCCAAAAGTAGACTCAAAAGTCTTAAAGCTTGCAACTGTAGCCATGCTGTTCAAAAAAATGAATCAGGATAAAGTCCAGACAATATTAAATAAATTTGATCCGGATGATGCTCAGGCTGTCATAAAATATATGAGAATTCCGGATTTACAGGATAGAATCGGTGCTCACAATGCTCTAAGATGCTTGCAAGAAATAAAAACATCACTGCCAAAACCTACAGATTTGAGCCCGAATAGAATTGTTTTAAAATTGAAAAAATTCACATCAAAATATTCAAGTAAAGAAATAGATACAATATTGATTAGAGAGCGAGTTGGGGTCAAACGCCTTGTATTTAATGCAATAGAGGGTAAATATTATGATAAAATGCCCCCTAAAGTTGCAAGTATTGTTGCCTCCCACTTGCAAAATAGTGTATAATAATGTTGTATCATGATTATAAAAAAGAAACGGAAAATATCAGTTGATGAGGGAGTGGAACAATTAGTTCCAAATCAAAGCAGGGAAGAAGTCGATTCTGAACAAAATGAAAAAGATATCGACTTATTTGACCTTGATAATATAGACTTTAAACAACGCCAGGAACGCAGAAAAGGCGACAGACGCAGAGGGTTTCGCAGAATTGACGATAGGAATTTGATTTCACGTGCAAAAGAAGAAGCCAATTCAATTAGAGAAGCTGCTGCTAAAGAAGGCTATCAACAAGGTTTACAAGATGCAGCAGAGGACATACAAAGAGTTAGAGAATCTTTAGAGTCTTTTTTAAATGCAAAACAGGAAGTTTACGAAACCATTGCTCCGGATGTTCTTGAAATAAGTCTTGATATAGCCAAAAAAATCATTAAAAAAGAAATGTCTGAAAATCAAGAAATCCTGCTTGATAATATAAAAGATATCTTAAAAAGTTTATCTAAAGAAGAAACAAAGATAATGCTGAAAGTCAATCCGTCTCAAGCAGCAATGCTGAAACAAGAAATTCCTGAAATAATGAATTTTGCAGGACTGGAAGCTAAGGTTATCATTGTACCTGATGAAAACACAATGGAAGGTGGCTGCATGCTTACAACGTCAAACGGCGTAATTGATGCAACCATCGAAACACAGTTAGAAATAATAAGTGAAGCATTGAAGGGAATTTAATGGCAGCACCGGAGGGAAATGCAAATCCAATAAGTGAAATATTTATGGCAGTCTTTGTACTGTTCCTTTTGATTATCCTGCTTGTAGAATTACCAAACTGGGTAATCAATACCTGTATTTGCTTGAATATAACTCTTGGAATTGTATTACTAATGTTTGCATTATATGTCCAAAAAACACTTGAATTATCCTCATTTCCATCAATTATTTTGATTGGTACAATGTTCAGACTTGTATTATCAATAGCTTCAACCCGTCTAATTCTTGCAAAAGGAGAAGCCGGAGAGGTTATACACGCTTTCGGGACTTTCGTAACAGGCGGAAATATGATTGTCGGCGGGGTAATCTTCCTTATTATTACAGTTGTACAGTTTATGGTAATTACCAAAGGTGCAGAACGTATCGCAGAAGTATCAGCACGTTTTGCTCTTGATGCGATGCCAGGTAAACAAATGACAATTGATGCTGACTTTAACGCTGGATTGATATCTCCGGAAGAAGCTACAAAAAAACGTGAAGACTTATCCAGAGAATCCAGTTTAATGGGTTCAATGGATGGTGCCATGAAGTTCGTAAAAGGTGATACAATCGCAGGTATAATTATTGTTATTATAAACATTGTTGGCGGACTATGCGTTGGTTGCTTAATGAACCAGATGGCTATAGGGGACGCAGTTTCGAAATACACAGTATTAACAATAGGTGATGGTCTTGCTTCTCAGGTACCATCACTGTTAATGTCAATTGCAGCTGGTATTTTTATGACCCGTGCCTCAGCAGCCAGCCCTTCATTAGGTTCGGACGTTACAGCTCAAATCACAAGCAAACCTTATGCGTTGTTTTTTGCAGCTGCATTTTTATTACTTCTGGCATTTACAGGTCATACATGGTTCTGGCAGGGAACAGGTCTTCCGCCCTTACCATTTTTGATAATGGCAATAGCTATATTTATTGCGGGTTTCCAGGTATTAATCAATGCAGATGTTCAATCTCAACTTGGACAGTTAGAAAATGTACGACAAAATATGCAGGATCTTGTTAACCCTAACAGAATGTATGAACGTTTAGGGGTTGATATCCTAAGCTTGCAAGTTGGTTCAAATCTGCTTGTTATCGCTGACCCTGATCAAGAAGGACAATTACTTGCAAAAATAGCAGCACTACGCCAAAGAGTAACTGATGAACTTGGATATATTCTGCCAAACATAAGAATTATGGACTCATCAGCTCTCGATGCTAATGAATATATGATTTCGATTCGTGGTAACACTGTAGCTACAGGTTATGTATACCCCGGTAAATTCATGGTAATTGCTGACCAATGGGACTCAATGAAAAAAGAAGTTCCTGAAGATGCAATTATTGGTATTGACCCTACATATCAAACTCAAGCTTACTGGATTAATCAGGAAGATGCAAAATCTGCAAGATTAGTTACCGCAGTTGATGCAACAGATGTTATTGTTACACACTTACAGGAATGTGTAAGAAAACATGTAGATGATGTTATGACAAAAACAGATGTTCTTAAACTTATGGAACTTGTTCGCTCTCAAGATCCGACACTTGTTAATGACCTCGTACCTACAATTATTTCTACAAGTGACTTACGTAAAATTTTTGTTAACCTGATACGAGAAAAAGTTTCCATAAAAGATATTATGTTTGTATTTGAAAGACTTTGTGATTATGCAAGATTTTCCAAAGAACCGGATATCTTATCAGAAAGATTAAGAGCAGCTCTGGGTAGGCAAATTTGTCTATCAAACGTTCAGGATGACAAAGTATTGTATGCTCTAACCCTATCTCCTGAATGGGAAAAAACACTTGATGACAGCTGCCAAAGAACAGAGCTTGGAACAATGTTTTTACTTAATCCGGTTCAAGTACAAGAACTTATCGAAACAACAGCAACAACCCTTATGAGAGCACATCAAACCTGCGGGAAACAGCCTGTAGTACTATGCTCTCCGAGAATAAGACTGCCGCTGTATCAACTTTTAGAACGCCATATTCCTACAATTGTTGTAATTTCATATTCAGAACTAATTACAGATATCAAAGTTGAGGCAATCGACACAATAGGAGATGCATACATAACTGACTAGGAATAATTTGCCATCTTTTTAAGATGAGCAGGGATGAGTGTTTAATGAAACAAATTTTTCTATTTTTAATAAAAATTTATCAATGGTTTTCAAAATTCACACCTAAAGTGTGCAGGTTTTACCCGACCTGCTCAGAATATACAAAACAAGCTATAATAAAATATGGAGTATTAAAAGGCGGATGGCTTGGCATAAAAAGGATATGCCGCTGTCATCCGGGGAACCCTGGAGGATATGATCCGGTACCATAGATACACAAATTACTTAAGAGTTTTTAAGACTTCTTTAACATAATTAGGGTCATTAAAAACTTTGTAGGTACGTGTAAACCATTCATGAATCGGTGCTGTACCTTGTGAACCTGTTGTTTTAAACCCTCCATTAACATATTGAAACATAAACAAATCTACTCCTACTCGGTTTGGTTTAACATTATATCCATTTATATCAACAGTAATAAAAAGTTTAGGTTTCAGAATATTTTTGTTATACATATTTTCAAACATATAAATAATTCCATTAGAATCAACGAGGCACCCGTCATCTAAAGTCCCCGGTCCCATTTCTGAATTTCTATAATATTCTGCAATGGAAAACTTACAATCAGAGGCTCCTGTCAAATATTTTTTAAAGATATTAGAATATGGAGTTTGAGAATTAGCCATATACATTTCTGCATCCAAATCATCTGCTCTCATCATTCTATCAACCTGTTGAATTACTGAATAAGACTTTAGTAATTTTTTATGAATAACATGAATTTTGTATGAGGTAATAAGATTTGGAATAGTCAAAGCTGCGACCACACCTATTATGCCCAATGTAATAAGGACTTCTGCAAGGGTGAATGCTGCTTTGTCATTCGACATTCCGAACTTGGTTCGGAATCTTTTAATTAAGCGTTTTGATTCAGCTCCTGAAATAAATTCAGGATGACAATTTGAGAGGGCAGAATAACAAGTTGTATGTTCGGAATGGGGTAGTAAAGGTTTTAAATAACCGGAGGTACCGGTAGGATTAAAATTTAAAATAAATAATTTTAAAGATCTTAGAATACTGTTGGAGTGGAGCTTTAAAAGGTTACCCCCCCCCCGATTTTCTTGTTATTATTGAGTTCTAGCATATTATACCTCCTATAAAATTATTAATAAAGTTATTAGTATTACTTATCTTTTAAAATAATCGCAAATTAATTTTTCTTGACGCGGCAACAGATGCTTAATACGATTTACTATAGAATTATTTTGTAAATCATCAAGCTGTTTTTTTAAAATTGCTTTTTCCAGAAGCATCTTATCATATAAATCCGAACAAACCTTACTCTTATCAATATGTTCTCTTAATTTCGCCAGTTGTAATTCTTTTTCTCTAATAGCAGAAATAAGTTCTCGTTTCACTTTGAATAAACCTCTTATATATCACATATAAAGAATAAACTGTTCTTATAAATTTAAAATCAACTTTTTAGGTGATTTTGAACTATTTAGCCAATAAATCATACTCATAACCGAGCTTTAAAGCTTCTATATTTTTCGGAATTAATTGTTTACGATGCGGCGGAATTACATTACTCAAAGCATTTTCAAGAGTTTCTACAGAAATAAGACCGCTAACTTTAGATAAAATACCTAATGCAAGTATATTAGACATTTTTATATTTCCAAGCTTTTCTTCAGCCATTTGAGTGATTGGTGCAAAAACATATTTAATATCTTCTCTGTTTTTTACTTTTTCTGCCAGAGAGGTATTTACAATAATTGTTCCACCCGGTCTCACAAATGAAGTATATTTATCAAACGAAGCCTGATTTAAAACAATAATATAATCAGCATGAGATTTCTGAACGGCACTAACTTCATCATCAGCCATAACAACACCACAATTTACTGTACCGCCGCGCATTTCAGCCCCATAAGACGGGTACCAGGTTACTTTCTTATCATCAAGCATGAATCCATTAGCCAGAACCTCACCGGCAAGCAATACGCCCTGTCCGCCAAATCCTGCAATTATAAAATCTTTTTCCATATAATCTTCCTTACCTAATCTTTTACTGTAATATCTTTATATATCCCCGGTTTGAAGACATTCATCATTTCATTACGAACTCTTTCATGAGCTTGTTGAGGAGACATTCGCCAATTTGTAGGACAAGTTGATAGAATTTCAACAAAGCCAAAACCTAATCCTTGAAGCTGAACTTCAAAAGCTTTTTTAATTGCCTGTTTTGCTTTTCTAATATTAGGAACAGTATCTAAAGATACTCTTGCACTAAAAGCTGTACCATCACATAAGGCTATATGCTCTGCCATTTTGATAGGATACCCATAGTATGGAACATTTCTGCCTGTAGGCGAAGTTGTTGTAACCTGTCCTAATAAAGTTGTTGGTCCCAATTGACCGCCAGTCATACCATAAGTTGTATTATTTATACATATTGCTGATAAATTTTCGCCTCTCAAGGCAGCATGAGTACTTTCAGCTAATCCTATTGAAGCAAAGTCACCATCACCTTGATATGTAAATACAAATTTATCAGGCATAGCTCGTTTTATACCGGTAGCTTCAGCTAAAGCCCTGCCATGCGGAGCTTCCAGCGCATCAATCTCCAAAAAATCATAAATTGTTACCGAACACCCGATAGAAGCCGCAACAATTGTATTATCACGAATTCCCAGTTCATCTAAAACTTCTGCTACCAATCTGACAGCCACTCCGTGATCACAGCCTGGACAAAAAGTATATTTTGCGTCTTTTTTAAACGAATCTGCGATTTTAAAAACTTGTTTAGACATTACTTTAACCCCTCCAACACTTGTGCAACAATTTCTTCAGGAGGAGGAGGAGTTCCAACTCCTTTGTGAATCAAATCAACAGGAACAACACCGTTAACGGCAAGCTTAACATCGTAAACCATTTGTCCCATATTAACTTCAACCACCACGAATTTTTTAACAGTATGAGAAAGTTCCTGTAATCGCTTATTAGGGAACGGGAATAATGTAACAGGTCGAAATGAACCTGCTTTTATACCTTTTTCTCTAAGCATTTTAACCGCCGTTTTAACATTTCGGGAGGTACTGCCGAAGCTTACTAAAATAATATCAGCATCCTCGGTTCCGATTTCTTCCCACTCTGTTTCATTTTCTTCCAGAGCTCTATATTTATCAAACAATTTTTCTAAAAATACGCATTGATTATCTGCAAGAGGAGCATACGATCTTATAATTCTTGATGCTCGATTTTTTGCACCGGTCAAAGCCCAGGAGGAATTATCCACTTCCGGATACGGATAAGGTTTAAATTCAACAGGCTCCATCATTTGCCCAAGCATTCCATCTGCCAATAGCACAGCAGGATTTCTATACTTATGAGCAAGATAAAAAGCCTTATATGTTAAATCCACACACTCCTGAACTGTAGAAGGTGCCAGTACTATCAGTTTATAATCTCCATTTCCGCCGCCTTTTGTAGCTTGAAAATAATCTCCTTGAGATGGATAAATGTTTCCTAATCCGGGTCCGCCTCTCATAACACTGACAAGAACTACAGGAAGTTCATCCGCTGTAGCATATGATAGTGCTTCTTGCATAAGTGCAACAGCACAGGAAGATGATGAAGACATTGCTTTTACTCCAGTAGAACAAGCTCCTAATACCATGTTAATAGCAGCTAATTCACTTTCAGCAGAAACATAAGCTCTTCCTAATTCTTGCATTTTACCGCTCATGAATTCTCCAATTTCACTCTGCGGAGTAATAGGGTAACCAAAATAGCACTGACAGCCTGCTAAAACAGCGGCATTAGCTATTGCATAATTCCCTTTCATTAAAACTTTTTTACCAGTTAAACATTCTACCATTATTTATCCTTTATATACCTCAGTTATAGCTAAATCCGGACATCTAGTCGCACACATTGCACATCCCAAACATTCATGCTCAGGATCAGAAAATTCTACAATTCTATTTCCTAAATTATTAGTTTTTTCGCTTATTTTTATCAAATTTTTAGGACATTCATTAATACACAAATAACAAGCTTTACACTTATTTTCATCTATGACAATGTGACTCATACTATCCCCTCTTTTCAATCTATCCTCCTCAACATTCTATCACCAATACTAAATTTTAAATAGAAATTGTATGGATTCTTAACATTTGTAATAAATATATGAAATTAAATTTACTAAAATTTCTATGCCTGCTAAAATCAAAATGTAGGGATATTTATTTTTAAGGACTAAGAAATGGCTCAAGAATTAGAAGTAATCGTTGATTTATTGAAGGAGATGAGACGAGCTAATAACAATAATATAGAGAGTTTTGACAAATTATTAGCAAGTATAAATGATAAACTTGATTTTATGGAAGAAAATGAAGATTCTATTAAGCTTATCAAAGTATATCTTGAAGAATTGACCAAAACAGTAGATTCAAAATATTCTACAACTGCCCTCAAATTCAACGATATTCAGAATGCATTGAATATATTATTTGAAGAATTAGATGAGCATGCTAAATCTAAAAACATGCTCAAAGCTTATAATACATTTTCAAAAAATATAACAGAATTCAACGGCCAGCTTGAGTTGCAAAAAGAAATAACAGGCAAAATAGATTCATCTCTGGATTCTTTAAAAAATAATAAAGAGGACATAAAAAATTCACTACAGCAGCTAAAAGATAATTTTGAGCAGCTTAATCATGCATACAAAAATATTACCAATAGTCTTAGCTCAAATTTAAAACCCATCATTACAAATATAGCAGATTCAGATAACAAGAAACTTAAAACAAATGCAAAAAAACAGATTGAGATAATTGGCAACGCTGTAAAAGAAATAATCACATATTTAAAATCTGCAGAAGAAAAAGATTTAAATCTTGAAAAACTATTAAATAATATAGCCGCAAACGAAAACCTAAAATATACACAGGGTGTTATTGATTTAATAATAGAAAAATCTGATAATATTTCAAAAAAAATAGTTTCGCTTGCATCAAAATCTGATATTGAAGAATTGAAAAATATTTCTAAAACAACAAATAGTGAAATGGTTTTAAAAACCGAAGCTATTGTTAATCAGGCTGAAGAAGTAAAACAAAAATTAGCTAAAGTTACCCAGAATATAGAAGAACTTCCAGGAACCAAATTACTGGAAGAATCTTTGCAAAAATTATTTCAAAAACTCGAAACTCTTAGTGAAGATATAGAAAATTACAATGTTAAAGGCGATTGTTTTGACATTGAATCAAAATTAACATTGATAAAAGAAGATGTTTCAACTGTTAAAAATATTGTCTCTGATATCAAAGAAGCCGTAGTTGCAAAAGTATTATCTTCAATTAATGATATTTCATTTGAAAATGAAAGCTATGAAATAAAACATCATATTTCAAAAATGTTATCGCAGCTGCCGCAAAAAGAAGACATTGAAAGAATCATTATTGAGAATGAACACAGCAGTAAAATAGTTAACATACTACTGGAAAAAACAGACAAGATTTCGGAAAAACTTGAAAATTCAGCAACACAGCAAGATATTGAAAATATAAAAGAAAATCAATCAACTCTGGCTGAAAGTATACAATACCTTGCAGATAAAGATGATATTTCATCATTAACCTCCAAAACTGATGAAATAGAACAAATGATTGATAATCTTAATCTTGATAATGAATTTGAAAACATATATGATAAAACGTCTACAATAGAAGACTGGTTGGTTTCTTCAAAAATAAAAGAAAATACAGAGGAAATTATCCAACAAATGCCAAATAAGGCTGAAAAGAAAGATTTATCTCAAATATTAGAAACAACAGCTCAAATAGTTGAATTACTGAAAAAAATTCCTCAATACGAAATTGGCGAAAACGAAACAGCTGCGCTATCCGGAGCTGAACGCAAACTTGAAGATTTAAAAACAGAACTTCTTAATACCACAGAATTACATAATGATTCTGTCATTTCAAAATTGTCAGAAATTAAAACAGCAATGGATTCTGCTGCTACAGCTGAAGAATTCAATAATATTGCAGAGGATTTAAAAGATTTTGTTCAATTAATCCTTAATAACTCTGAATTAATAACCCGAAATCTGGATGAAATAAAACAAGGACAAGAAAACTTATCTGAAAGAATTGAAAATCTTGGCTCACTTAAAGAAGATATTCAAGAAACAATAAATTCACAACAACTTGAATTATCTAACAAAACAGACAATATAGAAAACAAATTAACATCAATTTCTGAATACTTAAACAAAGATTTAAAAATAAATGAAGAAGAAATTATTAGAGAAATTTCAGAAATAAAAGAAATTATCCAAAATAAAAAATCAAATTTTGACGGGATTGAATTTGAAAAAAGCTTAAATATAGATTCAATTGAAAGATATTTGGAAGATATCAAAACTATCCTTGATACCTCAGACAAAGGTATTAGCGAAGATATAAAAAAACAACTGATTAATGTTGAAAACGAATTAAATAATTACAAATCATTCAACGAAAACCAATTTATTCAAATTTTAGATAAGCTTAATGAATATCAACAATTAACAAAAACAGATAGTCTTCCATCCGAAAGCCTCTCTGATACCGTTGCTGAAATTTTGCAGCTTAAAGACCAGATTCAACAACTTGGCGAATCTTTTGCAACTCTAAATCTGGAGAAAACAAACGAAAATTCAGTATCAGGATTTGTTGCTGAAAAATTAAACGAATTAAGTGAAAATCTATCTACACTTTCTGAAAATATTGATAACGGATTGCAGCAAGGCTTTGCGTATAATGCAGAACTTATTGAAGAAAAATCTGCGGTTCTTTTAGATTTTATAAAAGAATTACGACATGCCAGCACCGAAAATATAGATTTATACGAAAGATTAACAGTAACTGATAACAAAATTATGGACTTCAAACAGGAATTGGAGTTAATAAATACCGATGTTATCAGCGATTTAAACTCAAAAACAGATAGACTGATAAAAGAGTTATCTCCAATTAAAGAACTTTTAACCTGTCTGGCTGTTCAAACTCCGGAAGGTCCTCAATCCGAAAAAATAAAAGAACAGCTCGGAATATTACATGATTCAGTCCAAGATGATATAACAGAATGCACAAAATATGCAAAAAGTACATTTGAACGTCTTGAAGAAACTTATGAACAAATTTCAAAAGACTTAACTTCCACAGAACGAAATTTGAGAGATTTTATACTTGGCGACATAGATTCTGTAATAATAAAAATTGACAATCTGAAAGCGGATTTAGAAAGCACTCTTAACAGAGTTACCCCGCCGGATGCTGAGCAAATGGAAGAGTTACATACATTTGTATCTCAAATTGTTAATTTTAAAAATGAACAGCAAGAATATCTAAAAGAAATTGCTGAAGATATAAAAACAACAATCAATGATAAAATAACATCCCAGCATGATGAAATTAAATCAATGATTACTGTTGCAATGAACAATGAAGAAATTGTTCAAGCAATAGAAAATTTAAAAAGATGCTTTAAATCAAAAATAAAAGAACTAAGCAGAATTCAAAAAGAAAATCAAGAAAATAAAAATACCGGTGACGAATTTGGAACAAACCAATACGAAGAGGTATTTGAAAAAAGTAAGAATGCAAAAGTTATTGCAGAAATAAAAGAAGATTTTAATAAATTTTCAAGCTTAATTAGTAATTTGTCAGACGAAAACCCTGAAATTGAAGAAGTATTAAATACTATAAGAGAAAAAATTGACACAATTACAGTAGTTAAGAATGAAAAAGTTCAAAAAAACGACAATCTCGACATTTTAACAGACGAAGACTTTTCAGAAGGAGAAAACGAAGACAAAGAATTTGCAGAACTGGCAGTTGATGAAGATTTTTCTGAAGACGATGATGAGGATGAATTTGATACTGATGATGAAGATGATGAAATCTTACTCGGAGCAAATAATTTTGATTTCATAAAAGCTTTTGACCTTCTAAAACAAGACATTAATAACCTGCGCAGCGATATAGAAAGAGTGTTACCAGAAGACGCGCGCCGTCAAAAATCGTCATCTCTAAATTCTATTCCTGCCCTAGGTAATGACAATTTATTACTGTCATTAAATAACAAAGTTGAACTTCTGGCTAAGACTTTAAAAACTGATTGGCTTGAAGAAATTAAAGGCTATCTGGCAGGCGGAGAAATACATTCATTACTTGAAGATATCAGTGATAAAATCAATATACTTACACTCACAGATAACTCTGAATGGATTCAAGAAATAAAACAGGCTCTTGAACAGCTTAATACCGGAGAGATAAATACCGGCTCAAATCAAGAAATTCAAACAATGCTTGCATTGATTAATGAAAAAATTGATATTCTTGCCTCAAGTGATGACCACGATTTAATGGAAGACGTCAGAGATGTTATCGAAAGAATTTATGAAGATGATTTAGAAAATCAATCACAGCAAAATGAAGATATCAAAAAATTATTAAGCACTCTTGACCAAAAAATTGATATTATAGCAACCTCTGATAACTACGATAGCATTGAAGATATCAAAGAATCAATTGAAACTCTGGATGAAAAAATTGATATAATTGCAACCGGCAATAATACCGACCAACTGGATGAAATAAAAGATACTCTGAGTATTTTGGAAGAAAAAGTTGATAATATATCAGATGCTTCCACATATACAAATTTGGATAATATCCAAGATGTACTTTCTACAATTGAAAGTAAAATTGATTCAATAATAATTCCTGAAAAAAGAGACAAACTTTCAGAATCAGATGCACAAATAACATCTATGTTGGAAACTTTAAACCATAAAATAGATATTATTTCCAGCAGCGAAAGCAATATTAATACCCAGCAGGATATTGATGATGTAAAACATTTGATTCTTGCTCAAATGGATTATATTGAACGCCTTGAACACAATAACAAAACTGATGCGTTCAAAAAATGTCTAAAAGAATTAACACTTGAAGTTAATAATCTGAATTTAAATTCAAATTCAAGTAATAATAAACTTCAAAAGACTCTCAAAGATATGAAAGATTCAATTATGACTGCAGTTGTAACCATATTTGAACAAGTTTCATTTATCGAAGAGTCAGAAGATATCAAAGATTTTGTTGAAGAAAAAACAGATGTAATTAACAAAAATCTTGTTGAAGTTACAAAACAATTAAAACAAATAACAAATTCCAGTGAAGATCCGGATTATACATATTCTATGCAGGATATAGAATCTGATCTGGCAAAACTTAGACTTGCTCTTAATGAACTCCAAAATAACGAACTTGAATCACAATCAAACGAATTAGCAAATATATCAGATTCACTTTATAGGATAACTTCAACTGTAGAAGAACTGCAAAGTTCTATGACTCAGGATGAAATCAAAGATATCAAATCTGATATATATAATATTCAAGAACAAACACAAAAATTATTAATAAATTCAGATGAATCTTATAATGCGCTAAATAGCGGATTAGAAGACTTCGGGAAAATTATTACAAACCAAATATCAAATAAAGTTGATAAAGTTACGCAAATGCTTGAAAAATCCTCAGATTCAGATAAAGTTATGAGACAGGCTCTTATTTATATGGGCGAATGGATTGATTCTGCAAGTGAAAGCATGAACAAAATTTCAACAAATTCAGATGAAATAATCGAAATTAAATCAGCAATCGAAACTCTGAAAAAAGATATTCCGGAACAAACAGATATATTAAACTCTATTGAAGAAAAATTTGATGAGCAACAAGCAAGACTCAGCTTTTTCGAAAAACAAATCACCAAACTTTCCGGCATAGAAGACAAGTTTGAGCAACAACAAGAACGTATTGACCGACTTGAAATGTCTTTGGAAAAAATTCTAAATGCAGTTGAAGATATTGATGACACAAAAGTTACAAGAAAAATTGACAAAATTGATAAACAATTGGCAAAATTAAGTACAAATATAGAAAAGCTGGCGTCATATGTTGACTAATACCCTGATAAAAAAATTAAATAAAGCATTACCAAAAGAAAACATACTTTCAGAAATTGAAGAACGTTACGTGTACTCAGTCGATGCTTCAAATGATCCGTATACAAAATCAACCCTGCCGGATGCAATAGTTTTTGTTGAAACTATAGAGCAGGTACAAAAAGTTGTAAAAATTGCGGGAGAACAAATGATTCCTATAATATGCAGGGGGGCTGGAACTAATACTGTTGGAGCATGTGTTGCAACCCACGGCGGTATCATTTTAAACTTTTCTAAAATGAACAAAATTCTCGAAATTAATCCGGAAAATATGACAGCAAGAGTTCAACCTGGAGTAGTAGTAGGCGACTTACAGCATGAAGTTGAAAATCTTGGGCTTTTTTATCCACCGGATCCGTCAAACTTGAAAGTTTCAACAATAGGCGGAAGTATTGCTCAAAATTCAGCAGGCGCCAGATGTTTTAAATATGGTTCAACAAAAGATTATATAATTGATATGCTTGTTGTAACAGCTAATGGGGAATTAATTAGAACAGGTTCAAATACTATTAAAAATGCTACAGGTTACAATCTTGGAAGCCTGTTTATCGGTTCTGAGGGCACATTAGGTATTGTGGTAGAAGCAACAATAAAACTTATACCTAAACCAGAAACAACACAGGTTGTTATGGCATATTTTGATAAAGTAGAAGACTCTATTCTTGCCGTAAATAAAATTATAGAAAAACAAGTATTTCCAGCCACAATTGATTTTATGGATAAAAATGCAATACAAACTGTTGAACAATTTTATCCAACAGGATTACTTTGCGACAAAAAGGCTGCATTAATAATAGAAATTGATGGTTTTAAATCAAACATCTCAGAACAAAGAGATACTATTTGTAAAATATTACGAGAAAACAATGCTGCAAATATTCAATATTCAACAACAAAAGAAGAATCTGACAATATTTGGTCAGCAAGGCGATCTTCTATGGCTGCCTGCACAAAACTAAAACCAAATGTAACAACAGATGATATTATTGTACCTCGTAGTAATCTTGCAAAATTAGTTAAAGGAATTCAAGAAATTTGTTCAAGACATAAATTAACAGTATGTATGGTTGGACACGTAGGTGATGGTAGTGTTCACCCTCAAATTCCTATAGATTATAACAATAAAGATGAGTACAGACACTACAAAATTGCAAAATCTGAAATCTACCAATTAACAGTAAAACTTGGCGGAACAATTTCAGGCGAACACGGAATTGGTTTAGAAAAAAAAGCTTATATTTCAAAAGTAGTAGAAGGCGGAGCACTTGATTATATGCGTCTTATTAAAAAAACTTTTGATCCAAAAAATATATTAAATCCTTATAAGATATTTTAACTATTTACCAGGGATAATCTTTTGAGATAGTCCACCCATCAGTAAATATAAGAGCAGCACAAAACATACCACGGCTCTTCTTATTACAAGCATACTGCAGACAATTACTTGTCATCAAATACTCACGTCCTGGATTTCCATCTATCGGAGGGGTACATTCTTGAGAGTTGTGCATTCCCATAGGTTTTAATCCATATTTATTAAACAATAAAAAATAAAAAGTATCTTTTCCAAATTGATTAGGTGGAGTAGATGCACCATTTATATCTACAATCACAGCTGCTCGGTCAGTACCTTGACGAAACGTATCAGCAACAAAGATTTGAGCACCGTTATGAAAAAGATAAGAAGAACTACCACCATACTTAGCACTATTTAATATCGCAAGCCCTCTTTCCCGCACACCTGAAAGTTGCTTATAAACGATTGAATCTCCATCATTTACATCTTTTAGCTTTGTTTTTGAAACTTTAACATAACTGGCAAGATAGCGGTCAAACCAATCAGGAGCATATAAATCCCATCCGGAAAGGTCGCCATTTTCGTCTTCTGAGAGACGTATTGCCTGAGATAATTGTGAATAAATACCTTTTAATCTGGTCACTGTTTGAAATTTCTGATATTTAGTTATTAACATAGGTATAGTCATAGCTGCCACTACACCTATTATGCCGAGGGTAATAAGGACTTCTGCAAGGGTGAATGCTGCTTTTTTGCAAACACGGTCATTCTGAGCGAATGCGAAGAATCTTCTTACACATTTCACCCTGACCTTGCGGAGCTGAATTGTTGAAGTCGTGAGTAAATAATTAGTAGCATACCTACGTGCGTAGCACCCTTGCAGAGCTGAATTTGCTGGTATTGGGAATAAATAATTGGTGGCAAAAGTACCCCGTCTCTTGGATTGTTGACCGTTCGACCGCTTAAACAGCGCTCTCTCGATAGACGTTTCACGTCCGTCAAAATCCGCTCCGGCGAGCACCGTCATTCCGAACTCGTTTCGGAATCTTTTCGTCGGACACTTAGATTGGGCTCCTGAAACAAGTTCAGGATGACTATTTAGATATTCAGCATGACATGTTGATTCAAGATGACAGGAGACCCGTTCTGGATGGAATAGTAAAAATTTTGAATTACCGGAAATACCGATAGGATTAGAATTTAAAATAAATAATTTTAAAGACCTTAGAATACTGTCGGAGTGAAGCTTTAAAAGGTTACCCCCCCCCGATTTTCTTGTTATTAGTACATTTCAGCATTTTTAGCACTCCTTTTATGTATTTTATAAAATAATTATAACATACAAGATTTAAATTTGACAACATAACTACTTGCCAGACTTGAAAATCATTCACCCCTGTGATATCCTAAGGTTGCTGAAATATACAAAGAAAGAAGGAAAAAATGGCAGAAGTTAGAGTTAGAATAGCACCGTCTCCAAGTGGTAATCTACACGTTGGAACTGCTAGAACAGCATTATTTAATTATTTATTCGCAAAAAAAATGGGCGGAAAGTTCATTTTAAGAATTGAAGATACTGATGCTGAAAGAACCAGCCAAGAATACATTGATAATATTTTTGACAGTTTAAAAGCATTAGGCTTGAATTGGGATGAAGGTCCTGATGTTGGTGGTCCTTACGGTCCTTATACTCAATCTGAAAGATTTGATATTTATCCAAAATACGTACAACAACTTTTAGATTCAGGCTTTGCTTATGAATGCTTCTGCACTCCGGAAGAACTTGAAAAAGAAAAAGAAGAAGCTACAGCAGCTAAAAAACCTTATGTTTATTCTAAAAAATGTGAACATCTAACTGAAGAAGGAAAAGCTAAACTTAGAGCTGAAGGTAGAAAACCTGCTATCAGATTTAATATTGCAAAAGCTCAAAAAGCTTTCCACGATTCTTCAATTTTGAAATTCAATGACCTTGTAAAAGGCGAATTACATATGGATACAGACCTTTTAGGTGATTTTGTTATTCAAAAATCAAATGGAGCTCCAACTTACAATTTTGCAGTTGTAATTGATGATGCTTTGATGAAAATTTCTCACGTAATACGTGGTGAAGACCATATTTCAAATACATACAAACAAATATTAATTTTTGAAGCATTAGGATTTGAAGTTCCGCAATTCGGACACTTAGGAATGATTTTAGCTCCTGATAGAAGTAAACTATCAAAAAGACACGGTGCTACAGCTGTTTCAGACTTTGTAAAACAAGGTTATTTGACAGAAGCACTTATCAACTTTGTAGCTCTATTAGGCTGGGCTCCATCTGATGGGGAAGAAATTAAACCGGTCGAAGAAATCGCTAAAGATTTCAGAATCAATGAAATATCATCTTCAAATTCAATTTTTGAATATGATAAATTAAAATGGATGAACGGTCACTACATAAAAATGCTTCCAATGGATACATTAAAAGAAATGTTAAAGCCATACTTAACACAATACAATTTGGAAGAATTAACAGATGAACAATATACAAAAATGGTTGAAATTACAAGAGAACCATTAACGCTATTATCAGATATTACAGATGCTGTTCCGTATTTCTTTGGAAAAGATGTGTCAATTGAACCTGAAACTCAAACAGGAACACTTGATACTGAAACAGCTCAAAATGTATTGAAAGATTTTGTCCCAAAAGCTCAAGACTGGGATTGGACAGAAGAAAATCTTCACGAAAAACTTGCAGAATTTAGAGCTGAATGGAAAGAAAAAGGAGTAAAACCTAAAGTTACAATGTGGGCAATCAGAGCAGCTATAACAGGAAGAACCTGCGGAGCTGATATGGTTGGCATCCTTGAGATCTTAGGAAAAGAAACATCTATTTACAGAGCTAAAAAGGCAATTAAGTAAAAATAAATACATAACTACAAAGAAGCGGCAATTGCATAATGCAATTGCCGCTTCTTTGTAGAAAGATTTGTCATTCATCTCCAGCTCGAGCAATTGGCGCGCGCTTGCAGACTGAATTACACTCGTCCACTTAAACAGCGCTCTTGCTATGGACGTTTCACATCCGTCAAAATCCGCACCTCCTATTAGCACAGTCATTCCAAACTTGGTTCAGTGTGGCATACTCGTTTGTCATTATGAGCAAATGCGAAGAAACTTCTTGTACCTTTACCCTCTCCAAAAATTGGTTGCGTAAGATTACAATTTAAATAAATATTCTTATGTAAACAAATGTAAAAATTAAAACTAAAACCCTAAAGTTTAAATAAAGAAAAACCGACATTACCAATGTAGTTACGAAAATTGAAAGAGGTCATCTAATGGATTTTAAATTTAATGAAACAACATTATTAGAACACAAAAACAACAACTCAAATGATACTAACACTTATATGATTATTTCAAAAGCCCCAACAGTAAAAGATGATGAAATGCAAAACGTAATTGAAATCATTGATGAATCAGGACGTGAAGTAAGCTGCACTTACGATAAGTTTGTAGAAATATTTGATGAAAAAGGTTTGTCAGGTTTTATCCTGTAATTTAAAAATTTAAATTTGGCTGAAATATGAAAAAGCAAAAGAGATACTTTCATAAGTATCTCTTTTTGTAATGTATGTAAATATTTATGATAAGATAATCATATGAAAGATTTCAAACACTACACTGTAATGAAAAATGAAGCCGTTGATGCTCTTGAGTGTCAAAACGGGAAAATATATATTGATTGCACTCTCGGTGGAGGCGGACATAGTGAATTAATTTTACAAAGAATTTCACCTGATGGAAAACTTATTTCTTTTGATATAGACCAAGATGCGATTGATGCTGCAACTGACAGACTTAAAGATTACAAAAATTTAACAATTGTAAAAAATTCTTATACGAATATTAAGCAAGTTTTAAAAAATCTTGGCATAGAAAAAATTACAGGTGGAATTTTATTTGATTTAGGCGCCTCATACCACCAGCTGACAAAACAAGAAAGAGGTTTTTCGTTTTCTAAAGAAGCACCGCTGGATATGAGATTCAATACAGATTCAGACTTTTCTGCATATGATGTTGTGAACACCTATTCAGAAGAAGCTTTAGTAAAAATATTCTCTGAATATGGAGAAGAACGATTCTCTAAACGAATTGCAAAAAAAATAACAGAACAAAGAAAAATAAAAAAAATAGAAACTACAACAGAATTAGCAGACCTGATTGTTAATTGCACTCCGAAAATAAAATCATCTATACACCCTGCAACAAGGGTGTTTCAAGCCATAAGAATAGAAGTAAATCAAGAGTTACAAAATGTTAAAAACACTTTAAATGATGTATTGGATTTATTAGACTTTGGTGCTATAATCAGTGTAATAAGTTTTCACTCATTAGAAGACAGGGTTGTTAAGCAAATATTTAAATATCACTCAACACGCTGTCATTGCGAAAAAAATCAAATGATATGCCACTGTCCGCCACCAATTTTAGAATTGGTAAACAAAAAACCGATAATGGCATCGGAGCAGGAGATAAAAGAAAATCCACCATCAAGAAGTGCAAAATTAAGAATTGCAAGGTGTATAAAAAGATAAAGGGTAGTACAAAAGAGTTTATTGGCAGGTAGTTTAGGGAATGAATTTAACAGCGAGAGTTACATTAGAAGAACAAGAGTTATTATATAGACAAAGCGGTTATGTAAATAATTCGGTTAAAGAAGAAGAAAATCCTGTAATTGAAGGATACTTTTATCAGGCAAAACCGATAACAATAAAAGAAATGGTTACACGAAAAATTAACAAATCTCTATGTTTTTGTTTAATGTTTACAATTGCAGTTACATTTGTAAGCTATTATGTTGCAATGAATTATGAAGCTAAATTAAATAATCTTGATAATGAAATTGTTAGACTTAATACAGAAAATCAAGATTTACAGGCAGAATTAGACAGATTAAAATCATTTAACAACGTAGATAACAAAATTGAAGAATACAATCTTCTTCAAAAAGCGGACAAAGTTATTGAAGTTACAGCATTAAATGCAAAAAATACCGTAGTTAATCCGACTAAAACTGCTTCCAGTTCATTTAATTGGGCACTTGGCTACTAAATTCCAAGATGTTTCAGAGCAAACACTTTACAAAAATTCCGAACCGAATTCGGGAATGATTAAGCTGGAAGAGTTTTTCTATTCTAGAGGATTCTGAATATGATTATTCTGACGAACTTGTCACTGGACTTAGAAATCTCTGACAAACTAAGCGTAAGAGATTTTTTCCATAATAGGAATAACACCAAATAAATAATAAACTTTTCGAGTATCCCATTCATAAATTTTAAAAATTGTAAAACCTAAAAACTTCACACAATTTTTACGTCTTATTAAATTTCTTGGGCGGGATGTTAAATTATGTACTCTAAAAAATTCTAAGACTTTATCTTTTGAAATAAGCGAATCTTTTCTTTTTTTATCAGATTTTCGCATAGTTTTTACTGTAGAATTATAATTAGTCCAATAGTGATAGCAGGTATTTGGAACAGTTACCAGCTTATTCGAAAAATAAACTGCCCTTGTCACAAAATCAACATCTTCAAAAAACATCCCTTCAACGAACCTTAAAGAAATTTTATCCAAAAATTCACGTCTGTAAACTTTGTTCCATACGTAACACATATCCGGAACTCTTGCCACATCAATTTTTTCCTGAGCTTTTGTATATACTTCTTCTTTTGTATATTTTATTCTAAATTTCTGCCCATGATTATGAACCCGCAGGATAGAAGCACATGCAACATCCGCATCATGCTTAATACTTGCAGATAAAAGTTTTCCAAAATAATCAGCCTCGACCCAATCGTCAGAATCTACAAACGCGATATAATCACCTGTAGCATTATCCAGTCCTACGTTACGAGCTTTACTTTGCCCTGAATTTTCCTGTGTAAAAACTCGCACCCGGCTATCTTTTTGTGCAAACGAATTACAAATATCCAAACTATTGTCTAACGAACCATCATTTACCAGCAAAATTTCAAGATTTGAATATGTTTGCTCCAGCAAACTAGTAATACATTTATCTAGAAATGGTTCTGCATTATAAACAGGCACTATTATACTTAATTTTTTGTCTTCTTCCAGCATATAAAAATTATCTCAAATTCAATTTATTAATGACATTACCCAGTTGTCTAATAAAACTGCCCGAATGGCTAATATTTTAAAATATGTAACAAATTTATACATACTTTCGTATAAAAAATACCATACTTTAGTAGGAATTTTTTCAAACAGGACTAAAGTTATTTAAATTTATGCCGTATATAAAAAAGAAAGCATGTATTCAAAAGGATAAATTATGGTAAAAGAAGAGAAAAAGCAGGTAGGAGTTTCATTATTTAGTCAATCTAAAAATTTAATAGGAGGCGATCCTATTGAAGAAATGTTTGCACTAAATCTTGGAGATTTCATATCTGAAAGTCTTATATCAGAAGATCTTGCAAAAAAAATCAGTACTAAAGCAAACAAAAAAGAGAGATTAAAAAACCAGTTAAAAGAATTAACTGATATTTACTCCTCAAAAAATACACTTTGCGTTCTAAATTTCTCAAAACATGAAGAAACTGCAATATACTCTTCGATTGCAAAATCAATAGTACAAATGATTGAAGTAGAGGAATGCAAAATTTCTCTGCTAAAAGACAAAAAAGAATTAACTATTGTCGGCGCATCTTCAACTAATTCAGAAAAAGTTAATACAACAATTGAAGAACTATTGCATTCTGATATTATAGCAAAGAATAATACAATTACTATCCCTATGAGAAATTCAACACTTCCAATAGGTGCAATAGAAATAAAATTCACACAAAAACTTGAAGAAGATTATCTTGAACTTGTTATAAGTATTGCAAATCTGCTAGGAACAACAATCACTTTACAAAATCAAGTTGAAGAAACCAATAGACTTATTGAAAATGCTGAAACTTCAGAAGTAGAATTAAAACAGGCGCGGGCAGAACTAACTGCATTGATTGGAGATTTATGCGACTATCAGCAGAATTTTGTAGAATCACTTGCAAATGCGTCTGACAGAAAAGGACAATACACAGTATCTCATTCACGAAATACTGCCAAAACAGCACGAGGAATCTGTAAAAAACTTGGATTAAATGAAAAAACAACAGATTTAATTTACTATGCCGGATTATTACAAAACATTGGTAAAATCACATTACCGGAAAAATTATTTGCAAATAACGGCAAACTTTCTACTGATGAATTTGAAAAAATTAAAAACCACACTAACGTTGGTGTAAACCTGCTTATGAATATAAACTTCTTATCAGAAGTAGTTCCATATATCACATACCAAACAGAACGAGTAGATGGTTCAGGAACTCCTGAAGGGTTAAAAGGTCAATCTATCCCGTTAGGCTCAAGAATTATTGCGGTAGCGGATGCTTATTCTGCAATGACATCAGATAGACCATTTAGAAAAGCAATGGCTTCAGATAAAGCTTTAGAAATAATAACCACCGAAACCGGAACTAAATGGGATAAAGATGTAGTAAATGCTCTATTACAAGTTATAAAATAACAATAAAAAAGAAGTGCCCTTTACAAGCACTTCTTTTTTATAAGTTAAAAATTTATTTTAATGTTTTTGTTTCAATAAACTCTGTATTAGGTGAAAATTCACTATTTGCACCGTTCATATCTAATTTATTTACAATATTAGCACGTTTTTTACGGAATAACATATCAACAAACGCTTCTAAACGCGTAACAAAACCAGCCTCACCGGTTTGTTCATCAATTGTTAGGTTTAACAACGGTTTACCAAATTGTTTAGCTCTACGCGTGATTCTTTCAACCATTAATGAATCAGGACCGCAGCCAAATGCAGTAATAGTAATTACACCATCAACTTTATTATCTTTTAGATAATGTCCGGCACAGCCAGTCATTTCATCTTCATTTGCCCAGTATTTTTCATTACC
Source organism: uncultured bacterium (assembly GCA_958366705.1). Classification (GTDB taxonomy): domain Bacteria; phylum Cyanobacteriota; class Vampirovibrionia; order Gastranaerophilales; family Gastranaerophilaceae; genus Zag111. The sequence goes on from CATXCB010000005.1 coordinate 80,513, forward strand.
AAGACTTGCAATACCTTCATCCAGCTGCTCTGAAGATAACTGTAAAGCTGTACAAACTTTAACATCCATACTTTCAAGTTTGTCAAAAATCTTCATACAAACACGTTCGTCATAAATGTTATAACCATGCCCTACAAGTGCTATAGATATAGGATATTCTTTTGTTGTGTTTGCAATAACAACCTTGCCTTGAAGTGCATAACTCAAAGCCTTAGGATATGACATACCTGATTTTGTCATAACATAAAAATTGTTATAGCATCTCCATCCTGCTTTTGAAGCTCTCTTTATTAACTTCATATCAGTTATGCCAAATGGTTTTACTGCTTCTGCAAGGAATTCATATAAACCTTGATTTTTTTCAGATTTATCCAATGTTGCTTCCACCATTGTAAATTTTTCTTTAACAACATTGCGCACTAAATCCGGCAACCCCCTTATTTTTGAACAATTATAAATTTTGTTATCAATAGATTGCAAAGATGGAACTAAAATTTTGTCCACACCTTTGTGAATCAAATTCAAAATGTGACCAATATAAACCTTAATCGGCAAACAGGTTTCAGTTACAACAAGAGCTGCTCCATCAGACATAGTTTGCTTTGTAGTCACATCAGACAACACTATTTTAATACCAAGATCATTGAAAAATCCGAAATAAAACGGATAATTGTTATAAAAAGACATTGCTCTTGGTATACCTATTACTTTTTCATCATTTTTTGAATTTGTCATGACTAAATCCCTAATATTCTTTACTATGTATATAATAGCTCAAAAAAATAATTTTTGACAGTATTTGTGTATTTATTTAATATTTTGAGTATAAATAAAAAATTTATTAAGAAGCAGCGGGATATATTTGGAATGTAATGCACTAAAATCAAAAACGAATTCATTGATTCCGGCATTGTATAGTTCTTCAACGGAAGAAAAATCATCCAGTATAGAATCTTCAAACATATGCATTCTGCAAAAACCATCACAAACAAAAGGATAAATCTTTTTTAATGACGGATCTTTTAATGCATACCAGCCGTTATGACACGGGGCCTTGCAAGAAAGCCGTGACACCACAGCACTATCATTATTCAATGGACATAACCCCATACTTGAAACCCTTATATTCCCGCCTATAGTATATTTTCTATTTGGAATATCATTTTTTATTTTTTTCAGCGTCCGAATTGCAGAATGATAATCTTTAAACGAAGAAAAATCTACAGTATCAATATGTGCCAAACTATTTAAACACTTGATTGACATACTGTTCAACAAATTTATCCCCTGCCCGATTTCAAAAGGAATCTCGTTTATTTCAGCATCATTTATAAATGTCCAGAAAAAACCAATATTATTGATAATTAATGAATCCGGAGCCGGAGAAGACAATAACAGGCTCTTTTCATACTCATACACCCTGTCAAAATCACGTTCAATTAGAATTTTCGGAGTAGAAAGCTGAAATTTTATATTATATTTTTTACAAAAACGCTTAACCTTATTGATAACATCCGAAAAACTACTGTTGGCAAGGTCGCATGTAGAAACAATTTCTCCATATTCAATTGAATATACAGGATTTCTTCCAATCTTTTTTATATATTTTTCAAGTTCCGCAATTTGATTTAAACCTGTTAATCTTAAATTCAAACGATACTTATCATTCAGACATAAATCTTTAGGAGTTCGAACTCGTTTTATATCCCAGTCAAAACTCTGAATATTTCTGCTGAATTTAAAATCTTTCCCCTCAGCACTTACCATGTCTCCGGAAAAATGATTAGTCTGATAAATACATTTTCTTACGTGCTTAAAAGGAAGTTTTTGATTTTTAAACAACTTTGGCTTATCCAAAATTTTCTCAATCAATTCAATACCTTCCAAAATATCCTCAGAAGTTTGGAATTTACCTTTAATAATCACATTATCAATAGCTTTAAGCTTAATAATATCTTCCGCACACCATGGCAGATTATCAGAATCTATCGCCAGAGGTAACTTTGTAAACTGCTTAATTTTTGCAATATTTTTCAAATAAATTTCTTCAGTTATGATAATTCCGTCAATTTTATGGAAACTATTCATAAAATCAATTCCGGCAAGATTATGAATATCAAAATAAGAATCTATAATAACCTTAAATGGCAGTTTAAAGACTTTTATTGCCTCAAGAACCGCATAACTGTTTATATAAATTCCATCAATCCCGGAACTCTTAAGATATTTTAGAAATTTTTTAATTTCAGGGAGTTCTTCTTCCACTATACTGTGCTTAAAATTAACAAAAATTTTACAACAGCACTGTTTTGCAATTTCTACAAACTCATTTATATATTCAAAATTCCCGTTTAAAAACTTGTTGTAATAAACATAATAATCTCGACAACGCGTAGAGTTTGAAAATAATAAAATATCTTCTGGCTTTTTAACCGGTGCAGTAATAACAATCTCTTTCATAAAAGTTATTATAACACACCTGCCAAACATCTTTGTAAATAAATGTAAAGATAAATTCTTCAAAAAAGGCAATTTTGAAAATCAAAAATACTTTATAAAAATATAAGGAATATCTAGGATATATTTTTTACAGGAACAGGATATAAAAATCAATAGGGAGGACAACGGATGGGCGTTGGAGCAGAAGATTACATCGATAAGATGTTAGTACAAAAATATCAGGAAGAACGAGTTGACAACCACGATAATATGGAATCCATGGTTGATCCTAATAAAATGCTGGAAGCAATGAATGATTATGCAGCAACTTTGCGTAACATGATGGAACTACGCCAGCGATTAAATATTGCATGCTATGCCATAAATGCAAGAACTGCAAGATATCAAAAATCTTTAGGGCAGCATTAGAAAAGCTTTGTGTTGAATTATCTCTATTTTTGGTAAAATAAAATAGAACATAAGGAGACACGCAATGGGAAAAATTATCCTGGGCTCTTCTTCTCCCAGAAGAGCAGATATTCTAAACAAACTAAAATTGGATTTTCAAATTATTCCGTCTTCATATGTGGAACCACATAACAAGACGGATTTCTCTTATGCTTTTGTTGAAGATTCAGCTTATAACAAGGCTCTTTTTGTTGCACGAGAACTAAAAAATGAACCATATCTTGTTATCGGCGCCGATACAATTGTTGTTATAGATAATAAAATTCTTGAAAAGCCAAAAGATTATAATGATGCAGTTAATATGCTAAAAAAGCTTTCCGGCAGAACTCATTTTGTTGTAACTGCAGTTGCTGTTATTAATTCAGAAAACTTGAAATATTATGTGCAGTCTACAACCACATTTGTAACTTTTGAAAACCTCACAGATAAACAAATTATCGATTATATAGAAGAATTTAAACCTTTTGATAAAGCAGGAGCTTACGGAATTCAAGAACTGCCTGCAGGATTTGTAAAATCCGTTGACGGCTCTTTAGACAATGTCATTGGACTACCATCAGAAACATTACTCCAACTATTAAAAAATTTCGACATAACCATTGACAAAAATGCAAAATATAGAAATAATTAATATGGTATAAAAAATTTAAGGATTGGTTTAATGAGTTTCAAAAATGCATTCACTTTGGCGGAAGTTCTAATAACTTTAGGTTTAATAGGAATTGTAGCCGCAATGACAATACCTGTACTATTTTCAAATATAAATAATGCAAAATTCAGAAATCAATTTAAAAAATCTATTTCAACCCTAAACCAGGCAGCCTTGATGGCACAAGCTCAATATGAGTACAATTTTGCCGGCACTACAGAAAAATGCCCAACAGACAAATCTGCGGCAGCATCTCAACATCCAGATGAACACATGACATTTTGTGCAATTCTGAATGGAACTTTAACAGGCTTCACATATCAGGGACGTGTAGGCGATTTGCAAAGAATGGAAAAAGGCCAATATGTAGGAACATATACTCTAGTAAAAAAAGATACAATTAAAGATGATTATTTAAATTATCTGAGTTATTCTTTAGCTGATGGTGTCTTGGTAGCATTTGACCCTAATGCTGCAGGGTGCGAATTATCAATAGGAAACAGATTACAACAAGCACTGTTTTCCGGCCCTGTAGGCGGGAACGACTTATCCCACTGCATGGGATTTATTGATGTTAACGGGGTAACTCTGCCAAACACCGAAGTATCTTGCACAATGGGTACAAACAAAGTTGATGCCGGCTCGGGATGTATAGTAACAAATAATTCTGGCCGCTTATCAGATGTATTTCCTGTTGTATTCCATGATTCTACCGTTGAACCGGCTTCAGGAGCTGCAATGTATATACTTGATAGTACAAAATAGATTCCGAAACGAGTTCGGAATGGCGGGAGGGTAGTCGCTCTGAACTGATGAAGTGAGCCCCTGAACTCGTTTCAGGGGCTCAAAGAAAAAATTTCGGAATGACGACTTCAATTACATTAGGATACAATTATCGCTATATACATTACATCGTCATTGCGAGGAGCTAGCCGCGGCAATCCAGTATTTATAGATAAAAGTGCAAATAACTTCTCTTATTGTCATTCTGAGAGAGCGTGCGACCGAAGAAGCTTTTATTACTGTTCTGTTTATTAGATACTTCGGCTATGCCTCAGTATGACAGTTGGTTTGAATTTTGGTATAAAGACGTCATTCTGAGCGTAAGCGAAGAATCTATTTCAGCTACTCCTGCTATTCCTCAGTATGAAGAAAAATAAAGAAGGGATGGTTTTTAAACCATCCCTTCTTTTACAGCTTTTACTGCAGCTTGCACCCGGTCATTTACACACATTTTTTGCAAAATAGAACAAACATGAGCTTTTGCTGTATGCACACTGACAATCAATTCTTTTGCAATCTCTGTATTACTTTTACCTGCAACAAGATGTTTTAAAACTTCAAATTCACGCTCAGTCAAAGGAATCCTTGCTTGATCAGAAAGCTTATGCCCAAGTAACCCTACATTATCAACTTTTGGAAAAGCTTTTAATGCAAGCTTTGCAACAACTGAATCAATCCAACAAACACCTTGATAAACATCCCTTATAACATCAGCCAGCTTTGCTGGATCAATATCTTTCAAACAATAAGCATTTGCCCCGGAACTTAAAGCTGCAACAACTTCCTCTTCTCTGTCATGAGATGTTAAAGCTACAATTTTAATATCACTAGACATTTCTCTAATTTTAACCATTGCCTCAATACCATTCATTGTCGGCAAGCCTAAATCCATTAATACGACATCAGGGTTAAATTTTTCAATTTGTTTTAAACCATCAATAGCATCTTCAGATTCTGCAACGACTTCCATATCCGGATTCGCGTTTAATGCACATCTTAGCCCCACTCGAGTTAATTTAAAATCCTCTACAATTACAATTGAAATTTGTTTTTGCTTTGTTTCCATGTTTTTTTCTCCATAAACTCTAATAATAAAAATCCCCTGATTCATTATCTTTAACTGTATAGCTTAAACATTTTTATTCTATTAGCTGACTAGGTAATATTCTCATGTTGCAATATAAAAATTTTCTTATGGTATAATTTTTGATTATAGGGAGATATTTATGTTAGATTTTTTATTTGCAAAGAGAGAGCAGGAAACTGCAAAAGATGTAGAGCTTAATAGAATTTATGAAAAGCTAAAAGAAGCATATCCGTTCGACAATATTCCTGAAATCCGAAAGAAATATCTGTCAATGCATATTCAAAAATACGGATACCTCACATATTCATTCCAAAAGGCACAAGATGAACTTACAAAAGAAGAAACCTTATTTGCGCTTGAAGAAAAATGGAAACAAAACAATATATTTTCAAATGATAAATTTACATTTAAAAATAATCAAATAAGTGTACTTGCAAGACACCAAGAAAAAAATTCTGACTGGTTTAAAAAAGAAGGTCACAATATTAAATTGATTAATCTTGCGGCACTTGGAAACGGAAACAAATCGGAAACTCCCGGCAAATTTTTTGATTGGCTTAAACAATTACTAATTTTACCAACAGGTAATATTGCTAATAAAATCTATAATACAACAATATATCTTATCCCGTTCCACCCGAGAGAATTTGGATGTGCATATCTTCCAAAAAGCAGTGAAGTAAGTGAAAAACTAAAAGATGCCGAAATTGAAAACATTACTGGTTTGAATGCAAAACAACAGCTGCAAACATTTATACAAATGGCTCAGCTTGCAGGACACCCTGTAATCTATGACATACTTCCTCAAACAGGAAGATTTTCAAAATTTGTACTGGCAAACCCGCAAGTTGCCAGATGGTATGATATTACAGAACTACAGAAACAATTATTAACAAAAGTAGATGAAGTTGCAGAATTTTTATCAAAAGACCATGATAAAGACGATATTCAAATAGCAAAAGATGTATATATTCAACGTCTTCAAGGTAACTCCGGAGACTTGAGTCCTGCATTTCAAGAATTATATAACAATTTCGAAGGCATAATGATTGAACATAAAAAAGCTTTTTCTAACGCTATGCTTGAAAGAACTTACCAACAAAAAATCCACAAAAGAGTAAAAGAACTTGTTGCAAAAATTCACGAATTTAAAAATGATAAAAAAGTATTAGAAGAAAAAGATATAACAAAACAAGTGGAAACCATCCAGCTTCTAATAAATGAAGGATTGTGGCCGGCACCTGGCGGAGCATGGTGTTCAGCTGGAGTTCCGGTGTACGACGGGATGAGTGAATGCGGAGGATACCCGACATTTAAACATTTTGATTTCAAAGGAGATGACGTCACAGCATTTGCAAACCTTGATTGTCAAACTCCATACTATTTTGTAAATCTGGAAAACGGCAAATTTAATGAAGATGTAATAGATTTGTTTATTAATAGTATGAAAAAATTGCAAAAAGACTATAACTTTGACGGATTCAGAGTAGACCATATTGACCACATTGTAGATGAAGTTTCTGAACAAAACGGCAGACCAATTAGTTATAGAGCCCCTAGATATGTACTAAACAAACTCAATACTGCAATGAAGAAAAAAATTCCTTACTTTGGAACTCTTGCAGAATACATGCTCTGGGATAATTACTACAAAGAATACCATCAGGATATGAAATTTGATATACTGTGGGGAAATGATATTATTTGTCAGTTCGATAAAACTCCTGAAAAAATCATGGAAGATAACCAGTACCTCTCAAACTATAATACTAAATTTAAAAAGGGAAATATGTTATCAATCCTAAAAACATACAATAATCAGGATGGAGAATTTCATTGTATAGACCAGTATCCGGCTCAGCTAGGCGAAAACGGAGCTCTATACAAATGGGCAAAATATAAACTTTTACCTGGCGGAAAATATGCCCAAAGACCAATGATGTATGTTGACGGAGATGAAAGTTTCACCTGCGGAGGTGTGGAATACACTATTGGCGAAGAAGTAGCCATGAAACGTTCAAATAACGAAAACTTCTATACAAAATTTGACGCACTCGACCGATTTGTAAAAAACAATAGTATCATTACAGGCGGAGAAGCACAGATTATAGTTGAAGACGAAGACGGATACAGCGCATGGTTAATAACAAGAGAACCATCAAGAAAAGCATATTTAGTGGTATCTAACCATAAATATCCGACAGAAAAAGTTACCAAAACAGCTATAACTGGAGAATCCTATAAAGAAATTATAGAAGGTTATGCGATATTTGACAAACAAATACACATTCCGAGTGATTATAACCTAAAATACGAATACGTAATAAATGAAAAGGATTATGAAGCTCAAGAAATAGAAAATACAGAAAGCATACATTTTGAAAAACTTGAGCCTGGAGAGTTCAAAATATTTGAACTGGAACGCGGTTAACCCAAAAGTTTAATAGACATACACGAGACTCTGAAATAAATTCAGAGTCTCGGAGTAAACTAGATTCCGAACCAAGTTCGGAATGACGGAAGGGGAGTCCCTCTGAACGGATAAAGTGTCATCCTGAATTGACTAGAAAATTAGTTGAGTATACGAAACGTAATTTTCTGTTCCTACTCGGTATTTCAGGATCTAACCAAAAAATCACTATCACATTTTAATATAATATTGCGCGAAAACACAACAAGCGATATAATATCAATATGAGAATAAGAAGATTAACATATTTTGACTATCCAAAATTAAAACGTCTTATTTCGTATCTTTGCACAGATGAAAATGACAGACTGGCAAAATCACTGATGGAAGAACCCGTTGGATACATTAATGCGCTAATGCCGCTGTCACTAAAATTTAAATCCGAATCATTTATTCTCATTGATAATAATGAAATTCTGGGACTTATTACAACTGCCAGCACCCCTGGGAACCCTTATAAAATAAATATTACACGTCTTATATTTAAAGAAAACCTTTATGATATAGGACAAAAACTTGTAGAATTTGTAATTCAAAAACTGGGTGGAAAAGGTGCAACATCATTTACCGTAACAATAGATGAATGCCACGATGAGCTTTTTAATTTATTCATCAATGGCTGCGGATTTAGACAATGTGCATCAGAAACCCTGTGGAAAATAGAAAAACCAACACCTGAAAAATCACCTTTACACTGGAGATATGCTCAAAATTCAGATGCAAAAGAAATTGAAAATCTTTATAATTCCGAATTGTTTAATATGTATAAACCATCTTTACTTCGAGATAAAAAAGAATTTCAAGAGCCATTTTTTAAAGGTTTCGTCGATTACTATAAAACAAGAATTATTCTTGAAGAAAGCAGTAAAATACTGGGATATTTATCAATCACAACTCGGGATAATCTGAATTATATTCTTGATATAACTACCAATAGCGGTTATGAATTTGACTATAATGAAGTTATCAATCTCTTATTATGCGAAATTGCGAGAAAGAAAAAAGCATTTTATCCGCTAATAAAACAAAAAAAATACACTAAAAATTCTGAAAAATTTGAAAATTACTTAAAATCAAAGGATTACTACCCTATACAAACCCAGCAAATACTGGTAAAAGACTACTATAAACCGGTAAAAGAGGAATCACAAGACTGGAAAGTATTTATCCTTGGAGAAAATCAGATTACAACAAATTAATAAAAGAGAGTAACAACGAGTTAGAACTGATAAACAATTATAACCATACGTGATTGCCGCGTCGGCAAAGCCTCTTCGCAATGATGCAATAACATTCTTATCATTAGTCACCCTAAACTGACGAGTTGTCACCCTGAACTTGGTTCAGGATCTCTTGTAACTGTCATTCTGAGCGTATGCGAAGAATCTATTTTGATACTTCGGCTATGCCTCAGTATGACTCTATATCTTACTTTAGGTAAGTATATCACCATGAATTTGTTTCAGAATCTAAAAGGAACAAATTCGGAATGAGTTAGGAAAATTTGCCCAAAATATTACAAAACCGTTACATTGTTGCCATATCTAAAGATTTATTTACATTATGTAACAATCTTCAAAAATCAATAATATCAGGAAAAAATCAACTTTTTGACGAATAAAATAACCCAAAAGTATTAATTTTATTAGATTAATGTTATTTAACTAGTCCATTTGGGTTTAATAAACTTGTAGCTAAAACTTGAGGATTAGACATCAAAAATGAATAGAACAATCAATACTGGATAATAAATTTAGTCCGTCAACCCCATACATGCAGCCCCGAATGCATATTAACGCGACCAAACCGCGAGAAGAAATCGAAAAATCATTCAAATGGTTGACAGACTTTAAAAAAAATAGTAATATAATCGTTATGTAAAGCGTATGTTATAGTTTTATTTAAAAGAAAGGTGAAAAGATTATGACAAAAAGATTCGGTTTTACTTTGGCAGAAGTATTAATCACATTAGGTATCATTGGTGTAGTAGCTGCTATGACTATCCCAACATTGATTTCTAACACTAACGGTGCAAAATTCCGTTCTCAATTCAAAAAAACATTATCAACATTGAACCAGGCTGGTTTGATGTCACAAGCACAATATGACTTCGACTATGCAGGTACTACTGTAGCTTGCCAAGCAGATCAAGCTGCAGGTGCTGCAGAACACCCTGATTCAGTAATGTCATTCTGTGCAATCTTAAACGGAACTCTAACAGGTCAAACTTACCAAGGGGTTGTAACTAATATTAAACGTAATAACAATGGTACTCAAGTAGATTACGCTATCGTAAGACCAAATAATTATCCTGGTGTAATTCCTGCAGATGCTGAGGGTAAATATCTTGCTTACACATTGGCTGATGGTTCTATTGTTGCATTTAACCCTGCAGCTCAAGGTTGCGAATTACCTATCGGTACTCAATTGAACGATACAGCATTAACTGGTATTTTAAAAGATTGTAAAGGGTTCATTGATGTAAACGGTGCAACATTACCTAACAGAGAAGTTACTTGTACTACTGGTAACAAAGCAACAGAAGCCGTACAAACTCCTTGTGCAGTTAAAAATGATGCTAACCACATGACAGATATCTTCCCAATCGTGTTCCACGATGCAACTGTTGAACCGGCATCTGACGCTGCTAAATATGTATTAACAACTTCTAAATAGTTAGTTGCTAATAAAAGTTTAACAACTTTTAAACAAGAGAAGAACAAATGTTTTTCTCTTGTTTTTTATTGGGTATCTTGAAAAACTTATTAGTTCCCCTGAATTGACTAGTGTGTTAGTCATCCTGAACGCATAAAACGTCACCCTGAACTTGTTTCAGGGTCTAGAAAGAAAACTTGCCCTAGTGCTATCCTAAAGATGAGATTCCGAAACAAGTTCGGAATGACGACTTCAATTACATTAGGATACAATTTTCCTAAATACGTTACATCGTCATTGCGAGGCGTAAGCCGCGGCAATCCAGTATAAATATTTTCATATTATTACTGGAAATAATCCCAGCTTCATGATACCATTAACTGATAGAAAGAAATCGAGGTGCGGGTATGAACAATTTAAAAATTTATCTTGATAAAGACATTAATAAAGAACTTATCAAGTCTAAAAAAATTGCAGTTATTGGTTTTGGCTCTCAGGGATACGGTCAATCTATGAATCTTAAAGATTCAGGCTGCGATATTGTATTAGGCCTAAGACAGGGTGGAAAATCCGATACTAAAGCCAAAAATTACGGTTTCAAAACTATGTCAATTGAAGATGCAGTAAAATGGGCTGATATAGTTCAAATTCTTATTCCTGATGAATTACAAGCCGAGGTTTACGAAAATCAAATAAAACCAAATATGAAATCCGGTCAATATTTAATGTTCTCTCACGGTTTTAATATTCATTACAAAAAAATTGTACCACCTGAGGATATAAATGTTATTATGGTAGCCCCAAAAGGTCCGGGACACACTGTAAGAAGCCAGTATGAAGAGGGTAAAGGAGTTCCATCATTAATTGCTGTTTATCAGGATGCATCCGGTAACTCAAAAGAAATAGCATTATCATACGCTTCTGCAATAGGTGCAGGAAGAGCCGGTATAATTGAAACAACATTTAAAGAAGAAACTGAAACTGATTTATTCGGAGAACAGGCTGTAATTTGCGGAGGTGTTTCCGCTTTAATGAAAGCCGGTTTTGAAGTTTTAACAGAAGCAGGATATTCTCCATATATGGCCTATTTTGAAGTTCTGCATGAGATGAAACTCATTATTGATTTAGTAAATCAGGGCGGGCTCGCTGACATGAGATACTCAATATCTAACACTGCAGAATACGGGGATATGACTCGAGGTCCAAAAGTTATTGGTGAAGCGTCAAAAAATGCAATGCGCGAAATTTTAAAAGATATCCAGTCTGGAGCTTTTGCAGAGGAATTTACAAATGAAATGAAAACCGGCTGCAATAAATTTAACAGTTTAAGAAAAGAAAATTCAGACCACCAGATTGAAAAAATAGGAGAAGAAATCAGATCTTCTTTTGTGTGGGGACAAGACAAAATTATAGACAGAAATAAAAATTAAAACTCAAGTAAAAAAACAACACATAACAGAGGTAATAAGATGTTCAATACTGAAGATACATACGAAGTAGTTATTTTCTCAATAGGAGATACTAAAGCCGGAACAAAAATGGGAAAATTACAACTAAAAAACACTGTAGATGATACCGTTTTAAATTGTATATTATGGGAAGAAACCCTGAATAGATTTGACAGTAAAATATTTAGAACCGGAAATCTTGTTCGAATTGTATCAGCAAGCTTCAACGAAAAATACAACAACTGCCTTGTTTCTGCTCTTGAGCTAATTAAAGAAGCAAAATTAGGACTTGAACCGGCTGAAATTGAAAAATACTGGACAATATTACAATCTTATATCAATAAAATAAAAAATATAGACTTGAAAAATTTTGTTACAGAACAGTTTGCAAAATATTCAAAAGAATTTAAAATTATGCCGGCCGCAAAGCTTATGCACCACAATTATATAGGCGGACTGCTTGTTCACACGGTAGAATGCGCGCAATACGCAGAGTTAAATTTAAAAACTTTTGCGTATAAAACAAATGAAGATGAAATCTATGCTGCCTGTTTATTACATGACTTCGGCAAAATTTTTGAATACACAATTGACACAGATACAGGACTCATTGATTATGCGCCAAACTTTAGAGAAGACTGGATTTCGCATTCTCAATACGGATTTTGCATCTGCATGAATGCTGGATTTAAAAACGTTGCAAAAATGATTGCCGCTCACCATGGCAGAGCTGAATGGGGCGCAATTATTGACTTAAATCAGAAAGATTTAGAGCCAGAATTATATTTAATCCATTTTATAGATAATTTATCTGCTAAATTCGGAAAAATCAATACACGATTACTGGAAAAGAAAGAGGATTAATTTGGCTAAATTAACGGAAAGACATAACTACGAAGGCACTCTTGTTTGTGTTGAAGGAATTGACGGCTCCGGGAAATCCACTCAATTAGCGCTTTTAAGAGATTGGTTAAAAGACATTGGCAAAGATGTAATCTTTACCGAATGGAATTCATCTGAATTGATTTCTCAAACAACTAAACTTGCCAAAAAGAAAAATATGCTTTCACCAAGAACATTTAGTCTGCTGCACGCTGTGGATTTTGCTGACAGGTTAAAACAAGTTATTGCACCGGCATTAAAAGCCGGATTTATTGTTCTTGCTGACAGATATGCATATACAGCTTTTGCTCGGGATGTAGCAAGAGGTGTTGACCCTCACTGGGTTAGAGAAGTTTATGATTTTGCAATAAAACCAGACTTGGCTGTGTATTTTGATATAGATCCGCTTACTTCGCTTGAACGTATTTGTTCCAATAGAACGCCCAAATTTTATGAAGCTGGTATGGATATGAAATTGAGCAATGACCCATATGAAAGTTATATAATATTCCAATCTAAAGTTATTGAAGAATATAATAAAATGCTCAACGAGTTTGAAATAGTTAAATTAGATGCAAAAGATACAATCCATAAAAAACAAGTCGAAATACGCAGACTGCTTAAACAAATTTTAAAAGAAAAAGGAGTTGATATATAATGGAACAATTCAGAAGAAAACATAATTATAATGGACTTCTGGTAGTTATTGAGGGAACTGATGGTTCTGGAAAATCAACCCAACTTGAGCTTTTAAAAAAATCTCTTCAAGATCAATGCTATGGAGTTATGGTTTCGGAATGGAAAACATCCAGACTTATTGCGAATGTTATTGATGATGCTAAAGAAAGGAATTTACTCAATGCTACAACATATAGCCTGTTATATGCTGCAGACTTTGCTGACAGGTTGGAAAATCAAATTATTCCGGCGCTAAAAGCAGGTTTTGTTGTTCTACTTGACAGATACTATTACACAGCCTTAGCCAGAGATGTTGTGCGCGGACAAAATATTGATTGGGTAAAAAACTTGTATGATTACGCTCCCGAACCGGATTTAGTATTTTATCTTGATATGCCGGTTGATACGCTATTAAAAAGAATAATCGGGACTACAGGATTAGATTTTTATGAAAGCGGCAGAGATGTAGGTTTTTCTACTGATTTTTATAAAAGTTTTGGAATATACCAGAATCAATGCTTGGAACAGTATGACAAAATGAAATCTGAATATGGATTTATCAGTATTGATGGCACAAAATCAATACCTGATATTCATAATATTATGTTAAAAGAAGTTCAAAAAATCCTGGAAACAGGCATTTTAGACTAATGCACTATATTATTGAAAAATCAATGTTTTAGCGGTAAATGTTAACAATTTAAATAAAAATTTACGTTGTGAAACATTTTGAGTCATGGAACCTGTTTTATGCTAAATTAAAGGGTATAAAAGGATTTTATTTAAGGAATAGTTTTAGTAAGGAGATATTGAATGTCTGAATACTTGAGCAAGGAAGAGATTAAACAATGGAGAAGCTCATTAGAAAAAATCACATTAGAGGAGTTTGCTGCTAGATTAGGGAAAAAAGTAGAAGAAAAAAAAGAAACTAATGACCTTATTGATATCGTTCTACACGGTCAACCAGTAATTTCTAATGAACCGGAATGGTCTTCTAAAGCAGAAAGACTTAGTACAATTGCTGACAGAGCTTACGAAAAAGAAAAAGAATTATACATTTCTCCTTTCTCTGCTAAAAATCTACAAGTAGAAGATACTGCAAAAATAGTCGCTGAACCTGAAACAAAACAAAAAGAAACAAAAAAGAAAATTGAAGTAAAACCTCAAGTTCCTAAAGCAACAAAAGTTAAAAAAGTTTCAAAAACTCTATCTGAAGCTGCGAAAGAAATAGTTTCTGAAAATAAAACCGGAGACACTCTAAGAGATGAAGTAAGAGTTGTATTCAAAAAAAGCTTGACTGACAGAGAACAAAAAGTGTTTGATTATTTTGCAGCTAATAAAAATAAAATCGTTTACGCAAAAGATCTTGCAACATTATTAGACTTGCCTAGAGATTATGTTTATAAATATATAAAAAACCTGAGAGCTAAAATCGAAGGCGAAGCACTTAAAAACGCAGATAAAGGCGGATTCGTTTTATCATTATAAACTATTTATTTATAACAACAAAAAGCACTTACTAAAAATAAGTGCTTTTGTTTTACTATTTATTATTTATTTAATTTCGATTTTTGCTCCTACAAATTCCAGAGCTTTCTTTGTTAAATCTGCCTCTTTATCAGATATACCTGTCATAATAGTTGAGGGAACAGAATTAACTAAATCTTTAGCAGTAGCATAATCAAGTCCTGTTATTTGTCTTAATGTTGCCATAACTGTGACTTTATTATCACCGGCATCAAGAAGAATTAAAGAATTATTCCCAGTTTTCTTTTTAATAGTTAATTTGGATTCGACCTTTTTAGCCTTATTATTCTCAATCTCAAACAATTTAAAATCTGCCAATTTCATATTATCCATATCAATATTATACTTTTTCTTCAGAATATCTCTCAAGATAACAATAAGCATAATTGCAATAGCCGCAAATAAGTAAAAAGTATTCATTAAAAAGCCCTCATATATTAAAATGGACGATCAATTGATCGCCCATTTATAATATCATATTCCTGTTTTAAAATCAAACTACTTGATTTCGATAACAGCACCAGCTGCTTCAAGAGTTTTCTTGATAGCTTCAGCTTCGTCTTTTTTGATATTTTCTTTAACAGCTTTAGGAGCAGATTCAACTAAATCTTTAGCTTCTTTTAATCCTAAACCAGTTAAAGTTCTAACTTCTTTTAATACAGCGATTTTCTTATCAGCTGGAACTGAAGCTAATACAACAGATACTTCAGCATCAGCATCTTCAGCAGGAGCTGCTGCTACAGGAGCTGCTGCTACAGCTACAGGAGCTGCTGCAGATACGCCGAATTTTTCTTCCATAGCTTTTACTAATTCAGCTGCTTCTAATAAAGTTAATTTTTCAATTGATTCTAAAATTGATTCTACACTCATTGTTTTTCTCCTTTTATTTTAAAATTTGAGTTTTTACTAATACAATTTAAGCACAGTGTCTTAAATAAAATTTGTCACGCAAAAGAATTGCGCAATTCAACTGCATTACGCAGCTTTTTGATCTCTGACAGCTGCCATAGCTCTTGTAAGCTGAGACATAACTGCATTGATAGAATTTGCGATACCTGATGCCGGCGAATTGATAGAACCAAGCATTTTTGCAAAAAGTTCTTCTTTTGATGGAAGAGCAGCCAATGCTTTAGTTTCTTCAACTGATAATAATTTACCATCCAAAACTGCGCCAAGGATTTCTCCTTTTTTAGCTTCTTTGATAAATTTAGTAACAGCTTTAGCAGGACTTACAGGATCTTCAAAACCAAAAGCCAAAGCGATAGGTCCGGTCATTTTATCAGCTAAAAGTTCATATGCTGTACCTTTTACAGCGATTTTAGCTAACGTATTTTTAGTAACCATATAGTCACCACCGCCTTTTTGAGTTTCACGTCTTAATTTTGTGATTTCTTCAACGGTTAAACCTTGGTACTCAGTGATAATTACGGATTGAGCTTTTTCAATTTTTGATTTAATCGCATCTATTTTTTCTGATTTAAATGCTTTTGTTGCCATTTGTAGCTCCTTTGATTTCTGCAACGATTTTTAATCGTATTCTTGTTATCGACCTAATAAAACTAAAAAAGACTTTGCTTTCCTAGTTTTACCGCAAAATCTTACACATAAGTCTATAATGCTATTTACTTTCGTGTAACCTCGATTAGCTGAATATCATTTAACCTTTTGGGTTTAACACCCAACCGGACTAATTGTCTGCGGCTATGTTACTAATATATGTAAAACATAAAAAAAAAGCAAGTTATTTATAAAACTAAAGCGGTGTTAGTAATATTTATTTACATTAACTGCAATTTTTCACATGAATTAGTTTTAATTAATATATGGTAGAACAGATAGATAATCCTGCAAATAAAAGCATGCATTATGGCAGAGCAAATGTCGGAATTCTAACACCTCCTGACAGACTGCCTAAAATTGTATTGTATTCCTCTCAACAGGCAAACAGAGAGTACAATCAAATGCTAAATGACATTTACGAAAAGCAAAAAGAAGCAAAGCCACCAAATCAACACAAGTTTCCAACTATATTAAAAATTATTGGCGGAACCGGTGCTTTATTCAGCATATTAGTCTTTAAAAAAGATTTAGCAAAGATTATAAAAGGAATATTCAAAAAAAATTCTCAAATTTAATCCTTAATCTCAAATTCTCGTAATTGAGTATAAATTAACGGCGAAAAATCTTTTGTTGTGATTATATCAATAATTTTATAAGATTGCGGCAAAGTAAGTAATGCCGGAGATGTTATATGATAAACTCCATCAACCATTGTTTCATAGTTTGTATGGAAATGTCCTGTAATTACAGCTAACACATTATGATGATTTGCTAAAACCTCTTTATAATCCTCATCTCTGTAAGTTTTATGAGTTCTAAGCTTTGATTCAGCCCCTTCCGGATATACTACAGGATAATGTTGAAATATTACAACAGATTTATTGCTATTTTTAGCAAGAAGTTTATCTAACCAATTCAGAGTTGACTCTCTATAGTACCCACCTGAACCAGGTATAATTTCTTTTGCGCCATCAAGAATCACAAAAACAAAATCATTTTTCTTAAAGTAATAGTTTGCAGCCCTCTGCGGATACAAAAGATTTGTTTCTCTTAAAATCTGATAATATCTGACTTTAGACATATCTCTGGATTTATAAACATCATGATTTCCTACAGCTACATAATATGGAACCTTTAATTTTGAAACAATTTTAACAAATTGTCTTAAATTTTCCGGAGTTGGATTACTTATGTTATCACCCGTAAAAACAACAAAAGATACATCTTGTTGATTATTTATATCTTCTACTGCGCTCTTCAAAACTTTTTGTGAGTATTCTGAATTTACAGACAAATGAGAATCTGTCACTTGCACAAATTTAATATTCTCAGCAAATACCTTAGAACTAAAAATTGTAAAAATACTAAATAGTAATAATATAAATTTTTTCATACTACTCACAATCTCCCTTGCAAAAATTATATCATGAAATTAAAATATATGTTATACAAATAAGAGGGAACTTATATAGCATTTTACACTAAACATAGCTAGAACTGTCACCCTGAACTGACTAGAAAATTAGTTGAGTTTACGAAACGTAATTTTCTGTTCCTACTCGGTGTTCCAGGGTCTGAGTGTTGGTAAGATTCCGAAACAAGTTCGGAATGACATTATGATTCGTTTTTGAGCATATTTGGTGTAAAGTTGTATATAAGTTCCAATAAGAGAGGTATTATGAGATTAGACAAATTTTTAAAAGTATCAAGATTAATAAAAAGACGAACTGTTGCAAATGAAGTTTCTGATATGGGGAGAGTACTTGTTAACGGGAATCAGGCTAAACCGGCAAAACAAATAAAAGAAAATGATATAATTACAATCGAATATGCAAACAGAACAGTACAGGCTAAAATATTAAAAGTTCCATCCACAAATGTAAGTATTCAGGAAGCTCCCTGCCTATATCAAATTATTACTGAATAATTAAGAAATGTAAAATATTCTCCAACTTAAGTAAATTATGACTTTTAAAAATACTTTATTAAAATAGAGAGCATAATTATTATGGAGAGATTATCATGGTTGACGGCATTAATAATTTTACAAATATAAGTAAATTGCACAATGTTGGCGGGACAAAACCTGCAAACATCACAAATAACAGCCCACCTCAACAGATATTTACAAGAGGCGATCCTCCTGTATACGCAACAGGTTTGGAACGCAATGTTGTACCGGAGGAATTACGTAATAAATTTGACGGTATACCAGAACATCGTGAAATATATAAAATTATCAGCAAGAATACCGATTTCATAAAAGATATAGACTACCAGACAATAGGTATAAAATCAGATAAAATACTGGATATACCTGAAAAAATTCTAAGTAATTAAAACAAATAACATAGAAAACGAGCCGGATATATATCCGGCTCGTTTTCTATTAAATAAAATTTATTGAGCAGCGTAAACGCTAACTTGTTTTCTGTCACGTCTGTGTGGTTCAAACTTAACAGTTCCATCAATCAATGCAAATAAAGTATCATCAGAGCCAATACCTACATTGTTACCTGGATGAATTTTTGTTCCTCTTTGACGAACAAGGATGTTACCGGCTTTAACAGCTTCACCGCCGAATTTTTTAACGCCTAAACGTTTAGCTTCGGAGTCGCGGCCGTTACGGGTAGATCCCATACCTTTCTTATGTGCCATTTTTCATTTTCTCCTTTTTACTTCTTGTACTTTATACGAATTAGGCTACTTATTCAGCAGCTGTTTCTTCACCTGCAGACTTTTTAGCAGAAGTTCTGATTTTTGAAATCATAACTCTTGTAAAACCTTGTCTGTGACCTTGTTTTTTTCTGTAACCTTTTTTAGGTCTTTGTTTATAAACAATAACTTTTTTAGATTTGTCATGTAAAACGATTTTACCTTCAGCTGAAGCACCTGATACATAAGGTTGACCAACTTTAGATTTTTTACCGTTTACAACCATAACAACTTTGTCAAAAACGATTTTAGAATCTTTTTCACCTTCTAATAATTCAACATCAACGTAGCGACCTTCTTCTACTTGATATTGTTTTCCGCCAGTTTCAACAATTGCGTACATTTTCATATCCTTTCGTTTGCGGGTTTCGTAACCCTGATGGGGTTTTATAAAACGAGTGACCCATAGTAATCACGTATAGTTATTATCATCCAGTCATAACTTGATGTCAAGTACTTTTAATATTTATTAACTTTATTGTTTTATTGATATTGTTTGAAGTATGATATTTTTATGATGTTTAACAGGGAAGAATTGATAGAGATTACGGGAGCTGTCCCGTTAAAAAACAGTGCCGACGGGATTGAATGTTTCAACATTTCAACTGATACCAGAACAATAAAAAACAGAGATATATATTTACCGTTAAAAGGTGCGTCATTTGATGGTGAAATGTTTATAGATAAAGCTTTGGATGCTGGAGCTACAGCTTACTTTACAACAAAAGATGAAGTACTTGAATCAGCAGATTTTGTACTGAAAGTTGAAAACACTTTAGATGCATATTTAAATATCGCAAAATATTACAGACATAAGATAAATCCTGTAACAATTGCAATTACAGGAAGTTCCGGAAAAACAACCACTAAAGAAATTGTTTATTCTGTTTTAAAGGAAAAATTCAAAACTCACAAAACATTTTCAAATCACAATAATGAAATAGGTTTTTGTCAAACTGTCCTCGGAATGGATAAAGACACTCAGGTACTTATTGTTGAGATGGGAATGCGCGGCTCAGGTGAAATTGAACTTATTTCAACCCACCTTGAACCTGACTTTGCAATTATTACAAACTGCGGCTCGGCGCATGTTGGACGTCTGGGGAGCCTAGACAATATTGCAAAAGCAAAATGTGAAATTACCACCGGATTAAAAGCAAATGGCACATTTATAGCTTTAGAGCAAGATATAACAAAAAAACATAATAGTTTTACAGGAGAAAAAATCTACTACTCAATAAATGATGTGGAAATTCTTGAAAAAGCTCCCTCTTATTCTAAGTTTAAATATAAAAATGAAGTTTATGAATTAAACGTTGAAGGAAATTACAATATTGAAAACTCACTTTCTGCAATTGAAGTTGGACTCAAATTAGGTATGACTCCAGATGAAATAAAAAAAGGTCTAATCAATTATCGCCCAATAGAAAAAAGATGGGAAGTGGAAAACATTAACGGATTAAAATTTATAAATGACAGCTATAATGCAAATCCTGAATCTATGAAAGCTTCCGTCCAAACATTTGTAGAACTATATCAAAATCCTGTTGTAATCTTAGGAAATATGGGCGAACTTGGAGAAAATGAAGTTCTATATCATAAAAATGTAGGTGAATATTTAGCAAACCTAAACATCAAAAACGTTAAGTATTTAACAGTCGGAAACTTAGCCGGTGAAATAGGCAAAATATTAGAGCAGCATGGCTTTTTCGTAAAAAATTTCAATTCAAATGAAGAAGTTTCTTGTTACATTCTTGAAAATTTGAATAACAGTTATACAATATTTTTAAAAGCTTCACGCTCTATGAAATTTGAACAGATTTTAGATAATGTTAAAAGAGGGATATGTAAATTATGATAATGGTAACTATAGCATTCTTATTAGGAATGGTTCTATGTATGCTTTTCGGTGTTCCGTACATTGATATGCTCAAGAAAAAAACTATCGGACAATATATAAAAGATGTTGCACCTGAAAATCATGCAAAAAAACAAGGAACACCGACAACAGGGGGGGTATTTATTATTGCTGCTGTTATTATGGCATCAGTAACAACTTTACTATTAGCTCAAAAGATGACCACGATTGCACTTATAACAATAATGACCCTTGTATTCTATACATTTGCAGGTTTTCAAGATGATTATATTAAAATAAAAGGGAAAGGTAACGACGGATTAACTGCCCGCGGTAAATTATTCAGGCAAATCGCAATTGCGCTGCTTCCAACACTTTTTCTGGTAACTACAAACCCTGTAGCCTGCAATTTTTCAATAGGAAATCTTGTTTTGAATTTGAAATGGTTTTATCCATTTTTTGCAGTATTTATAATAACTGGTGCATCAAATGCTTATAACCTTACAGACGGTCTTGACGGTTTAGCTGCAGGATGTGGCGTTCCCGCATTCATAGCCTGCGCAATAATAGCCTTAGCTCTCGGAGAAACTGAATTGGCGATAATAGCTGCAACTGTTGCAGGAGCTTTATTAGGCTTTTTAAAATTTAATAAACCGAAAGCTGAAGTATTTATGGGTGACACCGGATCTTTAGCCATAGGAGGTTTGCTGGGAACACTAGCTGTCCTTGGTAAATTTGAATTTCTTTTAATATTTATAGGCGGAGTATTTGTTATGGAAACGTTGTCTGTAATTATTCAGGTCACAAGTTTCAAAACGACAGGCAAAAGAGTTTTTAAAATGGCACCGATTCATCACCACTTTGAACTTCTGGGGTGGAATGAAAAGAAAGTTGTTATTGTATTTTCTATAGTTTCACTTTTACTATCTGGAATTGCACTATTATTATTTGCATTATTTAACAAAGGAATTTTATAATGAGCATTTGTGGAAAAAAAATACTTGTACTCGGGTTATCTAAAAGCGGAATTGCTGCAGCTAAATTTGCAAAAAAACAGGATGCAGAAGTCTATCTAACAGAGGGTAAAGATATAACTCAGGATAAGCAACCTGTTGTAGAAGAATTAAGACAAGCCGGTATAAATGTTGAATATGGAGGTCATTCCGAAGATTTTATAAACAAAGCAGAAATAGCTGTAACAAGTCCGGGTATTCCTCCTCATAGTGAGATTATAAAAACTTTACGAAAAAAAAATATACCCGTAATTTCTGAATTAGAACTTGCATATAAAGAATCAGATATTCCATTTATAATAATCACGGGAACAAATGGAAAAACAACTACAACAGCATTAACAGAACATATTCTGGCTAAAAAATTAAAGGTAAAAGCATGTGGTAATATAGGACAACCGCCTTGCAATATTGCAAATGAAGAATTAGATTACTTTGTATGTGAAGCCAGCTCTTTTCAATTAGAAATGAGTCCGTCTTTGAAACCATATATTGCAGTATGGACAAACTTTACACCTGATCATATTGATTGGCATCAGGGATTAGAAAATTATTTTAATGCAAAAGCAAAAATTTTCAGACACCCTCAAACTGCAAAATATTGTGTATTAAATGCAAAAGATGCAAAACTTTTAGAATTTGCAAAAGAAGTCAAAAATACAGTATTTATGTTTGCCGGAAATATTGGGGATAACTGCTGTTATGAAGAAAATAATGCAATTATTTTTAAACAAAATGGCATATCAGAAGAAATCATAAAACTTTCAGAATGTCCTCTGCTTGGCGAACATAATTATCAAAATATAATGTGTTCAATTATTTGTGCTAAATTAACAGGTTTAGATAATAAAACAATCAAAACTGCAATTATGGAATTTAAAGCTCCTGAACACAGACTTGAAAAAGTTAGAGAATTTAATGGAATAACCTTTTACAATGACTCAAAAGCAACAAACCCGGAAGCCTCTATTGTTGCAATAAATTCATTCAACAATCTTGATGTAACCCTCATTGCAGGAGGCAGAGATAAAAACACTGATTTAACCGAATTTTGCGACTCTATAAAAAAACATATTAAAACAGTTATTTTAATTGGTGAAGCTACAGAACGCTTTGAAAAAAATCTTATTAAAAACGGCTTTACTAATATTATAAAAGAACCATCTATGGAAAGTGCAATTGATAAAGGTATAGCATTAAAACCTGATGTAGTTTTACTATCACCTGCATGCGCAAGTTTTGATATGTTCACAAGCTATGAACACAGAGGAGAGGTCTTTAAAGATTATGTCTTATCGAGAGTATAAATCCCCAAAAAGACAAGAACAGGAACGAAAAGAAAAAAGAAGCAGAAAAAGCAACAATGCCGGTACAATTCTTTCAGCGCCGGATAATACACTGCTTACCGTCGTAACTTTCTTAATAATTATAGGCTTTTTGGCTATATTCTCAGCTACAGCACCAAAATGCATGAGAGAAGGTGCTAATCTTGCATCTTTTTTAATAAAACAAATTATCTACGCAGCTGCCGGTTTTTTTGCTATGGGATTTTTTGCAAAATTTGACTATCAAAAACTCGAAAAGTATAATACAAAATTTTTATGGATTGTTATTATCTTATTAGTAATTTTGCAATTTACACCTCTCGGTGTAACTATCAATGGAGCAAAGAGATGGATAAATCTTGGATTTATGCAGCTGCAGCCGTCAGAACTTGCAAAACCACTATTTTGTATGCTGCTTGCCTCCACATTTAAAAATAAAGTTGATTTATTAAGTTCGAAAAACTGGTTTGAAGTCTATATTCCGATAATTGTTATACTATTTTTAATATTAAAACAGCCAAACCTTAGTATGGTAATTATATTAGGAATAACGTCGCTGTGTCTGTATATAGCAGCAAAAGGACCATGGCAGGTACTTGCCGCACTTGGCAGTATAATGGGTGCCGGAATTTTAATGTTTTTACCAAAACTTTTACACGGTTACCAGATGGACAGAATTAATGTCTGGCTAAACCCGGGAAGCGATGCTCTCGGAAAAGGATATAACATAATTCAATCACTAATTGCATTCGCCTCCGGAGGATTTAGCGGAACAGGATACGGAGGTTCCATCCAAAAATTGGCATATTTGCCTGAATGCCATACAGACTTTATCTTTGCAATTATTGCAGAAGAATTTGGGTTTTTAGGCTGTCTATTTATTATTGGTTTATTTGTAACTCTAGTTTACAGAGGTTTAAGAATATCAAAAAGATGTCCGGATATGTATGGCAAGCTTTTAGCTATTGGTATTACCGTTATATTTGGTTTTCAGGCATTCTTAAATATGTCGGTTGCAAGTTCATTGTTACCGGTAACCGGTGTAACTTTACCATTCATCAGTTACGGTGGTACATCCATAATTGTCTCACTGGCAATGGTTGGAATTTTATTAAACATATCAAAACAAAGGATTAAAAGAATAAGGACAGAAGTTAATGAATAAAAAGACCTATTTTATCACAGGCGGAGGAACCGGCGGTCATATATATCCCGCAGTAGCTGTAGCTGATGCGTTATTAGAAATTGAAGATACAGAAAAAATATATTATGTAGGGAACCCAAATAAACTGGAAGCCGGAATTGTAAAAGATAAAAATTATGAATTTTTACCGGTTATATCTTCAGGAATGCCTAGAAAAATCAGTTTTAAACTTTTTAAATGGGCATTTGGTATGATATTTGCCTGGCTAAAGTGCTGTTTTTACATTAACAAATATAAACCAAATGCAATCTTTGGAACAGGCGGTTATGTTTCAGCTCCTGCACTTTTAGCAGGGATAACTATGAAAGTTCCGTTTGTAATGCACGATTGTGATGCTAACCCTGGACTTGTTACAAGAAAACTCGCACCTTACGCAAAAAGTTTATCTATAGCCTTTGATGTTGCAAAAAAACAGTTACATAACGCAAATTGTAAAGTTAATGGAAATCCTATCCGCCAAAAATTTGCCACATTAACTAAAGAACAAGCAAGAAAAGATTTAAACCTTGAGAATAAAACAACTCTATGCATAATGGGAGGTTCTCAAGGCGCACAAACGATTAACAATGCAGCCTCAAATATTTTAAAAAAATTATCTAAAGAAAACAATGTCCAAATAATATTTCAAACAGGGAAAAAGAATTTTGATAAAACAATTGAGCAATTACAAAAAACTTACCCAGAATATGAAAAAGACAAAAATATTATAATAAAACCTTATTTTGAAGATATGGTGACAGTATTAAAAGCTTGTGACATTGCAGTATCCAGAGCCGGCTCTTTAAGCATATCTGAATTATGCGCTTGTTCTATAGCTCCAATTTTTATACCTTACCCATATGCTGCAGCTGATCATCAAAGAAAAAATGCTAAATATATGGTTGAATGCGGTGCTGGATTATATTTAGAAGACAGTGATACTAATGCCGAATCTTTATATAAATTAGTTTCTGAACTTATAAATAATCCGGATCAATTAAACCAAATCCAAACTGAAGCTGGTAAATTAGCTAAATTTGACGGCGTTAAAAATATCATCGAACAAATTCATGCCTGTGCTATTTAGAATTTTCTAAACCTTGCAAAAATTCTTTGTTATAATCTAAAGAATCTTTAGTTGCAGTAATTGAATAAATCGGTTTAGATTTAAACACATACCTTGCTGTATTATATATATCATCAGGAGTAATTTGATCAATAATTTCAAATTGTTTATTCACATAATCAACGCCATATGGTGTACCTACAGAAAAGAATAAATCAGCAGTTTGCCCATGACCGGATTCTATAATATTTAATATATTTGTTTTTAAAGTTTTCTTAGCACTTTCCAAATCTTCAGGCGAAACTTTTTCTGTTTTTAATTTTTCAATATTTTCATTAAATCCATTTATAGATTTTTGAATGTTTTCATAAGTATTAACACCTGTTTCTTTATTTTCAGTGGTTGTGCCAATACTTAAAGTCATAACTCCTATATCATCATTAAAATCACATTCAGATGATACAGAATATGCCAAATGTCTTTGTTCACGTAAGTCGCTAAACAATCTTGAAGATGGAGAGCCTCCTAAAATCTCATTTAACAATTCAACACAGGTTATATCCTTTAAATTACCATTATGTTGGAATTTAAAGCCTTGTACGATATTTGCCTGATTTTTCTTATTCTCAACTGTATAAACTTGCGTTTTATCCACAGGCTTATAACTATTTACTAGAGAAATATCTTTTTCTTGCAATTTAGGATATTGTCCTAATGAATTAAAAATCTTTTGTTTCAACTCAGGATTTGAAGAAAATGGTGCTGTAACCACTACTTGTCCTTGACTCTTTTCAAAAATTTCTTTATAAAAAGCTTTAATATCATCTAAAGTTATTTCATCTAAGCTTTGCAATTTTTCTTCTGGAGTTACAGCAAATGGAGTACCTTCATACATAGCTTTATCAAATTTGAAATACGGTGAAGGTTCAATTGTTGATAAACGATCTTTTAACATTTCTACTGCTTTTTTAAAATTTTCTTCTGATAAATCTACATTTTGAATTTTTTCATTTAATAAAGCTAAAGACTTTTCTGTAGTATCAACTGGAAAATCTGCAAATGCTTTTATTCCATAAGGATTTGCAAATACATCTGCACCTAAAGCCAATAAATCAACTTCTTTTGAATATTCATCTAATGATTTATTTTTAGTACCACTGTTATCAAGCATTTCGGATAAAACATCTGAAACAGCTGCCTTTTTAGGTGTCCAAATTTTAGCTCTAATAGCTATTTTTAAATTAATATTATCAGAAGTTCCATCTTTTAAAACAACCTGCATATTATTAGGCAATTTATATGCTTCAACAGATTTCGTATCTATTGGCTGTTTTTTATTCAATCCTGTAAAAGGAATTTGAGAAATTACATCATAACTGTTAATTATCTCCTCTTTTTTTACACCACCAGGATGAACAACAGTTAACGCAGCTTTATTTAAATCTAAATATTTTTTAGCAATATTCATTATATCTTCAGCTGTCATCTCATCAACAATCTTGTTATATTCTTTCACTGAATCTATATTATTATTCAACATTGCTTGCCCTAATGTTTGATTTAAAGCAAAAGAATTTTCATAAATCATATTATGAGATTTTTTCATACTATTTTTTATAGCAGTTACCTCATCGTCAGTTGGTGGAGTTTTTGACAACTTATCAAGTTTGGCATATAAATCTTTTAATAAGATTTCAGAACGTACATCTGAAACATCTGCAGTAATCATATATAAAGATTTATCATTCGGACGAGAACTCAATCTTTCCGGAGAAAAGTTTATATAAGCACCGTATGTTTTTTCTAGCTCTGCAGTCCTAGAATTTTCTAAACCGCCAGCCAAAACAGATAATGCACGCATATAGATTTTATCTTTTGTATTATTATTTTCTGGTCCGACAAATCCTAAAAATACAGAAGTTCTACCTCCTGAATTTTTTGGAGAAATAAAATCTTGTCTTATTGCCTTATCTGTTGGAGTCATAGTTTCAAATTTACGTTCATTTACAGGCGCATTTTTAGCAGTAAAATATTTTGATACAAGTTTCATTGTATCATCAGGATTTACTTCACCTGTAATTACAGTAACCATATTTGCCGGATAATAATTACTTTTAAAATAATTAACAACATCATCTCTTGTTAAATTATCAATATTATTTGTTGTTCCTGCTACCAAATCTAAAGAATCTGATTTTATATTAAACAAATTTTTAATTGTTTGATTATATCCAAGACTTTCATCTGCTGACATATACATATTGATTTCAGAATTAACAATAGCCTTTTCTTTTTCTAGCTTATCCAAAAGGAATTTTGGAGATTGAATTTGTCCGGCTTGCAATTTTATTTGATTTTCTAAATCATTCTCATCTAATAAATTTGATTCAATATAATAATCTGTTACAGAAAAAGAGGTTGACGCATTAGTATTAGCCCCCATTTTATTTACTTCGTCAAAAAACACCTTATCTCCAAGAGTTTCGGAACCGTTAAACAAGTTATGTTCTATATAATGACTAATACCACGTAGATTATCTGGTTCGTTGAATGAACCTGTGTTAACATAAGTTTTTACAACAGTTGGACCATCTTTTGGAAGTATTACAACTTTTTGTCCATTAGCTAATTTATAACATTTTGCAGTTAATTTATCAGAGATTTTTACATCTTCGATAAAATTATATCCAATTGGAGTGGACACATTATAATCAGGAGTGACATTTGAAAGCTTCTCCACTTGATTATTTTGAACAACATCACTTGCAAAACTTGGATTTTGCTTTTTAATCTGTTTGTTTGGCGTAATATTAGACGCCATGATTTGATAATTATTATTTATTTCCATAAAAAATCTACCTATGTATTTATAAAAACACATAAGTAGATTTTATTGCTTAAAATTTAAGAAAGATTTACAAATTCAATTAAGATTTAAATATAGTTTGCTCTCTATCCGGTCCAACTGAAACTATAGAAATCGGTGTTTCTAAAATTTCTTCAAGTCTTTCCAAGTAGTTTCTGGCATTTTCCGGTAAATCTTCGTACGTTCTAATTGAAGTAATATCTTGCTTCCAACCTTTATGTGTTTCATAAACCGGTTCCAAATATTTATGAATATACACATCAGTCGGATATGAAGTATAAACTTTACCATCACGGGTATCTTTATACGCTGTACAAACTTTTATTTCATCAAAAGTATCAAATACATCAATTTTAGTAAGAGCAATTGATGTTAAACCTCCAACCAAACATGCATATTTCATTGTAACTGCATCAAACCATCCGCAGCGTCTTGGACGACCTGTAGTTACTCCAAATTCATGTCCGATATCTTGAATAGACTTACCTACTTCGTCTGTCAACTCAGAAACAAAAGGACCTTCGCCAACTCTTGTACAATAAGCTTTAGCAACACCAATAACTTCAT
This sequence comes from uncultured bacterium, assembly GCA_958366705.1. Lineage (GTDB taxonomy): Bacteria > Cyanobacteriota > Vampirovibrionia > Gastranaerophilales > Gastranaerophilaceae > Zag111. The sequence goes on from CATXCB010000005.1 coordinate 109,752, forward strand.
CAATCATCTTAGGGCCATAACCTGAACCTGTACAAGCGCCGCCGCCGATTGGATTAGAACTTGTAACAAAAGGATATGTACCAAAGTCAACGTCAAGCATTACACCTTGAGCACCTTCAAATAAAACCTTCTTACCTGAACGTTTTGCATCTCTTAGCATATCTTGCCAATCAAAACATACATAAGGTTTGAAAATTTCTGCATATCTTTTGCATAATTCTAAAACTTCATCTTTTGTATATGTTTTTAAATTATACAATTCTTTTAATTGTTTATTTTTTATTGGTAGAATTACATCTAACTTTTCTGATAAAGCTTCCGGAGAATATAAATCTCCAACTTTTAAAGCAATTCTTTGCATTTTATCTGTATAAGTTGGTCCAATTCCTTTTTTTGTAGTACCAATTTTACCTTTTGTTGCAGTATTTTCAGAATATCCATCAACTTCGGTATGCCAAGGCATTGTTATTGTTGCCAATGGGCTTACTTTTAAGCCTGAAACATCAATATTTTCAGCTTTTAATCCATTAAGTTCTTCTTCAAAATACTCTGGAAGAATAACTGTACCATTCCCAATTAAGCAAGTTTTACCTTTATATAAAATACCAGAAGGTATCAAGTGAAACTTAAAAGTTTTACCATGAGCAACTACAGTATGACCTGCATTACATCCACCCTGGTATCTAATAATTAAATCTGCATCTTGAGCTAAAAGGTCAGTAATTTTTGCTTTACCTTCATCACCCCATTGAGCCCCGATAACAACCTTGTTTGTCATAAATAAATCCCTCATTTTTTAGTACATATCGCACATTACATTTTACCATAAAAAGGTGATAACAAAAGTTTTATGGATTATAATTTCCTGTACAATAAGCCTTAAAACCTCTGGTACACTTTAAATAATCTAAATTTTTATGATTTAAAACATATCCGGCACAGGTAGTTCCATTCCACCATCCTGCACCAGAAGATTTTGACGGATTACAATCTGATTTCTTATGCCATCCAACAACTCCATAAGGAATAATACCCCTATCCAATATAGCAAATAAAAATAAATCTTTCCCCCACATAGGTTTATTATCTTTGCCTGTTATATTTACCATAATTAAATGTGCACTCAACATTTGTGAATTTCCAAAAGCTCCAATATAACATCCATCATCACAATCTTGTTTAGAAATTGCAGGAGTTTGAGAGCCTGTATTGTCAATATTTATCTTAGTTGTATTCCCTAAAATCAAATTATAAGTATAGGCAACGTTAGTATTTTTACCATTCATATCTACAGGCATCTGAGTATCTTTACATTTAGTGTTTTTATTATCACATATCAAATATGTTTTCAGATACGGAGTTAATTTATCAATAATTTGAGCCCGTGCCTCATCCTGATTTGAACTCAAATTCCACGCACTAATAGGACCATTATCTTCAGTTGAGAGTTTATACGCTTGATTCAATATTGAATAAACTTCAGTTAAAGAATGAACAATAACTTTCTCCTGATATGCATGAATCAATGTCGGAAGCGTAAACGCTGCAACAACCCCAATAATTCCTAGAGTTATAAGTACTTCAGCCAAAGTAAATCCTAAATTTTTCTTCATAATTCCTCTATTTAATATATAGAAAACTAATATAATTATACGTATTAAACAGATTTATGTCAATCTTAAAAGTATAATTTCAGAACAATATACCTATAAAATCGTTAAAATTTTCTTCAATAGAAAGTATTGTTTAATAATAAAAGAGGAAAATTATATGCTATTAAAACAAGCATTAGGGCAAAATATTCAAAAACTTAGAAAAAAACAAAAAATAACTCAGGAAAGACTTGCAGAACTTGTAGGTATTGATCAAAAAAATATTAGTAAAATTGAAAACGGTAACAATTACCCAACAGCAGAGAATCTAACAGCAATAGCAAATGCCCTTAATGTTAATATCTATGAATTATTTGTTTTCAATGATATTCCGTACGAAGACATGAAAAAAGAACTTATAAAAGCTCTAGATAATAAACATAACGTTCTATATTTATATAAATGCCTAAAAACTCAACAATAATAAATTATTTTTCTAAAAACTTTGGTAAGATTTCAAAAACATCACCAACAATGCCGCAATCAGCGATTTCAAAAATTGGAGCGCTTACATCATTATTAATTGCAATAATATAATCAGCTCCCTGCATACCTACAGTATGCTGAATCGCGCCAGATATCGCGCAAGCAATATAAACTTTAGGATGAACAGTTTTACCGGTTTGTCCAACCTGAATTGATTGTGGCGCCAACCCCATCTCTACAGCTCCTCTTGTTGCTGCAATTGTTCCTCCAATTGAATCTGCAAATTCTTTTATAAGTTTAAAACCTTTATCATTTTTCAAGCCTTTACCGCCTGCAACAATAATTTCTGCAGAATCTAAATCATTTATAACAGTTTCAACAGTTTTCTTAAATTCAAGAATTTGTACATGATTTTTTAGATACGAAATATTAACAGGACAGGAAATAAATTCTGTATTTTTTGTCTCTTCATCAAGAATTACCTTAAAAACATTAGGACGAACAGTTGCCATTTGCGGATAATTACGACATAAAATTGTTGCCATTAACTGACCGCCAAAAGTTGGACGTGTCGCTGCAAGCTTACCATCCTCATTTATATCAAGCTCAATACAATCCGCAGTTAAACCGGTACCTAGAGCACTTGCAACTCTGGGAGCCAGGTCTCGACCTTGATTTGTTGCTCCAATTAGCAGTATTTCAGGTTTTACAACACCTACAAGGTCAACTAACAATTTTGAATAATATTCCGTAGAATAATCTTTTAATGCCTCGTCTTCAAAATAATAAACTTTATCTACACCCATATTTTGAAAAGATTCTTTATATGAGTCTATCATACCAGGATGTGTAAAAACCGCAGCATTAATTTCTACATTCCCGAGTTTTTTAGCCAGAATTTTTGCTTTTGTCAGTAGTTCAAAAAAAACAGTATGAATATAGTATTCATGCGTAATTTGTGCATACACTAATATACCTGAATAACCATTATTTGCCATTATCAATAACCCCTAAAGATTGTAATTTGTCTCTTAATAAATTTACACTATCATCAATATTCATTGTAAATTTCTGAGCATTATGCGCCGGCATATTTCGAAAGGCTTTGCTAACATAAGTAGGTGATCCTTTTATCCCAACTTTTTCCGGAGTTAATCCTATATCTTCCATTGAACAATGCCTGATTTGTTTTGAATAAGCTTTTTTTATACCATTGATTAATGGACGTTCAGGTTCTTTATCATTTTGTAAAACACATATTACAGACGGAAGTATAACTTTAACCCGTTCTACCCCATCCTCAACCTCTTTAATTACCTCAAGAGATTTATGCTCATATGCAACAAAATCTTTCACATAAGTAACCTGCGGGATATCCAAAAAATTAGCAATATTTGGACCTGTTTGAGCTGTATCTCCGTCAACAGCAAACTGTCCGCAAATAATTAAATCAAAATCAGGCAACACTGTTCTAATTGAACGGGACAATGTCAGACCGGTAGCATAAGTATCTGCACCTGCAAACTTTTTGTCAGAAATTAGTACAGCTTCATCACAACCAACAGCCATAAGTTTTCGAAGCATATCTTCAGCTTGAGACGGCCCCATCGTAAACGCAGTGATATGGACATCTTTTATTTCTGATTTAATTTTCAAAGCAAATTCACATGCATATACATCGAAAGGATTGATAATACTTTCAACCCCTTCTCTTTGTATAGTATTATGTTCTGTCCACTTTATATCAGAAGTGTCAGGAACTTGTTTTACACATAAAGCAATTTTTAACATAATAACATCTTATTACTTAGTTTGTTGTTTTGCCTTCTGCTTTTGGTTAGCCTCCAACAGGGCATTATAAGCAAGCAAATACATTGAACACTTCTGCACACTAGGCACATACCATGCACATTTTGTTTGACTGCAAACCATGTCAATGCCAGAACCAATACTAATTAACGGACAAACCGGAATATCATTTCTACCCATAAATACTCTCTCCTACACTTTTTCAGCTTGTTTTAACAAATTACAATTTTCGCTGCGTTTACGTTCTTGATCTTTATAAATTCTGGTTCTATTGATTACTTCATCAAAATCAATTTTATGAGCATCAAAATCCGGTCCATCAACGCAAGCAAACTTAGTTTCACCACCTACAGTAACACGGCATGCACCACACATTCCAGTACCGTCAACCATAATAGGGTTCATACTGGCTTCTGTATAAATACCTTTATCTCTTGTAAGTTCAGCTACAGCTCTCATCATCGGCATAGGACCAACTGCAATAACGTAATCAACTTTTTCTTTCTCAATAATATCTTGAAGAACAGTTGTACCAAAACCTTTAATACCATAAGAACCATCATCTGTAGTTAAGAACAATTCAGTACAAGCATCTTTCATTTTATCTTCCCAGAACAATAAATCTTTTGTTCTAGCACCAGCTATCATATAGACTTTGTTGCCAGCTTCTTTCAATGCTTTAGAAATCAAATAGCAAGGTGCAGCACCGTAACCTCCGGCAACACAAACAGCTGTACCATATTTTTTAATATGAGTAGGTTTTCCCAAAGGACCTACAATATCAACAAGTTCATCCCCAACACCTAATTGTGCAAGTTTTTTTGTAGAATATCCGACAGCCATAAATACTAAAGTTAAATGACCTTTTTCTTTATCCACATCAGCGATAGTCAAAGGAACTCTTTCACCGTCTTCTTCAACTCTAAATATAATAAATTGCCCTGCTTTAGCATTTCTAACAACATATGGCGCATCAATAGTTATTTCATATTGATTTGGACAAATCTCTTTTTTTGATAAAATCTTATATCCCATGGTTCTCTCCTTATCTATCATTTTATGAAAATTATACTATAAAAAGTAAAAATTGGCTAGTATATTAAAAGTTTATAATATTTTCTAATATTCGTTTCATATCAATATAAGAATTTCTACAATAATAAAATTCATCGGAGCCTAAAATAACCCCTATAATTTTTCGAGAATCCTTTTCTACACAAGAAACTAAACTTTGGTTAAATATCTCATTTTTATCATTATAAACATTCTCAGCCTTTATTCCCAAAGCATTCTCACAATAATAATTCAAGTATTGAATACGAGTTTCTTTGAATAGTAAATTGTTATTCGCTGCAATTCGAGTTTGCTTCCCGGATTTCAAATTATTTAACACGTGTACTTTATCAGAAATTATTTTAAAAAATTTAGGATTACTTAAGGCATATTTTACAATCAAAAACATGTCATAAGCTGTTGTATAAGTTTCTGACAAAATTTCATTGGAAAAAGAAGAAATTTTAGTATTTAACGCACCAATTTCCGACAATTTTTCAGTAAGACATTTTTCAAAATCATCCCACGTTCCAAAACAATATTCTATCAAAGCATAAACAGCTTCAAATGAAGATTTAAACATAGCTGCATAACATAAATCCTCAACAGTAAAAATATTTGAAGGATTAAACCTTATTCCGGTATCAGGCACAAATTTTTGAGCTGCAGTTTGTGTTATTATAACCTTTTCATCAATTTCACACCTTTCTAATACCATTAAAACTCCAAGCAAAATAGATAAATCTTTTATTAAAAATTTTTCATTAGCATTTTTAGAAACATAACAAGTATTTTCATCCCCGAAATACATTGATTTTGCCTCACTATGATAAGAGTTATCTAAAGATTTCAAACCTAAATAGTTATCATTTGACGGAACATAATTAACATCATTAAAACGATAAAATAAATCCTGAAAATTATGAAATTTTTCAACACCTTTGAACAAAATTACATCATCTTCTTTTACATATCTTTTTAAAAAATCAACTAAATCATCTTTTGTGTAAAAATGAAAAGCCTGCCCACCGGTCTTTTTAATCTCATCATAAATATACTCCGCATGAAGTCCGTATGTTAATACCAAATCAAAATTATAAGCAGAAACATCCCTACCCGTTTTTCTATGGAGTTCTTCACTATGAATCCCCAATCTCATCATATGACCAAGCACTGCAATTTTTCGCCCTGCAGATCGCATATTATTAAGCATTTCAAAACCACTAATCATAGATTCAGGAGTAGCATTATAACAATCAGCAATAATAATATTATTTTTATATCCCCTTACAACATTTTGTCTAAAACCTTGAGTTTTAAAGTTTGCAGCACCTTTTTGTATATCACCATCTGAAACCCCAAAACACCTTGCAATTGCAGCTGCCCCAAGTGCATTAAGAATATTATGTTTTCCTGGGACATTTAAATGAATGTTCAAACTCCAGCTTCTATCTTTTGAAACTGCAGTAAAATCACAACCCTCATTTGTTAATACAATATTTTCAGCTATATAATCACAATTTTTATTCTCAATTCCGAAAAATACAACCTTAAAATCGTATTTGGAATGAAACATTAATTCATCATCCCCATTAAGGAATAAAACTCCGTCTTTTTTCATAAAAGCTGCAGCAGATAATTTATGCTCCAGAATTTGAGCCTTATCTTTAAAGTTCTCAATATGGGAATTTCCAATATTGGTGATCAAAACAGCATCAGGTTTTAAAATATTTGACCCCATCCTAAAAGGCATATTAGGTGCTCTCAAACCCAATTCCATAATAGCAAAACGATAGCTGTCATCAATATTAAACATCATCCTGCAAGCTTCACGGGTAGAATTTGCAGAACCGGCATTCCTAACAGACTTCGCCCCCGCAGACAGCACAGAATACAACATTTCCTTAGCGGAAGTTTTTCCTACTGAACCTGTTACAATTACAGATTTCAACTCATCATACCTATTCCTGCAATAAGCTGCCACTTTATACAATGCAGACAAGGTATTTTCAACAATAATACAAGGTAAATCCTCAATTTGTTTTGTTGTCACAACTACGCAATTCAAATTTTTTACTTTTGCATAATCGAACTTATAACCATCAAACCCCTCTGTTACGATTGTGAAATAAACACTATTCGAACGCAAAAACTTTTGATTGAAACATATATAATCAACTTCAAAATCTTGTAATGTGCTTACAGCTCCAATAATACGACACAAGTCAGACAACAAAAAACCGTTCATCAATTCATCAATACTCCTTTTTAATAATCATACAACAAAAAAAAAGGACCGAAATATGCTATCCAGTCCTTTTAACAGTTTAAAACTCAAACTTACTTTAGAGCCTTCACTACCCATTTAAAATAATCCAAATCTGTTGCCATCGAAGTACAAGCAATACCATTTAAATTACTTTCACTATCTAAACTGCAATAAACATCTTTATCAACGTATTTGGAACCATTAGAACCCATAGGAATCAAATTTTCATTTTTTATCTGAAAAGTAAATAAATCATACCCCCAACGATTTGGCGGCGACATTACTCCATTTATATCGACATGGAGTCCAATCATCTGCGGATCTGCATTAAAAAATACAACTGTACCATCTTGTAATAGAAGCTGACCATCATCAAAAAGCCCTTGATTACTCAAATCAGGAGATTTTGAAGACAATGTTTTATATCCGTCTTTAAAGTTTTCGTTTAAACCATATGTAATCCTTAAACATGCTTTTAAATTACGATTTTTACTTATTTCACAATCTACAACTCCCACCAAATATTTTTTAAAAACATTAACCAAATCATATCTTTCAGAACCTGCATACGCAACATCATTAAAAATAATCCCATCTTCTTGTGCGATTTTTAAGGTTTGAGCTAATAAAGAATAATTCTTTTTAAACTTTGAATGCAGCTGAATAGCTTTATAATTAGTTATAAGACCCGGAATAGTAATTGCTGCAATAACACCAATAACACCAAGTGTTATCAAAACTTCAGCAAGTGTAAAAGCAAACATATTTTTCATAATTCAAATTCCTATATACATATTTGTCATTATAGTTAAATTATAGTTGCTATAGTTAATAAGTCAAGCTTTTAGTTAAACACTGATATATAATTCAGAAATGGATACAAAGCAACAGTTAAAACATCTTTTAGTAATGAATGACATGACAATGACTGAATTATGTAAAAAGATGTCTGAACGATTACAACAGCCATATACAATACATAATATCTCAGGGAAACTCAAAAGAGATTCTATAAAGTACAGTGAAATAAAATTATTGTACGACATTCTTGGCTACGAACTTATTCTAAGAAAGAAAAAATAAAACAAATAAAAAAGACCTTGTGTAACAAGGTCTTTTTTACTACTAATCAATATTATACTATTCAGCTTTTTCTACCGACTTTTGAACAACTTCAACATCCGGCATACCACTATCAACTTTGCCAAGTATTTGAGGAAGTTCAATTCCTGCTTGACCTGCCAAATCATGCATTGCTGGAAGTGATTTAATCAAATCTTTCATAAAATTAGCGGTAGTTGAACCATTTGAAGTTCCTGTGCCACCATCCCAAACAGTGATTTTATCAAATTTAATATTTTTAATTGCTTCAACTTGTTTTTCAACAATTTTTTCAACTTTTTCAATCATTAAGAAGCTTGTTGCAATTTCCGGTTTGTTATTTGAAATCTTAACAAGATCCTGATAACCTTTTGCTTTTGCTTCCAATACAGCTTTTACACCTTCTGCTTCCGCAAAGTATTTAGCCTTGATAGCATCAGCTTGACCTGCGGCAATTCTTCTTAATCTTTCAGCTTCAGCATCCGCTTCTACCTGAATTTTTAGTTTTTCAACTTCTTGTCTTGCGAGTTCTTCTTTTTTCAACTTAGCTTCTTCTTGTTCTTTTTGAGCAAGCAATACATCACGCTGAGCATTAGCTTTAGCAACTTCACCCTCTCTAAACGCATCAGCCTGTTTTACAGCTAAAGTTGCATTATATTCAGCAATATTGGCTTTTGAAATATTTTCACCCTCAACAGCTTGCGCTTCAAGTTCTGCCGTTTTAATACGTTGTTCTCTTTCTGCATTCGTTTTACCGATAAAGGTTTGAGCCGTTTGTTCTGCAACTTGAACTTCTTTTTCTTTATTTGCAGATGCTTCACCAACAGCACCTAATTTTTCTTGTTGTGCAACCTCTACTTTAGCTTTGTTTATAGCTTCAGCAGCAGCTTTTTTACCAATTGCATCAATATATCCTGATTCATCTGTAATATCCTTAATATTTACGTTAATTATTTCTAGACCAATCTTATTAAGCTCAGTATTCACATTTGCGTTAATTTGTTCCAAGAATTTTTCTCTATCCTGGTTAATTTCTTCAATTGTCAAAGTAGCAATAGCAAGACGTAATTGACCTAAAATAATATCACTTGCCTGAGTTATGACATCTTGTTTTGATAATCCTAATAAACGTTCTGCAGCATTTATCATAATTCTTGGTTCTGTAGAAATACCAAATGTAAAAGTTGACGGAACAGCAACACGGATATTACCTTTTGACAATGCGCCTTTTAAATCAATATCGGTTGTCATAGGTTCTAAAGATAAAACACCGTAATCTTGAATTAACGGGATAATAAATGTTCCTCCGCCATGAACACATTTTGCGGTCTTTTCTCCGCCGGTTTTACCATAAACTACAATAATTTTGTTTGACGGACATCTTTTATACTGATTTGCAATAAATGTAAATACTGCTATCAGAACCAGAGCTCCCGCAATCATTAATCCAAACATTGGTATCTCCTTTCTTATTTATTATTTACCAACCTATAGTTAACTTATAATTATTTTTTTACTTTTTCGATATACAACAAATCATCACTTACTCGAACAACTCTAATTAAATCAAAAGCGTTAATTTGTTCTTCTGTATTATTTGAAGCATTAACAACAGACAATTGACCATTTATTTCAATTTCAACCTGTCCCATACCAAGCGGTTCAAAATTTGTATAAGCTCTACCAACCTGTTTAACCGCAGTATTCTTATCTTTTTTCACTTTCTTTTCAAGTTTTTTGACACTAAACATCAAAAATGCAGTTACGGCCAAAAAAATCAGTCCTACACCAAATGCGCATAGAAAACTGATTAACTGAGAAAATTGTAACTGTTTCAAGGCTGCATAACCCATCCAGCCAAAACCCATAAAAAAGGCAATTACAGATTGAACAGATAAAAAGTTAAATGACGGATCGGTATCTAATTCCGTTGTAAAATCTGAAAACACTTCACTATCACCGCCAACAAAATTAAAAATTATCAATTTTAAGACAAACAATATTGTTGAAAATAAAGCTATATAGTAATAAATTTTCCAAACACTTTCAATTGAAAATGACATAATATCACCCCTTTACTAATTTTCGCTTCGCTTTGTACTGCGTTTTTGTCTGAAACCTTTTTGCGGTTTACTTGCAGAAGATTTTTTTATCATACTAGACGAAGTTTGAATACGTTTAACACTGTACACATCAGGTAATGATTGGATACATACAATAACTTTTTTTAAAGTATCAATATTATCAAGCTCCAACCCAATTTCAATTATACCTACATGATTTTTAGTTTTTATAGTTGCATTCACAATATTAGCATTATTATCTGATACTGCAGAAATAACATCTTTCAACAAACCTAATTTTTCGGCAGTTTCAATTCTAATTGTTGTTGTATAGGTCTTATTTGTATTAACTCCGGCCCAGCGAATATCCATAAACCGCTCATGTGGAATCGTTTCAAGAGTTTTACAATCAGCGCGATGTACCGTAACACCTTTGGCTCTTGTTACAACGCCAACTATAGGTTCGCCTGGAATCGGAGAACAACATCTTGCAAAAGAATACAAAAGCCCCTCTAATCCAATAATATCTTTCTGTGAAGCTTTTTTATGAGAAACATGGAAGGTTTCTTCCGGCTTCTTTTCTTGAGGTCTCTTAAGCTTATTTACAACCTTATTTAACGTTGTTTCTCCATATCCCAAAGCTGCAAATAAATCTTCAGCAGATTGATAATTCATAGCTTTTGCAACTTTATCAAACTCACCTTGCTTCATGTAATCATCAAAAACAGCTTTGGTTAACTCGTGTTCTAAATTAGATTTACCAAGGTTAACATGCTCATCTCTATTATTTTTCTTAAACCATTGTTTAATTTTTTGAGAAGCTTGCTTTGTCACAACAAAAGTAAGCCAATCCAAACGTGGAGCCGGAGTTTTAGAAGTTAATATTTCAACAATATCTCCATTTTTCAACTTTGTACTTAATGGAACTATACGCCCGTTAATTAAAGCGCCAACAGTTTTATGACCAACATCCGAGTGAATACGATATGAAAAATCAACAGGAGTAGCATCTTTGGGCAAATCCAAAACGTCACCGTTTGGAGTAAAAGCAAACACTTGATCTGAAAACAAATCTAGTTTAACACTTTTCACATAATCTTCTGCATTTTTCATTTCCTTGTCATACTCAACAAGCTTATGCATCCATGAAAATTTCATATCAGAAGAATTATCTGCCTTTTGTGATCCTTTTTCTTTATAACGCCAGTGTGCAGCAATACCATATTCGGCAACCTGATGCATCTTCCAAGTTCTTATTTGAACTTCAAGAGGTTTTGATTTTGGACCAATTACCGAAGTATGTAAGGACTGATACATATTACCTTTTGGCATAGCAATATAGTCTTTAAATCTACCAGGAATTGGTTTAAACTGCGAGTGTATCAATCCTAAAACTTCATAACATTCTTTTACAGTATCAACAATGACACGAACAGCAGTAATATCATACAAATCATGAAATGTAATATTCTGACGTTTCATTTTTGCGTAAATACTGTAATAATGTTTTGCCCTGCCTGTTATTTGGGCATTTATCCCGCTTTTTTTTACATCATTAGATATTTTATCTATTAAAATATTAACTGTAGCTTCCCTATCTGCTTTTGTTTGTGCAACTAGCTGAGCTATTTCATAATACTTATCAGGATCAAGGTAACGCAAAGACAAATCTTCTAATTCTGCCTTAATTTTATAAATACCCAAACGATTTGCTAATGGGGCAAAAATATCAAGAGTTTCCTGAGCAATTTTCTTTTGCTTTGCAGGCTCCATAAAATTCAAAGTTCGCATATTATGCAACCTGTCTGCGAGTTTTAAAAATATGACCCTAATATCATTTGCCATTGCAATAAACAATCTTCTAAAATTTTCTGCCTGACGTTCTTCTTTTGACTTGAATTGCAATTTACCAAGTTTTGTAACACCTTGAACAAGAGTTAATACATCTGACCCGAAAAGCTGTTCAATAGTTTCAGGTTTAGTATCGGTATCTTCTAAAACGTCATGCAAAAATGCTGCAATGATTGTATGCGTATCAACCTCTAATCCTACAAGAATTTTTGCAACTTCTACAGGATGAATAATATAAGGTTCTCCAGAAACCCTAAATTGCCCGTCGTGTAATTTTTTCGCAAATTTATATGCTGTCTCTACAAGTTCAATATCTTCAAGAGTATGTTTTTGAGTTATTAAAATTTCTTTAATTGCTTTAAAAGTTTCTATATCTGCCATAATGATAGTAATAATACAAGTTATAATTAATATTTACAATAGAAGCTAAAAAATTTCATATAAAGATACGAGAAAACTAAAGAATTACATAAATATTATTATAGGTAACAAAAATTAAGAAAGGTTCGGAAACGTAGTTTCTGATGGCTCGTATTATTTGGTCGCGAGTTTCTTTTTCTTGGCTTACATTCTTTTTCTTTGCTTCGCAACAAAGAAAAAGAATCGTAAGTGCGGGTTTGGGTATGCACAATACCCAATATATAAATATTTAAAACTAAAAAATTATCTGTTCGTCTCCGACGGGTCTTCCAGACGGGACTGACTTGCTTCGTTCGCGTTAAACGGGACTACCGGCAAGGCTCAACGCCTTGACCGTACGCCCTCTGCTCACTTGCATTTTTGATGGCAAAAGTGCCTCAAAACCAGAGTCCTGAACTTCGCTCACTAATCAATTGTAAAATTCAACCTGAGGCAAGCAAACTCGCTTCGCTCAAACAAAGCTTGCCTTTGTTGTTGTTTCATTAACATTGATTGCTCGCTCTCGTTGAGGACTCAACTAGAATTAGATAAATTATTACCTATAATAATATTTATAATTTATATTAATTTTAATTATCTGTTTATGATATATTGCTGCTATGATTAACAAAACTAAAGACGGAATTCTCGTAAATATTAAAATCTCACCAAATTCTAAAAAAAATGAAATTATAAAAGACGGTGACATCATAAAAATTAAAATCACTGCCCAACCTATAGATGGTAAAGCAAATAAAGCTGTCATTGAATTTCTGTCAAAACATTTTAAAATCCCAAAAACCTCAATAAAAATAGTTAAAGGTGAAACTTCAAAAGAAAAAACAATCTTATTTGAAACTTCAAATCCTGATAAAGTAAAGATTCTTAAAGATTCGTTTTCAAATTAGCAAATACAATTTCCACACACCTTAAAATAAATATAAATAATATTCTTCAGTATTTACATTTAAAAATCTTATAATATAATTATATCTATAAAAAGGATTTAATAAGAATGACTCAAAACTTTTTACAAAAACATCATCACAAACATATCAACCTGAAGAGGTTGTAGAATTGGTGATGCGCTTGTAAAAACAATATAAACTCAATTCTTTAAAAACAACTTCTTCAGGATAAGAGACAAGAGCGAAGAGGTTGTTTTTATTAGTAAAAGAATTGAGGTTAAAAGAAAATTATGACAATTACAAATATAATATCAGCGATAGGAAATAACAGCAGCATTTACCCGTTACTGGTCAGAGATTGTGGAATTGAAGCCCCGGCAAAAATTATTATTGCCCGCAAAGAAAATCTAAAAGAATCTAAAGAACTGGCAAATGATGCAACTAGAGAAAAAATAATTGATGAATACGCAACGTCAGCAATCTGGCTTGGCGGAATTCCCGCAACTGAATACGTTGTTGACAAATTTATTTCTAAAAAAGGTTATAACCCTAATGTTAATTTAAAACTTTTTAAAGAAGAAGAAAAATTAAAAAATACTCCTGACCAAATTTTTCAAGGTATAGAATATAATATTAAAAAATTTGCAAATAATTCATCTAAAGAAGTGCAAGAGGCGCTGGCCGACTTAGTTAAAGTTCGAGATAACAAATCTGTTTATGAAAATATGCTTACAAAAAAATTTGTAGCAGCCACCGTGATACCAACAGTAATAATGGGTTTTATACTCCCAAAACTAAACTTTGCACTGACTAGAAAAATCAGAGAAAATAAAGCCCAAACTCAACAAATATCAAACAATACACCTGTCCAAAATCCCCAAGCAACATTTACATCTATAGATAGAGATGTATTCAAAAAATTCAAAAGCGAAAATACAAATAAAAACATTAATTTTACCGGAAACCTGACTTCGACCATTGCAAATCTGAGAACTGTTGATAAAATGGCAATATCTGACGGCGGCTTAACAATAGGGAGAGTCTCTACATCCAGAAACAAAGAAGAAGGATATATGAACGCTTTCAGAATGACCGGTTCTATGATTTTAAATTTTGTTACTCCGATATATATCGCAAAAGGACTGGATAAACTTGCAAACAAACTCTTTAAAATAAATGTAAATCTAGACCCAAAAATATTGAATGACAAAAATTTCATACAGGCAATAAAAGATAATAAAATAGAACTGCCAAAATCAAATACGGCTAAAGATTTATTTGAATTTATTGATTCTAAACCTAATTCATATTTTTCTCAATTCGCACAGAAAGCAGGAGAAATTTCTTATCTAAAATGCGGCACTAGAGACCCAAGAAAATACGTTGATATAAACAAATTATCAAAATTCAAAAATGAGTTCGAAAACTTTGTTACGGCTGCAAAAAATTCAAAAAATATAGAAAAATTTGCACAAAAAGCAAAATATATAAAATGTGCAAATATATTAGCTAATGTTGGAATTTCAAGTTTCCTACTTGCAGGAGTCTTACCTGTTGCAACATATAAATTCGTAAAACTTACAACGGGCTCATATTCAGACCCGGGGCTGGTTACAAAAAACAAACAATAACCTAAAAAAATCATAGAAACATACTATACAAAAATACATTTACATGATATGATGTATACAGATGTAGTAGGAAATATTTTTTGAAAATATATGCAATAAATTTTATTTAAAATACAAATAAATAAAACGCTCGGGTAGGATATATGTACCCGATATTGTGTGTATTATAGAAAAAATAGAAAAGGATAAGGTAATAACTTTATGGAAGCAAAAACCTTGTTGTTAGTTATTGCGGCTATTGCGGTAATAGTTTTAGTTGCAATGCTGATTATTCAAAAAAACAAAGTAAAAAGTGCTCTAGAATCTATTGAAAAAGATAAAAAAGCACTTGATGAAAAAGAAAAAATTCTTTACAAAGAAGCAAAAATTAAAGCTGTAGAAGAATTACAAGAAGACAGAGAACAGTTAAACGAAGAAGAAAGAGAACGCAGACAAGAACTTGCACGACAGGAACAAAAATTAGCAAAAAGAGAAGATATGCTTGAAGATAAAATTCAAGAATATACAGAAAAAGATTTGCAAGTCCAAAGAAAAATGGATCAACTTTTAGAAAAAGAAGATTACCTTGCCGAACTTGTTCAAAAACAAACAGAAGAACTGGAAAGAATTTCCGGAATGTCTACAGAAGACGCTAAAAGAACATTATTAGACCAGTTAAAAAATGACTTAGCTCAAGAACAAATGCAATTAATCAGAGAAAATGAAGCTAAAATAAAAGAAATTTCACTTGAAAAATCAAAAGAAATTTTATCAACTACAATGCAAAGATGCATGATTGAACAGGTTGTAGAAACAACAGTATCAGTTGTAGCTTTGCCAAACGATGAAATGAAAGGTCGCATAATCGGTCGTGAAGGTAGAAATATCAGAGCATTAGAAACTCTTACAGGAGTTGACTTAATTATTGATGATACCCCTGAAGCCGTTGTATTATCAAGTTTTGACCCGGTAAGACGCGAAATTGCAAAATTAGCTCTGGAAAAATTAATTGTAGACGGCAGAATTCACCCTGTCAGAATCGAAGAAATGGTTGAAAAAGCCAGAGAAGAAATAGATAAAAAGATTTGGTCAGAAGGTGAAAATGCAGCTCTGGAAATGGGCGTAATGGGTTTAAATAAAGAGCTTATAAAAACTCTTGGACGCTTATATTATAGAACCAGCTATGGTCAAAATGTGTTAAAACACTCACTTGAAGTTGGACACATCGCAGGAATGCTTGCTGCTGAATTAGGAGCTAATGAAAAAATAGCTAAACGCGCAGGTTTATTGCACGATATAGGAAAAGCTGTAGACCAAACTCAAGAAGGAACACACATCCAATTAGGTGTAGAATTAGCATCAAGATATGGAGAGAAACCGGAAGTAATTCATGCAATAGAAGCTCACCACGATGATGTTGTTGCTAATACAATTGAGGCAGTACTTGTTAAAGTTGCCGATGCAATTTCAGCAGGCAGACCTGGTGCAAGACGCGATACTTTAGAAATATACATCAAACGTCTTCAAAAGATTGAAGAAATTGTAAATAGTTTTGAAGGCATTAAACAATCTTTTGCAGTTCAAGCAGGCCGCGAAGTTAGAATTATTGTTCAAGCTGAAATGTTTGACGATTTAGCATCCGGAAAACTTGCAAGAGATGTTGCTAAACGAATCGAAAATGAACTTGATTATCCTGGACAAATAAGAGTAACCGTTGTAAGAGAGTTCAGAACAACAGAAATTGCAAAATAAAAATAGAGCGCTAAGAAGTTAAATATAAAATTTAACTTCTTAGCTTTATTTCATTCAATACAGAGAACAGCAGATGAAAAAAGATATTATAAAAGTCATATTTTTTGGAGATATAGTAGGTAAACCGGGAAGATTTGCCGTTAGAGATTTTTTGCAAGAAAATAATACCTCTAAAAATTATGATTTTATAATAGCCAATGTTGAAAACGCCTCACATGGTTTTGGACTTACCGAAAAAAACTATAAAGACTTTTTAGATTATGGCATAAACGGCATGACTAGTGGAAATCATATCTGGGACAAAAAAGATATTTACAACTACATTGATAACTCTCAAAGTTTAATTAGACCGATAAACTATCCAAAAGGAACACAGGGCAATGGCAGTGTTATAATCGAAATGGACAATTTTAAAATCGGTATCATAAATGCTTTAGGCAGAGTTTTTATGAGCCCTATAGATTCACCATGGGAGATTGTTAAAGCGGAAGTTAAAAGAATTAAAGAAATAACACCTATTGTAATAATTGATTTTCATGCTGAAGCAACAGCAGAAAAAATTTGTTTTGGCAAGTTTTGTGCAGAATTAGGAGCAAGTGCATTTTTTGGCACACATACACACGTTCAAACTGCTGATGAAAGTATTATTAACGGTATGGGATACATTACAGATGCCGGATTTTGTGGAGCATCTGACGGTGTAATTGGTATGGAATACAAAACATCATTATCAAGATTTCTGACCTGTATCCCGGAACGTTACGATGTAGCTGAAGGACAAACCACACAAATCAATGCAGTTGAAGTCGATATAGAAACCTCAACAGGGAAAGCCTTAGCTATTAAAAGAATTTTTAAGAGTAGAAATAGGATAGAAGAGGAAAGTGAAAATGAAGACTGATTTACATATTCACACATATTTCTCGGACGGGGTTTTCTCGCCTGAAAAAATTGTGGATACAGCAATTGATGTCGGACTGCAAGCCATAGCAATAACGGATCATGATAACGTTTTAGCTTATGATGTTGCACAAAAGTATATTAATGACAATCATCTTGAGAATAAAATTGAACTAATTAAAGGTATTGAAGTAAACACACTATACAAAAACAATGAAGTTCATATTCTTGGGTATTTCATGAACACTAAAAATAAAGAATTCTTAGAACTATTAAAAAGCCAGCAACAGGCAAGAATAAAACAAACAAAAGAAATTATAACACTTCTTGCTAAAAAAGAAGGAATAAAAATCAAATTTGAAGATATAAAAAAACTCGTCGCTGAAGGCGGAAGTATCGGTCGTCCTCATATAGCAAAAGCAATCACCAACGCAGGCGGAACAAATAATATAATGGATGCTTACGCTAAATATATCCATGACGATTCTCCTGTCTATGTACAAAGAAAAACGGTATCACCGCATGACGCTGTTGAAATAATATATGATGCCGGAGGAATTCCTGTAATTGCACATCCACACGACTTGGATATTGCAGAAACTTTAATTAAAGACCTTATGAACTACGGATTACGAGGAATTGAAGCCTATCACCGAAAACATTCACCGGCTTGCGTTGAATACTTTTCATCAATGGCAGAAAATTTAGGATTGATTGTAACTGGAGGTTCTGATTTCCATACTCCAAATATCATGAATGGACAAATAATACTTGGCAAAAATTTCATTCCTGAATGGGTATACGAAAAACTTGTTGAAGAAAAAAAACGGATAGATATGGCTTAAAACATAACTGGTAATATTTACGCCCAAAACTTGGGGAAAGTGAGGACGCTCCATGAAAAAACGTTTTTGGAAAATTGAATATTCTATTACATTGTTTGTAGTATTTGCAATTGTATTACTACTAATTCCGACATCAGTAATATCATCAAAAGAAGCTGCTTATATTACTAAATGGAATGAAACATATAACAAAATTGATTACATGTTTACAGCAATGACAGCCCAAGCGGATTCAGATATTGTTAAAAGTTTAAACAAAGCAAAAACAAATGAACAACGTGAACATTTAATGATAGAACTTGCTAAACCTTATTTAAGAATATATGAAGATAACAAACTGTCAAAAAAATACCATCCACACTATTTAAATGGTAATAAAGTAGGGAAAAAAGATCCTTTTTATTTTGAAAGACTTTATACCGGACAAAATGGAATGATTATAGGTATCAAGGACATAAAAGATGAAGACATTTTTCATCCCGGCTTTATTATGATGTTTGACATGAACGGCCTAAAAGGTCCAAACATGTGGGGTAAAGATATTTATGCAATAAATATCTTTGTAGACGGAAAAATCACCCCGATAGGTACAGGCTGGGAACTTGAAGATATGAAACTGGATTGTTCTGACAAAGGAACAGGTGTTTCTTGTTCTTATTACTACAGAATAGGCGGAGAATTCAATGAATAACAAAATAAAAAGAGTTTGTGTATTTGCCTCATCAAGCAATTACCTTGATGAAATTTACTATAAAGATGCTAAAAAACTTGGCGAACTATTAGGGCAAAATAACTACGATATTGTATATGGCGGAAGTACTCTGGGCCTGATGTGGGAATGTGCATCACAAGTCAAAACACATAAAGGTAAAGTTATTGGTATTATGCCTAAACGTCTTGCCGATATGGGGTGCAAAACCGATAATTGCGATGAATTTTTTATGGCAGAAGGAATGCGAGATAGAAAAGCTAAAATGGACGAAATTTCAGATGCCGTAATTGCACTACCCGGCGGCTTAGGAACATTAGAAGAACTTGCTGAAATGATTGTTCAAAAACAACTAGGATATAATAAAAAACCTATTGTAATTTTAAACACAAACGGTTTTTATAATAAACTTTTGGAATTTTTTGAAATAATTATCAATGAAAAATTCGCAAATAAAATAGCATCACAACTATATTTTGTAGCTAAATCACCGCAAGAAGCTATTGAATATATTAAATTATACAAAGAACCGGATATAATACCTTCA
This sequence comes from uncultured bacterium, assembly GCA_958366705.1. Lineage (GTDB taxonomy): Bacteria > Cyanobacteriota > Vampirovibrionia > Gastranaerophilales > Gastranaerophilaceae > Zag111. Next base: position 129,646 of record CATXCB010000005.1, read on the forward strand.
AAACACGAAATATATTCAAGATAATAAAATATTTCTAAAATTGGAGGCAGACAGATTAACTAATCTGCCTGCCGTTTATTATATAAAAACTTGATTTTTATGAACCTTTATTTATTAGTTCGTCCATTGATTTTTGCAATTTTGATTTTGCGTTTTCAAACTGAATTTTCGCACTTTTATCATCCGGAATTTCTAATTTTGCTTCCTTAGCGGCTTTCAATCTTTCTTGTTTTTCTTTCAATTTTGCAGCTTTTTCGGCTAAAGTGTCTTGAATTTTCTTATCTGTTAATTCAATATGAGAATCTAATCCCCCCCCACGATATCCATCTTTGACCTTTTTTTGAGGAGACATTGCTTCAATTAATTTTACAGTACTTTCTTTTAAGCTTTCCGGTAATGAATATTTATCACTCCATGCATGTATTGAAATTTTATCATCTTTATAACCTAAAAATTTATCAAGAAATTTTCTGAATTTAGATTTAGAAATATTATCATAAAATATATGAAGCGAACTTTCAACAGATTGATGCATATCTTTAAACGCATAAAAAACAATATTTACGTCATATTTTTTACAAAATCCCATGGCCTTTGAATTAGCTTTAAAAGCTTCAACTACCTCAGTTGCAAGCTCTGGATTTTTTTTATATAAACCTGCACATTTTACACTTTTAATAGAAGTAAAATTTGGGTTATGGTTTTGAGAATAATTATTTTGCGCTAAAGTTAAATTTTGAATTTGCATTTATTTTCTCCTTTACAGTATTTTTTATTTTAAAACACGAAAATTATTTTTTTGCTAGTTAGAATCAATAAAATTTATTAGCAATATTTAGCCCTTTGTGATAATATAAAGTCAAATAAGGAGATATTAAAATGGATCAAGAATTAAGAGACAAATATGAGGTAGTTATTGGGCTGGAAGTTCACGCACAATTAAAAACCAAATCAAAAATTTTCGCACCGGATAAAAACGAATTCGGGCAAGAACCTAACAGTTTAACAAGTCCAATTACATTAGGTATGCCTGGAGTTTTGCCGGTATTAAATAAAGAAGTAGTTAATATGGGTATCCTAACAGGTTTAGCTCTAAACTGTGAAATTCCTGCTCGCTGCAAATTTGACAGAAAACAATATTTTTATCCAGACCTTCCTAAAGGTTACCAGATATCTCAATATGATGAACCTATTTGTGTAAATGGTTATTTGGATATCAAAGGTAAAAGAATAGGTATTACAAGAGCGCACTTAGAAGAAGATGCTGGAAAATTAGTTCATGCTGGAGCTGACGGTTTAGCCGGTTCAAGCTATTCTCTTGTTGACTTGAACAGAGCTGGAACTCCACTTTTAGAAATCGTATCCGAACCTGATATGAGAAGTTCTGAAGAAGCTAGAAACTACATGGAAGAACTTAGAAATATTGTTCGCTACATCGGAGTTTGCGACGGGAACTTGGAAGAAGGTTCGATGAGATGTGATGCTAATATTTCTATTATGCCAAAAGGTTCTAAAGAATTCGGTACACGTGCTGAAATTAAAAACGTAAACTCATTCTCAGCATTACAAAGAGCTATTGAATATGAAATTGATAGACAAATTGATATCGTAGAAGAAGGCGGAAAAGTTGTTCAAGAAACAAGATTGTGGGATGATAACTCCAGAGAAACTCGTTCTATGAGAGGAAAAGAAGATGCTCATGATTACAGATACTTCCCTGAACCGGATTTAATGCCTTTAGAAATTTCAAGAGAATGGGTTCAAAAAATAAAAGATTCTATGCCAGAACTTCCGTCTCAAAAACGTGAAAGATATCAAAGCATTGGTTTAAGTGAATATGATGCTTCTGTAATTGTAGAACAAATGGGACTTGCTCTATTCTTTGACAAAGTTCTAGAACTTGGTGCAAATCCTAAAACAGCTGTAAACTTTATCATGGGTGAAATCGCAGCTTACTTAAAAGAAAACCATATAGAAATTACAGACACAAAATTAACTCCGGAAAATCTTGCTGAACTAATCAGTTTGATTGAAAAAGGAACAATTTCAAATAACATTGGTAAACAAATTCTTATTGAAGATATGATTACCAAAGGTGAAAAAGCATCTGAAATAGTTGAAAGAAAAGGTTTAAGCCAAATTTCAGATGAAAGTGCAATTAAAGAACTTGTACAAAAAGTTGTTGATGCTCATCCAAATGAAGTTGAAGCTTATAAAAACGGAAAAACAAACCTTCTAGGTTTCTTTGTTGGACAAGTAATGAAAGAAACCAAAGGTAGAGCTAACCCTAAAACTGTTAATGAACTTATGAGAGAAATTTTAGGTTAATAATATGAACACAAAAAGGTCATAGTTATAACTATGACCTTTTAATATAAAATGGAGTATAAAATGTTTGATTTATTCACAAAAAGACAACCATCTTGTATGCAAAAAGAAATTTTTGAACAAGCTGAGATTACACAAAAAATCATTGATGCATATATTGAAAAAAATGGAGATATAAATATTGAAATTCCTGACGGAATAAATCGAATTATACTAGTGGCAAGCGGTTCATCATATCATTGCGCAAGATACGCAGCAGATTTATTCGGTTCTATTGCTGGAATTGAAGCTCATGCAGTATATTCAAGCGAATTTTTATTAGAATCTGCCATAGCTCATGAACAAGGTGTGTTATACATATTTATCACTCAATCAGGGGAAACAACAGATACAAACAGTGCTCTGGAAAAGGCTAAAGAATTTGGAGTAAAAACTCTTTGCATTACAAACAAAGAAAATTCTAAAATTTGGAATGCCTCAGATTATAAAATAGCTTGCCTTGCCGGTGAAGAAAAAAGTATTGCAGCTACTAAATCATTAATATCACAATTACTCTGCGCTACTTTATTAGTCTTAAAATTTGCACAGAATAAAGAAAAAGAAATATATGATTACATTTTAGACATAAAAACAATTCCTGATTTTATTAATAAAACATTTGAATTACAACCTAAAATAAAACAATTTGCAAGATTTCTATCTAAATACAAAAACATTGTAATAACAGCGGATGGTCAATCTTATGCTCTGGCAAAAGAAGCTTCGCTAAAAATTAAAGAAACATCTTATATAAATGTAGTATCATCAATTTTAGGCGAATTTATGCATGGACACGTTGCAATATTAAACAATAACAAATCAGTTTTAATATATATATTAAATGATAATTTAACATACACAGCAACAAAAAATTTAAATTCAATTAAAGAAAACTATAATCCTCCGATTTGTGTTATAGGTAATAGAACAAATCAAGTTAAATCGACATTCAATATAAACATAGACTGCGATAAACCTATCGTAAAAACATTTTGCATCGCTGTTATAATTCAGTTGCTGGCACTTGAAACAGCACTAAAATTACATAGAAACGTTGACAAACCAAAAGGTTTGAAAAAGGTTGTCAAATAATAAGAAATCTAGAAAAATTACCATGTATACTCAAATTTTACATTCATTGGTGTAACCGTATTTTCTCTATAATCTATTTTTAACATCATAACTTCATACATAATAGTTTTTTTTTCTAAATTTTCTGTAATTTTGATAGGAATATCGATATTTTTTCCATCATCAGCACAGCCTTTTATTGACCACGTTTCAGTCCAAGAATTGTCTTTCTTATCTACAGTAACTTTTGTATCTGCAACAGACAAATATCCTATGCAGCTATTGTTATTTCTCGCAGCCCCATAAACTAATCTCATAGCATCCCATTGATCAGTTCCTTTAAGTAAAGTTTTACCTTTAACCGGAATTTTAGTATCTGCGCCATGTATTGGAGGTATAGGACCTTTCTTTGCCATTGCAGCATCTAATATACCAACTGATAAAAAACAAAAAATAAACAAAAAAGAAATTACAATATTTCGCATATATCCTCCAACCAATTAAATCTGAATTAAAACAATATTTTATATTATAAACGATATAAATAAAAAATTCAACCCTGCAGAAAGAAGCGATAATTAATTGAGAATACAAAAAGGTCACAGCGTAAATAAATACTGTGACCTTTTTGTTATTTAATCTAAATTAAAAATTATAATTTAGAAGCAACCATTAATGTAGTTTCAGCAAGTCTTGTTGAATAACCCATTTCGTTATCATACCAAGAAATGATTTTAACCTGGTTGCCGCCCATTACACGAGTTAATAAAGCATCAACTGTTGAAGATTGAGAAGTACCAACATAATCTGAAGATACTAATGGTTCTTCAGTGTAGCAAAGAACGTGTCCATCAGCACCTTCTTTTAATGCTGCATTAACTTCTTCAACTGTAACGTCTTTAGAAAGTTCAAATACAACGTCTACTAAAGATACGTCTGGAGTAGGAACTCTCATAGCGAAACCATCCAATTTACCTTTTAATTGAGGTAATACAAGAGCAACAGCTTTAGCTGCACCAGTTTTTGTAGGAACAATATTTAAAGCACCAGCTCTAGCACGACGAGGATCTTTGTGTCCAGCATCTAAGATTCTTTGGTCACCAGTATAAGAGTGAACAGTTGTCATTAAACCTTTTACGATACCGAATTTTTCATCAATAACTTTAGCAACAGGAGCTAAGCAGTTTGTTGTACAAGAAGCCATTGAAATAACATTGTGTTTAGCTGGATCGTATTCTTTGTCGTTAACGCCTAAAACGATAGTTTTATCTTCGTTTGTAGCTGGAGCAGAAATAATAACTTTTTTAGCACCAGCAGCGATGTGAGCTTTAGCTTTTTCAGCATCTGTGAAGAAACCAGTTGATTCAACAACAACTTCAACACCTAAATCTTTCCAAGGTAATTGAGCTGGATCTTTTTCAGCGAAGAATTTAATTTTTTTACCGTTAACGATAATACCTTCTTCATAAGCTTCTACTGTACCGTCAAATTTACCCATAACTGAATCATATTTGAAGATTCTAGCAGCATCTTCTGGTTTTAAACCAGGATCGTTAATAGCTACATAATTAATTTTGTCAAAAATACCTTCTCTGATAGCGGCTCTTAAAGTGTTACGGCCGATTCTACCAAAACCGTTAATTGCTACATTTACCATAAATTTTACTCCTTCTTATGTGTAACATTTACTACTATAACATGCAGATAGTAACATCAACAAAAAAACTAATCAAGTGGGTATATACATTCTAAAACATCTCAAAATCGCTTATATGCAGCAGTTCAGTCAAATAATTAAGAAAAAATTAAAATTTTACTGAGATATTCCAAATACAAGATTAAGTTTTGTAACAAAAGTAAAATGATATAGCAATTATATACTCTAAAAATACTTTATTTATATGTAAGCGATATGCAAACAATAAAAAAGATTAAATAAACACGAGACATAAATTATACACTACCTACTACACACTAACCTTCTACACACGAGGAATTGAAAAAGATTCCAAACTCTTTCCACAAGAAAGAGTTTTTTTTTGTATAAAAATAATTTTACAATTTCAAACTTTAATCTTCAATAATTCTTTCAAATTTAATATTGTAACCTAAGATATTCGCAAAAAACTTCATTTCATCATATTTAATAGAATTTCGAGCAAGCTTTTGAGAGATACCAAAAACAGTATATTTATTGCCAGACTTTTCACTTGCTAATTTCGCAAGCTCTGTTATGGTCATTTTTTCTTTTACCAATAAAATTCTTAAGTCTTCACTTACACTCATAATTAAATTATATATACTTGTGAAGTTCTTGACATCTTTTTATTTATACGCTATTAATTTTATTATTTTTAATTAATATTTATTGTTTTAAATAAATATTTAATAATATTGCTTTACAAAAGGAGAGAAAAATGCTGAAAGTTGACCACAAACAAAATAAAAAAGGCTTTACATTAGCAGAAGTACTAATAACTTTAGGTATAATAGGCGTTGTGGCAGCTATAACAATTCCTACACTTATTGCAAACACTCGTAGTCAACAATACAGAATAAAATTTAAAAAAGCGGTTTCTACATTATCTCAAGCGGCAAAAATGTCGAACGCTCAATATGATTTTGATTATGCGGGAATAGATGCAAAATGCAGCCAAAATCCCCAAAAAGATCATCCTGATAATATTCGCAGCATATGCGCACTTATAAATGGAACTCTAACAGGAGCAACATACTACGATAATGTTACTGACATAAAAATGAATATAAAATCTGCCTTTGGAAATTATAATGCAAATTATGGACCATACTTGAGTTCACACGGTGCGTTTAACATAGCAAATTTTAGAGCATATATGCTAAACGATGGAACAATTATAGCTATACACAAAGGACTATCTACAAACTGTGCTTTAAGTATTGGCGAAACAATGAAAGATTATACTGGCGACTATAATGGCGCGACTACACTTGATCAATGCCTCGGATTTATTGATGTAAACGGACCAACATTGCCAAACAAAGAAGTAAGCTGTTCATCAGGTTCCAATTCACTCAAAAAAAATGATTGTATAGTAAAAAATGACGCACAACACATGACAGATATATACCCGATAAGATTTCACGACCAAATAGTAGAACCTGCATCTGCCGCCGCAAGATATATATTGAAAAGTACAAAATAAACATTTCTAAAAATTAGTAAAATTTTCAAATTTGTAGTAATATAAAATTATGGAAAAGAAAAGTTTATTTAGCGAAAACAAAGTAAAAATAGGACCAAACAGCGGTTATGACAATTATATTATGGCAATTGAATCAAGCTGTGATGAAACAGCCTGCGCAATTGTGAAAAACGGAAGAGAGGTTGTTGCAAATATTGTAGCATCCCAAATAAAGACGCATGAAAAATTTGGCGGTGTCATACCGGAAATAGCAGCAAGAGAACATTTAGATGCCATAAATATTGTAGTTCAGGAAGCCTTTGAACAATCAGGACTGAAACCAGAACAAATTAGCGCATTTGCAGGAACCGTTGGTCCTGGGCTTGTTGGCTGTCTGCTAGTAGGTCTTAATGCAGCAAAAACATTAGCTCTTGTTCATGACAAGCCGTTTATTGGAGTTAACCATTTAAATGCACATCTTTGTGCCAATTATATAGATACAGATATTAAACCTCCGTTTATGGCACTCTTAGTAAGCGGCGGACACACACAAATAATTGATGTAGAATCATATTCAAAACAAACCATACTCGGTGAAACAATTGATGATGCTGTAGGCGAAGCTTATGACAAAGTCGCAAGACTAATAGGATTACCATATCCTGGAGGCCCAAGGCTGGACAAGCTGGCAAGAGAAGGAAATCCTCAAGCCTATACTCTTCCGGAGGGGAAAGTTGACGGCTATAATTTCAGTTTCAGCGGATTGAAAACTGCAGTTCTTCGTCTGGTTAAAAATTTAAAATCTGAATATTGCAACGAAGAAACTCAAGAATTACCAGAGTCCGTTGTCAATGATATTTGCGCAAGTTTTCAAGAAGATGTTTCAAAAACACTTGTAAAAAAATTAAAAAAAGCGACAATGGAAAGAGGTTACAATCAGGTAGTTATAGCTGGTGGAGTTGCAGCCAATTCAGAAATTCGTAAAAAAGTATTTGATTTAGAAAAAGATGGATACAAAGTTAACGCTCCAGCTATGAAATATTGTACTGATAATGCCGCAATGGTTGCATCATGTGCATATTTCAACACCAATACATTTGATGATGTTGATGTAGAAGTCTTTTCAAGAGTTAAATAAAAAATACCTACTATTTATCATAGTGGTATTGTATAATTTTTTGATAATAAATTAAAAAAAGACACATTCAAATGTGTCTTTTTTCTTAGCTTAAATCTTGTGCATATTATCAAAAATTTCCTTTTTCTGCACCCAGATTTCCATTCCCATTTTTTCACCGAGTTCATTAAAAGCTTCTTTTATTTCTTTAAATTGATATTTAGAACTTTCAATATTACACAGCATAAACATTACAAAATGTCCCTGCATCAATGTTTGTTTAATATCTTCAATATTAACATCATATTTTGCCATCATTGCAGTAACTTCTGCAACAATACCTATTCTATCTACGCCGGAAACTGTAACAATAATCTTATCTGACATTATTTTTTAACCTCCATGGTATCTGATTCTTCTTCTACCTGAACTGGAACTTTAACTTTAACCGGTTCTAAATTTTTTGCACCGATAAAAAATTTACCAACTCCATGCCTGCTGCAATATGAAGCTAAATCTTTTTTAATTTCCGGAGCCAATATATAAAGAACTATAATATTTGGCACGCACATTGCAATCATCATTGCATCCGTAATATCAATAATTGACTTAACATTCATAGCTGAACCAATTACGATAAATACACAGTATAATATGTTAAATGAAAGAACACGTTTTTTACCTTCTCCAAGAAGGAATGTCCATGCTTTCTGCCCGTAGTAAGCCCAGGAAATTAAGGTTGAAATTGCAAACATAACAGCAATTATAGACAATATTATCGGGAAGAATGATATAACTGACTGGAAAGCATTAGAGGCAAGTTCTATACCTGAAATTCCACTTGCAGATTTATAAGAACCGGTAATAACAATTGCAAAAGAAGTAAACAAGCATAATACACCTGTTAAAAAAGTCTCAAGTAAAGCGACAAACCCTTGAGAAACGGCCTCTTTTGTTTGAGATGTAGCATAAACAATAGCCGCCGCACCGGTTCCGGCTTCATTAGATTGAACAGAACGTCTCAATCCGATAATGATTGTACCAAATACCCCGCCGGCAACAGCTGTTGGATGAAAGGCTTCCGTAACTATTGTTGAAATAGCCGCAGGTATACCTTTCAAATTAGCAAAAATTACAATCAACCCTGAAACAATATATAACAAACACATTGTAGGCGTTAAAATTGTTGTAACCTTAGCAATACTCTTAATACCACCGACAACAACTAATCCGATAAGAATAGCCGCAATTAAACCGATTACCCAAGCATATCCGTGAAGAAAACTATTAGCTCCACCTGTTATAAAAACAATTTGATGAGCAGTCTGGTTAATTTGAATCATATTACCACCGGTAATACCGCCTCCAATACAAAGTATTGCAAAAACCACTGACAAAGGTTGCCCCAACCAGCGCATATTTTTTCTGGTTAAACCATGTGCAATATAATGCATTGGTCCACCGGAGACAGATCCGTCCAAATTAAATCTTCTATATTTTACAGCTAGAGTAGCTTCAACAAATTTGATAGACATACCAAGAATTGCCCCGACAAAAATCCAAAAGGCTGCACCTGGACCACCGATTGAAATTGAAATAGCAACTCCGGCTATACTACCAATACCTATAGTACCTGAAAGTGCTGTTGCCAAAGCTTGAAATGAGGATACTTCCCCACATTCTCCACCTTTTTCAGATTTTTCAGCAGGCTTTGCGATTATATCAATAGCATGCTTAAAGCCCCAAATTGCTATACCTTTAAAATATATAGTGAAAAACAAACCGGCAATAAGAATCCAAAAAATAATTATTGGAACTTTTGATCCGCATATGGAAATAGGAAAGAATATCAAATCGGCGACGGCATCAGATATAGGTGCAATGTGTTTGTCCATAAATGCATCAACATTCATAGCACTTACACTTTGCATGCTACATAACAGTAAAGTCAAAAACGTCATTAATTTCTTCATTTTTCTATTTATCCTTTCAGCTTTTCAAAAGATTAAGTTCACTTTAGGGTAAAGCCAACCAATAAAATAACTACTAATAGTATAGCAAAAACATGAAAAATTTAATCGTAATCTTTACAAAAGCTTAATCTTAAGCTTAATATCAACCAATATAAAAGAAAAAATCGTTACAAGGTTGTTCTATATCTTTTTAAATGATACAATATTTTGTAAAAAGGTTATACAAATATGATGAGTCAATCTAAAAAATTATCAATAGCATTTTACTGGCATATGCACCAGCCGGTCTATCAGTTATCGTTAAATGGAGATTACCTGATGCCGTGGGTTAGACTTCATGCGGTAAAAGATTACTTAGATATGGCTTTGTGGGCAAAAAAATTTGAAAAATTAAAACTAAATTTTAACTTTGTACCCGCTCTGCTAGATTCCATTATAGATTATGCTGACAATAACGCTCATGATATTCACTCTCGACTAACAATAACTCCGGAAGAAAATCTTAACAAAGAAGATAAAATTTTTATTCTAAATAATTTTTTTGATTCTAACTATCAAACAATGATTCTTCCTAATGACGAGTACCACAGATTATATCAAATTATTCAAGTCAATGGTACAAATAATACTGATATATTTTCAAATCAGGAATATGCGGATATTATGGCATTATTTAATCTTGCCTGGATAGATCCATCTTTTAAAACAGGTAATCAAGAACTAAAAAGACTTATTAAAAAAGGAAAAAATTATACACTCGAAGATAGAATAGAAATAATTAATATACAGAGAGATATAATAAAAAAGATTATCCCGACATTAAAAAAATTAATTACAAAAAATAAAATAGAAATTACAACAAGTCCATATTACCATCCCATACTACCGGTACTTTTGGATTACAAAACAATCAAAAAAAATGCACCATCTGATGACGAAATACTTAATTTAAAAACAGAACTGGATGCAAGGCTGCAAACAAAGATGGCTTTAGATAGAGTAGAAGAAATTTTCGGAAAACGTCCTAAAGGTATCTGGCCATCTGAACAATGCGTTAACGGGAAAACTCTTGAGTTACTTAGCAATCTGGGAGTGGAATGGACAATTTCTGATGAGGGAATTCTGGCAAGTTCAATAAACTTTGAGTTTGTACACGATTTTAAAGGTTATCTAAAAGAACCATACCATCTTTTGAAATCTTACCAGTATAAGACAAAAAATTCTGATATAAAAATGATATTCAGGGATTCCACTGCACATAATTTAATCAGCTTTGAATATCCTCATCATAACCCTATTGCAACCGCAAATGATTTGTATGACAGAATAAAAGTTATGCAAAGTAAGATTCTGTCATCTCCGGACAAAGACCACCTTTTAACAATTGCACTGGATGGTGAAAATTGCTGGGAAAATTATCTGGAAGACGGCGCATCTTTCTTAAAAACTCTTTATACACTAATTACAGAAGACGAAACATTAGAAACTGTTTTAATTAGTGATTACTTAGAACAAACAAAAGAACATAAAATATTAAATAAAATAGCATCCGGCTCATGGTTTAATAAAAATTTTAAATTGTGGATAGATGAACCGGTAAAAGATTTGGCCTGGACATATCTAAAACGTGTACGACAGGATTTTTCAGAATTTGTAAAACGCGAACCTCTCAATCCTAATATCGAACAAGCAAGACGGGAACTTTTCATCTGTGAAGGCAGTGATTGGTTCTGGTGGTATGGAGAACCTAATTATTCAGGACGTGACAATATTTTTGACTTTATTTTCAGAACTCGCTTAAAAAACATTTATAGATATTTAGATTTAGATACCCCAAAATATTTAGACGAACCTATAACAAATATATCACCGTCAAAACCGTCAAAATATCCAAAATCACTAATCTCACCATCAATCAATGGAAATGATATTGTTGATGAAAATGATATATGGCACAATGCAGGTTATATTGAAATTCCGGATGGACCTGTGCTTAGAGAATCTAAAATATTTGAAAAAATTAGATTTGGAAATGACAATGACAATTTTTATTTAAAATTCCATCTAAATAAATATATAAAAAATAACCCAAGTTTAAGTGAAAAAACGTACCAGATGTACATATATTTAAGAAAAACAGGTCGCAAACAAGCTCTTTCACCTGTTCGTTTAATAAATAAAACTCAAAACATATTACCAATTTCAATGGAAAAATTTCATAATGAAGTTCAGATTGCAATACAAGATGATAAACTTCAATTAATAAGATTAGCAAAAGCCATACCTGGAGATATGTGGGTTCTAGAGAATACTAAACCTATTGAATCAGCTTATAACGAGGTTTTGGACTTAAAAATACCGTTTGATAGTTTAGAAATAAAATCCGGCGAAACTCTAGAATTTTTGTTTATTAATGCACATCTTGGAGTAAAAGATTTTTATATTCCAAATGAAATGGTATTGTCTGTAACCCGTCCGGCGTTAGTACTAAAATAATTTTATACTTTTACCAGTAAAAATTTAGAGATTTCAACAATTGCAAATAATTGAATAACAATAAATAATATTCCCATCTTTAATTCCCCTTTAATACATGATAATAAAGGTATTTTTGACACTAAAATTGCTCAATTGTGAACTTTTATGAATATTATATTTTGCCATCCTGAACAGACGAAACGTAATTTTCTGTTCCTACGCGGTGTTGCTGAATCTGATTCAAATGCAACACGCACCAGATTCCGAAACAAGTTCGGAATGACGGTGCGTCACAACAGAGATTCTTCGGTCGCACGCTTCCTCAGAATGACGACATCACTGCATTCGCATTAAACAGGGCTCCACTACGTTCTCGTCCTCAGCTTGAGCAGACTCAAAATGACTGGCTACTACATATCCAATGCAACATCAAGAGTTGGAGCTTTTGCAACAATTGCACTTGATGAAATTATATCAACACCGCATTCAGCAATTTGGCGAACTCTTTCAAGGCTAACATTACCACTTGCTTCTACAATTGCTCTGTGATTAATAAAATCAACAGCTTCCTTCATCTGTTCCAAAGACATATTATCAAGCATGATTATATCAACTCCTAGAGGAAGCCCTTCTTTTATCTGCTCTAAAGTATCACATTCAAGTTCAATTTTATGCGCGTGAGATAAATTTTTCTTAACTAAATTAACAGCATTTGTAACAGAACCCGCAACCTGAATATGATTATCTTTAATCATAGCACAATCAGAAAGATTAAATCTGTGCAATGATCCTCCGCCAACTTTAACTGAATACTTTTCAAAAGCTCTAAAGTTAGGAGTTGTTTTTCTGGTATCTACAATTTTGCAAGGCAAATCTCCTATTGCCTGCTGATATTTATGTGTTTCAGTTGCAATCCCACTCATTCTCTGAACATAATTAAGAGCTACTCTTTCTCCTAACAACAAATATTTACCAGGTCCGGATAATTCAGCAAGAACATCGCCTTTTTTAATCTTATCACCATCATTGAACAATAATTCTACTTTTACTTTATCTGATAAAACCTTAAAAACAGTCTTAAAAACATCAAGACCGCAAATTATACCCTCACATCTGGAAACAAGCTTTGCTTCAAACATTTTATCTTCACCGACAATACTTTCGGTTGTAACATCACCAAAGCCTATATCTTCCATTAATGCTGATTTTACATGATCCTCTACATAAAAATTACTTAACAAAACACAATTCTCCTTTTTTATTAATTAAAATACTATGCTCACAAACTTTGTTTGACTCTAAATAATCAACACGGTAGTGCGCTCCTCTTGATTCTTTTCTGCGTAATGCAGATTGAACAATAAGCTTTGCTGTTATAAGCATATTTCTAAATTCATATTCATCTCTTGAACTACAGATTTCTTTTCTGCCAAATTTTTGCTCTAGAGAAAGCAAACCCTCTAACGCGTTTGTCAAAGTTTCTTCGTTGCGAAATATTCCAACATTTTTCCACATTAAATCTTTTAAAGCAGATTTTAAACCTGCAACATCATTTTTTTCGCCTTTAAAAGGTTTATCATACTTTGAAGTTATAGAATTAAAATCTTCTAAACCCTGTATTTCAAAAGATTCTTGCGCACTTTTCAAAAATTCTGCAACTTCATATGCGCAGACAACGCATTCTAACAATGAGTTACTTGCTAGCCTATTTCCTCCATGCAGCCCTGTAGAAGATACTTCCCCTATTGCGTAAAGTCCCTTTATAGAAGTTTCACCTTTTAAATTTGTCTTAACTCCACCCATAAAATAATGAGCAGCCGGAGCAACAGGAATCAAGTCTTTTGTTATATCAATATTATGTTCCAAACATTTTTTTGCAATTGTAGGGAACCTTTTCAACAATTTATCTTTACCAATACCTACAGCATTCAAATAAACATTTTGTTTATTTGATTCTCTCATTTGTGAATAAATTGAACGGGCAACAATATCACGCGGAGCAAGTTCTTTTTTCTCATGATATCTTGCCATAAATTCAACACCGAATTCATCACATAACTTTGCCCCCTCACCTCTAACGGCTTCGCTAATCAAAAATCTGTTATGATTTTTTTCATCATCAAAAGCTAAAGCTGTCGGATGGAATTGAACAAATTCCATATCCTGTAAAATTGCACCCGCATTATAACATAATGCAAACCCATCTCCTGTTGCGCCTAAAGGGTTAGTTGTGTATTTATAAATTTGTCCGAGACCGCCTGTTGCCATCACCAGAGTATGACAAAAAATTGTTTCATATTCATTTGAATCATCGTGATATACAACAAGTCCACCGCATTCCTGCTTATTATTAACAAGCAGTTCAACAGCCATTGTATTTTCATAAAGTTGTATATTTTTATTATTCTGCACAGCACGACAAAGAGCAATCTCCATTTCCCTGCCTGTAGCATCTCCTCCAGAATGCAGAATTCTTCTTACACTATGCGCAGCTTCTTTTGTCAATGTAAAATTTCCATTCTCATCACAATCAAATTCAACACCGAATTTCAGCAAATCTCTTACGACTTTATCAGAATTTTCACTGATAAATTTAATAGTATCAAATTCAGTTAACCCTGCACCGGCTTTAAGAGTATCTGCAATATGCGAATCTACAGAATCATTTTCATTATCTTTTAAAACAGCAACCATACCGCCTTGAGCATAATAAGAATTACTATCCCCTAAATTTGATTTTGTAATCAATAATATTCCATCTGGCAAATCTAACTGCTGTTCTATTTTCAAAGCTGCATAAAGCCCTGCGATTCCACTACCTGCTATAACTGCTGAATATTTGGAGTATTTCATATATTTATCCCTGTATAAATTATATCAATACATTTTATAACAAACAGATTAATTTCGCTACTTAACTAATAAACTAAATAAAAAATTTTCACAAATAATATATTCACTTACTCATCAGGATTATCCATATCTATATTATAGGTATTTCCACCATTACCAAAAAGTCTGCTGGTATTCGGACAATCTCCTGACGGACACCAGCGCTGCTTTTTTGTAATATCCTTCCAAGGATAAATAGTATCAACATCAGAGTCATACTTCTCCTTAGTTCTGCTATTCGTAAAATACATCACATAACGATCTCTGCCAAGCTTGTTAGGCCCTGACATACCATTTACATCCACAAGAATTGGCCATTCTGAACCTGCATAAATATAATAACTCATACCGGATGCATCTATAAAAGCAGGTCTATCTTTCTGACACCCTCGCCCATTGTTATTATTTACCATAAGATGTCCACTTTCACCTGAACAATTCCAACATTTATCTGCATTCTTTTCAAAACAATAAGTTGCTCCCGAAAAATACGTAGCAAGAATTTTGAAATTTTCTCCAATCGGTCCGTCTGCTTGATACACACTCCCCGGATTTGAAATATCTACAAACTGCCCATCATCAAGCATTCTTTTTAATGCCTGATTCAAGGTACTGTAAGCTTTTCTATAAGCCACCTGATACTGCTTATTCTGAATTTTTGTAGTTAATACCGGAATAGTCATAGCTGCAACAACACCTATTATACCGAGGGTTATGAGAACTTCGGCAAGGGTAAATGCGGCTTTTGGGCGAATATGGTCATTCTGAGCCTGCACGAGCAGAGGGCGAGAACGTAGTGGAGTCCCGTTTAATGCGAGTGCTGAGATGTTGTCATTCTGAGGGAGCAGGCGACCGAAGAATCTTTTATTACTATTCTGTTTATATGATACTTCGGCTAAAGCCTCAGTATGAGGATATGTTTGATGATCTCCGTCATTCTGAGCGAATGCGAAGAATCTCTCTGTTGTGCGTTTGGCATGAGACCCTGAAACTAGTTCAGGGTGACGGTGCGGGATTACATTAGGACGGAAATTTAAAATAAATATGTTTAAAGACCTTAGAACACTGTCGGAGCAAAGCTTTAAGAGGTTACCCCCCCCAATTTTCTTGATATTACTGACTTTTAACATGTTTCCCACTCCTTTTTTGTTATTATGCAACACTTTTAGTATAATGGATTTTTATAAATT
>CATXCB010000006.1 GCA_958366705.1 uncultured bacterium
GTGGGATTCGAACCCACGGAACGCTCGCACGTTCGACGGTTTTCAAGACCGCTCCGATCAACCGCTCTGGCACTCCTCCAAACGATTATTCAGATTGTATATTTATTGTAGCAATTAAATCGTGATTGTCAAGAGGTTATTTATAAATTAGTTGTAGGATTGTAATAAATATGCAAAATGTTATCATTAATCTATGGTTCAGAACATAAATATAAACACCACAAGAATTGCTATTCGCAAAACTTCAACTCTAAAACTTGTAATGCTAAGTTTCTGTACTGGCGGAATTTACTGGTATATATGGCTATGGAAATTAACTACTGACATAAATAAATTATTATCAGAAAAAGGTAAGAGGATTCATAGATACAACTGGTTCTGCACATTAATTGGACTGCACATAATCTCAATAACAATGAGTATCAAAGGGATTCAAAGTTCATTTATCATTAATATTGCCGGACTGCTCTGGTTATTTATAAATCTATTGCTAACTTTGCAGTTCTTAAAAAATATAGAAAGATATGTTAAAGAAACATTTGATATTATATTAAAACATAATAACCTGGGTTGGCTATTCTTTGGGAGCTTTTATATAAATTATAAAATTAACAGACTTAATTTGAGTATAAAAAAAGGTATTCGATATAAAATTAAAAAATGTAAAATAAAGGAGAACAATGACAAATATTAATTTTAAAATTGATAAAAGCAAATGTATAAGCTGTGGAAAATGTATAAAAGATTGCGTTTCAGGCATCATAAAAATGAATTCTGAAAATATACCCTATATATCAAAAGACAATGAAAATAGATGTATAAAATGCCAGCATTGTCTGGCTATTTGTCCTGTCGGTGCAATATCCATATTAGACAAAAAACCTGAGGATTCAAATGATTGCAACAACCTCCCTGACGGTGTACAGGTATTGAATTTAATTCAGTCCAGAAGAAGTTTTAGGCATTATAAAAAAGAAAATTTACCGGAAGAAACAATGCTCAAGCTAAAACAAATGTTAAAATTTCCTCCAACTGGATGTAACTTCCACAAATTACAGATTTCAATTATTGAAGATGTACAAGTTATGGACAGATTTAGAAACAGAACAAATAATATTATAAAAAAAATATTTTTATCATCTAAAATTGACACCATTATGAATAAATTCTCAAAATACAAAGATGCATTTTTAAATGGAGAAGATGTAATTTTCAGAAATGCACCGCATATGATTGTTGTATCATCCCCTGTCAATGCCCCTTGTGCTAATGAAGATGGGATTATTGCATTAAGCTATTTTGAACTTTATGCACAAAGCTTAGGAATTGGAACACTATGGTGCGGATTTGCACAAATTTGTTTGAAACTATTTCCTGAATTATGTGAGTTTTTAGAAATACCGGATGGCTATAAACCGGTTTATGTTATGTTGTTTGGTCCAACTGATACAAAATATACAAGGACAACTCAACCAGATGAGTATAAAATAACAACAGTAAAAGGCGATAAAAATTTAGAAAACATTCCAATTTCCCAAAAATTAAAAAGATATTTCTGGAATAATATAAGATAAATTTATAAAATAGTCGAAACTAAAAATCGACTATTTTTTTTGCCCATTAGCATTAAATGCAAAATATTTAAACAAAACATATGTCACAACTGAAACTAAAAATATAGATATAAATTGAGATAAATATACATTTTTGATTGCAAATCTAACTAAAAGTTCCAAGATAACAACATTTAAGCAATAACTAACAGCCCAGGTAGAACAACACTTTAAATATTCATTTAAATAATTTCCCTTAGTACAAAAAACAAAAAACTTTTGATTGAAATAAGAAAACACAGACGATAAAGCCCATTGCAAAATAACACAAGCTTGATAATGCTTATCACCTAGAATATACAATGCTGCAGCAAAAATAATATAAGAAATAGCAGCATTGACGCCTCCGATGAGTAAAAATCTTATTTTATCCGGAATCCTGCACCATTTATTGTATATCGAATTTAATACAGCCATAGATTTATTTTACCACATACAAAATGAAACCCTTATTTTAATAATAAGGGTTTCATTACTAATACTATAATTCTTTATCAGACTCTTTTATTGGAGCACCGATTACTCTTTCCAACTCCGCAGCATTTATATTATATTGAAGCAGAGTTGAATAATAATCCAATTGCGCGTTTAAATAAGTATTTTCAGAATCTTTAACAACAATTGAATCTTCTAAACCTACCTGATAACGTCTAAATGCCTGGTACTGTTGTTCTTTTGCCTGTTGAAGAGCCAATTTTGCAACGCCGATACCATCATGAGAATTCATTAAATTAATGTATGCACTCTTAACTTCCAAATATACATCCTGTCTTGCTTTTTCATAATCAGCAACGAATTTTTTATAAGTAGCATTCGCCTCATCAACCTGTTTTTTCAAAAGCATTAAATTAAGAGCTGAATATTGCAGCTGAACCCCAAACTGATATCCATAATCCGAGTCAATCTGTCTTCCGCCATACTGATAAGAACCAAAAGCACCGATGTTAGGAGTGAAAGCTCGTTTAGCTGTTCTAACATCCAATTCTGCTGCATCCATTCGTTTCTTAGCAGCTAGCAATGATGGACGAGATAATTCTGCAGCCTTTATCAAATCCGGAAAATTAACTTCGTATTCTTTTGTATTCAAACTATCTTTTAATACTACATTTGCAAGTTCCGGAATACCAACAGCATTAGCGAGTTCCACTGATGCCAGTTCCAAAGTATTTTTAGCCTTAATTAGATTTAACTTAGCTTTCCCAAGGTTATATTCAGCATATGTTACATCAATTTTAGCCTTTTTTCCTATTTCGTAATATGCCCTTGCTTGTTTTAACTGTAATTCAAAATCTTTCACTGTTTCTTCATAAACGGCTTTTTGAATTTTTGCAAAAACCATATTATAATACGCAGCTTTAACATTATAAATTACAGTTTCTATAGTCGTTTCTGCATCATATCTTGTTGACTCGTAAGTTCTTTTTGCAGAATCAGCCATTGATTTAGTTTTACCAAAGTCAAACAATAGCATATTTGCTGATATTGTTGGAACATAATACATATTGTACTTTTGAACCATCATTTTAGAATAAGCTCCACCCATTGTCATCAGCATATCATTCCTAGAATAACTTACTCCAGCATTCAATGTAGGAAAATAGTTAGACCATGCTTGTCCAACTCTGGATTTATAAATATCAGCATTACTCATTGCGGATGTAATAGCTGGATGATGAGTTATTGCAAGCTTAATACAGTCAACCAAACCAACTTCACCATTCATATCAGCATATGAAATCTTACTGTCTATCACCGGAAACTTAGTTTCATACATACCTTCTGCTTCCTGTGAAGATTTAATTTTTGTTCGTTCATTTGATTTTAATTTTTTTATTTCTTTTTTCTTATTTACTTTAACATTATCAGGTTCAACTATTTGAACTTGTGTTTTTTCTTTTGCTTTCTTATTCTTTCTTTCTTGTTTTTTATTATCCTTATCCTTTTTGAAAGCTAAATCCATATTATCCTGATTAGTTTCTTCTAACATAACAGAGTCTTTAACAGGTTTATCCTTTGCAAAAATACCTTTTGCCAGAGAAAAATCTGCACTAACAGTTAATACGGAGGCTATTAATATTACATTAAAAATCTTTTTCATTATTCTGTAATCTCCAAATCTTTATCTGTAATTTCTTTTTTAGGGAATTTATCTACAAATTCCTGAACTATAACATAAAATGCCGGAGTCAAAACTGCACCTAAAGTACAAGCAGCAATCATACCGCCAAATACTGTAGAACCTACAGAAATTCTTGAATTTGCACCCGCACCTGTTGCAAATATCATCGGTAAAACACCGATTAAAAATGCAAGCTCTGTCATCATAATTGCACGGAATCTTAATTTTGCAGCCTTAACAGCAGCATCTCTTACAGATAATCCATTTTTTTCATGTTCTTCTTTTGCGAACTCAACAATCAAAATTGATTGTTTAGCTGCCAACCCAATCAGAGTAATCATACCAACCTGAGAATAAATATCAAAAGACTGATTAATCATCATTTGGAATATCAAAGCTCCTAAAGCGGCAATAGGAGAAATTAATAGTACTGCAACAGGGATTGTATAGCTTTCATACAAAGCAACAAGGAATAAGTATACAAACACCAGTGCTAAAGCAACTATCATTGCTGTTTGTCCGGAAGCTTCTCTTTCTTGAGCTGATGTACCTGACCAATCAAAAGTCATATCTGACGGCAATGTTTTCTTAGCTACCTGCTCCATTGCTGCCATTGCATCTCCTGAACTTTTTCCAGGAGCCTGCTGTCCCTGAATTTGAACAGACTCATACTGATTGTAGCGTGATATAGAAGCTGTACCTACAGTTTGTTTCAATTTTACAACAGATAAAACAGGAACCTGGACACCATTTCTATTTTTCACATAAATTCCAGACAAATCTGTTGCCTTATTTCTAAATCTACTTTCAGCCTGCAGTTGAACTTTAAATACACGACCGTATTTATTAAAGTCATTAACGTAATATGTACCAAGCATTGATGATAATGTTGCATACAATTCCTGCAAATCAATATCTTGAGCCAGAGCCTTTGCATAATCAATATCAACAATATATTGAGGAACATTTGCCTGGAATGAGGTGTAAACACTTGATAGTGTTGGATCCTGATTTGCTGCAGCAACCAATTTATTAGCCCAGCTTTCCAGTTCCTGAGCAGTATATTCGCCTTGAGCAAGCATTTGGAATTCAAAACCACCCATCATACTCATACCACTAATTGCTGGAGGAGAAAAAGACATAATAGAGGCTTCTTTTGTATTTGCAGCAATACGTCTTATCTGATTAAGAATTGAAGTATGAGACATATCTGTAGATTTACCCTGAATTTTTCTTTGAACCCATTCAACAGGCCCAACTTTTCTTTCCGCATAATCCTTTAACAATATAATTACGGTTGATGTATTTGTTGCACCATTACCACTAAATACTGTTAATCTACTTGGATCAACTCCCTCAATAGTTTCCACCTGCTCTACAAATTTTCTTGAAACCTCCTCAGTTCTTGACAATGAAGCACCATCAGGCAATGTAATGGTTGCAACCAGTACTCCCTGATCTTCATCAGGAATAAACCCTGTTGAGATAATTCTGAAAGAAAACAATGTTAAGCCAACTAGCAATATATAAAACATTATAACCAGTTTTTTATCATGAACAAATTTGGTTACAAATTCCATATAAAAATCTTCAACTTTATCAAATCCACTATTAAATGATTTGACAATTCTATCAACTTTATGAGCCATTCTTTGTTTTATATGTTTAATATGATTACTCCATGGATGATTCATATCATCAGGCTGTTCGACTTTTTCCTGTCCCAAAAGATGTGAACACATAGCAGGTGATAATGATAGCGCACAAATTGCTGAAATAGCAATTGAAACAGCAATACATACAGCAAACTGTTTATACATAACACCTGTCATACCACCCATAAATGCAATAGGAACAAATACTGCCATCAAAACCATTGCCATTGCAACAAGAGATGAACCAACTTCTTCCATTGTATACTGGGTAGCCATAACAGCAGATTTACCCTCATCAATGTGACGTTTTACGTTTTCAATAACAACAATCGCATCGTCAACTACAACACCGACAGCCAGAACTAATGCAAATAATGACAACATATTAATTGACATATCAAGAGCTTTCAATGCAACAAAAGTCCCCATTAATGATACCGGAATAGTAACACAAGGTACAAGAGTTGCCATTCCATCACCAAGGAAGAGATAAATTATAAGTACAACAATTAAAGCTGTTAACAGGATTGTGAACTCAACTTCTTTCATTGACTCGTGAATATAATCTGCATCATCTTTGATAGTTAGAATTTTTATACCATTTGTCATTCTTGAATTTAACTCATCAACTTTTGCATGAACAGCTTTTGACAAATTTATAATATTTGCATCAGGCAATTGAGAAACCATAACAATAGCTGCAGGTTTACCATTAACAAGCCCCAGATTTGAATAAGATTGAGCTCCTAATTCGACGCGAGCAATATCTTTTATTCGAACATTAGATCCATCCATATTTGAACGAATTATAATATTTTCAAATTCTTTAACATCAGCAAGTCTGCCCTTTGTCTTTAATGTAAATTGCAAAGCCTGAGCATCGTCTGTAGGAAGTTGTCCTAAAGCACCTGCTGTTACCTGAGTGTTCTGTGCCGCTATTGCAGCTTTTACTTCACTTGTTGAAATATTCAATCCTGCCATTTTTTGAGGATCAAGCCAGATTCTCATAGAATAGTCACCGGCACCGTATACATCAACATCGGCAACCCCATCTACACGCTTCAACTCGTCTTTAATATATATAGAACCATAGTTAGTTAAATCTAACTGTGTCCAATTACCTTTTTCAGGATACAATGTTAAAATTAAAGCCCCAGAACCAGAAGAACGGCTAATCGCAGTTACACCTGTTCTCTGAACATCTTCCGGCAACTGGGATTGAACCTGTTGTATTCTATTCTGAACGTTCATCAGGTTAATATTTTTATCTGAACCTACTTTAAAATACATAGATAAAGAATAACTGCCGTCATAAGAAGTTGATGTCATATATGAAAGATTTTCAACACCATTTAATTTATTTTCCAAGACAGTAGCAACCGATGATTCTATAACTTCAGCACTGGCACCCTGATAGTTTGCAGAAACACGTATCTGCGGAGGTGTTACATCCGGGTAACTTTCTTGCTTCAAACCGGCAAGAGATATTAGCCCCATAATAACAATACAGATTGATATTACAAGCGCAAATCTTGGTTTTCTTATGAAGAAGAACAGTTTCTCTTTATCAAATATTTTTTTCATTATTTTTTACCTGCTTTTTCTTTCTTTGAATATTCGTCAGCATCTAAAATTTTAACTTTTTGACCTGCTGCTGTAACATTTTGAATACCTGCCACAACAATATTATCTTTTCTATTTAATCCGCTGTCGACAATCCAATTATTATTAACAGCATCAGAAACTTTAATATCTTTTCTTACAGCTTTATTACCCTCGATTGCCCAAACATAATATCCGCTCATTGCATCACCCTTTGTACATGATTGAGGTATTGTCATAAATGAAACTTGTTTAGGAGCAACAAGAGTTACTTTCATATAATCACCCGGAACAAGCCAGCCCTTTGGATTTTCAAATGTAGCTCTCATCTGTACAGAACCTGAATTTTGGTCAACTTTATTATCTACAAAATTAATTGTTCCGACCTTATCATATTCAAACCCATTATTAAATTGTAATTTTACTTGTACATCTTTAAATTTATCACTGGATTTTAATAATTTTACAAAATCCTGAGTTCTAAGACTGAAAGAAACATATACAGGATCCGTACTTGAAATATTAACTAAAGAACCAGAAGATGCTGTAACATAGTTACCTTCTGTTATATTAACTTTACCAATTCTTCCGTTTATTGGAGATTTGATTGATGTATAACTTAAATTAACATTTGCAAGTTCAAGTTTTTGTCTTGCCGCATCTAATAAAGCTTTGTTTTGATTGCGGGTAGCCAGACTCTGGTCTACATCTGAATGACTTATTAAATCTTCTTTAATCAAAGCATTTGCTCTATTTAATTCTTGTTGAGCATTTTTTAGCAAAGCTGTATATTGATTTACTGTAGCTCTAGAATTATTAACTTCTATTTGATACTCTCTAGGGTCTATTTGAAACAACAGTTGACCTTCTTTTACAAAATCACCTTCGTTAAAATATTTTTTCAACAAGAAACCGGATACTCTGGCAACAAGATCAACAGAATATTTAGCTTCTACACGTCCAGTTGATTCCGCAGTTATAAAAACATTTTCCATATGAGGGGTATCTACCACAACTTCTTTAGGTTTTAACAGAGCCTGACGCTGAATAAACCCCATAACTGCGCCAGCAGTTTTATTATAAATAATCGGAACAATAATTATCAATAATACAACTATTGCCATTTGTTTTCTTGTCATTTTAATTTTCATACATTTCTCCAACTTAACATGCTTTCTCAAAGGTAGAATTTTCTACCCTAATGATATACTAATTAAAAATACAGTGTCAATCCCTGCTTGCAATAATACTTCACATATAGTACAATTCTTTTTATCAGTAGAAAAGGATACAGGTATGTTAGAAAACTTGAAGACATTTATTGAACTTGAAAATAATATTCCTTACCAAATTGATTACACTTCAAATTTTAACAAATCTTTCAGAAGAGAATTCCAACTTAAATATATACAGGAGGATGTTACACCTGATGAATTTTCAATTCTGTACATTATTCATTACATACCCGAAATTTCCCAATCCGAACTTGCAAAACTTTTGTTTAAAGGAAAAGCTCATGTCGGGAAAATTCTAAATGATATGGAAGCCCGTGGAATAATCAAACGAATTGCAGATACAAGAGAAAATTTAATAATTAAAAGAAACGAAATCACACCAAAAGGTCAAGAAATTTTTGAAAAAGGGCATAGTAAATTTGAAAGAATAAAAGAAATTATGAGACAAGAATTTCCGGAAGAAGATAGAAAACAATTCATACAATATCTAAAAAAATTTCGGAACATATTAAATTCTATAGTAGATGTTAAACTAAAATAAAAAAGAGGCTCAAATTGAACCTCTTTTTATTTATATCTGAACTTATTACTTATTCATCTGTTTTATAATTGTTCTTTGTTTGTTATCCTTAGTATAGACTTCAAATTTATCTTTTGCTGTCGGAACATGAACTTTTGGTTTAGCTAACTGTAAAGATTCTTCATTATTTTGGTCTTTTGAGTTTCCGCGCAAGTGTGGAATTTTCAAGCCTTTAGCCGGATGTTCTTCTTTAATTTCATTTTTGTTTTCAGAATCTTTATTCTTAGTTTTTTTGTTTTTTTTCTCTGAGACTTTTTTATCATCTGGAGCGGAAGTTTCAGTAACAGATTCAACATCTTTTTTATTTTTCAATTTCTTTTTCTTTTTACTATCCTGATTATCTTGACTCACAGACTCTGATGAAACTTCAGATGAAATATTCTTTTCTTTTTTCTTTATTTTTTCTTTTTTGGTCTTCACCGGAATATCTGTATTTATTAAATTTTCCTGAAGTTCATCATTATTCAGCAATCCTGATTCCGTAGTAATATCTTCATTTTCAAAATCTGTAGATGTTTCAGATTTTTCAGAATTTCCAGCCCTTTTAAATCTAGCCCAGAAACCTTTCCAGCTAAATTTTTTATCGTCATTTACAGATTCAGAAGTTTCAAAAGTTTCATTGATTGCAGCCTCTGTATTATTAACTTTTTTCTCTTTTTTAAGCTTTTCTTTCTTATTCTTATCACCAGAACATGAATCAACAATATTTTTTTCATTTTCAGTTACAGAATTATTTATATTATCAGCGGAATCAAATTCAACAGCATTTGGACTTCCAAATGTTGACTGAACAAATGAACTAATCAAACCTTCCTGTGAAGTCTGATTCTGAATATTTTCTTTATTTTTTGATTTAGATTTTTCCTTTTTCTGAGTTTTTAAAATTTCAGCATTATCCCTGCTAAGAATAAGATCATTCTGAATATTGTTATCCTCATTCAAATTACTTGATTTTTCAATATCTGAATCAGATTCTGTCACCTGTTTATCTTCTTTTTTTGCAATCAAATTTCCGAATATAGACTTTTTAGGTTCCTGAACTGTTTCCACAGCAAGGTCATTTTCAAGTTGTTTTTCATCTTTTGAAATTTTATCTTTTTTATTTTTTTTAGCTTTTACTTTTTTATCAGACTTAGCTTTCAAATTTGCAGCATCTTTTTCAGCTGCATCAATAGAATTCCCGAATTCATCATCGACAATTGCCGGAACAGATTGCTCTACCTGCGGTCTAAGTTCCAAAACCGGTGCTTCTTTTTTATCAATTTGCGGTTCTAAAATCTCATCAGAAGTTTCCTGCGTAGTTGAAACAATCCGCTTTACAGATTTAGAATCTACTTTTTCAGATGTTGCCTCATCCAGAGCAGGAACGACAACAATCGGTACCGGTGTTTTTTTATCAGTTTTAATAATTTTTGATGTATCTTCAGGAATTACCACCGGCTCAGGTTCTTTTTCTACAGCTTTATTTTCAACAAGTTTATTGTTTAAAGCCTCAGTATTTTCTCCAGATTCTTCAACTGCTATATTACTATCGGAGACTTCTGTACCCTGTTGAACAACTTCGGATCCAGTATTATCAGCTTGTGATTTTCCACTGTCTTTAGAATCAAATTTGACTATTTCTGCAGAATTTTCATCAACTGCCGGAGCTTGTTTATGAACAAAATCAAATTCTTCTAAATCAACATTCGCATGTTTTTCTACAACCTTTGATTTTTGAGCTGCGATATCATCAGACTCTTTGCCTGAAGTTTCAGAAGCTTCCTGTTCAGAAGTTTTATCTACAGTCTTAACCGAGGATTCTTCCTGAATGTTCTGTGTCTTTTCTAATTTAGTATCAGACTTAACATCTTTACTTTCAACTTTAGAAACTTCCGGCGTATTTTGGACACTTGCCACAGTATTTGCAACATCATTTGCAGTAATTTTTACACCCTCTGACTTATATGTATTAGAGTCATTATTTTCAACTATTACAACTTTTTCTTCTACATCTGTCGGAGCATCCTTCTTAAGAAGTTTACTTTCATTAACCTCATTGTTTTCTAATTCATTAGTTGTCACTGTTTCTTTTGAGTATTCTGACATCTTGTTTGAACTATCAGAAACCTGAGTTTGAGAAATTTTATTCTCTTCTTCTTCTGCTACTGCTGTTGCTTTAGTTAACTCTTTATCCTGAGTATCATCAACAGTTTCGAAAGCATTACTATATTTATCTACAGAAACAGGAGCAAAAGAACCAAGTGATTGACTTGCAAGCATTTGCGCAATAGAAGTCTGAGAATCACCGGCAAGAGTGTCCATTTGATCTGTTGACTGTTTTAACAGATGATGTTGCGATTGTTCTGAATTATCTAAAGAATTTATGCCGGTATCTGATTTTACGGCAAACTTTTTCTCCGCATAATTACTTATTGTAGAAATTTTATAATTTGGATTCAAATATTTAAATGTTATACCGAGATTATCAAAAGTAGTTCTTATATAATCATATTGATTATCAACATCCTCAAGAGTAATAATTAAATTAGACTCAAGAAGCGTCGGTAATTCATTCAAAGAAAATTTTGAATATTTATTATAATTTTCTTGAGAAATATAACTTGAGTTCAGGTCTTTCACAAAGGAATCTAATGATTTATCTACACTTGATAACTTTGCAATTATCGGATTTTGTAAAGCCTTATCCATATCGGCTTTAACACCAAAACCCTGAGCTTTCATAATCTTTGCTTTCAAATAATAAATATAACTATCCAAAGTTTTTTCTTTTTCTGAAACAACTTTGACATCATAATTATAAATATCATCAACTCCATTTTGGATTTTTTCCAAATCAGCAAGGGCTAAATTATATTTACCCAACTTATTGTATGCAAGCGCTCTTAAATATAAAACAGAATTATAATTTGAAACATGCCTGTACAGCATTCTGGTTGTACCATCAACGACAGCATTGTAATCACCTTTTATATATAAAGCTATCAATTTATAATAAATGCTGTTATAATCATTAGATTTAAACTTAATTGCGCGGTTAAAATTAGAAATTGCCAGACTAAACTCTCCCATCTGCAGCTCATTTAAGCCAATATAATAATAATACATATAACAATTAGGATTATATTTTAAAGCTTTATTAAAATAATCTATTGATTTTTTAGCAACTTCTGCAGAAAAAGTTCTTTCAGCCTCATTGTAATAAATTTGTCCCAAACTTGCAAATGATTCAAAATCATAAGGATTATACTGCAAAGCTGCCTCAAAAGCAGATATTGCTTCATTATTTTTGTCAAGACCAGCCAGAGCAACCCCTGTTAAATAATGTCCAAGGTAAAATTTAGGATAATTTGATGTTATATATTGAGTTTTATATACAGCTTCGCTAAAATGACCGTTTTCAATATCATCTATCGCGCCATAAATATAAGAATCTACACCTTGAGGATTCAGCATTTTACCATATTTTTGCGGACAATTAATTAAAGCAATCTCTTCTTTCTTCGGTCTTGGAAGATAAATATGAGAGTTATATTCATAAGCTTTTTCTAATGCTGATTCATAAACAGGATTATTCAAAGCTTTTTGAGCATACATCAAACGGGCATACAAATTACCTAACTCCGGATTCTGCAGCTGCTCTTGTTTATCTGCCCCAAGAACCATTGCGCCAATAACTTTTGTTCCTGTTAAAAATTTATCATTAGCGGCTTTAATAGAAATAGCTGTTTGGTAATCCTGTTCTGCCAGAACATATTGTCTTAACGCATAAAATGCATCCCCGCGAAATTTATAAGCCTCATATTTTTTAGGTTTTTGATTAATATAGTTTGTTAAATATACAATCGCAGATTGATAATCCTTTCTATCAATGGCTTTCTGCGCATTATCAAAAAGTTCGTCCCCATCTATTTTTACATCTTCCGGTTGGACAGGTGAAACCTGAACCAGTTCTTCCTGAGCGCACACAGAATTATTTGGCGATATATTACATACTCCCAATGCAAGTAAAAATAGTAACAAACAAACTTTATTTGAATTTCTCATAAATACCCCGTCTCAACTAAAATAACTTGTATACCAAAATTATACAATAGAAAATAGTTTTTTTGAACATAGTAAAGAATTTGTTATATTTTCAAGCTATAATAATAAAAATTATAGGAGAAAATAAAAATGAAAAGATGCTTCTGGGTAGATGAAAAATCAGAAATTTATATAAAATACCATGATGAAGAATGGGGAGTACCAAAATATGACGATAAAGAACTATTTGAACTTTTAATACTTGAGTCTTTTCAGGCAGGACTATCGTGGATAACAGTACTAAAAAAAAGAGAAGCCTTTAGAAAAGCGTATGATAATTTTGATATCCAAAAAGTCGCAAATTATGATGCGGACAAAGTTAACGAACTTCTTACAAATAAAGATATCATAAGAAGCAAAAATAAAATCGAATGCTCTATAAAAAATGCACAAATATTTATTGAAATTCAAAAAGAATTTGGAAGTTTTTCAAATTATATATGGGGATTTACAAACAATAAAATCATAAAAAACACAACCGGAACAATTCCAATAAGCACTCCTTTATCCGATAAAATATCCAAAGATTTAAAAAAAAGAGGAATGAAATATGTTGGAACAGTTATCATATATTCTTACCTGCAAGCGATAGGTATTGTAAATGACCACGATAAAAATTGTTTCAAATATTAATATTATTTGTAAATTTTTGTGATAGTTCTAGCAACATTCTTTTTTCTTTGATTTAAAATAAAAGATGGTGAGGAACCACATTAATCCAATAAAAAGAGTTAAATAAATTAAATTTAAATATTCGGCAGGAACATAAATGTCATTAAACAGTGGTATAAAAAAAGTATTTGAATCTATAGGCAGAGATAACAATCCGGCATATGCTGTCGTCGCAATTGCCACAGCAAAAGGTATTTTTAGACCATTATTTACTATGATGGATAAAAAAGAATCTCCGGAAACAAAAAAATATACAGCATTAAGAGAAGGTTTGACAGAAATAATTGCAATCCCGACTTATTTAGCCTGCGGAGCTCTAGCAGGTAAAGGCGCCGCACTAATTAAAGATGTCGAGATGGCAAAAAAAGCTAAGCACAACCTTAGATTTGTAGGAGTCTGTACTGCAGCATTGCTTGTTATTCCGGGATTGTGTTCCTGCGTTGTAAAACCATTTACAGATATGATTTTTCATAAAAACAAGAAAAAAGATGAACCGGCAAGGTTAGATATATCATCAAAATCAGAAAACTTAAATATTTCAAAGCATCAAATTACGCAAACCGGAAATATAAGCCAAAGACCTGTATTATATCCAATTTATAAAAATTATGATATTGCATCTTTTACAAATAACGGAATGAGGGTAGGATAATATGATAAACGGAATTCAAAATATAATAGCAAATCCTACACTGTACAATATGACTCAAAGTACAGTTACTCAAATTACAACAGAAACCTGCCTGAAAGCAGTTGGTCGTCCTGGATTTATCCTTATGGATAAAAATATTGATTCACAAACAAAAAAATATTCTTCAACCAAAGAATTTTTATACCAGATGACATGCCTTGGAATATATTTAGCTGCGGTTATGCCGTTATTGAAGAAATGTACATTCGCAGCAGCCCGAAAAATCTTCAAAGATGAAGACGTTTTCAAAGCATTCAAAAATTCTGCCGAGTTTATGAAATACTACAAAATGGACAATGCTGCAAAAAACACAAAACTTGCTGAAATAAACAACTCAATAAAATCTGGAGACAAATTTACCAAAGAAAAAATAAATGAAGATTTGGCAAAAGGTTTAATCGAAGGCAGCTCTATTGTCGGTTCAGTTACAGGTTTGGCAATAATTGCTCCGATTGCTTCCCATCCGCTGATTCACCCTATACTAAAAGCTTGCGGACTTGACAAAAAAGAAGGTGAAATCTCAAACGATAAACCTGAAAAAGGTAAATATATAACAGAACCTAAAGATAATACTGAAATTAATGAAACTGACGACAAAGACGACGACTAAAATTGAATAGTATTTAGCCAGTATCACGACAATGGAGTCTTAAACCCTTTAGTGTCTGAAACATATCTGCCAATTGATTTTAAATTATTATTAATTTCATAAATAATGCCGGACTTAGCACCATCAATGCCTGCTTTATTTGGATAAATTTCATAATTTTGAGCTTCACAAGCCGTAATATTGGGCATAAATACATTAGCACCGCATTGTAAAGCTACTATTCTGCCATTTGGATTTAAGGTTTCCATTGCTGTTGTTGCAGGGATATTTATATTAGGAAGCAATAAACGAGTTATAGCCATAACTTTTATTGCAATATCAAAACTTCCACAAGAACAGCCTGCATACGGAGTCTGTGGATGAGGAATAAACGGACCAACGCCTATCATATCAGCATCCAGCTCCTTAAAAAATAAAATATCATCTGCTAAAGAGTCTATACTTTGCCCAGGTAAGCCTATCAAACATCCTGTACCTGTCTCGTACCCAAGTGATTTTAAATCATACAAACATTTTTTACGAACATCATAACTCATACCGGGATGAGCGGCTTCATATAAATCTTTATCCGTAGTTTCTATTCTCAGTAAAAACCTGTCCGCTCCGGCTTCTTTAAATGCCTTGTAATCGTCATAACTTCTTTCGCCAAGACTTAATGTTAAGGCAACATCCATTTTTTTTATTTTAGAAATTATTTCACACATAACACTTTGTGAAAAAAATGAATCTTCACCTCCTTGGAGAACAATTGTTTTGAAGCCGTTTAACACTCCGCGTTTAGCTATTTGGATTATTTCGTCTTTACTAAGTCTATATCTTTGAACATTATTATTGTCTTTGCGAATTCCGCAATATTTACAAGAATTCTTACAAATATTTGTATATTCTATTAAACCACGTAAATGTACAGCATCTCCAACATATTTTTTTCTAACTTCGTCCGCCGCTTTAAACAAGCCTTTGCCATCCGAATTCAATAATTCTATAATTTCATTTTTTTCCAGCTGATACTTTTCTTTTGCTTTCAATAATATTTCTTGCATATAATCCTTATTAATTCAGGCAAGGTTTTTGATAAACACCTTGCCTGAAAACATTTTTCTCTAATTTAAATTTATTTAAGACAAGACATAGTTTCTTCTTTAACTACATTTCGTTTTACCTTACGAGTAGCAGTTCTAGGAAGAGGTTCTCTTCTTACAACAATATTAACTGGTCTTTTATACGGTGCTAATTGAACAGACAAAGCTTTAACTTCCTGAACTATAAAACTTTGTAACTCATCATCATTTTTATATTTTGCAAAAATATCTTCTATTGGAACAATAACAGTCATAATTTCTTCAGTTCCATCTTTAGCTCCGGATGTTCTTGTTGCTCCGAAAACACAAATCTCTGAAAAATTAGGATTTTTTTCTAATACCGCTTCCACTTCTTCAGGAAAGACTTTTTTACCGCCGGATAATACAATCATATTTTTTATACGACCGGTAATATACAATCTGCCATCAGCGTCAAATTCTGCGATATCACCTGTATGAAGCCATCCATCAGGCTCCAGAACTTCCTCTGTTTTTTCCGGATTATTATAATATCCTTTCATTACAGATGGTCCTTTAACCAATAATTCACCTGTATTTTCATCAATTTTAGCTTCGTAAGAATCCAAAACGGGGCCAACTGATAACAATTTTCTGTCGTCTCCTCTGTCAACAGAAATAATAGGACTTGTTTCTGACAATCCGTAACATTGGAATACTTTTATACCAATTCTTTCAAAGAATTCACCAACAGTAGGATCTAACGGAGCACCTCCTGAAATAAAGCCATAGAAATTCCCCCCGAATTTTGCAAGAATACTTTTGAATAACTGGCGTTTTATGTTGTAATCTGTTATATATTCTGCGGCTGCATATGATTTTTCAAACAACAGTTTTTCATCTGCTGGTAAAGATTTTATTTCTGCTTCAATTGTATTTTTTAATAACTTCATAAACGCCGGAACAACAATCATAAAATCTATTTTTTTCTCGCGCATATCACCTAAAACATCTTTAGGTTTCAAACTCTGAGGATAGAAAATAGACGAACCGCGATTTAAAAATGTTGAAAAGCCTACAGTTAACTCAAACAAATGATTCATTGGTAATATAGATAACAAGTTAACATTGTCATGCGGCAAAATTTCCGGCAAAACTTTTGCCATACCCCACACCTGTGAAGTCATATTTCCAAATGTAGTTTGAACACCTTTTGGAGCTCCGGTTGTACCTGATGTATAAATAATCAAAGCTGTATCTCTTAATGATCTGTGACGCCATTTACATTCTCTGCCTGTAGGAAGTGTATATATACTTGGCAGTGTCGAATTATACTTTGGCTCATCCATCAAAATAATATGCTTGATTGAAGAAATTCTTTTTTGTAATTCCAGAGCCTTTTCAAGATTAGCCTGTGAAACAGTAAGAACTGATGGCTGACAACTTGTTAAAATAGATTCCAATTCATAAATTGTTAATTTGTTATCCAAAGGAACAGTAACCATACCAGAAATAACTGCAGCAAACAAGCATACTCCAATCTCAGGCATTGACTCTGAAAGTATCGCCATCTTTTCGCCTTTTTGCATTTGCAAATCCGTAATCAAATAACTTGCAAGCTGCTGGGTTAACAAACTCAAACCTTTATAAGTAAGTTCTTTCCAGCCGTATTTATTTCTTTTTCCAAGAGCAATTCTCTCACCATACAATTTTGTATTTTGTTCTAACAGTGATAAAACATTCTCTTTCATATATTTCTCCCCATATAACCTAAAACATTTTTTCAAAACAAATTATAACATAAAGTTTAAATATTGACTATAAGTTAACATACTCCGCTTTTAATAGACAAACTTCTTCTCCGGTTTGAGCATTTTTTATTAAATGTTCAGAAATTTTATTTTCAGTATCAATTTTAGCCTGAGATATAATATCTTCACCATATTTAACTTCATGTTTAAAATAGATATCCAGATTTTTTAATTTATGAGTAATCCTAAAATCATAATCCAAAGCTTCCATTGCCCAGGTAATATAAACAGTATTATTAACATGCCCGTTTATATCCAAATCATCATATCTTACATGAAAAAGTTTTTCTGAAGTCGGAATATCCAAAGGTTTTATTTTTCTCAGAACCAGATCATCTTCCCGCTTTTCAAATTTAAAGAAATCCGGATACTCCTGACTAATATTTAATACAGTTTTATCATTCAAATCAACAATAAACCAGCTGCTTACAGCTCTAAAAAGTCTTTTATCAGATAAAACATCATACCCCTCAAAATCACGAAAAGCATTTAATCTGGATACTCCGCGATTTTCAGTTTGAATTTTGATACTTGAAAGCTTAATCGGGTAATCATCAAATTCTATACGATATCTGATTAAAAACCAGCCTAAACCTTTTTTATAAAGTTCATCCCAGCAATACTCGTGTCCCAATCTATCAATAGACTGCGCCGCTAAATCTTGCATAAAATTAAGAAGAACAGCCGGTTTTAGAGAATATTGTCTATCAGCTTCTGATATAGAAATCGGATAAACATTTTCCAGAGTATACTTTGCAGTATCAGAATTTGTCAATATTGGCATCTCAAAAACCTCATTGTTTAACAAATTCAACAGGTTCAACTGCATAATGAGCTTTAAATGCAGCTATTTCTGTTGAAAATTCATCATCCTTAACTTCTTTTAACTTGCTTTTTAACAGATGTTTAGGAATTGAAGAATTAATTGATTGAATACTATTTGCAGCGATATTTGAACAGTGATCAGAAATTCTTTCCAAATCATTTAAGATTTCTGCATATACAAATCCGCGCTTAATATGAGATTTTTCTTTCTTTACACGTTTAATATGATTTTTCTTTGCAATATATGAAATATCATCTACAACCTGTTCTAAAGGCTCTACATGATATGCCAGTTCCAAATCGTGCTCAACAAAAGATTTAACAGTCATATCAAAAACTTCTTTAACAGCATTAACTACTCTTTTTAATTCTTCTACTGTTTCATTTGACAATACCCAATCTTTACGATGCATTTTATTTGCAAGATTTAGTATATGAATAGCATGATCAGCAATTTTTTCAAAATCTGAAATTGACAATATAAGTTGAGAAATTTTATTACTATCTTCTTCTGATAATTCTTTGCCTGAGAGTTTTTGTAAAAAGGATTCTAAAGTATCCTGATATTTATCTATTAATATTTCATTTTTAGTAATAATTTCTGCAACCTTAGGGTTATACTGTTTTAACATTCTAACAGACATTACAAGAGTATCACGGGTAATTTTTGCCATAGTACCGGTAGTTTTGTAACACTGAGCAATAGCTATTGAAGGTGTAAGTAACAAGCGTTGATCTAATATTACATCCTTATCATCTTCTTTATCTTTTACAACCATTAAAGCAATTTTTTCCAATTGTTTTGCAAATGGGAATAACAACATTGTAGTTGCGATATTAAAAATAGAGTGAGCAACAGCAATTCCAAACGGATTAGTCATTTCATCAAACGGATAATTAATAAAATAATGACCAAGATAATACAATGGTAAAAATATCACTGCACCAAGCACATTAAACACAACATGCACAACAGCAACTCTTTTTGCATTCGGATTTACACCAATACTTGATAACACTGCAGTAATACAAGTACCAATATTTTGTCCAATTATAATAGGAACAGCTATAGCATATGAAATACTGCCGGTCATTGATAATGCCTGAAGCATACCAACAGAAGCCGCAGAACTTTGAATAATTGCTGTAACAATCATACCTACAAGCAGTCCGAAAATTGGATTAGTAAATAAAGTTAACACATGAGAAAACTCAGGACTGTCAGCCAATGGAGCCATTGCTGAAGACATCAGCCCCATACCAAACATCAAAACCGCAAAACCTACAAAAAAAGTTCCGATATTTTTTCTTTTTGAAAGATTATTTTTTGATGTCATTATCATAATTACGCCCAATAAAGCAAGAACAGGGCAAAAAGATTCCGGCTTCAGAAGTCTCAAAAAGAAATTTGAACTCTGTATGCCGGATAAACTTAAAATCCATGATGTAATTGTCGTCCCAACATTTGATCCCATTATAATGCCGATAGATTGTGATAATTTCATTATACCGGAATTAACAAACCCTACAAGCATTACGGTTACAGCTGAAGAACTCTGAATAGCAATTGTTATACCGGCACCTAGTGCAAAACTCTTTATAGGATTGGATGTCATTTTTTCTAAAAGTTTTTCTAAACGACCACCCGCAATTTTTTCAAGCCCTCCTGACATAACTAACATGCCGTAGAGGAAAAACGCTAAGCCTCCACACAGGGTAAATATTGAAAATACATCCATAAGACCTCCTTTGAGATTATTATATTCTTAATTCTATTGATTATCTAAACTTCTACATAATCACAAACATTATGCTATAAATAACATCGTTTGACAATAGAAAAAAAACTCTCAAAGCTCTTATGTTTCTAAATATTTACAAAAATTATGCAGTAATAAATTGACTAATATTTAAGCTTAATTAACTATGATGAAAAGTAATAATCATTATGAATTTAGTTCAGAGCTCTGCATACAATTCCACCCAAGAAGGACTCCAATATAAACTCGCCGTGAACAAAATATATAAACTTATATACAAATTCCACAACAATACATCTATTTAATTTTCTTTAAAGATGATAAGAAATTATTCTGAACAACATCGCCGTCAACTTTTGTTAAAAAGATTTGACAATCTTTTTCGTCTGCGTCAATTGGCGGCAGTTGCGATATTTCAGAAGAATAATAGTTACTATCATTACGCGAACTTAAAGGGATTCTATTTGCCAGACTGTTCAATGATACATTTCTCAAAAAGCCCAGCATACCTTTTTTTCTATTTGAAAATTTTGTATATATTCTCAAAGCTGCATCCTGATTTTCTAGATCATATTTACCTACAATATAAGAACTTAATTGTGGAGATTTTGATTTAATTCTCATCAATGCTACAACATTATCTTTTAAGAACAAATCGCCGTCAATTTGATCAAATTTTCCTTCTGGAATTGAGACAAGATCAGAAAGGATAGACGGACTTATCATTGTCAACGGATTTCTAAACACAGCCGCAAAGTTTAAAGCGTACTGTACAAGTCCAACTTTTGCAATAACACCTTCATATATTCTAAACTTAATTTTACCGTTAAGCTTAAGTGAATCATCAGTATTAAGTTCAATTAATCCGCTGGCTTTACCATCTATTTCTTTTGGCAGGTTCAATAATGAAGAAGCCATAATATTTGAATCCACATTAACCAGAGCAAGCCAGATGTTATATTTATGATTTTTTAAATCACAATTAATTTTTGCAGAAGAATAGCCATCTGCGATATCAAACTTGTTTGAATCAATTTTTAAAACACTATTCTTATCTAAAGACATATTTGCTACTGCATTAGAAAATTTAATATCTTTATAAAAACCTTTATTAACTTTAAAAATACATTCTTCAATTATCAAATTTGCTAAATCAAATGTTTGCGCTTCATCATCAGCATCTTCATCATCTGTTGCATTATTTTCAACAGATTGAGCAATAGCAGCTTGAACATCCGAGGAGGCCGCATCACTAGGAGTTTGATTATTAAATATCTTTAAATACTTTTCAACATCAATTGTATCAAGTGTCAATGTAATATTTTTTACAACAATCGGAAATTTTATTTCATTTACAATAGTTCCGCTTGCCTCATAAGCAGACCTGCGGTATCTGCCTTCTGAAGTTATATTAATGTTGTTATTTTCTGTTTTTATTCGTCCTTCACGAATAAACAAGCGTTGACTAGGAATAGCAACTTTCTCAGCTTTCATATCAGCTACTATAACTGGATATTTTCCGGTATTAACAACCTTTAATTTACCCATAAATGTTCCATTTTTAAATAACTTTTGTTTCATTAACATATTCAAAAAACCACTTGGCATTGGTTTAGGAAGCTCTAGTCCAAAATCCTGAACAAAAGTTTTACCATCTGAAAAATCAATATTTGCACTTGCGCTTAATAAAGGAATTTTTGCAAGTTCTTTATTCTTAGGTTTGTCCCAGGCATAATAATCAATTGACTTTATATTCAATATCATATCTTCAAAATGCATATCTGCAGCCAATACTCTATTAGCAGCATTATTCATATAAGATTCCTGACCTTCAGTAACAAAACCATTTCCTTTTTTAAATCTATAAAGCCACAATAAATCAATCTTATTGTATTTAGATTTTAAAACTACGCGTGTATCCGCTTTTCCTTTAATTTGCATAGGATATCCGACAATCTTAGACAAATAATTTTGGGCAAAATCATTTGTAACAACCGCATCTCCAGAAAGATGGGTATCAACAGATTTTAAATAATCTTTCACTGTACCAGAAAACACCATTTTATTTGAAGGTTTATTATTATAATAGCCCTTAAAATCTTTTAACTTCACATCTTTACTGTCAAATGATACGGTTCCTGAATTCAATAATATCGGAAGATTTGCAAACGGCACAAGCTTAAATGAAGCATTATCAAGATTTATATTTCCATTTAACCCTTTATTAGTTGCCTTAATATTAAAATCAAAACTTCCATCAATATCATTAAAATAAACCAGCTGCTGGGTTATATTATTTTCAACAATCTGAGAATCAAGAAGCTGAATGACATTTTCAACTTTAAAATTATCAGAAGCAAGATTTAAATCATAATTCATCGAACGATCCAGATAGCCATTTAACAAAATTTTAGAATTATTAACAATAATCGGAGAATTATTTATTACAACTTTTTCCTTTTTATTTATATAAACACCATTGTTATCTGAGGTTACGACATGAAGGAGTTTTCCTTCTTTTTGTATATCTGCCGTAACACTATAAAACACATTTTTTTTATCAGAATTATCATCGATTTTCAAATTTTTTGAATCAACTTTCACTAAAGTTTTCTTGTCCAAATTATAGATAAATTTTGCATTTTTTACAGACATAACAGATTGAAAAATATCAACATTCCAATCTGATTTTTTATCATTATCTTTCTCCTGTTTAAAAACAGACATATCCAAAATTTTATTTACATCAGCAAAAACATAATCCAGAGATACATTTTTTATAAGTATATTTTTATTAAAAATTTCAGCAAGAGATAAGCCTGTATTAAAGTTTTCAACAGCTAACAGAGAATTGTCAGCTCTGTCTGATAACTTTAACGACTCAATTCCAAAAGAAATATTTGGAGATAAATCGGTTTTTAAAAAAGGCTTTTTGATATCTACATTAACATTCAAAGCTTTTTCTGCAATATCTTCTACATAATTTAAAACATGTGAATTCGAAACCGCCCAAGGCAAAACTTTTAAATATAAAACTAGTGATAATGAAATTAATAAACTTAAAAATATTAAACTTACACCTACAAACGTAATCAGGGATTTTGTATTCTTTTTCATCATAATAAATATAAATTTTCCTTAATAACCATATTCTTACTAATTTTATGATAACATATAATATATGAAAAGAATATTTTTTATTACAACTTTATTATTAATGTTAACAACACCAAGTCTCGGAATTGAGACACAAGAACCTCAAAATCTAAAAACAACAGATGTGGTCACTTTTATTCAAGACGCAAAATGGGGCTTGAAAGATAAAGATGGAAATATTATCGTCCAACCTGCATATAAAAAAATGATAAGAGTAGGTACTGGCTCATGGATTGTTCAAAACAAAAAGAATAAATTCGGACTAATTGACTGCAGCGGTACCGAACTTGTCAAAATAAAATACAGACATGCCGACAGGCTTGTAGGCAAATTTGCAGAATTTGGAAACGACAATGATTACGGTATATATGACGAAAATGGAAATGTCATAGTAAAACCGGAATATTCTAAATTGGACATTTTATATGGCCAAATGTTTTTAACATATAAAAATTACAAATACGGTATTGTCGGCTATGATGGAAAAGTCATATTAGAAAACGAATTCGATGATATATATATGCCAAAGCCTAATGTTATGCGAATCTTGTATAACGGAGAATGGTATGAACTTGAACAGGTACATGCTGACACATTAACGCTTCCTGCAGATGCAAAACATAATCTTGCAACAAAAGAAGATTTAAGTTTTTATAATATAGTCGCAAACACTGGTGTTATGTCAGGGTATTCTGTTCTCACATTTTCTGATTATTTGATTAAATTATTTTCTTCAATCTCACCTGCACATGAAGATACTATTGATGAATTGATGTTGTCAAAAGGTGCAGATACAGTTTCTATATTTATGAAGCTCTCATGGCTGCCAAAATATCCAATTACTTATGTAAAAAAATATTATCAGAATGTAAGAAATCCTAATAACGGCCCGCTTACGCAGGTTCGCACAGAATTAAAAAAGCAGATAAAATAAGCCCAATTAGTCTTTAGGTAGATTTCTGCGAAAGACTCTTACATACCATGGAACAGGCTCAGAATTGTTCAATTTTTTATACATAAATTCTGCATAAGCAGGATAATCTTGACGATCTTTAGCCATTTCAGAAATAACATATTGATGTTTTGGATTGTATTGCCTTAAATGTTTGAAGCCCATTTTTTCATAAAACGGAACAGATTCTTTATAAGAAACAAGAAAGACATCCGTAAAACGTTTTTGAGATGAGGATAACAATTTTTCTAAAATCTGAGCTCCTACATTATTCCCTCTGTATTTTGGCGCAACTGCAATAGAATCAATATATAAGGTTTGTGAATCTTTAATCGTACGTGTTTCATGCAACGGTCTTGCAAATACAGCTGCAGCTATATTTTTATCAGAATCTTTGGCAAGAAGAATTGTTGTATTTTTGTTGTATAAAGCTTTTTTATAGTTTTTTATATCTAGATTAATATATTCGTCATAAACCTGCTTATCTAAAAAAGGTTTTCTGCACTTTTTCCAAAATGGATGTGAAGATGTATTTGCAAAATTATCTAAAAAGAAGCCTGCCAGCTTTTTATAAAAAGCATTTTTAGGCGGATGTTTATAATTAATTTCACAAAAATGCAAAACTCCGGCCTTTGTTTTAACATCAAAAGAACGTATCGGATTATTATAAGATGTAAAATTTATTGAATTTGTCTTGTTTATTTGCATAATGTACTTCCAAATATCTATAAAAAACAAAAATAAAAATTTTTGCTAGTAACGTACTCACAAAACTCTCAATAACATTATAACGAGATTTTAAACATATCCAGCAGCAATTAAGCAAACTTGACAGCATATTTTTTAGAGTTAGAATCTACATCGAACCATACTAAATAGGATATGTAAATCAGAAACAATGTTACCCTCAATAAATAATAGTTATCCCAAAGATACATTCTCTTCATTAGGTTTTTCCAGCAGACAGAAAAACTTTTTCTATATCCCAAAAGCAAAACCTTTAAAAAAATATGAAAAAGCTGAAATTATCACTGGAGCCGCAGCTGGTACATTATTACCGATTGTAATATTGGCAAAAAAACAAAAACTTCCGCTGCTTAAATTAAAATATTCTGAAAAAGAAATGTTTATACTAAGTACAGGCAGTATTACCGGAGGGATTGCCGGCGGCATTCTGGCTGATAAAGGACAAAATGCTAAAAAGAAAATAAAAGAAGGCATTTTTCAATTTTTTAACGCAGTAATCCCAACACTCATGATCAAACCAATACTAAAAATATGTGAAAAGATTAAACTGCTTAATAACTGTAAAACAAAAGCTGCAATGCTGCTAGGCGGAATATTTTCGGGGATGCTAATAGGAGCTGAAGTTTCAAATAAAGTAAACGGGAATAATACTCCAGATAAAAAAAGGAATATTAAATTTATTGATTCAATTGCAAATATTGATGTTATAGCAGGAGCACTTATTATTGCAAAAATGCCATTTATAAACAAGCTTGGAATTGAAAAAATGCTGCCATTACCATATATCTGGACAGGATATCAATCAGGAAAGACTCGCGAATAAAAATTTATGTGTCATAATAAACAGCTTAGTATATAATATAAATAAAATGTATACACAAAAAGGAATTAAAAATGAGGGAAGAATTATTATTATTAATTGAAAAAAACAGCAGGATAAATCTTAAAGAATTAGCTGTTCTTCTCGGGGTTGAAGAAATTGATGTAGTAAACGAACTTGCAGCTCTTGAATCAGAAGGTGTTATATGCGGCTATCATACTCTTATAGATTGGGAAAAAACTTCAATAGAAAAAGTAACTGCACTTATAGAAGTTCGTGTAACTCCGCAGCGCGGTCAGGGATTTGATAAGATTGCAGAACGAATTTACAATTATCCGGAAGTAAAATCTGTATATTTAATATCCGGAGGTTATGATTTATTAATTACTCTGGAAGAAAAATCACTAAAAGAAATTTCGGCTTTTGTTTCAGATAAGCTGTCAACATTAGAAAGCGTATTGAGTACTGCCACTCATTTTATTCTAAAAAAATATAAAGACCATGGCACAATTCTTGATAAAAAAAGAGAAGATAACAGAGAGGTAATTACTCCGTGAAAAATCCCCTATCAGACAAAATTCAAAATATTAAGCCCTCAGGTATAAGAAAATTTTTCGACATAGTAAGCGAAATGAAAGATGCGATTTCTCTCGGCGTTGGAGAACCTGATTTTGAAACTCCATGGCACATTCGAGACGAGGGAATTTATTCTTTTGAACGCGGAAGAACTTTCTACACCTCTAACGCAGGATTGAAAGACCTTAGAACCGAAATCAGCAATTACCTAAACAGACACCAGAATATTAAATACAATCCTGATAAAGAAATACTTGTAACAGTAGGTGGTTCTGAAGCAATTGATATTGGTTTAAGAGCAATGATTAACCCTGGAGATGAAGTAATTATACCTCAACCGTCATACGTATCGTATGAACCATGCGCTTATCTTGCAGGTGCAAAACCTGTAATTATTACTCTCAAAGCCGAAAATGAATTTCGTCTTACGCCACAAGAGTTAGAAAACGCAATTACTGACAAAACAAAACTTCTTGTTTTACCATATCCAAATAATCCAACCGGAGCAATTATGGAAAAAGAAGATTTAGAAAAAATTGCAAAGATTATTATTGATAAAGATATTTACGTAATGTCAGACGAGATTTACAGCGCTCTTACATATAAAGGTAAACATGTTTCAATTGCCAGTCTGCCCGGAATGAAAGAACGCACAATACTGATAAACGGATTTTCTAAAGCTTATG
Organism: uncultured bacterium; assembly: GCA_958366705.1. Lineage (GTDB taxonomy): Bacteria > Cyanobacteriota > Vampirovibrionia > Gastranaerophilales > Gastranaerophilaceae > Zag111. The sequence continues at coordinate 27,237 of CATXCB010000006.1, forward strand.
CTATGACAGGCTGGAGATTGGGTTATGCCTGTGCTCCCAAAATAATCATTGAACAAATGACAAAAATTCACCAGTATGCAATCATGTGTGCTCCTACAATCAGCCAGTACGCTGCGGTTGAAGCATTAAAAAACGGAGACGAAGATGTTGAATTAATGCGAAAAGCATATAATCAACGCCGCAGATTTTTGCTTAACGCATTTAAAGAAATGAATCTTGAATGTTTTGAACCATACGGCGCATTTTATGCATTTCCATGCATTAAAGAATTTGGAATGAGCAGTGAAGAGTTTGCTACAAAATTTTTAGAAGAAGAAAAAGTTGCAGCGGTGCCGGGTACAGCATTTGGCGACAGCGGAGAAGGTTATTTAAGAATATCATACGCATATTCTCTGGAAAATCTAAAAGTTGCAATTGGCAGACTAAAACACTTTGTAACAAAACTAAGACAAAAATAATAATATTATCTTAACAGATACATTTAGCTATATTTTACATGAGATGCTCTAAGTGAATTTAGTACTGCAAGTAAAGTAACTCCAACATCAGCAAATACGGCTCCCCACATTGTCATAAACCCACAGGCACCTAACAACAGAAATAAAATCTTTATACCTATTGCAAAAATAATATTTTGTTTAACAATTTGCATTGTATTCTTCGCAATTTTTATACCTGTCGCAACTTTAAACAAATTATCATCCATAATAACAATATCTGCTGCTTCTATAGCTGCATCTGACCCCAAAGCTCCCATAGCAATTCCCACATCAGCTCTTGTCAAAACCGGAGCATCATTTATCCCATCACCAACAAAAACAACTGAAGTTCCACTCTTTTTTAAAGAAATAACTTCTTCTAACTTATGAACCTTATCTTCTGGGAAAAGTTGAGCATAAAAATTTTTAATACAAAGCTTATTTGCAGCATCTTTAGTTGCCAACAATGTATCTCCGGTAAGCATAATAAGGTTACTTGCGTATTTTTTAATTTCTGAAATTGCAGCTTTTGCTTCTTCTTTTATTTCATCCGAAATGACTATATAACCTATAAATAAACCATCCCTAGCGCAATAAACAACAGTTCCACTTGTTTCAATTTTTACAAAAGAAATACCAAACTTATTCATGAGTTTTTCGTTGCCGACAAGAATTATATGATTATCAATATTTACTTTTATACCATAACCTGCTAGTTCTTCCATTTCTGATAGCTCACTACTTTCAAAAGCTTTACCATAAGCATTTTTTACCGAAACAGCTATCGGATGGTTAGAATAACTTTCAGCCATCGCAACAGTATTAAAAAGTTCTTCTTTTGAAATACCATTTTGCGGTACTATTTCAGTTACAACAAAAGTTCCTTTTGTAAGAGTACCAGTTTTGTCAAAAACAACAGTTTTTGCTTTCGTCAACAATTCTAAATAACTACTGCCTTTTATTAATATCCCTGATTTTGAGGCGGCTCCGATACCTGCAAAAAAGCTTAATGGAACAGATATAACAAGTGCGCATGGACATGATATAACTAGAAAAGTTAATGCTCTCTCAAACCAAATATTAAATTCTAAATTGAAAAATAAAGGAGGAATACTGGCTAACAATAAAGCAAATATTACAACCACAGGAGTATAAATTTTGGCAAATCGTTTTATAAAACTTTCAGTAACCGCTTTTTTAGAACTTGCATCTTCCACAAGTTTTAAAATTTTTGAAACTGTAGATTCTCCAAATTGTTTTTCAACTTGAATTTTTAAAACCCCATCATTATTTATATATCCACTAATTGCCCTATCTCCAAATTTCAACGATTGCGGCTTTGATTCTCCGGTAAGCGCTGAGGTATCAACACTTGCTTTTCCATCTATAACAACACCATCTAAAGGTATTTTTTCGCCCGCGGTGACAATTATAATATCACCTATCGCAATATTTTCCGGAGATTTTTTAACAAGCTGGCCATCCACCTCAACATTTGCATAATCCTGACGAATATCCATCAATGCAGATATAGAATCCCTTGATTTTTCAACAGCCGTATGTTGCAAATATTCACCCAATTGGTATAAAATCATTACCATTACAGCTTCAGGATACTCGTTTATACTAAAAGCACCAATGGTTGCAACACTCATCAAAAAATTTTCATCAAAAACCTCACCGTGCAATATATTTTTCAAAGCATTTAAAAGAATATCACCACCAGCAAGAATATAAGCCGATAAAAATAGAAGAAATTTAAGACTATCAGACATTTCCAGAAATAAAGTAAATACTAAAATAATAAAAGCAAAAGATACTCTAAAAATAACAAATAAGTGATTGTCAAATACATGTTCAGGCGTATCAAATGAATTTTTCCTATAGACATGGTGATGTTCGCACATAATTATCTCCTTATAATTGAACAGTTATTCAACTGTATAACTATATTATAATTGAACATACATTCAACTGTCAACCCTTAGAGTGAATTTATCTTAATAAACTTAACAACAGTTGAACAACCACTCAACATATAGTACAATAAAAAAGAGACGTATATAGAAGGAGTAATACACCGTATGGAAACAAAACGCTCTGATTGCGAAGCTATAAACATCGATTTAGTAAAAGACATAAAACCTCAAATGCCTAACACCATTTTACTTTATGAATTATCAGATTTTTTTAAAGTTATGGGGGATGGAACACGTATACAATTACTTTGGGCTCTAGATAAAAGTGAAATGTGTGTTGGAGACTTAGCCGTACTTTTAAACATGACCAAATCTGCAGTTTCGCATCAACTAAAAACTTTAAGAACAGCAAAACTTGTACGTGCTGAAAAAAAAGGAAAAAACGTATATTATTCACTTAATGATAGTCATGTTCAAATAATTTTTGAAAAAGCACTCGAACATATATGTGAAGAATAAAAAACAGAGCTCGCTAACTAAGCTCTGTTTTTCTAAAACATTTTCTTAAATTTAATAATATTATTTATATTTTTACCAAAAGAAACTTACTGTCTTTTAAAGCTACAACTTTATGCTCTTCATCTTTTTTAAACATTAAAATTTCACCTTTTTCCAATGTAAATTTTTCGGCATCAAAATGCAGCTCAACTTTACCATCTAAGACATAAACCGCAGCATTATTAATTGATGTATGGGTATCAATAATTTCATCTTTTTTTATTGCTATTACAGATAAATCACTGCCATTATTTTCCATTAGAACTTCTCTATCAAATTTTTCACCGTCAAGATTTACTATATCTTTAACTTTTAATACATTGTAAAACATACAAGCTCCTTTCTTTTTTATGTAAAACAAACACATTAAAAACAATTCCAGAAAAATTTACATCCTCCTAATATTTATATTTTATATACGCTAAAAGTTAGTTAACATGGAACAAATACAACCAAAAAATCTATAAATTTATACTTGCAGATAATATTGTTTTAATTATAATAAACAAGAAAGAAATATAAGGAGTTCTATATGAAAAATTTTATCTTACTTTTTGCAATCGTATTATCTATCAATACAGCTTTTGCGTACAACTACAATCATGAAATGATAAACAATGCAGTAAATGAAGACCAGAAAATTGAATATAACCAAACCGAAAAAATATGGATTAAAACTGATTCTGAAACTCCTGAAGCATTCACAAAACATCAGACCTCAGGGACAGGAGGCTTTTCGGAATACGAACGGAATAAAAACATGTTTGAGACCTGTACAACATATGAATTTTTATACAAAAATCAGTTAATCGGCTACAATACACATACTTTAAAATTTTATAAATTTGACTTTGAAAACGAAAAATTCAACAAAACAGAACTAAGCGAAAGCCAAATAAAAGAACTATTCCCCGACGTTGAAATAGTTAAAATTTCTCAGTTTAAAGATAACAAAATTACTCTCAATAAACCATGGTTTAAAAAGAAAACATTTTTAATTGTAAATGATACAGATAACGATTTCTACAAATACCAGTTTGAACACTACGAAAAAACAGATGAATTAATTCGCGGATTAATAGAAGTTGATAGACCCAGAACGTTTATATTCTCGCATTTTGGAAGTCGTGACAAATTATTCCCAATATTAAAAATAACAGTAAAAAATAAATAAATAAATAAACTTCAGACAACCGATGATACAAAAATCTTCGGTTGTTTTATTTATAGATTAAAATATTTATAGCAAATTATATTTTGTTTATGTTTTAATACTCTAGTATAAAAGAAATAGGGACATAAAATGCTAAAAATATCAAACGTAATTAACAAAACAATGGGTTTTAAACCGTACAAGATTGGAAATAAAACAGGATGGACAAAAGAAGAACAACTTCTCAACGGCTCCAAAAATATTTATAAACATTTACCAACTGGAACTGTCATAAAACAAAGGGTAAATACCAAAGGTGAACCCATTACAAAAAAGATATTAAAACATGATGGAACAGAAATCCTGGCATATCGACTTAAAGATAACACTCGAACAATGATATACCTGAGAAAACCGGACAAAACCGGAATCATTGCAAAAACAAATGAATATTTTGACCACAAAAAGCAAAAATATATGGCTGCAATATTCAGAGAAAGCCACTTAAAAAAACATATATTTAGCCCTTTACAAAAACTAAAAATAAAATTAGGAATAAGCTAACAGTTAACTTAAAAACTATTTTAAAAACTGTTAAATTTGCATTTTTTTATAAATTTTGAATATTATATGTACGAAATATCATTTAAGGCTAATATAAATACTAATCTTGCTAAAATACAAACTGAACGAATGTTCGATAAATTTTTTGTACAGCAAGTTAATAGGCAAAATTTAGATAAAGTTATTCAAAAAGTTGATTCCCTGGCAGAAATGAAAGAAAATTCCAGTGTACAAATCACACCTCGCCTGGATAATAATATGTTAAATCTAATTTGCAAAGTCAATGATGATATGTCAATAGTTAAAACAACAATAAAAGAACGCTCTGGAAGGAAATTAGCACAAGATTCAAATTTTGCTGAAAGATTTGTACAAAACATAGCTAAAGCCATTAGAAATGTTGATAAAACAAAAAAATGTTGCTTAGAAGTAAATAATTTTATAAAAAACTCACAAACTATAAAAGATGAAGAATTCATCTGTAATTTACCCCGTAATGTTTTAAACAGCCTTGATAACAACATAGACCCTACAAAACGGCTAATATCTATTTTAAAACGGATAGAAGTAGAATACCCTGATGAACAAAATTATATATCAATAAAAAACTTTGCAAATAGAGGCGGACGCGATAAGCAAAGGAGAATTTATACTTACTTTTGCATCCGTAATGAACAAATAGAAAAAAAAATTCCTATAAATTACATTATGAAAGACCCAATAGATAATTTATTTTTATAATTCTGCTCTGTTGGTTTAAAATACCTGCCCACAACAAAATAACTTATTTCAAATCTTCAAAATTACCGTTTTCAATTGTATTAATTTACATATGATTTAATCACTTCTAACCACCATAAGCTAGCTGGCTTACCCAACATTACTAGCAATAGCAAAAATATACTTTGGACCAAACTAAACACAAAAGAGTACAAAAAGACAACATCAATAAATAAAATATATCTATTAATTAAAAAGAACCTTGTCCCCAAGGTTCTTTTAATTCGGAGAAGGCGGGATTCGAACCCGCGGTGAAATCGCTCCCACACAGACTTTCCAAGTCTGCACCTTAAGCCTCTCGGACACCTCTCCAAAACAGCTATTCATGCTTACATACTAATTATCTTTTAAATGTTGCATTTCGTCAAGTTCTAATAATTCTTGCTGATAATATTCTTCCGTTCTTTCTATATTATAAATTTTTGCATCTGCAAGTTTTGCAAGTACTTTAGCATAGTCTGTACATCTTTTTCCTTTGATGCCTTCTGTTTCCATTTGTATTGTTCCGTCAGGAAACAATCTTATTTTCATTTTTCCCATCCTGCACTCCTACACATCAATTGTCAAAACAATCGAATTATCTTCCAATACAGATTCACTTTCCAGACGCAAATTTTCATCCTCAAGGCGCTCTTTTATTTTATTATAAGTCATTTCCTGAATATTCAATCCGTATTCTTCATTAAGATCATTTATAACATCTTCACATTCTCCTTTATTGGAGACCTGAGTAATATCCAGAGTATAAGCACCTGTTCCGTCTTTTTTGTGGTATATCATCTCCATACCAAATAATTTACACGTAATTTCATCATTTGATTCTACAAGTTCTTCTGCTCCATGTTCAATTAAAGTATTCAAAAGCATACCTTTATCTGTATAGTTAGTATTATAAGTATACACAATTGTAGATTGATCATTTATTAATCTTAAATCTCTGGCTGCAGCAATATTCAATTTTCTGAAAATAATTTCCGCTTCTTTATTTATTGCGGCATTATTTTGTCCTGAAAATTCAGCTGTATAAAAACCATCTTTCAATACCCAATTCAATGTAGCATCACTATTTTTTAATGGAGTTTGCGAATTTCCCTCATAATACAGATAATTAGCTTTTCTTAAAAGTTGTTTCAATTCTTTAGGCTGGATATTGGTTCGAATTTTTAAATTTTTCAAATGACCGTAAGTCACATTTGTACCTTGATAATCACCCGTCATACCTATATTCAAAATTGTAACTTTTTGCTCAACTTCCAGTAAAAAATCAGTTTCGTTAACCGGTTTATAATATTTTACATTCTGCCCCTCAACTTCTGCAATAATCTCAGTATCAGATGTAGAGTATATGTGTTTGGCATTTTCTTTTTTTAATTGTGCATAAATATCTTTAAGACTTGTATAAGATGTTTCGTAATTAAAATAAAAATACTCATTTGAATCCAGCAAACGAACATTTCGCTGCGCAATCCCATCCAAATTTTGGAAAAGTTCTTCTCCGGCTTTTTGTAAAGATTGCGAATCAGCACAACCAAACAAATTAGCTGCACAATATTTTCCTTTAGTCTGCCAGCAAACATTCAAACCGTTTTCAAACTCAAAGATATCCGGTTTTAATTCTCTACCTGAAGTTTGAGCCATAAAACCTTTCATCTCAGAATACTCTAGATTTGTCAATACAACAATCGAGCGTAAATTTTTATTAGCAATTGCGGCATTTACAACTGTGTCATCAGATGCACGTCTCAATTTTTCATTCTTGGCTTCTTCTGGACTAATTAAAAAAGCCATTGGATAAGCCATTAAAGTAATTGACACAATTAATCAACCTTCCTTTCTTTATACATCCAATGCCCTGCCGCCTCGGGAGGAGTTAACATCATCATCCTCATTCTCAGACTTCGCATATTCAACCATATCATCTTTTTTAGTTGCAGCTACAGCCCTGATATTTGCCCACTGACGCAATGATAATATTTGTTCTTTTTGAGTTACAGATAAAGGAACAACATTTTTTATAGTATTTGTCAAATCAGAAAATTCAAGAGGTCTATTGTTAAAAAATGCTTCATACAATGCAGTAATAACAACTTGTTCAATTTCTGCACCTACAAAACCTTCAGTCATTTGAGCCAATTGTTTATACAAATCATCATTGACTTCTAACTTACTGGCTACATCTTTATCTTTAAGTCTTTTTGATAAATGCAGCTTAAAAATTTCCTGTCGTTCTCTTTGAGTTGGCAAATCAACAAAGAATATCTCGTCAAAACGACCTTTTCTAAGCAATTCTGCAGGGAGACTGCTAATATTATTAGCAGTCGCAATAACAAAGACAGGAGCAGTTTTTTCCTGCATCCAGGTCAAAAAGGTACCAAAAATTCTTGAAGAAGTACCACTGTCTCCATTAGAATTCAAACCGCTTAAACTTTTTTCAATTTCATCTACCCATAAAATAGATGGAGCAACGGCCTCAGCTGTTTTAATTGCTTTTCGCATGTTTTCTTCGGAACTTCCGACGATACCTGAAAAAATCTTGCCAAAATCCAACTTTAGTAGCGGTAACTGCCAAGCAGCACTCATAGCTTTAGCAGTCAAACTTTTTCCACAGCCCGGAACCCCTGTAATAAGGACCCCTTTTGGTGCTGGCAGACAATATTTTTTAGCGGATTCTGACCAAGAATTATTTCTTTTACGGAGCCAGTTTTTTAGATTTTCCAGCCCACCTACATCGGCAATTTTAATATCTGTATTTATAAACTCAAGAATGCCTGTTTTTTTAATAACTTGCATTTTTTCACTCAAAATTGTACTTAAATCTTCACCATCTATTTTTCCATCATTAACCATTGCAAGGGCAAAAGCATTCTCAGCTTCCTGCAAAGTCAACCCCAGGGCAGCTTTACATATTCTTTCTTTGCCGTTTTCATCAAGTTTTGAAGTATCAATCTGCTTATTTTGAGTAATCATTTTATCAAATTTCGATTTTATTTCTTCTAGCGATGGAAGCGGCATATCAACAATAGTAATTTCTTTTTGCATAGTTTCAGGAATCAACAATTCTGAGGCTATGAAAATTACATTTTTGCGATATTTACTTGTTTTAAGATTTCCAATATTATCTCTGAGTCGTCTTACTACATTATAATCAACCTGCCTGCCTTTGACTCCAAAATAGACATGAAAGTCACACATTACAAACACCGCATTTTTATTACATTCTTTAATAAAATCGATAGCTTTATCAGGGCTATTTGTACCATCAATTTTTTGTCCGTTCAGCACAAAACCGTTTGTTTGAGTCCAGACATAAACATCCCGCGGAATCCTTATCAATTTTTCAGAACTTGCAATTTTCTTTACTAAACTGACGGCACGTTCTTCTTCCCAGGTAGTTATATAAATATATGGAAAGCGTGCCCTAAAAAGCATTGATAACTGTGTAACAATTTTATTATCCATCTATTTTTCCTCGTTATGCTTACTATTTTACCTTATTTTTCCCGAGTTGTAAACAGAAACTTTGATTTATACGGTTAAAATTCCCCATTCCATTGACTTCCAATCTGCCATCTTGCGATATTCTAACTTCTACTCTATTTTTATATTCCTTTATAATAGATTCATTATATCTATCTGACAAAAATATGTATCTCTGGTTAGATGAACCAACCCACGGTCGCGACAAATCATAATTTTCGATTTCAAATCCGCCATCAATCAATAAATCAGTATATTTTAGCAGGGAATTTATATTTTTATCATTTTTAGCCCGCAACTCTTCTAATGTATAACCGGAAAAGCAGACTACAGATAACCCTTCAGATTTTACCAGCTTAGCCAGAGAAGCTAAATCTTCCGCCTGCTCAAAAGGTTCACCGCCTAAAAAAGTTACCCCCTCTATTTTATCCTTTTCTTTAAGTATTAATTTAAAAAGACTATCCACACTATAATTTTTCCCGCTCCCAAAAGGCCATGTATCCTTAGCCCAGCAATCAGGACAATGTTTTTTACATCCCTGAACCCAAATACAAAATCTAACCCCGGGACCCTCGACAGAAGTATTAGATAGAATTTTATAAATATTAAGCATTAGAAGTCTATAACCCTGCCATCATTATCGTCTTCATATTTTGCAGGAGGTTCATCTGATACAAGAGTAATCATAGATTTTATTTTTCGTATAAAATGTTCATTTACAGAAGCTGCATTTATAAAATCATCTTCAGATTTAAACATACCGTTTAAGTCTCTATACTCAACAAGTTTCTTTGCAATTACAATATTTATCCCTGGCAATAAAGACAACTCACTTGCTGCAGCTTTATTTACATCAATTTTTCGAGAAACAGAGTATAAAATATCACCCATTTCTTGAAATTCCGGAGCTTTTATTTCACGTTCTTTTGTTTTGTCTGCAGACCTTATATTTTCAATATTAACAAAATTATCAGCATATTCTCTTTGCTTATTAGTACCATCTGCATAACTATCAGGACGAATATTATCAATATCTACAAATTTTGAGCCCTTATCATAAGATGAATCTGTTTTTATACTGTCATGAGTACCAGAATTTGTACTTGATGCAGCTCTTGGTACAAGCTCTACTGTAACCTCTGTCTCATAACTAAAAAATGAAACCAGAGAATCAATACATATAAATCCGTCAAAAATTTTGCAAACCTGATTCCAGCATTTATTAATATTAACTTTCCTTGATTTTAAAATCGTAAAAGTTCTTATGTCTTTTTTATTGGTTAAAACATTTTCAATAACAACAATCTTTTCATCCGGTGTATATTTTATTGTGCAATGATCATTATAAACAGTATACTGATTAAATACATATTTTTTAGGAACCATTGAGATACTGTTTTTGTACACTGCATCCAAAACCATTTTACTGAAAAATAAAACGAATGGCAGAGCAAGTAAAAATATTACTAACACAAAAGTAGCCAGCTCTTTTGAAATAAAAAACAGAATAATATAACCACAAATAAATGTTATTATAAATTTTAATAAACTTTTTTTCATACAACTACAGAATACCACAATTGTAAATCTGGTAATGATATAAACGTATGATTTTAAAGAGGGAATTAAAAATCAACAATTCTGCTCTGTTCATCCCCGTCATTATTTTCAGGAAGCTGCTCACTTTTCTTAATAGTTATCACCGGTCTAAGTTTTTCAATAAAGAAGTCCTTAACATTAGCACGTCTAAAAAAGTTTTCTTCAGATGTAAACAAACCATACTTATCTCTAGATTCAACAATCTTTTTAGCCTGAACAATATTAATACCAGGTAAAGCTGCAATTTCATCCGCGGTTGCACTATTCACATCAACATTATGAACAGGTGAGGACAAATCATGATTTTTAACAACATTTGCAGACTGCGAAACTGTAGGATTTACAAGACCTGCTGCAGATGAGTTATTTACGCCGTCAAATTTTGGACCAATTTTTGAAGTGTCAATATTTATTTGTTTTGTTTCTGGTAAAATATCTTGTTTTACAGTTGATTCAATAAGCATAACTTTATTTTTAGGAACATCCAACAAAAAAGCCAAGGTTACCACATTACTATCAAAGTCAAAACCTCTGCAAACTTTCGCCCAGCATTTATTGATTTTATATTTTTCTTTAGAAGTAATCGTAAACATGCTTTTTTTATTATTGCTATCCGGAATATTTTCCATAACAATCAATTTATCATCCGGAAAAAATTTTACTGTGCAATGTTTATTTGCAATAGTATTATCAGCCACAACAAACTCTCTATTTACCATAGATATACTATTTTTCAAATCACGTTCAATTAAAAATCTACCGACAAATATTCCTACAATTGTTAAGATAACAAACACAACAGGAACAGCCACAGGATGACTCATCCAAAACTTTACCATAACAAAAATTAGAAAAAAAATAAAATATAAAATTAACTCTACACCAAAATTTCTAGATCTTCTGGGATGATAATCAGTATTCAATAAATCTAAAATAAATCTCATACCCAAAAGTATACAATTACTCCACACAAAAAGCAAGTTAAATAATTGGTCTTATACCTGCAGCCAAGCAAAAACTCAAAAGAAACACTATATAAATTCAACACGCTTTTATGGTAAAATAAATCTGTGCAAAAAGTAGTTAAATCAAATCTAAAAAAACTTACAGGAGAAATAACAATTCCTGCAGATAAATCAATATCTCACAGGTCGATTATTTTGCCTTGCCTTGCAAACGGGAAATCAATTATTAAAAATTTTTCAACAGGACAGGATCCGCATTCAACAATAAACATCTTTAAAGCTTTAGGAGTAAACATTGAATACCACACGGATTCAACCGTAATTATAGAATCAAACGGAGAACTAAAACAACCTGCAAACATTTTGAATTGCGGGAATTCAGGTACAACAATACGACTCGTTTCAGGAATCCTTGCAGGACAAAATTTTACATCAGTTCTAACAGGTGATAAAAGTCTTTCAAAACGACCAATGAAAAGAATTATTACACCTCTAGAACTTATGGGGGCAAATATTGACTCTAATGATTTCAAAACTCCGCTAAAAATTCAAGGACAACCTTTAACCGGAATAGCTTATAATTCTGCGCTTGCATCTGCTCAGGTAAAATCCTGTATACTTCTTGCAGGATTATCCGCAAATGGAATCACAACATTTACGGAGCCTTATATATCCAGAAATCATACCGAAATTATGCTGAAACATATGGGGGCAAATATTACGGTTGACGGAACGAAAGTATCAATTCAAAAGTCAAAACTTGAACCAATTAAAATAGAAATCTGCGGCGATATATCATCTGCGGCATATTTTATTGTAGCCGGTCTAATTATCCCAAATTCTAAAATAATTTTGAAAAACGTTGGACTAAATCCAACAAGAACCGGCATTATTGATATTGCAAAACAAATGGGCGGGAATATTAAGATTCTCAATCAAAAAGAGGTTTGCGGAGAAATTACTGGAGATATCCAGGTTGAATATTCTAATCTAAAAGGCTGTAATATCAAAGGTGAAATAATCCCGAGATTGATTGATGAAATTCCGATAATTGCAGTTTTAGCAACTCAAGCCGAGGGAGAAACAATTATTTCTGATGCTCAGGATTTAAAAAACAAAGAGTCTGACAGAATTTCAGCACTTGTAACAGAATTAAAAAAATTAGGCGCGGATATAGAAGAAAAACCGGATGGAATGATTATAAACGGCAAAAAAACATTGATTGGGAATAATATAGTTGAAACATACCATGACCACAGACTTGCAATGAGCTTATATGTAGCAGGACTTATTTGTCAAAAAGAAATAGTTATTAATGGCTTTGAATGGGTAAATATTTCATTTCCGGAATTTGAAGAAATGTTTGATAAATTATCAAGTTAATTATAAAATATTCAATTGGTTGCAAAAAACAACCTAAAAGTTACGTGCACAAACCCTTGCGGAGCTGAATGATTGATATTCTGCCTACTACTATTTGTAACAGAATTACGTGCGTAGCACCCTTGCGGAGCTGAACAGTTGAAGTTTCAGCTAAATAATTGGTAGCGGAGTTACGTGCGTAGCACCCCTGCGGAGCTGAGTGATTGGCGTCCACTCTGTTAATGTTGGTAGCGGAGTTACGTGCGTAGCACCTATTCTTTTACTCCGCCTTGCAAGATATCATTGATAAAATATTTTTTACCAAGAAGAAAAACTCCCACAACAGGAATAGTACAAATAACAGAACAGGCCAGTAAATCACCCCATAGAGTAATTTCCCTGAAACTACCTTTGAAAATTGCAAGCCCAACCGGCAAAGTGCGCATAGATTCGGTGTTAGTAACGATAAGAGGCCACATAAAACTGTTCCAGCTTGTTACAAATGTGAAAATTGATAGAGTAGCTATAACTGGTAGAGCCAGCGGCAAAACTATCTTACAAAAAGTTGAAAAAATATTACAACCATCAATTTTTGCAGCTTCTTCTAAGTCTCTTGGCAAGCCGAGAAAATATTGCCTCATCATAAAAATACCAAAACCACCAAATAACCCTGGAATAATTAATGCCTGATAAGTATTTATCCAGTGGAGCTGCCGCATAAGAAAAAATAACGGAATAATATTAACCTGAGGCGGAACAAGCATTGTAATTAAAATAAGTAAAAATAATCCATCTCGCCACTTAAAACTCAACCTTGCAAAAGCATAACCAGCAAATGCAGATATCACAACCTGTCCAATAGTAGTAACCAGTGCTACAAATAGACTGTTTATAAAATATTGCCACATTGGAATTTTATGAAAAACATTTGAATAATTTTCTAGCGTTAAAGGAGAGTATAATAACTTACCACCTTGATTAAAAATTTCTCCGTTTGGTACCAATGAAAGATTTAACATCGCAAAAAACGGATATAACATGCTTAAAGCAATCAATATTAAACATAAATAACCTAAAAATTTTCTCAAGGATTTCATAAAAGAATTATAACACGGCAATATAATCCTGAGCAAAGTTTTAAACAGGATTCTGATAAGTTTTCTATTAATTTTACAATTAATAGATAGACAAAATTTTGTTTTTTGAAGTATAATCAGCCTATGAAATTTTTAGAAAAAATAAATGTTAATTCTGAATCAAAAACATATATCAGCGGAACAATCTTTTTCGTAATCGCACTTTTTGTTATAACTGCAGTAATATTTTTAGCTTTAATATCAGATAAGCTTGATCTTATAATGACACAGCCGGCAGGAGAAACGTACACGTACTTTATCTCTATAATGGATAGAATTCTGGCAATTCTAACTCTTTGTGTAATGCTTCCTCTAACAATTTATCAAAATATAGCACAACAAAAATCTAAATTTGATAAATCAATATCTATAATTAGTTTATTATTTTTATTATTTTTAGTTATAAGTTTCTTTTCCGGAGAGTATTATTATCTAAAAAAATATCAGGATGGAGAACTAAGTTATTCAAAAATGTTTTGCAAACCTACAGTTGAAACAAAAATATTTGACAGTATCCTAAAACAAAAAGGATTGGTTCCTCCTGAAATGTGTTTAAAAAAGTTAAAACATTAAATAAAAGTTAATTTAAAATGACTTCATTCAAAATAACGTTAAAATAAAAATATAGAAAATTTATTTGGAATGGAGTTGATGTATATGTTAGATTTTGACAAATTTACAAATTATTCTCAAGAAATTATCTCAAGCGCTAATGCTTTGATGGGCTCCTATAGAAACACGCAAATGGAACCCGAGCATATTATGCTTGCAATGATAAAAGATAAAGGAATAATTAAAGATTATTTAACAGAACTAAAATTACTCAATCAGGATTTTATAAACAAAATCATATCTAAAATTGAGAGTTTTCCAAAATTATCAGGGCCGATAAATAGTCAGGGATTATATTTAAGCCAGCAGACAATGAGGTTATTGGAACTGTCAATAGAAGAAAGCAATAGTTTGAAAGATAAATTTGTAAGTATTGAATCAATCCTGCTTGGGATGACAAAACTTGATAACAGCGAAATAAAAAAGATACTGGAATCATATGGAGTTACCCCGAACTCAATACTAAGGATAATGAAAAATATAAGAGGTAATAATAAAGTGGATACAAAAAACGCAGAAGAAAATATGAAAGCTCTGGAAAAATATTCAACAGACTTAACAGACCTTGCAAGAAAAGGTAAACTTGACCCTGTTATAGGCAGAGATGAAGAAGTAAGAAGAATTATTCAAGTATTAAACAGACGTACAAAAAACAACCCTGTATTGATAGGTGAACCGGGCGTAGGTAAAACTGCAATTGTAGAGGGTTTGGCACAAAGAATTATAAGAGGAGATGTTCCAGAAAGTCTTAAAAATGCAAAACTCATTTCGCTTGACTTAGGAGCTCTGGTTGCCGGCGCAAAATTCAGAGGAGAATTTGAAGAACGTTTAAAAGCGGTATTAAAAGAAGTTGAATCATCAAATGGTGAAATTGTAATGTTTATTGATGAACTTCATACCGTTGTTGGAGCCGGTTCCACTGAGGGTTCAATGGATGCAGGCAACCTTTTAAAACCAATGCTTGCACGTGGAGTTTTAAGAACTATCGGAGCTACAACTATTAATGAATATAGAAAATATATCGAAAAAGATCCGGCATTAGAAAGACGTTTTCAACAAGTACTAGTTGAAGAACCATCAGTTGAAGATACTATAAGCATATTAAGAGGACTGAAAGAAAAATATGAAGTTCACCATGGTATCAGAATTTTGGATAGTGCAATTATAGAAGCTGCTAAATTATCCGATAGATACATAACAGACAGGTTTTTACCGGATAAAGCAATTGACCTGATAGATGAAGCAGCTAGTTCACTTCGTATTGAAATAGATTCAATGCCTGAAGAAATTGACTCTATGATGCGTCAAAAAATTCAACTTGAAATTGAACGTGAAGCCTTAAAAAAAGAAGATTCTGAAGAGGCAAAAACTAAAGTAGATGATATAACCAAACAAGTTACAGAACTTGAGGGTAAAATTAATATTTTAAAAGCTCAATGGGAAAAAGAAAAAGCGTCAATAACATCTGAAACTGACATAAAAGATGAAATAAATAAAGTAAAAACCCAAATAGAAGAAGCAGAAAGAAATACCGACCTTCAAAAAGCGGCAGAATTAAAATACGGTAGACTTCTAGAACTTGAGAAGCAGTTAAAAGCTTGTCAAAACAAAGAAAAAGCTGATAATAGCTTGTTAAAAGAAGAAGTAACCTCAAGTGACATTGATGAAGTTGTTTCAAAATGGACAGGAATCCCAGTGGCAAAACTTGTAGAATCAGAAATGCAAAAATTGCTTCAAATGGAAGATATCCTGCACAAACGTCTTGTCGGACAAGATGAAGCAGTTACAACAGTATCAGATGCAATTCGCCGCGCTCGTTCCGGTTTAAAAGATCCCAAACGTCCAATAGGCACATTTTTATTCTTAGGTCCTACAGGGGTTGGAAAAACAGAACTTGCAAAATCCCTTGCTGAATTTATGTTTAATGATGAAGATGCACTTATACGTATTGATATGTCTGAATATATGGAAAAACATAATGTAGCAAGACTTGTAGGAGCACCTCCGGGATACGTCGGTTATGAAGAAGGCGGTCAATTAACAGAAGCTGTACGCAGAAAACCATATTCTGTCGTATTATTTGACGAAATCGAAAAAGCACATCCAGATGTATTCAACATAATGCTTCAAATATTTGATGACGGTCGTCTTACAGATTCAAAAGGCAGAACAGTTGATTTTAAAAACACACTTATAATTATGACAAGTAATATTGGCAGTGATATTATTCTGGAAAACACATTAAACTCAATGCTTTCTCCGGAAGAATATAACGATACAAAAGAACAGGTTCTTGCGGTATTAAGACAACATTTCAAACCAGAATTTTTGAACAGAATTGATGAAACAATCTTCTTCAAAGCTTTAAATTTACAACAACTGAGTAAAATTGTAGATATTCAAATGGATTATTTGAGAAATCTGTTGAAAGATCAGGAACTTGAATTTGTTATTACAGACGAAGCAAAAGAATATCTTGCAACTCAAGGATTCAACCCGATATATGGTGCAAGACCGCTAAAACGTGTAATCAGACAAATGGTAGAAAACCCGCTGTCAAAAATGATTCTTGCTCAAAAATTTCTAAAAGGAGACAAAATAAAAATTGACCTGCAAAATGACCAATTAAGTTTCGAAAAGGATAAGTAATACAATAGATTAAAAAATCTCTTTTAATTTAGAAATGGCGAAATAATCATAATATGATTATTTCGCCATTTCTTATAATGCTATTATTTAGGATTTAAAATCTAATAACCTGGACCGTTTAACAATTCATAAGCTGCATCCCAGCCGCTTAAACCTCCACGCGTTTTAAATTTAGTCAATTGAGACTGACTTTTTTTCTGAGCTTTAGCATTATCTTTGTTGTATTTATTCAACAATTTTTTGTCAGCATTTCTTTCTGTTACAATAGGATTTGCATAAGCTAAAAAGTTTCTATATTCATTACAGCCATAACCGGCTTTTACTTTAGATGGATAAGCATAGCTTATATAATTGAATAAATTCATAGCTCTATCAGCATTTGCAGGTTTACCTTGCAAAACTTCCCAATAAGTACCGGTCATCTTTGTTAAAACAACAATAGTAGCAAGCGGATTGTAATTAGCGGCAACCATCAAATTTGCAGCAATTACATCAGCTTCTTTATTTTCTTTAGATGCAGCATAACTAGCAGCTAATGTTGATGTTGCAGAAGCATTATTTACGCCGGTATCACCTGTAAACAAGGAAACTACTTTACCTTTAGAAGCATATCCGCTAATAATATGTCCTAATTCATTTGCCACAACCGCAGCAACCTCATTGTCATTTCCGGCATAAGACAGTTCAGCTTTGGAAACATTTACCACCCGATTTGTTGCAAATTTTGAATTATCCACAGCGTCTGAAACCACATTAAATTTAACATTTGTTGCTGAAATTCCGTTTTTAGTCAGCAAGTTTTGCCCTACAGCAGGAACTCTGCTTGCAGCATTATAAGTAGCCGCAGAGACAGGAATTGCCATTACAACCGAAACAAATAAAGATAATAAAACCTTCTTCATATCCAACCTCCTTTTTTATTTAAGTATTTTATAACAAAATACATTTTTGTCCATTCAATTGTTATGTTTTGTTGCCAAATATTTAATCGTAGGATTGCATTTTATTCAAAAACAGGTTAGTATAAATTTTGTACAAAATTAAGTTTTAGGAGTGAATATGTTAGAAAAAATAGAAAAATTTCAAGTTCTTTTATTGTCGGTAGTTATTGCAATAGGGGGAATTATAGCATCCAGCATCCTGACAGGAGCGCTGTCAAAAGACGTAATTTCAGTTACCGGTTCCTATTCTCAAAATGTAATATCTGACAGCGGAATTTTTGAATTTGAAATCAAATCAAGAAAAGCAACCAAACCTGAGGCTTATGCTGAAATTAACAAACAAAGACCTGTTGTAATTAAATATCTGGAAGAACAGGGATTTTCAAAAGAAGAAATAGATACAAAAGCCTCAAGAGGTTATGATATATATAAAATAACTCCGAACGGAATGACAACAAACCAAATCGCAGCATTTGACGCTTCTCAAAGGATTTCTGTTAAATCAAAAGATGTTCAAAAAATCAAAAAAGTTTCGACAGATATTACTAATCTAACTTCAAAAGGAATTGATATTAATGTCTATGAACCATCTTATTTTTATTCAAAATTATCTGACGTAAAAGTAAAAATGCTTGAAGAAGCTACAAAAGATGCAAAACAAAGAGCTTCTGCAATGTTGAAAGCAACCCGCAACAGAGTAGGAAAAATTCAATCAGTAAGAATGGGGGTATTCCAAATCACTCCTGTAGATTCTACAAATGTTTCAGATATGGGAATAAACGACACAACAACAATAGAAAAGAAAATTACATCAGTTGCAAACGTAACATTCAGCATTAAATAAATTGAGGCAAAGATGAAAGCACTAATCTGGCATAAAAACGGAGAACTGGAACTCGTAGAAAAAGAAAAACCACAAATTCAAAACCAAAAAGATGCAATCATTAAAGTAACATTATCAACAATATGTACAAGTGATTTACATATAAAAAAAGGATTTGTTCCCAAAGCACTGCCTGATACAGTTCTTGGTCACGAATTTGTTGGAGAAGTCGTAGAAATAGGAAATGAAGTCAAAAAGCTTTCAATCGGAGACCGGGTAAGTGCAAACTGTGAAACATTCTGCGGAGAATGCTATTTTTGCAAAAAAGGATACATAAATAATTGTCAAAACGGCGGCTGGGAATTGGGCTGCACAATAGACGGCTGTCAGGCTGAATATGTAAGAGTTCCCTACGCTGACAACGGGCTGACAAAATTACCTGATAATGTTACTGATGAAAACGCATTATTTGTAGGTGACATTTTATCCAGCGGATACTTTGGAGCTGAAATGTGTGAGATTCAATCAGGAGATACAATTGCGGTTATCGGCTGCGGTCCTGTAGGATTATGCGCAATGATGTGTGCAAAATATATGGGAGCTGAAAGAATTATTGCAATAGATATAGATGATACAAGACTGGAAACTGTAAGCCGCAATAAACTGGCAGATTATTGCCTAAACCCAACAAAAACAGATATAGAAAGCACAATTAAATCTTTAACAGAAAATCGCGGGGCAGATGGAATAATTGAAGCCGCTGGAGGTTCAAATACCTTTGAAATGGCTTGGAAAATAGCAAGAGCAAATGCCATTGTAGGGGTTGTTGCAATGTATGAAGAAAATCAAATTCTACCTCTTCCTCAGATGTACGGAAAAAATCTTACATTCAAAACAGGCGGAGTAGATGCTATACATTGTCAAAAACTCGTTGAACTTATAGCCCAAAAGAAAATAAACACAGATATTCTTATAACGCATAAATATTCTCTTGAAAATATTATACAGGCATATGAACATTTTGAATCAAAAAAAGATAACTGCATAAAAATAGCAATTACGTAATAAAATTACATCTTTACCATAACAGCATCAATTTTATTGTATAAATCCAAGGCAATTTGCGAGCCATCTTTTTTTAGTAATGAAAGATAAGTTTCACTAAAATCGCGCGGAGAAATATCATCTATTTCACTTAGTATATTTAAGGCATCTTTATATTTTTTAGTTTTTATATAACATTTTAATAAACACTTATTTATTGTAGGATCATTTTTTCCATAACAAATTTTATTAAACTCTTGAGCTTTTATAAAATCACTTATAGCTTGTTCATATTGGTCTTCTCGATACATGTAAACCAAACCTCTGGAATAATACCCGTCATTTAAAATATATTCAAGTTTTCGAGTAAAATTTTCATCATCTTTGTAAAGATTTAAAGATTCTTGAGCCAGTGTAATGATACTGTTAATAGTCTGAAATTCATTATCATAATCAAGGCAGTCATAGTATTTCTTTCTAAGCTTAGATAAATCTCCCAGTTCATTCAAAATAGAAGATTTTTTAACCTCACTAACTGCCAACTTCATATCAACACGGAATTTTGAAAGTTCTCGAGCCAGAGTTTTTTGCAAATTTTGTTTTGATTGCTCAGCCTGATTTTTGATTTCTTTTACATCTTTTTTCAATGTTGTTAATGTAGCTGCTGAACTTTTTTTATAAAATTCCATATCCTTTAATTTTTTTTCAAATTCACACTCCATTTCTTTAATTTTTTCGCGATAGGACTGCCCTAAAGCAAAAGGAAGTCCAATACCTACAATTGCAGTTAAACAAGTTAGCAATGTTAACCAAAAGATTAACCAGTTTGCCTGTGTTTCATAATAATTTGTCATAAAATTTTGATAATTTTCAGGAGTTTGAACGGTAATAGAATTTCCAGATTTCACATTATTATTCTCATATTTTAGTAATGTAATATTTTTAACTAAATTATTCGAAGCATTCATATTTACTGAATATGAAATAAATATTGATAAACCAAAGAAAAGTATTAAAATGGGGACATTAATTATACATTTATCAAAAATACTATGAGACTTTTTCATACACAAAACCCTAGCTATACTATATACAAACAACTCATATAAAACAGAGTTTAAAAAAATATAATATTTGAATAGCTCAATATATACAATTAGCCAAACGGATAAAATTAAGGCAAATCAAAAAATTTATCTATCTCCTGTTGACAAAAACTCATTAAAAAGCTCTTGTGCCTGCTTTGAGTTTTTATTTTCTAAATACAATTTATATAACTCATCTTCTGTACGTATCATTTGGGCATCTGCTCCAAACACCTGAATAATACGTTCTCGATTCTGATCTATCCAGGAATTTGAGCGATTAAAGGCTCCCATCCTTTGTTCCGGATTTTGATTTCTTGTATTCTTCAGAATTTGTTCACACTGATTTATTAGATTTTGATAAGTTGATTTTATTTGGCCATCGTCAGCAGCTGCAAGTTTATTGAATAATGTCTTGCTGGAATCTTTTCCATTACCGTACTTGCCGGCATAAAATTCGGCAAAAAATTCTTTAGGATTTGTGAGTGCATAATATTCTTCAGTTTTTATTCCAGAATCTTTAAGTTGATTTTTTAAAGTATCAAAAGTTTCAGAATAAGTGTTTGAGAGATTATGATGCTTATTATCAGCATCAATAGCATGACCGAGTTCATGATTTAAGGTACTTGTTTTTAAGCCATTACCTTCCACAGTAAGGACAATACTGTCATTTTTATAATAACCTGCAGCATTTATACCAATAGGGAGAAAATCTTCTGTCTGAATATTTATACTGGATATTTCTGATTTTAAATCTGCAAGAACTTCCGGTTTTAAACCAGTTATAGCTCTTGCAACATCGCCCATCATTATATTAAAGTTTTCTTCATTATTATCTTTATGCACATAACCATAAACAGAACTATTATCTGCATTGACAGGTATAGTTGTTTTTTGCCCGACAGAATCCGTAATTGTGGCAAGAGTACTATAAGAACCATCACTATTATTTTGTGCCGGCGAAATTTTTACAGTTATTCCTGAATTATTTTGGGATATAATATTACCCTCTGTATCAATTGTGTAACTACCTTGCTTTACATCAGAAGAACGAATAAACCCACTTTCAGGCATAATTACAGAGCTAACGGTTTTGGTTCCATCTGGATTTTTTGTAGTAGTTACTGTCGTTGTCGGTCCTTTTTTAATTTCTATAAAATCTTTATTTTTATGTATTTTTTCTATCTCAGAACCTGTTGTTTTAGTTATAACATTCCCATCTGAACTAGTTTTCGTAGTTTCGATAATAGTATGTTTATTTATAAATCTGCTATAAACGACTTCCTTTACTTTTTGCGAAGTTTCAACTCTTGTTCCATCATTTTCTGTCGTAACAGATGTTGTAGTAATTGAACCATCAGAATTTTTTACTACATTTACGTCATTTGAGCTCTTTGACTTTTTCTTGTGGACAGTAATCGACCTGTTGAGAGGCACATTTAAGACTTCTTTATTTTTTAATTCTTCTTTATCAACATGGAGTTTCAATTCCGGCAATTCTGCAGAGTTAACTAGATTATCTTGCGGTTTACTGGCAACAGGAATTGTATCAGGCTGGCTTTGAACCTGTTTCTTACCATTTGAAACGGAATTATCTTGAGGCAGATGTATATATGGAAGTTTCTCTGTTTTATCAAGCTGCGGTTCTGGAATATCTATCTGAACAGGTTTTTCTTGAACCGGTTCCGGCGGTTTTCTGTTAGATTCTTGTTGTTTTTCAATCTTTAGTCCAACAAGCTCTTTTATTTTATCCCAACTTTCGTCTGAAAATTCCAATTTTTGACCGGCAAAAACTTTGTAATTTTTTTGCCAGTTGGCAGGTTTTCTAACACTGCCGCCCTTATAGAGGGCTTCTTTATTCGAGTTAATATTTTCTTGATTTTGTTTATCAACTATATCAAGTATTTTATTCCATATACTACCGTTAAAACTAGTTTCCTTAGCGTTTTCTCGAGTTATTAATGCTTTTTTAATAGCAAGAGTTAAACTTTCACCACTATTAACCGTAATTTCCATTCTGGATTCCTTATTATTACACGCTATATAGTATATTTACGACACACAGGCAAAAAACTTTAATATTGTAAAGATATTGTAAAACAAAAAAATAAGCGGCTCGAACCCGCTTATTTTATAGAAATACCCTGGATGCGATTGTCTTGGATTTCCTACTCGCTCGAATAGTTTCGCAATTGAACCTATGGTTCTATATTGCTCAATATTCTCGCTATCCGGACTAACTCGCTAACGCTCGTGTCGTCCGTACGGAAATCCGCTCGAACGCCAATTGGCGTTCTCATCGCTATTCAACACAAATAAAAAAAGACGGGATAAACCCGTCTTTTTTATTTACCCTGG
This sequence comes from uncultured bacterium, assembly GCA_958366705.1. Lineage (GTDB taxonomy): Bacteria > Cyanobacteriota > Vampirovibrionia > Gastranaerophilales > Gastranaerophilaceae > Zag111. Next base: position 50,741 of record CATXCB010000006.1, read on the forward strand.
ATGCGATTCGAACGCATGACCTACCGCTTAGAAGGCGGTTGCTCTATCCAGCTGAGCTACCAGGGCTTACATTTCTTATCCTACCATGAAAAATTTTTCTTGCAAGTATTTTCTTTTATTCTTTTTAAAAATTTTCACATTACTTATTTTTTATTTATTCATTTTTTTGTTTAAGCTATAATCTTCATATACATTAGAAAAAACATAAAGGATACTTAATTATGCTAACCGGAAATGAAATTAGAAAATTATACTTAGATTATTTTAAAACAAAACGCCAACATACAGTTGTGGAAAGCTCAAGCCTTGTACCTGATAATCCAACTGTATTGTTAACAACTGCTGGTATGCTGCAATTTTTACCGATATTTTTAGGGATACAAGACTGTCCATATGACCCTGCCAGAGCAACTTCTTGCCAAAAATGCGCAAGAGCCGGCGGAAAAGATTCTGATATTGAAAATGTAGGTAGAACTCCACGTCATCATACATTTTTTGAAATGTTAGGCAATTTCTCTTTTGGAGATTACTATAAAAAAGAAATTATTCCTTGGGCGTGGGAATTTGTTACTGAAGTCTTAAAATTAGACAAAGACAGACTCTGGATTACTATTTTTGAAACGGATGATGAAGCTTTTGATATCTGGAGAAGCGTTGGTGTCCCGGCTGAAAGAATTAAAAGAAAAGGTAAAAAAGACAATTTCTGGGGACCTCCAGGGGCTTCTGGTTCTTGCGGACCTTGTTCTGAAATTCACTACGACTTAGGAGAACAATATAAATGTGATGATCCTAATTGCGGAATCGATACCTGCGAATGCGACAGATGGGTTGAAATTTGGAACCTTGTATTCACTGAACTATATCAGGACGAAGAAGGGAATCAATCTCCGTTAGGGAAGAAAAACGTTGATACCGGTATGGGGCTCGAACGTATCACAATGGTTTGTCAGGGTGTCGCATCAACCTTTGAAACTGACCTTTTAAAACCTATCATGGATAAAGTTTCAGAAATGAGCGGTGTACCATACAAAAAATCAGAAAAAACTGATATTTCTTTGAGAATTATTACTGACCACGCAAGATGCGTTTCTTTCTTGATTTCTGACGGCGTAATTCCAGGAAATGAGGGAAGAAGTTATGTTTTACGTATGATTCTACGTAGAGCTTTACGCCACGGAAAAATCTTAGGTATGGAACTTCCATTCTTATATAAACTTGTAGACGTTATAGTTGAACACTACGGTGAAGCTTATCCGGAATTAGCAAAAAACAAACAAAAAGTAATTGATACAATCAAAAAAGAAGAAGAAAGATTTGCTAAAACCCTTGATCGCGGCTACAAAATGTTAGATGAATTTATTGATAATAAAAAAGATATTGATGGGGAAAGCGCATTCAAATTATATGATACATTCGGATTTCCTTTTGAATTAACAAAAGAAATCGCAGAAGAAAACGGGCTAAAAGTTGATGAAGCCGGATTTAAAGCTGCAATGCTTGAACAAAAAGAACGAGCTAAAGCTGCAACCGCTAAAATCAGTGTTACCGGAGATATGAAATACGCTAAAATTGAAAAAGAAGTCGGTTCAAGTGAATTTTTAGGTTATAAAGAAAACGAATGCAGTGATGCGAAAATTCTAGCACAGATTGAAGGTGAAGGATTTGTCGACTTAGTACTGGACAAAACCCCATTTTACGCTGAATGCGGCGGACAAATCGGAGATAGCGGAATTATAGAAAATAAAAACTTAAAAGCTGAAGTTTTAACTACCTTTAAAGTTAATGATTTGTATGTCCACAGATGCGAAATTTTGAATGGTGAAGTTACAATCGGTGAAACTGTTAATGCAGTAATAGACTTAGCAAAACGCGAAGAAATCAGAGTTCATCACACTTCCGCGCATTTGCTTCAAGCTGCTTTAATTAAAGTTCTTGGAAATGAAGTTAAACAGGCAGGCTCTCAAGTTGAAGAACATCGTATGAGATTCGATTTCACTTTCTCAAGAGCAATGACTTCTGACGAAATTAGAAAAACTGAAGATTTAATGAACAAGTGGATTGGTGAAAACTATACTGTAACAACCAAAGTTATGGGTATAAAAGAAGCTGAATTAACCGGAGCAACAGCATTATTCGGGGAAAAATACGGAGATGAAGTTCGTGTTGTTTCAATTGAAAATGATAAAGAATGTATATCTAAAGAATTCTGTGCAGGAACTCATGCCAGACAGTTGAAAGACTTAAGGGTTGTAAAAATAATCTCTGAAAGTGCAATTGCTGCAGGTACCAGACGTATTGAAGTTGTTGTTTCTAAAGCTGCAATAAATTACTTAAATGCAAAATCTACTGAATTAGATAAATTATCAACAAAATTCAAATCTCACTTTGATGAAGTAGTTGAACGTGTTGAAAAATTATCTGATGAAAATAGAGAACTTCAAAAACAGATAGAAAAACTTGAAGAAGAAAATGCGAGAAATAAATTCGCATCATTCATTTCAAAAGCTCAAGATATCAATGGCGGAAAACTATTTATTTCTAAAGTTGAAGGATTGAAACCTATAGGCATTAAAATAGGTCTGGAATTTTTATCAAACAAACTAGGAAACAGCATCATTATTTTAGCCGGTGAAACAACTGTTGCAGTTAAAGTTTCTGATAATTTTGTAAAACTAGGCGTAAATGCAGGTAAAATTGTAGGAGAAATTGCAAGAGCAACCGGAGCAAATGGCGGAGGACGTCCTAATTTTGCTCAAGGCGGCGTTAAAGATGCTTCAAAATTGGATGAAATTCTAGCAAAAATAGAAAAAGATATAAAAGCATAGTAAAAAAGGGTAGAAAATTTCTACCCTTTCGCAAAATTTATTTTGTTCGGTTTTTATAATAACAGACAACATAATAGGAGAAAACATTGTGATAAAATTTAACGAGAATATACTAAACAGATTTGGACAACCAACCGGTACATGGGCAAAATTAAACCAATCAAACACTCAATTCAAAATGGATAGTATAGATGATTTTAATAAGTATTTTTGCAAAAAACTTGTATCAGCATCTAAACTTGAAAAATCACCATCAACTGATACATTAGTCAAATCATCTGACAAATTTACTACAATCCCAAGCATATTTGACAACTTTTTAAAGTAAACAGCTTGAGAACTTAATAAATTTACAAAACTCTTTTCATACATCATAATAATGAAAAGAGTTTTATTATATAAAAAAAGAGGAGAAGATAATGACTGTATTAAAGATTGAAAGACTCACCCATAACATTAATGTCCCGCAATACCAAACTAAAGGAGCAGCAGGAATGGACTTGTGCGCTGCAATAACTGAACCAGTGACACTAAAATCTTTAGAGAGAAAACTAATCCCTACAGGACTAAAAATAGAACTTGAACATGGATATGAAGCCCAAATCCGCCCGCGCTCAGGTTTATCCATAAAACATGGAATTACATTGATAAATTGCGTAGGAACCATAGACGAAGATTATAGAGGTGAAGTCTGTGTTCCAATTGTTAATCTCTCAAACGAAACATACACCATACAACCGCAGGAACGAATTGCTCAAATGATTATAGCAAGAGTCGAACAAGCAGAAATTAAAGTTGTAACAGAATTGACTGAAACTGATCGAGGAGCAGGAGGATTCGGTTCAACAGGAAAATAATTTCTAAATAACAAGCAGTTACAAAATACTGTGAATAGATGATTGCAAAGACCATAACATTAAAATAAACTCGGAGAATAATATTTGTTGCAAATTAACAAAGGGAGATTAAGATTATGGAATCAGAAAACCTGCAAAAATTAGAAGGTAAAAACTGGATGGCAACAATGATGTCATGCTGCGCATTTGGAACTTTTGGAGCTCACAGATTTTACACAGGCAAACAAGTTACGGCTTGGATAATGTTTGCACTGACTTTTAGTTGCTGCCTCGCTCCAATAAGTGTAATATGGACACTTATTGATGGTGTAATGATTGCATTAGGTAAATTTACGCATGCTGATGGCAGTGAATTATATGAAAGAATAGATTGGGTCGGTTATCTTTATATTGGTATAGTTGTATTAAGTATAATTGGTGCTGCAGCATATTTTGCATTATTTGTAGCTAGTATGGGTGCAATGTTAGGAGGTTTGGAAACGCCAACACCTTAGTTAAAGCTATTTAATTAAAAGATTTAGATGTATCAAAAATTTATTTTTTGATACATCTTTTTAAAAGAAATTATGAATAAGAATAAATACAGAAAAATACAAACCATTCTAATCATAGGTCTGCCAATATGGGGGATTTTATTTGCGAATCTTGCAGTTGCAGCTCATTTTAAAAATTTTTGTCTGATAAAATTTCTAACACATCATGAATGCTGGGGCTGCGGTCTAACAAGAGCATTTGTAGAATTTTGCAAATTCCATTTTAAACAGGCTTACAATTATAATCCTCTGATATTCATAGTTGTACCCGTGTTACTAATTATATGGTTTTTATTGGTAAAAAACGAATATAAGCAGAATAAATAACTTTTCCAAATAAAAAAGGAACCGATTAAGGTTCCGTTTAGTAGTAGGGGAAAAGGAGGAAAAATTATTAGTTTTTAATTACATTTTATATATCGACAACAAAAGATGATAACTTTAATTTTTAGAGTCATATATTAAGATTTTGTAACATAATCTAAAGTTTGAGAAAAAGATAATTGACCTATCAAACTCGTTTCAGCACCTTGGGACTTAGCATATTCCAAAACGAGTTCGTAAAAGGGTGAAATTTGGCTAGGTTTTTAGCATGTATAGAGGGAATTTTGGGACTGATATATAATTTTACACCAAATATGCTCAAAAACGAGTCATAATGTCATTCCGAACTGACTAGAAAATTAGTTGAGTTTACGAAACGTAATTTTCTGTTCCTACTCGGTGGTTCGGAATCTTACCAGTACTTAGACCCTGAAACAAGTTCAGGGTGACAGTTCTAGCTATGTTTAGTGTAAAATCTATATATGTTCCAGAATTTTGATATAAATCAAAAAACAAAATGTCGCGGTATTAGTCGCGACATTTTGTTTGAATAATTCATACTTGATTATATAGTTAAAAGTATTTTTAATTTGTCTAAAAAATTATATCCTTTAGACTTAGTCACATAGTCTAAATTTAATCTTCCATCACTAATAATATATTCTCGAAGTTTCGCGGTCTTAGGATATAACTTTTTTACTTTTGAAGCCAAAATCTCTCGTAACATATTAACTTTAGTGTTTTCACCCAACATAGCATGATTTCTCCAAAAATACATTGGATAGTTTTTAGGTTTTTTATTAATATATTTATCATTTGCAATGTATCCTACTGTCGGATTTTTAATACAATCTCTAAGATGGTCTAAATAACTATCTATATAAACATCCTTAGGAGACAAAGTTGAATCCAACATAACCCTGGACCAGTATGCATTGCTTTTTACATTTTCAAAGCGAGAACCGCCAATTACACAATCTGTCATTGTCATTTTATACTCCTTATACCTTATATTATATATAAGAAAATTAAACATAAAATTTCTGACCCCACTATTACAAAACATTTACAAAAAAAATCATCTTTACAAGCAAGATGATTAGAGTTTTGGGATTAAGATTAAAATTTTGTAATTTAAATGGGGCAAATATAATTTATTACTTTATGATAAGTAGCAATTAATCTACAATGGCTGAAATCACAGTTGCAATACCTGCAATACCTGCCACTGCAGCTAAAGTTTTAGTTCTATGTCTTGATGAGCAGTTATGATTACATCTATGAACATGTGTATGGTGTTCGTACCTGTATTCATAATGAGGACGGTGATATGGTCTATTTGGATAATGGCGATGATATCTTCCATGTGCAAAACACGGTGCAGCTATAGTTAAACATAAAGCCGTTGCAATTATTTTCTTCATAATATACCTCCACTTTCTCTACCAATTTTCTACCTACATGAATAAAACGATTTCAAAACCAAAAAGTTCATTTTTTTAATAGTTTTTATTACAAAACTATAACCGTAGAATAAAGCACCAATACGACAGAATAAAACGGCATACAAATATTCTTCAAATTTTGTACAAGACCAGCTACACTAAAATAATGGCGTCGGTAAGGGGAATTGTCTTGAGTCGCTCGCATTAAACGTGTCTTCGCTTGCCCGCTGCGATATTTTATATCTTGCGGTCAAGGCTTCGCACTCTGCTCGCTCATCGCTGAACCCATTGCAAGCCGTTAGGCTTGCAGTGGTTCTGTCCACTCCACAATACTCGCTTTGCAATAAAAAAGACACGCGAGCGTGTCTTTTTTATTGGCGGCGGTAAGGGGAATTGAACCCCTGTTTAGAGAATGAGAATCTCTCGTCCTAACCACTAGACGATACCGCTATAAATTTGCACATTAATTATAGTAAAAAAATTTTGTTAATCAAGAACATTTATCTTTTTTACTATATAATTAAAATGAAATCAGGGATATTAGAGGATACTAAAATGCCAAAATACGAAATAGCTGAAACAAACAATTTACAAAAAGATATAGAAAACATTTTAAAAAATAATTCAGATAAAGAAGCAATCTACAAACTTTCAGAACTCTACGACAAAGAATCAGATAACAATAATCTTAATATTATAGATAAAGAATTAAAGAAATTACTAGAACCATACAGAAAAGGGTCAATAGGTATTGCTCAAATAAATCCTATAGTTGGAGATATAGAATACAATGCTGCAAAAGTCATAAAACATATCCAACATGCACAAAAAATTGGTCTTGATATGGTTGTATTTCCTGAACTAACTCTTATGGGATACCCTATAGAAGATACAATTGATAGACATAATATTATTGTTGAAGATAATATAAAATGGCTGGAAGCTATTGCAAAAATCACAAAAGATACAGCCGCAATAGTAGGCTTTGTAGAACCAAGAAAGATAAAGAACCTGACCGGCAAAAAATACTATAACTCCGTTGCAATACTTCAAGATGGAAAAATTCAAGGAATTGTAAGGAAATCTTTGCTGCCAACATACTCTGAATTTAATGATTACAGATATATCGAACCATCGCCGATTGCTGGTAACCAGCCAGCCGAAACTCTGGGCTGTTTTGATGAAGACAAAATTAGCAAGTGTCCTAAAACAAATTTAATAAATAACAAAAAATACGGAATATCTATATGTGAAGATTGCTGGAATAATAAAGAGTTTTTTAATGAAAAAACATTATATTCTGTTGACCCTATAGAAGAATTATCTAAAGAAAAACCGGATGTTTTTATAAATTGCTCAGCTTCGCCAACAAGAGCAAAAAAAGAACAATTAAAACATAATATGCTCTCATTTATTTCAAAAACATACTCAACACCAGTCGTGTATGTTAATCAGGTTGGCGCAATTGATAATAGTTCTTTTGACGGCTCAAGCAGAATTTTTGATAACAACGGAAAACTGTTTGCACGCGCAAAATCTTTTGAAGAACAATTTTTAATTGTAAATCCGGATATGAATTTAGGAAAAATTTATCCACTGACTGGCGGCCTGGAAAAAACACTGATTGAAAATGAAATTTATACTCAGGAATATGAACCAGATCTTGAAAGAACATATAAAACAATTCTTCAAGGTATAAAAGATTACTTTAGAAAAACAGGATTTAAAAAAGCAGTACTCGGGCTTTCCGGAGGTCTTGATTCTACAGTATGCGCAGTTTTACTGGCTGATGCACTGGGTGCTGAAAATATTTTTGGCATAAGTATGCCATCAAAAATAACAAGCAGCGAAAGCAAAAGTGATGCCGAAAAACTTGCAAACAATCTCGGCATAAACTTTACAGAAGCACCAATAAAAGACTTAGTTGAAACAACTAATACCTGTCTTCAGTCTATATTCAATACTGTTGAATCAAAATGGACAGGAAGATACAAACAATCTTTCACAATGGATAATATTCAAGCAAGGGCTCGTGCTATGTTCTTGTGGGGAGTTAGCAATGAATTTGCCTCCTGTCTTCCTATTGCAACCTCTGACAAATCTGAATTATATATGGGCTACGCGACAATAAACGGAGATATGTCAGGTGGTTTTGCTCCAATTGCAGACGTTCCAAAAACAAAATTGTTTGCACTTGCACGATGGATGAACAAAAATCGAGAGATAAAAAACGCAATTCCGGAATCCATTATCTTAAAAAGACCAGGAGCAGAACTGGCTATTGACCCTAAGACTGGAAAACCTCTCTGCGCAGAAGATGCATTAATGCCTTACGAATTTCTTGATGAGATTATATGGAGGATAGAAAACAAAAAAGAGAATTATCACGATATGCTCCACTCTGAATTTTTGTATGAAAAGAAAAATAAAATTTCACAAGAACAAAAAATAGAATGGTTAGATAAATTCTACAGAAGAATGTCTACAGCTCTATATAAATGGTCTATACTTCCACCATCAGTTATTGTAGATTCAAAGTCAATCAATAAATACGATTACAGACAACCTATAACCTCATCAAGAATAAATTACAAAGGTCTAACACCGGAAGAAATATATCAAAAAGTAGAAAAGTATTTATATCAACTATTGTAACAAAATATTAAGAATCCAAAACCTTACAAATTCACTTAAAAGCTCAATTAGACTTATTCTAAGATATTTTACAAAAAAAAATATTTTCTTAATGTAATTTATGCTATTATTAGAATCAGAGGGAATTTATAAGTAATGTTCAAGATTAATATATTAAAATGGCTGTATAAACGTGCTCCGATGAATTTTTACACAATTTCAGAAGACTCCACGGTAATAAAATCAATAAATAATACTTATTTAGCTTATAAATTTAATAAAATTTTGTCAGGCGAAGAATTAGACACAATATGGGAAATTATTACCAGCCATAAAAGAGTTTCCATCATTATTATTTTTATAATATTTATACTATTTTTATATGGACTAATTTTTCCGAATTATGATTTAATAAGTGATAAAAACTGGTATTTGACAGCTTTACCGCTTTTATTAATAATATTTTTAATTTATCACTGCATAAATTTTCTATCTACAAAACACTTTGAAAAATCTCTACAAAACAAATTCGGACAATTTGAAAAAACAATATTCATACCTTCAGACTGTACAGACAAACAATATTATAAACATTTTAAAATAGAACTGGCAAAAGCATTCGGATTAATTACTATAATTCTGCTATGCTTCAGTATAGGTTCACCTTTTAAAATTGCACTAAAATGGATACATCAGGAAAGATACAATGACGTCATAAAGTTAACAACTATTGGCTCAAAAATATTTCCGATAGCTCCAAAATGGTATTCATTACGCGGTTACTCAAAGTTCCAGCTAAAAGATTATCAAGGCGCAATAAATGACTATGACCAGGCCTATAAATTAGGTCCTGATGAATACAATGTTATGAACTTTGATAATAAAATCTATATTAAGTATCTTATTAAAGAATATAATAGCGCACTTAAAGATTTTGATTATGAAATAGAACACGCTTCTAATGATTTTGAAAAAGACTCATTCTTATGGGATAAAGCTCAATTTTTATATAATATTAAACAATACAATTCAGCTTTAAAAATCTATGATTATCTGCTGATTAAATCTGAAAAAGATAGAATATTTCTTCTTAAAAACAGGCTTTATTTTGAGAGAGCTCAGGTATACAAAAGCCTGGGAAAAGAAGAAGAAGCAATGCAAGATTTAATTAACGCAGAGACTCTAAGCATTGAAGAATCTTTCAAAAATCCAATACCTCAACCAACATTATTACTTGATGAAAACAATTAAACAAATATTTATTTAACTAATAAAAAATGGAAAACATTATATGTTTTCCATTTTTTACTTCTTTATTGTTATTATTTACCCATTTTATGCTTTAACCTATCTAACAATCCGGTTGAATATTTCTCAGATTGATATTCCTCAAGAGTTTTATTTTGCGCCGCTGCTTCTGCCTGCTCTTTGCGTAATTGAATAATTTCTTCAATTGTCATATTTTCTTCTCCCTCAACAGGAGTTGGAATAGTGTCAACAAAATCCTGCGCGCTTTCTATTTCTGAATCAAGAGCCAGCCATTTAAATGATTTTATCATTTTTAGAGGTTTTCTGGTATCTCCATGAAGTTTTATCTGGAATTTAGTCGCATAATCATCAGATTTCCCGGCACCAAGATGCGGAATAGCCCTCATTTCTTCTTCTGATAACACCTCACAGAAGACCATAAAGGTTTTTGCTGCGACTATATTCAATCCAGGTGTATTTTTAACAAGATTAATAGGATTTATATTAGCAAGAGGCCCTAATTTATCTGAGAATGAAGATGCTAGTTTTCCCCTTAGCTTTAAGTCTGCACTATTATCCAGCAAATTAACTTTACCGGCAACATACATAGACATAACATCTCCTTGAGTCTTGAGCGGTGCAACCTCAGCAACTCCATCGGCAAATGTTAAACGACCATACATATAATTAAAATGTGAGGTATCAACGGTCACAATATCTGAAATCACAGAGCCGATAGTCGAAGAGAAAAATGCATTATCTCTGATATTCTCAGCCATAAGGAAATTTTCAAATTTCCCGAATGGACCTAACTGTCCGTTTTTAACATCAAAATCAACAGAACCTTTTAAAGTCTTCATTTGCTCTTCAACAGACAGTCCTTTCATTGAAATATCCGCAGCGAATTTCAAATTACCGGATAAAGTATCTTTCATATTTAAAACATCTAACAAAACTTTTTCAATACTAAAATTCTTACCATAAACTTTAGCATCTAATCTGGTGGATAACAGATTCATAGAAACATCACCATGTACCTGTCCGCCCAATGGATTAGTTTTTAATTTATTTAAATACAATATATTTTTCAATAATGATAATCTGGCTGTTGTATTCAATACTACAAGTTTACCGGAAACCAATTTTTTAAATTTTATTGAACCTCTGCGAATTTCTACCGGAATATCTGCCTTTTTAGCAGAGGCTCCAGAGGATGACGGCAAAACTTTCATTAAAGATTGTGTCGTCTTATTTAACTTATCGGCATTTGCAAAACGTGATGAGACATTAACTTCTGATAATACTAATTTTGGTAATAAATTCCAGGTAGTATTAAGTGATACTTTAAAATCAGAACCATTTGCATCTACATCATTTAAAATTGCATTAACAGTTTTAGAATGTAAATCTATTGCAATATGTCTTATAGAAGTATAAATTTCCGGAATATGTAAATTTCTAATATCAAAATTTCCATTTATATGAGGCTCCTGAGGTGTTCCAAAAATATAAACCTGCCCACCAAGTGTAAATTTAGAATTTTTGAAAATATGAATAGAGCCGTTTAAAGTTTTTGGAATTGTTATTTTAATAATATTTATAAATGGATTTGTACTTAAATTTGAAACCATTGCCCTTACAGCAACAACTTCTCTGGTTCCTACAAGATTTGCAGGAAGATTATTTACAAACGAGCGTGATTTGTCATTACTTGTGTATAAACCTGTTCGATTAACTTTTATTGTATCTCCGTTTTTTTCAAGCATAAATTGAAGAATTGTCTGCTTTCCTGCAAATTCTTCAAACTTAACAGGAGTAATATAATTAACCTCATTAGCTTTAACCTGAGCTATCAAATTAATCTTTTTACCCTTTGCCCGGAAAGACGCTTTACAAGGCAGCACACCTTTAATATCAAAATACGGAGCAATCTGCTTACCAAGAAGATGCCCTAAATCAGATGCTGCAAAATGTCCATCTGTAAAGAATTTAGATTCAGGATTAGAAATATAATTTTCTACAGAACCTGAAAATGCTATTTGAGAGTTATTATTAAGTTTAAAATTTGATTTATTAGCTTTTATGAATTTATTATCAATATCCACAGTTAATAAATCATTTCTAATCTCAGAATTAGTTTTTAACAAAACTAACTTAAACCCTTTATTTTTTATACGTCCTCTTATTTTACCAAGAGAATTTGCAATACCAAAATGCGCCGAAGAGTTTGATAATATAAAATTACCTTTACGATCTCTAAGAACCAGATTATCTAAATCAGATTCCCAAAGAGCTGCGATATCTTTAATTTCTCCTGTAATTTTTGCATTTATTGTTAAAAAGCCTGAAATTAAATTATAAGCCTGTTTTATATCTCTTGGAGCAAAGGCAGTATACAACGCAGGCAGAGGAATTCTATCCCCTTTTATATATAAATTTGCAATAGAATTAGAATCCACTTTTCCTGCAAGTTCCAGCAGATGATTATTAATTAAAGCATGAGTATCTGTAACCCTGAAAACATTATCATCAAAGAATAAATTTGCATTGATATCATTAAATAATAATCCTATATTTTTATCAACAATATTACCTCCGCGGACTACAACTTTACCTGTAGAGATAATATCAGTAAAATCTGTTTTTAGATTTGCATTTGCAAGTAAATACCCGCTTGCAGACATATATTCGATATCATTTTTGATATGAATAGTATCCAAATATGCTTTTGTGATTTTTAAAATATTAGCTAAATGCACTTTAGGAGATTTTAAACTCAAATCAAGATACGGATTTTTACCGTAATCAATTGTTCCCTCCAGATTTATGAACTCTTTATCTGTTACATACAAATTTGTTTCAATTTCAGATAATGTTCCTTTCGAGTGAAGCCTAAAATATGATTCCGGCAGCTGCAAACCTGACATTGTAACTGTCGTCCCCTCAATATCGACAAATCCGTACATTCTAAATTTTTCATCATTTTTATCTTTTCTTATTTTTAATTTAGAATTTATAATTGATTTTAAATTATAATCTCTGTAGGCAGTTACAGGATTTACAAATGGAAGCTCAAATACTGCTTCATTATCTTCTTCTTCCTGTTCTGCAGGTAAAAATTCCGGAATAAAGGAATCAATATCAATATTCGCAGTAATATTCGTATCATTATCACTCAAAAATTCTGCTTTTGTTTTTAATTTTACATTTTTACCATTAAAGTAACCTAATTTTAATTGTTCACCTTGCAAAGTAAGTTTATGACCGGCAGAAACATCATCAATCATCGCACTGTAATTATTAAGTTTTAATGCCGGAACTCTAACTTTAATTTTTGACATATCAAAAGGAAGCTGAGTTATTTCGCTTTCGTCAACTAATGATGGTTTCAAACGACGCTCCTGCCTGCGTTTATTAACCAAATCTTCATACACTTTTGCAACTTTAAACTTTTCACTGTTCAAAATTTCTACATTCAGTTTAGGTTTTTCAACATCTGCACAGGAAACATTAACACTAAGCCACAATAAACCAGGTAAAAACACTTTACCTTTAAACGAATCTGCACTAAACAAAACAGAATTATCAGGAAGAGTAACTTTTATATTACTTGTTTTCACTCCTGCCTCAAGCAATGGAGTAGTTATAACATTAATCCTGTCATAGTCAATATTTAAACCGGTATGTTCAACTACAAATTTTTGAATATCCGGTTTATACACATTTAAATCTATTTTTCGCGGTAATATAAACAAAAAAGATAAATATAAACACACTAAAATAGTAAGTAATATATATCCCAAAACTTTAAAATATTTTTTCATAAAAACCTCATAATATTTTATTTTTATATAAAAATTATAAGATAAATATAAGATAAAAGGATAATATGGATATCCACATTAATAAATATTTACTTCAACAAAAAAGAATATTGTTGAAATAGAACTTCAAGAGCACGCGTTTCTGAATCTGTTATATTCTTAAAAGTAAATAATGTATCATTTGAGGGATCAATCAAACAAAAATATCCGCAATAATTCTGCAAATCCTTAAATGCAACTTTATCATAAGGATCTTTATATAAATCCTCTGTTAATTCTTTATCCTTATATAAAATATGGAAATTATTTCCATAATGTTTAGATTCTGATAACAATTTTAAATAAAAATTAGAAAAACCTGTATAATTTTTATCCTTATCCTTATCTGGAGCAAAAACAAGTACTGTAAAATTAGGTTTAACGTTATAAACACTGGAATAATCCGAATTTTCAGATAAAAATTCTTTTATATAATTGGGCATCAGATAAAATTTATACCGAATACTATATGTTGCAAGATAATTTTTCAATATCGGGGGCAATTTTTCTGAAGATATAGAAACAAACGCTTCCTGTTTTTCACCCGAACGAGTTTTAGAAAAAATATTTTCATGTGAAATATAAACGACAAATATAAATAAAGAAAACAAAAATATTATAAAACTTTTCATACCGAAACAATATTCAAAAAACATAAATTTGTCAAACACACATTGAACATACTCCATATTATATTTTGCACAAAATAAAAGAGAAGAATCTGAAACTCTTGTCTTTTATGGAGCGGGAGTCTTTGAGAGTAAGTTGTAATCTTCGCAAAATTAATGTTTTATGTTGCTCCATATCTATAGCTCATTTCATTCGCTAAGAGCTGGAGCAACAAGGCTTATCACGAACAATACTTACGCATTGTCGTTCGAGCATACATCCAATTACAAAATAAAAAAGCCTTTAGACTAGTATCTAAGGCTTTTTATGGAGCGGGAGACGAGGCATTCTTGACCTGCTCGCATTAAACAGGTCTACGGACTTTCTTTTTACAAGCTTTGCTTGCTCCCAAGAAAGCTCCTTCGCCCTCTGCTCGCAGATCGCTCGAACTCAAAATGAGTTCTCACCTCTGCTGTAATTTAACATACAGAAGAAGATTTAATTAACTATGAGATGAAGATTGCATTTGCAAAATTTACAACTTAATAATTATAATTTTATTTTATAATACAATTTTGATAAAATAAAGAACTTTCCAACAACGCATAATACATGGCAGTCTTTCTTGAATTTTTATCTATTTTTTCATTTATTACTGCTAAGTCTTTTAAGTGTGCTTTTACATTATCTTCAGACATTTTATTATCTTTAATATATCTTATTATTTCGCACAAATCTGAACCAGAATTTATTGAATAAATTCTAGATATATTCAGTTTATTAAAGTGATACTGTATTCTAGAATTTAATTCATCAGAATAAGAAGCTACACTTTTAACATAGAAATGAATAATTGGCCCATTATTTTTATATACAACTCTTGCATATAGCCATCTTTCTTTACTGACATCATCATAATATGGATGTAAATATGTTTTTGTTTGTTCTCCTAAATCATCATGTTTTAAAGAATTGCAATCTCGACAACAAGGTACTAAATTTAAAGAAATTATAGATAATTCTGGGAAACCATCTTTAATGGTTCTAGGTAAATAGTGATCTAATGTGTAAACAATACCATTTTTACAATAGGGACAAACTTGACTTGATAATAATAATTTGTCATATAATTTTCTTCCATTGCTACTTTTTGCACGAAAATTATTATCATATAGATGATAAAGTATTTCTTTAGTAGGTTTATCAATAGAGAGTGGTATTAGTCTACGGTTATCCTTTTCAGAGCATATATCATCATAATCTTTAACTTGCTGCAAAATTTTAGGCTTAATACGTTCAATCAGTTCTTTTTGTCTACTATTATCTATACAAGTTAAATAATCATTTTCAATGTTCTCATATTTTGGTTTTTCAAGTTTCTTCATATTAAAATTAATCCTTATTATATTCCAAGGCTCTAATTATAGCCCTTCCCTCACATCCTATCTGTTCTTTAAATTCATTTAAGATCTCTTCATATGTGAGACTATCATCCATAATTAAATCTTTTAATGTTTTATAAAAACCACTTTGCATAACTTCCAATTTAAAAATTTCATGAGTAAGTGTTCCAACATTTTCAGCATATGTTTCAATTTCTGGCTTATCTATTTTAACTTCCTTTCCAGAGCGATTTATTATTGATACACAAACTCTTGGAATTTCCTGAAGTACAACTGGAGAATGAGTAGCGATTAGTGCTATTGCATTTCTATTGATTAATAAATCTGATAATGCTTTAACAAATGAAGATAGGAGAGGCGGATGTAGATGAGTTTCAGGCTCATCAATTAAAACCAATGTCCTTTCATCTGTCAGAAGAACTAATTTTATAATACTAAATAAAACTATTTTATGTCCTGAACTTAATAGGCGATAAATACGAAATAATTCTTTTCTATCATAATTTTCAATAAGCGATATTATATCAAGGCTTGAAAAAATAGGGTCAGAATTTAAAATTTCTATAGCATTTTTTAAACGTTCTTTTCTAACACCCGTGATACAACTTTGAAAAGAATCAACAAACTCGGTGTTTAAATCTCCAAAATCTCTAAACCCACTATTATCTGACTTTTTTAAACCAATATAGTTATAATTTATTGGACTATTTTTTAATTCAGCCTTTGTTAATGGTCTTGAAGAGTCAAAGGCACTAAAAGCTATTGTTATTAAATTTGCAAATTGTAATTTTTCATCACGATTTATAAAATGTTCTTGTTTATCATTTTCATCTTGTTCAATATTCATTAATGAAGTTGTTAATTTATTAAAAAGACGTGTCTTTCCTACTCCATTTCTACCAATTATAACTTGTACATTGGTTGGCGGTGTAGAGTTTGGAATTACGTTCACTACGAGATGCGATTCCTGTGAATTTGTTATTGCATATGTAAATTTATATGGTGTAGGCTTTGCTTGATTTTTTAGAATACTTCTAAAATGTTTTATATCATATTCTCTTACTACTCTCATCAAAGAACATTGGAAACCATTCTCTTTTCTAAAAGCATTTTTTATTTTATTGTTATTAACACAGTCTCTTAAACTATCTAATATTTCTTTTCTTGTTTTTTCAGGTAAATGATATAACTCTTCATAATATATTTGCTCTTGTCCAAGACTACAATAATTGTCGCTAAGTTTATCAAATTCATTTGGTATATCTGTATAACCATATTCTTGATTTTTTTGTAAAATTTTTAATTTTCCTATGTGAATAAATCTAGAATTCTCATCGACATAATATAAGTTAAAAGAAGTTTTAAATCCAAAATCATCCCATATGATTTTAGTTAATGTGCAAGAATTTGCAAGATTTACTATATTTTTAGAAACAAAAAATTTAATCACAAATACCTCATTATTTTATAATTCATCATTATTATCAATCCAATTTTGTGGAATTAAAGCTTTATCTTCTGTCCACTCAGCAACTTCATGAATACCGTCAATATCTCCCCATATATCAGAAGCAGCATGATCTAAAACTAAAATTTGGAATTGACCATTATTATCATCGATACTTTTTTGCATTATTTCAAACATCTCTTTTACTGATTTTGCATCTTCAGTATTTTTATCAAAAATTTGAATTTTTTTATTTACATCATATGAAGATCTTGGAAAATATACTTGACTAGGTTGGTCAAAAATCAAAAAATTAAATACAGGAGTATCTTTATCAATAAAAAATTTATGAAATCCAAGTAGCATTGCAAGATGATACGCAACCCAATTAGCACCACTACCAGCATCAGAAGCATAAAACGGTCTTGAAAGAGGTGTTTTTTTTATTTTTACGGCAAGTTCTTTTGGGTCAAAAGAATCTATATATTTGAATTCTGCAAAACTAGGAAGATAACCTTGTGATATTTTAACAATATCTTCGAGGTATTCTTTTTCTTTATTTTTTGTATTTAAACTGTTTATTTGTTTTTCTAGTGAGTCAATTTGTTGTTCATTAGAAATATCATGTTGTTTATATATTTCGCAAATATTTTTAGCAGATAGAATTATTTTTACATAGAATTTTTCCAACATAGAATACTCTTCTTTTGTTGTTTTCAACTTATTCTTTTGTGCAACTAAATTGTTTATATTACGAGTTTTTGATAATATTTGTTCTTCAATTTTCGTTCTTTGACTAATATATTCAGAATTTTTACTTTTGATTAATTTAAGAGATAAATCCAACTCTGTTCCTTCTAAATTATTATACAATTTTTCTATTTCTTCTTTTGTAAAAACATCATCCGCTTCCTCTTCAAAATAATCCTTAAAGAATCTCGAAATTTCAAGCCTTTTTTGCTTACTTTCTAGCAAACTCTCTTGTTCATTATTAAGATTTATAATTTCTGATAAATTATTCTTTCGTATTTTTAACTCTCTAATATCTTCATATATGGGCTTGAGTTGCGTTTCAATAAAATTTATTTGTTCAGATATGCGATTTTGGCTATTAGGGTCTATATTTATATCTGAAATAGTTTTCTTTGCCAACTTATCATACGAACTTAACATCTTAGATTCAGATATTTCATTATCAACAGGTACATCCTCATTTGATAATAAACCTAGTTCAACAGCTTTCAATAAAATATGTGAGTTATTTTTTAATATTTGTTTCTTTTGGTTTTTATTATATTCTTCACCTTTTTTTAAGTCATCAAGTTCTTTTTGCAACCTAACTTTTAATAGTTTATTTTCTAATATTTGAGCTGATTCTGCACCAATTGCAAAATTAAAAATTGAACGAATCCTTTGTCTGTAATCAGACAAATTTGTTTTATATAAAAGGTTATTTTGATCTGCAACAATACCTTGAGTCTGGAAATTAAATGTTACAAAATCCCTAAAACTAGGTCTTGATTGATTTTTATCAACAATAACTTCAAAAGGAACTCCTAGTTTATTATTAAAATCTTTTTTGAAATCCTCTAAAGTATAATTAGATTCTACATTGTCAGGTATATTAATTTTATCACTTATTTCATAATAAATTTTGGTATTTGAAGGCTGTTCAGTATTTTCACGTGCTAAAAAAATTTCTTTATCATCCGCTTTCAATATAAGCCCACACCAAGATACATTTTCGCGAACGGTTCCGAAAGGAATATTATTATGACTAGAACCCAAACACCAGTCTATAATATGTATCAAAGCTGATTTACCTCTTTTTGAACCACCATGAATGATGTTTAAAGCTCCTGTTTTTAATTCAATTATTTGAGGTTTGATATTCTCTTTTTTTGCCCATAGTATAATTTTTTTAATCTGAATATTCATTAGAATGTTACTCCAAGTTTTTGTTGTATTAAACTTAAAGACATGCCGTTTGCAAAATATTCTCCTAATAATTTAGCAGCCTTCAAGTATCTGTTATCATTTGGGAATTTAGATATTTTATCTGTTATGCATTTTATTTTAGCCTCATCAGAAATTTCTATAATGTTTAATTTCTTAGCAAAAGCAATACAAGTAAGAGTATATTTTCGAAAAACTTCTATATAATGATGCAAATTATTTGCTGTTTTATAATTATTTACAATTTTAGATAAATACGAAATCACTTCTTTTCCATCTTCCGTTTTACGTGTACGTTTATTACCCTTTGAATTTATCAATTGATTGCAAAAATTTTCGTTTAATATAAGAGGCATAATAACAAAGATTAAATGAAACTGTGGATATTCATTTTTGAGAGATTGCTTATGAAACTCATTGCAAAAAATAGCAATTAAGGATGCTCCTAATGCAGGGTTTTGTATATCATTACAATATTTTTCATAAATCGATTTTTTATTCATTATTATTCCAATCTTTTAATTGTTCTTTGTATTCAGGATGCCAACCTACGGAATATTCATTATCTAGTTCTTTATTTGCTAGATAATTATATGCACCTCTTGATATTGTTCTTTTATCCCCTTGCAAATCAATACCATCAATATTTACCGGTATTTCTTGGACTTTACTATACAAATATTGCCCCTGTTTTTCCGCGGTTGGGAATGTAACAGGCGAAATCGATAATTTTTCATTTTCCCAATTATCTTTTAAGTTTAAATATGTTTGATTAAGAATCTCTTGTGTTACTTTCCCCGATAATAAATCTTTTTCTTCACAATTTTTCCAAGATTTATATGATTTTTTTGCTGATAAAATAATACTATCATTGCAATCAATACAATTTAATTGAGCAACAAACAATTCATTATGAAGTTGTGCCAATTCTGTTTCGGTAAGGGTTCCTTGAACAAATTGAACTTTTATTCTAAATTTATCATATTTTGCTTGAATGAAACTTAAATTTTCTTGAGAAATTACACATTTCTTTAAAGATTCTTCTTCTCGATTATAAATAAGTTTATGATATTCACTGTTTAAAGTATCGACAAAAAATAGAAAATCAGAACCATAGGTATTACCATAAGTAGTTGCAATTAAATTATTCAAATCACAACTAATATTAATTTGAGGTGTTGCTACAGAGAAATTTTTGATAATTTTAGTAGCCTCTTCTTTATGTTGCTTGATATAGTTAAATTTGTTAGTTATATCGTCTTTTTTACAGTTTTTTAGATGTTTTTCACAATTTGCAATCATCTGGTCAAAATTTGTGTCCCGACCAAGACTTAAAAGTTCCATAAGACACTTTGATTGTTTATAGTTTTTATTTCTTAAAAAAATTACAAAAGCACAATTATCAGAATACTTGCTTTTATCTGGTTCTTCAACATAGTTGTATATCCAATTATACAATGTTCCCCAAAGATCGTCAGAAGTATTACTCAAAACATTATCCGAATTCTTATGTTTAAGTTGTTCGATTTTTGTTATTTTTCCAGTATTATCATAAATTGCAATATCATCCTCAGATTCAATTGCAACTTTAAAAGCCCCATCCAATAAATAATACATTGCTCTTGGAACTTGCTTTATAAAGCCATTAAATATTTCTATCTGGCTACCACGTTTTTTATTTTGCCTATTATTGTGTGCAATATCTTCCACTTATTCTTCACCTCGAGAGATAATTACATTACCCCATTTTAATTATTTATCAAAATTTATTAAAATCCCTAAAAATTAACATTTATTTAATTATTTGAATTATTTTTATAAACACAAACCTTCACATACAAAGACTTGTTTGCTTGTTTATACTATAATTAACCCATGCAAAAGTTTTATGAAAAAGACGATATAACTTTATTTCAGGGTGATTGTATTGAAATTTTAAATAGAGCAACTCCCGAATCTGTTGATATGATTTTTGCAGACCCGCCATATATGCTTTCAAATGGTGGAATAACTTGTCAATCCGGAAAAGTAGTTTCTGTCAACAAAGGAAAATGGGATGAAAGCAAAGGTTTAGATGAAGATTTTGAATTCCATCAAAAATGGATTAATGCTTGCAAAAGAGTTTTAAAGCCAAACGGTACAATTTGGATATCCGGAACTTATCATTCAATCTATGCCTGCGGTTTTGCTCTGCAAAGAACAGGGTTTAAAATTCTAAATGACATTTGTTGGTTTAAACCTAATGCTTCTCCAAATATGAGTTGCAGATATTTTACGGCAAGTCACGAAACTTTATTATGGGCAAGAAAAGACCCGAAAGGTAAGCATACTTTCAATTACATAGCAATGAAAAATGGGGATTGGGGCGATGATATCCTTAAAAAGCCAAACAAACAAATGCGTTCAGTTTGGCAAATAGATACTCCAAAGCCTTCAGAAAAAGAGTTCGGCAAGCACCCGACTCAAAAACCTTTAGAATTGTTAAGGCGCATAATCCTTGCGTCGACTAATAAAGGCGATTTAATACTCGATCCATTCACAGGAAGCTCAACTACTGGTATAATGGCATTAGAGTTAGGTAGGAAATTTATTGGAATAGACTTAGAGAAAGAATATTTAGACCTTTCTGTTAAAAGGTTTGAGCAAGTATTTTCAAAGAAAGATAAAGCATGGCAGTAGTTTTAGAAAAATTAAAAGAAGAAACATACCCTATTGTTAAATGGGTTGGCGGCAAACGTCAGCTTATGTTTGAATTAATTAAAAACATGCCAAAATCATATAACCGTTATTTTGAGCCATTTATTGGCGGCGGTGCTTTGTTCTTTGAATTACAACCGGAACAAGCTTATATTTCTGATATGAATGAAGAGTTAATCAATCTATATTCAGTTGTCAGAGACAATGTATATGAACTTATTGAAGATTTGAGCAAGCACGAAGTTTCAAAAGAATATTTTTTAGAAATTCGAAATCTTGATAGAACTGAAAAATATGCAGAATTGTCAGATGTAGAAAGAGCAAGTCGTTTTATTTATTTGAATAGAACCTGTTTTAACGGAATGTATAGAGTAAATTCGCAGGGGCAGTTTAATGTTCCGTTTGGACATTACAAAAATCCTCGTATTATTGATGAAAACAATCTTTTAAATTGTTCTGAGCTATTAAAAAAGACCGAAATTAAGTGTGCCGATTTTTCAGAAATTTTAACTAAAGTCAAAAAAGGTGATTTTGTTTATTTTGACCCACCTTATGTCCCATTGAATGAGACGTCAAGTTTCACTTCATATACAAAAGACGGTTTTGATATTGATATGCAATTCAAACTGCGTGATGTTTGTGATGAATTGGATTCAATGGGTGTTAAATTTATGCTTTCAAATTCAGATACTAAATTAGTAAATGAATTATATGCAAATTACGAAATTAAAAAAGTTTTTGCTTCCCGTCAAATCAATGCTAATGCTGACGGCAGAGGCAAAATTACAGAAGTTTTAGTGAGGAATTATGACTAGAAATTTTAAGGAATGGTTATCTACATTTAGACCTTGTATTGCAGATTATTGCTACTATGTGGATTTTGATAAAGTAAATAACAATGTTGATGATATTAAAGTTGAATTAAATATTTTAAATTCGCTAGTTGGCTCAAAAAATATCGAAAAAGATTTTGAAGGTATTATCATAAAATATCCTGAAACTTTAAAATGTATTCCTTTACTCTTAGCGGTTCGTTCTAGCGAAATTTCTGTTACAGATGCTGATGGCGAATACAATTTTTCTTTTAGAAAACAAAACTACAGCATAGATGATTATAAAATGTTTATGAGAAAGACAAAGTTGTTTGATTTGTTGGAAAATCATATTGTAAGCAATTTAGTAGACTATACAACTGGTGTTGAAACGGGTCTTGATTCTAACGGAAGAAAAAATCGTGGTGGTCATTTGATGGAAAATCTTGTTGAAGATTACATCCAAAAAGCCGGATTCATTAAAGGTCAAAACTATTTCAAAGAGATGTATATCCACGAAATTGAAGATAAATGGAATGTTAATCTTTCTGCAATTTCAAATCAAGGCAAAATGGAGAAACGGTTTGATTTTGTGATTAAAACCGATAATCAAATTTATGTAATAGAAACAAATTTTTATTCAAGTGGAGGTTCAAAACTCAATGAAACCGCAAGAAGCTATAAAACTTTGGCACAAGAAGTTTCAATAATAGATGGTGTAACTTTTATTTGGTTTACTGACGGCTGCGGTTGGAATAGTGCAAGAAACAATCTTGAAGAAACCTTCGATGTTTTAGATACGGTTTATAATATTCAGGATTTAGAAGATGGTATATTGCAAAATTTAAGATAAGGTATTTGATGGGATCTTTTATTGATACAACTTTTGATTTTACATCTGATACGCCTCATTATTGGGATAATTTTTGGCAGAATTGCGAAGGACTAGGTTGCGGAAGTGCAGATCCTGATTTAAAAAGTCCAACATTAAGAAATTATAATAAATTATTATGGAGTAAAAGACTACCAAATGGGGAGTTTTTAGATTTGCAAAAAGGTGAAAATTCAAATGATTATTTGATATGGAAAGATTTTAATTTTGGCAGCGACTCTATTATTAATGTATATCTTCACAATACCCTAATAAAACCTTTTATTGAACAAATTAAAACTGAAATTGAAAAAACTCAAAATTATAAAGAATTTAGGGAAAATTATTTAAGAAAATCATATACGATTGGCGGCTGTATGATTTTTCCGAAAACAAATAGAAAATTTTCTATTAACTGTCAAAGAGGAATTAATCGTTTTATTAAAGACCGTTTTGATTTGACACTTGAGTGTATCAGAAGATATTATAATAAGGATTTTGACAATCCCTTAGGTGAAACTATGAAGAAAAATACAGAATTTTTTGACTTATTTATTGATTTTAAAGGCTTTGTTGATTTCTTTTTATTACAAGATTTAGTTATGGAAGATTATTCTGCTATAAAATTGTTTTTACAAAATGATTTAACATTTACAAAAGACCCGCGACCAAAAGTAGTGGCAGATTGGTTTGTGTTTTATAAAAAACAGATGGAATTTTTAGAAAAAAGAAATAATCGAATTTCAAAAATAAGGTTTAATGATGAAAATTATATTAAGTAGAAAAGGATTTGATAGTGCATCAGGCGGATGTCCTAGTTTTATTATTGGTGACAAATTAATTTCTTTGCCAATACCCGATAAAAATACAAATCTGGAATATAATAACGTACAAATTTGTGGCTACAATCTTGGCGAAATTTTTGAAAAAAGTAAAATTAAACCTAAATTAAACGGTAAAAAGATAATTACTTGTCATTTAGATCCAGATATAGAAAGTGGGCTGTTCGGACAATGCTCAAAAGCGGCGCAGCATTTATTAAATAATAATGTAAAAGTTGGAGATTTATTGTTATTCTTTGGTTGGTTCAGAGAATTTGATATTAAGACTTATAAATTTAGTGCACAAGATAAAACAGGCAAACATTGTATATATGCCTATTTTAAAATCGGGGGAATTTTAGATTTAAACAATTTGCAAGATAGAGAGAAATCGTTACAATTTACAAAAACACATCCACATATTGCCTATACATCAACTGAATATCAGAAAACGAACTTATTATTTGTCGCAGATACAAAATTATTAGAAGATTCTGACATAAGAGGGTGTGGAAGATTGAAGTTTTCAGAAAGTACAACCTTAACAAAACCAAATGAGAATAAATCAATTTGGCAACTTCCAAAATGCTTTATGGATGCAAATATGACATATCACACAAATAAAAAATGCTGGCTAGAATTGAATGAAAAATTTTGCCAACTTAAAAGTGTTTGTCGCGGGCAAGAATTTGTAATAAGCGAAAATAAAGATGTTGAAAAATGGGCTATCAATTTAATTACAAATAATTTAATTTAGTATTAGTTATTATTTTGAATTTTGCTACACCAATTTTCAAAGTCTTGACGCTGATTTTCATACCAATCATTACATACATAATACTCATCTTCAAATAATGTAACCCAATAACGAGCTCTACCTTTATCGTCATATCTGCTTTCATTTTTATTAATAAGTAACGGATATTTTAAATTAAATGTTTTCTTGCAATAATTTTTATCTTTTAAGTTTAAAATATCCTGTGCTGTTAGTTGGTTATTTTTCAATAAATATTTCATTTTATTTTTAACCGTAGAACCTATTTTGAATTCGTTATAAGCAATATTCTTATTGATATTTTTAGATATTTGATTAACTTGCTTATTGCTTTCTTTCTTACATAAATTACTAAGCTGAAGCGCTCTCATAAATAATTCAGAAGTATCAGCTACTGTTGAAGAAATTTCAATAATGGGGGTTAAAATTGATTTTGTAAAATTATCATTTGCGATTAATCTAAAATTATATTCAAATCCTAAGTCCTTAATGAGTTTATCTATATTGTTTATTTGCTTTTCTAAATCATTATGTACAGCGGGGTTAATTTTGGGTGATGCAAAAATAATATCTCCGTTTTTCAAATTAAAATATAAATATAACAATAATGCTGAGCGCAACATTTTCTTTAATACAATACTTATGCACTCCTGTGATGTTTTTCCATACCTTAATCCTTGTTCATGGTATGCAACATCTACCGCATAATAATGATTCATATTTTCATCAATATTTAATCCTAAAACATCAATTTCTGCTTGTTTGATTAATTGTTCAGGTTTTGAATTTTTAAAAACGGGAAAATGCTGTTCAATAATGGTCAATAGCCTAGTTGCTTCCTGTTCATTGTATAAACTCCAACTATCTGATGGTTTCCAGTTAAGTTGTACTATTTTACACTCTTTTGCATGTTTTAGCCATGAAAGTATTAACGATTCACCTATCTCAATTTTCATAAAACACCCTTTCTTATAAAGAATATCATAAAAATAAACAACAATTTTTCTTATGCAATCCCATTCCAATTTAAAAGTTTTTGTTGAATCTGTTCAATAACCTCAGGAGTTAATTGTCCTGTTGGTTTTGATTGTTTGAATTTTTGATTAGAGGTTTCATATTGTTTTACCTGTGGAATATTTTTCAAAATCTTCATCAACGAATAAATTTCAGATTGCGGGGTTTGCCGCTTATTATCAATGTCAGAAGAAATTTTTTGCATCGATTTTCTTGCAAAATCTAAAAGTTCTTTGTCAAAATTTTCTTGATTTTGTTCTACCTCAAATCTTTTCCTATCCCATTCATATTTCTTTTTCCAATAAAATAAAGTTCTGCGTGATATATTTAATCTGATCCCGATTTCTTCAAGCGGTATTTTGTCATAAATATACATCTTTTCAGTCTGTTTATAATATTTCATTTTAGTCATAGTTATTCCTCAAAAATTATTCTGTTAATACTAAATTTATTTTTATCTGTTAATCGGCGGACTTGGAAATTGCAACTTTTATCAATAACACCTAAATTTTGGAAATATTTTATCAATTGATTTAAAAGTGTCATTGTATTTTTTAATCTTCTTGTTCCTAATTGCCTAGATTTGCATTTTTTATAAAAGTCTATTACAAGCTCTTGATTAATATTATTCAAACAATATTTTCTAAAAAATGGAGTAATATTTACTCTAAATATCGATTCATAAGTTTCGTAAGTTCGTTTTTTACAATGTTTCTTTGCATAGTTTTCAATAAAAATATTAACTGCTTGTTCAAAATTTAGTTCTTGTTTATTATCTGTTGCTAAGAATATTCCAAAATCAATCTTCATCGATATTTCTACATATTTATACAAACCTTGTTCAAAGACCATTTTACCCTCGTTCAAGAGGTGTTCAAGTTCTGTTTTACAATCGCACTCAGCAATCATCTCGATTTCATCTAATGTAAATTCCTGTACGTGCTTTGCGAGTTTTTCAATATTCATATAATCTGCTCCGTTATTTCTTTTGTAATTTCTGTTAAATTATTATCTTTTGCAAAATTTTCTATCTGATTTATCAGTTGTACAATTTGTCTGAAACGGTTATATTTTGTGTGGATATATTCAATAGAATCGGGAGCAAATGGAACTTCAGATAAATGATTTACCATCTGAAATAAATCATTTATTCCAAAAGCTTCAAATTTTAAAATTTCTGAAAATCTATCGTATAGATGCTTGTATCTTTCGAGTTTTCTATGTGCCAAACCCATACCAACAAATATTATCGGACAGTCGGTTTCGTCGTGAATATCTCGTAACGTTTCAATAGTTTTATAGTTATTCATCAAATAATCAATCTCATCAATGAAAATCATTTTGGGCTCTTGTTTTAACTTTTTTACAACTAAATTGAAGTTATCAGAAGTCAAAAATCTTGGAATTTCGTCTAATTCTTTAACTAATTCTTCCAAAAACCACCGACCTGTCATTAAGTTTGTTGCTCTTAAATATATCGCATTATATTTGCAAGCAAGCCACAAAGCCGTTTGTGATTTACCAAGTCCCGGCTCTCCATAAACTAATCCCATTTTTGGAATATTTTTCGGTTTATTTTGTAAATTTTCAACTAAACCTATAAAGTTTTTAACATTCTGTGTTTTTATAAAGGTTCTGTTCATGTGTTATCCTTTCTTGGCTTGCTCGCGCTAAACGGGCACGCTCACGCTTCAGCCCTCTGCTCGCAAGCCGCTATTCATATAAAAGTCTGTACTCCTTTGTTTGCTTAAATCTTTCTATCCATTCATCTTGCGGATTATTTTTTATGAGGTATTCATATTTTTCTGAATTATTTTTGAATAGGGTTTGAAGGGTATTTGAACGAGGTTTGAATTCAACTTTTTGAGGCTCGTCCATTCTCTGCTCGATAAATTTAACTTCTTCATTACTTAAATATTGTTTTACAGAGTTAATAGTTTTCTTTCTCAGTTGTCGTTGTTTGACAATTTTTTGCTTATAGTCTTCAAAATCTTTCACATCGCCTAAAAGTTTTGCCATTGGATGAGTTTCGGTTACTCTTTCTGCTGTACATAAATATTCACCTTTGGTTGTAAAAACTTTTATACTTGTTAGATCAAAAAGGTTGTATTTAATTAAAACTTTGCTTTTAAAACCGTAAAGTCTTTCATCAAAATAGTCACAGTTTAAAAACCTGATACCGTTTCGCTGAATTGTTTTAATCTCGGTTGCAAGCATCAAATCGTCAAGAGTATTTATATCAATATTTTGAGTCTTGCGTTCTGCTAGAACTTCGGCAATAGTTTTGTTTGATGCATTAGGACAAGGCTGTGAATTTTTAAAATTCAACCACATATCAATCATTTTTATTGTTTCTTCTATTGTTGGAATATATTCATTGTGCAAGCTCTTGTGTAGTTTTTCATTTCGCATCATATATGCCGGCTTGTTAATTATTGATGAACCAATATAACTCGGTAAAAGTTTTTCAAAACCCTCCTGAAATTCTTTAAAGAATCTTTCAATAACTTTTGCTCTGGCATTATAAGGTCGTGCAAAAACTGTTTCTATTCCAAGTTTTGAGTATAATCCTTGAAAACCAAGTTCGGTAAAACCTTTGTCGTCAGTAAAATACTTTGCTCTGAATGCTCTACCATTATCTTGATACACAACTTTGGGAATCATATCAAGGTTGAGTATAGCGTTTCTTAGAGCAGAAGCTATACATTGAGTATTTTCTTCAAGCATGATTTCATAGCCGACAAGTGCTGTTGATTTCCAATCCAAAAATCCGACTAAAGTCGCTCGACTTGGTTTACCTGTAAATGGGTTTATTACCTGAAAAGCAAGTTTATGACCATCAGCGACTAAAATATCTCCAACTTCCAAAAGCGAAGCATCACGTTTTATATACGGTTCAACGTTATCAGACAAGGCTTTTTCACCATCACGTGCTAAAATCCATTTATCATAATTATTATCCTTAAACCATTTTGCATATCTTCTAAATGTAATATCTGCCGGAATAAAACTTTGTCCTTGCTCTTTTAACTTATATTTGGTTAAAGCAGTTGCCTTGCCTATTGAAATTCGGTTAGGGTGCAAAAGCAAGCTCATAAAAATTCTAATTTCTTTGTCAGTTAAAACTGTCCTATATTCATCTATTTTAGAATATTTGTACTGAGGTAAGAGCTTGGTGTAATCTTCTGTCCCATCCAACATTGCATACCAACGGTGCAAACTGCCGCGAGATATTTTACCTAGAATCTTAAATAGATGAGAATTTGAAGTGTTGTGCAATTTAACAAAATCATAATCTGCTTGGAGTTTATTTGTTGATTTCTTTCTAAATTCAATCCATTTGTGGACTAAATCTAATCTTGCGAGTGCGATTTGTTTTGATCTTTCTGGTGTGAATTCTGCCATGCGTATTTCCTTTGCATAAACATTCATCGCTCACCTTTCGGAATAAATCAAGTCTTAAATCTCAATCTCAGAGATATTTCGACACATATCAAACTAAAAGATAAATCAAAACGGACATTTTTTGCACTAAAAGTATCAAGGTTAAAACTCAAACACCAAGCAGAATAGATGCCGAAATAAATTTCATATGACAGAATATCGGTGCAATTTAGTGCAAATTTAAGGACAAAAGTGCAATTTTTGACCGTCCAATCTCAACCCTCTAAATTAGCCTAAAACTCCCAACAACTCGGCACTTCTGCCTAAAATCAATCGTCCCAAATGTCCTGATAAGTTGTATCTGCCATCCATTAAAATTAAAAAGGACTAGATAAATCTAGTCCTTTTTAATTAGCGGGAGACGAGGCTCGAACTCGCGACATCCTCCTTGGCAAGCTAAGCAAAAAGGCTAAACTCATAGATTTTACAACTAATTCAATCTTTTGAAACTTATTCATTATCCCCTGAAATTTTATATGAATTACCCACCCATTACCCACAGAATTATAAAAAAAAATAAGATTAAATCGATTAAAAATAAAACAACTCAGAAGCCCACAGATAAACTATTATAGCTCATTAAATATATTTTATAATTAAATCAACATCATCTTAACTGCATTCAACCTGCATTCTGTTATCATTTTTTATATTTTTTCTATAAAGTTTAAAATTACAAAATTACAAAAGCAACATAATGAATAAAAAAATAAACATTGAAAGACTTTATAGTGTAATTTTTTAGTAATTATAACATGTGATTAGGCAACCTGTTTTTGTTGCTCCAGAAGAATTAAATAATATACTTTAATTAGAAAAGCAATTTCTAACCAAGCTCTAACTAAATTTTCTTTACTACCATAACTACAACTACCATGTAAAACAGAATTTCTTGATTTGTGATATTTTGCACTTTTCTTAGGCTTACCAAATGCATTTTCTTTTATTACAATTTTGAATTTTTCAATAGTTCCATCATGTACCATTAATGTTTCTAAATATGCAAGTATAATTGTCGCTGTTGAATTTTTTGTTTTCTGGCTCTCTTTTAAAATTTGGTCTAAAATCTCTTTTGGTATTAACTTACTAATTTCATTTAAAATTCCATCAGCCTGAGCTGATAAAGTCGGTATTATAGTATTACAAGCAACTTTAAATGATAATTGTTTCATAGCAGTATAACAATCTTCTAATATATCTATACGTTCTTTGTTTAAGCAATTAACCTGTTTTATTTGATTTAAAATACGTTTTACATTCAAAAACTTATGATTTGAATAATATCGAATTATATGTTTATTAGGATTGAAATTATTATTTATACAATTTTCTTTTAATTCATCAAATAAATCTTTATCCATTATTAACCAATATTCATCTAATAATATAGACTTTATCCTTTCTTTAGCTAAAATTTCTGATATTTCAGCCCATTTTTTTACTTATTGCTCCAAAATCATATTTTTGTATCAAATCTTGCATTGCTAAATATGGTTGCATAGCTTCTGAAACCAAGACTATCTGAGGTTTGATAATGTTAAATATCTCTTGTTGCTCACTAAAGAATTTTAGTTGTGGTGCAATTTGATTTATCAAATTTTGTTGACGTTGAGCAATTTGTAAAATTTTTGGAGTAGCTATGGCTTTCATAATATTCCATTTAGGCAAAAGATTGCAATAAGCACTCATATTTGGATAGACCATCTTTCGCAATCTTTCCATCCGGAGTGCCATATTACTCATTTCTGAGAATGCAATTCTTGATTCTGCAACCTGATTAAATATTTTATAAAAATCTTTAGAATTCATACTAACCTCTATTTTTGTATTATACTATCATGAAATATAGAAAATTGTGATAAAGTACAAAATTTAAGCTTGTAAAGTAAAAGGAGTAATAATATGAATTGTAGTAAAGAAGTTTTTCAACAAGTTGATACTATTACATATATAAAAAAACAGGTTGGTTCTGATGTATGGTTTATTGCATATAAAGAATTACCATATAATGGAGGCTTTTATTGTACATTAGTTGACAATTCTAAGATTTCACAATCAATGTCTAATGTAAGTTGGGATTTATCAATAGGGTCAGGATTACCTAGTTGCACTTGTTATAATTATAATAGCGAAAATGAACAAATAAAATATCATAGATTTGGAGAAGAAAAGGTTCAACCTTTGGTATATTTTAGAACCTTTAATTGGATAAGACCTGATTACGTTGAAATTTCCGAAGAATTTAGACATTACCACAACTTGTATTTTGATAGTAGTAATAACAGATACATAAAAATTGATAATAATGGTGAAGAAGAAGACATTATTATAATTGAAAAAGACAATACGGTAAAAATAAAATTGAAAGCAATTAAACAATTTTTAGCAATAAAAGGAATGTCTTTGTTATTTTTATTTGATTGTAATTTTTATTCAAAGAAAACTCTTGATGAATTAGGGATTCCTAAAACCTATGCAACAACTGTAAAAGAAGAGAATCTAACTTATAATTATGCCTATACGAATGTCGATTGGGATTTCGAAAATAATAAAAGTTTTTCAAATATTATAGGGAAAAAACTTATAACTGGGTATCCGATAGAGAAATGTGGAATTTGGCCTTATAATGAAGATGAAAAAGAAATATTTGATGATTTTATTATTGATATAAATGAATATGGAGAAGAAATAACATATACTTCAAATCCTAATGAATTAAATGATTATTTTGGAAAAAATCCTAAAGCTCCACATTATTTAACACCAGTATTTTTTAAAAGAGAAGTTTTAAATAAATATTATAATGAACCTAATAAATATGAAGTTTCGGATGGCTATATTAGATGTGGAAACTTATGGGGATTAAGACTAGACAATAACAAAAAAGACCACATTATGGTATTTTTGGGGGATCTTGGTCGAGATTTGAGTCATAAAGAAAGATTATATTGGAAAAGTTTCAATATTCCACCTGATGGCACTGGAATTAGTGAAGCCTGTTGGAAAAGATCTTTTGAGGCAGAATTTTGTGACCCTCAATGTTCAGACCTAAAATTTAAGTATTTATTCCAAAAGTTTAATTCAAGCTGGAATAAAAAATATTCTTGGGATTTATTTATTCCTCTCAAAAAAAATGACGAATATCATTACCAAACTTTACATATTCCTTCTAACAATCAAAGTGAATTTGACGAACAAGTGAGAGGTTTAGTCAAAATAATTATTGATTCAATTAATGAAAAGAAATTGGAAGAATTAAATACAGAGAAAATTGACGGAAGTATAAATAAATTGGAACTTTTTTTCAAAACAAATAATATTACAAACTTTAAATCTCATATAGATTTTCTTAAAAACTTACAAAAGTTACGTTCAACAGCTATTGCTCATAGGAAAGGAGATAACTACGAAAATATAGCAGATATTTTTGAACTCAATGAGAAATCCTATGTTGATGTTTTTGAAAATATACTTAATAAAATTATTGAACTATTGGAATTTTTGGAAATGAACTTTTTAGAAAAATCATGATATACTTAAGAAGTGGCAGAACGAACAACAGCTTTGGAAGTATATTTTTATGCAACAAATTCGGGTAATGAACCGGTTCGAGAATGGTTGAAAACTTTACCCAAAGAAGATATGCGTAGAATTGGGTTTGATATTAAAACTGTGCAATTCGGCTATCCAATTGGAATGCCTTTAACTCGTGTTCTACATGGTACTGGTGGTTTAGAAGAAGTTCGTTGTAATATATCGAACGGCATAGCTCGCGTTATTTTCTATGTTGAAGATAACACTATGGTTCTTTTACATGCTTTTATCAAGAAAACTCAAGAAACACCTAAAAAAGAATTAGATGTTGCCATTAAACGATATAAAGAGCTCCTGAGGAAATCATAGATTTCCACGTCGCTATCGTAGTGTTACGCCTTCCAAAGCCTTGCACTTTTGCAAGTCTTTTCAGACTTCACACCAGCTTACGCATTTTATGCAAACGATAATATAATTCTTTTGCCAAGATATTTAGCAACTTTTTCTATTGTATTCAATGTGATAGAAGTGTTTTCAGGGTCTAGAATACGACAGATTGCTGTTCTTGAGGTTTCAAGTTCTTTTGCTAAACGATTAACTGAAATATTATCTGCTTTCATTTTTTCTTCTAAAGCATAAGCTATGACACGTTTTAAGGCAACTGCTTCTGATTCTTGGAGAATATCTTCTTCTACAAGAAAACTATCAAAACTTGTACCTATATGTTTTTTATCAATCATGTTAAATCTTCCTTTGGCTTATATTCATATTGTACAAAATTTGGTACAAAAATTCAACCCCCTCCCCTCACCCTACTTCCAAATAATACAAACCCTCTCGATTTATTATATATCAAGGGTTTACGACCATAATTATTTATTTTATAATAATAAAAATGGTTAAATTTGAGAAAACTTCTCATTTTAGCCGTTTTAAAATACAAATTTTAGTTTACTCAATTCAGATTGTATCAGATTAAAAGGAAATAAGACTTAAAATATATTTATATATAAAGATATTTTCTATTTAATCAGCTATATTCTGGAATTAACGAGGTAAAATTATGGATTATTTAAAAGAATTTATTACTAAACTAACTAATTTAGACCATTCAAAGAGCATAACAACAGTATTTAAAGACTTTTTGACATTAAGCACATGTTCAATAGCTCAACCTTTTTATCGAAGCAATGAAATTGAACAAAAGTACAAAGACATCATTAAAAACTATACAAAAGAGCAAGCAGAAGAATATTCACAACTGCTTGCTTTTTTAATTATGGCACTTGAAGAAAAACATCAAGATTTTTTAGGACAGATATATATGAAGTTAAATCTTGGAAATGTTGCTACTGGTCAGTTCTTTACACCTTATCACATAAGCCAATTTATGGCTGAAATAAATTTTACAGAGACAGAAGATAAGTTGAATCAACAAGAAATTATAACATTATCTGACCCTTGTTGTGGTAGTGGAGGGATGATTATTGCATTTGCCGAAACTATGAAAAAGAAGAATTATAACTATCAAACTCAACTATTTGTTGAAGTTATAGATATAGATGAGATGTGTTTTATGATGGCTTTTATCCAACTTTCATTATACGGAATACCTGCAAGAGTGATGTTAGGAGATAGTTTAGCTTGGAAGTTTTCAAAAATGCTCTACACACCCTTATATTTCGTTAATGGTTTTGAGTGGAAGTTGAAACGATTGAATAATGATGATAACAAAATTCCATCACAAACAACAAAAGAAATTGAACCTATGCAATTAAACTTGTTTTAAGAAATTTTCTTATTTTTTTATAAAAGGAGATATATTATGAAAACATATATAGCAACAATTATTCCAACAGTAGCCGGAGGTAATATTGAAGTAAGAATTTCTGCAAACAATATACTTCAAGCCGTTGAACTCATAAAGACATTACCCTATTTTAAAGCATTTGCAAAACAGCCAACACAAGAGGATAACAAAGATAATCACTTAACAGAGCTGAGCGATTTAATCAAGCGAGCTAATGCTAAAAAACAGGCAGATTTAGGTGTTATAAATTAGCTTGAGCAAAAAAGAGGTTTGACTAATTCTTATTTTACCTGTATCATCAAAACATGAGAATTCTTCTTGATACAAATATTTTAATCTTAAGAGAAAATAACCATATACTTCCTGAATATATAGTCCAGATGATGAGGCTAGTTAATGGTATTTCAGATACTTCTTTGCATGTACACCCATTGTCTATTGCTGAAATAAGAAAAGATGGTAATATTGATAGACAAAAAATAAATTTATCAAAAATTAGTTCATATGCTATTTTAGAATCATATCCAAACTATTTAACTGATAGTAAATTTATAGATATAATTGGTAAAGAAAAAAGCAGTAATGATATTGTTGATAATCAATTATTATACTGTGTGTACAAGAATGTTGTTGATTATCTGATAACAGAGGACCATGAACTTTTAAATAAAGCTGATAAACTTGGATTAAGTACAGTTATTAACTCAAACGAAGCCATTGAAGTTTTTGAGCAATATTATCCTAAAACTGATATCAATTTAATTCAAAGTTTTATTCAAGACAAGGCTTTTAATTTTGATTTAAATGATGATATTTTTATTTCATTAAAACAAGAGTATCAGGAGTTTCCGTCTTGGTGGAAAAAGATAGCAAATAGAGATGTTTATGCATATAAAAGTGATGAAAATAAAATTAATGCTATTTTAATCCCCAAGATAGAAACTAATGAAGTTGTTGACTGCATACCTAAGTTAAGTTTTAAAAGGGTATTAAAAATCTGTTTATTTAAAGTTGCAAATCATGCACAAGGATTAAAATTAGGAGAACGTTTATTAAGGACAGCATTTGACTATGCAATAAAAAATGATGTGAATGATATATATTTAACACATTTTTGTCAAGAAAAAGATTACTTAGTTTTTCTGCTTGAAAAGTTTGGCTTCTCTAAACACGGTGAAAATTCTAGAGGTGAAGGAGTTTTTGTTAAAAAGATTGTGAAATCAACTGAAGAAAAGCTTGAAGCACAAGTTTTAAATAGTTGTTACTACCCAAGTTTTTGTATAACAAAAGAAACAAAAACTCATATAGTACCAATTATGCCTGTTTATCACAAAAAATTATTTCCCGATTATATTCCTACAATAAATCAACAATCATTATTTAGAGATACAAGTAGTGAAGGAAATTCAATTAAGAAAGCTTACATCTGTAACTCAAATACTACTAAAATCAGACCTAATGATATTTTATTGTTCTATAGAACAACAGATAATATGAGCGTTACAACATTAGGTGTTGTTGAGTCTGTTTATTATAAACAAAAAGACCCGAATGAAGTATTAAAATTAATTGCAAAACGGACAGTATTTTCATTAGAAGATATCACAGAGCTATGTAAATCTGAGGTGTTAGTTATATTATTCAATTATAATTTCCACTTAAAAAATGATTTTTCATATACTAAATTATGTCAAAATAAAATTGTAAAAGGTCCAATTCAGACAATTACAGAAATATCACAACAAGATTGTTTTCAAATCATACAAGGTAATATAGATGAGCGTTTTATTATCAATTAAACCAAAATATGTAAAAGAAATTGAGCAAGGCTCAAAATTATATGAATTCAGAAAAAGTATTTTTAAACAAGATACTGATGAAATTTGGGTATATGCTTCTGCACCGATTAAACAAATTGTTGGTAAAATATTTATTGATAAGATTATAGAAGATACTCCACAAAATTTATGGTTAGAATGCTATTCAAACGCAGGGATTGAGGAAAAAGATTTTTTCAATTACTTTGCTGGTAAAGAAAAAGGCTATGCGATTAAAATTAAAGAATATAAGATATTTGAAACTCCAATTGACCCGTATAGTGAGAATAAAACTTTTACGGCACCACAATCCTATGCATATATTTCAAATGTTTTACCTCAACTTGTATAAATTTACAAATCCAAGCTCAAATACACATCATCAAGTTCATCTTGAGTAATTCCAATGTACCTAAGGGTTACACTTGGTGATGAATGATTAAATAACTTTTGAATGATTGTAATATCATAACCGTTATTATACGCATGATAACCAAAAGTCTTTCGGAGTGTATGGGTTCCGATTTTCTCTTTGATACCAACGGATTTAGCGACATTGTTAATTATCTTATATGCTTGACCACGCAACAAAAAACCGTTATTTTTTCTGGACATAAATAACGGCTCATCTTCTTTATAATTTCGGGTTTTTAAATATTCCTTGATTGCTTGTTTAGCCTTTTCTGATAGTGGAAAATCCTTGAATTTATTTGTCTTTTTCTCTCTTAACCTTATTCGGTCTTTAATCTTACCATCCTCAATGATATCTGATATCGTCAATTTCAGTAAATCACTTATCCTTAGACCTGAATTGATACCAAGAACAAATAAACAATAATCCCGTAAATTTTGTAACTTTAAAAGCTTTTTGATAGTTTCAATCTGTTTCAAATCTCGTATAGGTTGTACAAATTCCATAGTTTTATCCTTTCTATGTCGCTGAAATTCAGCTATAATGAATAATTTATAATATATTAAAATTATAAATTATGTATTATTCTATGTACACCTTTTTATTTACGCATATTTACAAAGGTATTGAAATTTAATAATGATAATATTTCGGATACTTTTAACTAATGACACAAAATATAATTATGTATCATTCCGAGTGAAGTTAAAAGAAATATTTCATGCTAACACCATAGAATTCTGCTAACTTATAAAGAGTTTTAATATTTAGTGGATGCTTACCATTTTCAATATTAGATAAATGATCTCTTGAAATTTTAACTTCGCAGGCGACATCTTCTTGAGATAAATCTCTTTCTACTCTCAAGGATTTTAATCTTCTACCAATTTCATTTTGTATTGCTCTTATGCCCATTTATGAATTGTAGAATACATACTACAAATTTTCAGTCGAATACATTCTACAAAACTAGGTTATAACTCTTTATATTCATGAGTTTACAAGATTTATTTTTATTATAAGATTATATAAAAAAGGAGGTTTGCATGACTGGAGAAACAAAAAATTGCCCTTATTGTGGTGAGGAAATTTTAGCAGAGGCTATTAAGTGTAAGCATTGTAAAGAAATGCTGAACAATTTCAAAAATAGTAATAATACATCAGAAGATATTGTTATAAAGACCAAAGAGATGAACTTTTTGCAAAAATTGGCAAGTAACTATTGGATTGTCAAAAGTTGTATACTAAAAGAATTTAGTTATCAAAATGGATATATAGAACTTGTATGTTGTTCTGGTAAACATATTGAAGGTAATACAAGTGAATTAGAAATTACTTTATTTAACGATTCTACATATGGTCGAACAATAGAAATAAAAAAATCTCAACAAGAAAAGTTAAAATTTTTTATTGACAGTTGCGTGTTATCAGATAAAGAATCCGAACAAATATTTAAACTTTTGCAACCGAAAGAAACAAAACTCTCTAAGACTTTAGGTTTATTAGGTACTATTTTAGAGATTTTTTCATAAAGTTTAAATGAAAGGGAATTATCCTATGACAAAAATATGTCCATATTGTGGTGAAAAAATTCTAAAAAATGCGATAAAATGTAAACATTGCAGAGAGTATTTGGACACCCTCAAAATTATTCCAAATATTCAACAAATTATTGAGAATTACATTAAACAAAATTCTTTAAAAACAAATTGTATTACAGTTGGTTCAAAATTGACAAATGAGTTAATTAATCAAAGTGGTATGTATTTTGAGAAAGAAGAAGTTCCACTATTGTTACTTTTTAAAAAAAGTCTTTTTTTTGATTTAAAAACTCGTATTTTAATTACAGACAAAAGAATCTATTTTAAAACTTTACCTGATACGTTTTTTATAGGTTTAACTTGTAATTTTGCTAAAAAAATGGAAGGTAAATGTAAAATCCAAGGCTTAGAATATTTAGAAATAGCAGAACATGACCATGCTATTGGAACAGCTTATATCGGTCATCAATTAAAAATCAACAATGATGTAGTTGGATTAGTTAGGATGGGAACATCTGTAGAGTTTGATGAAGACGCCATAAAATATCTTAATGAATTATTCAACACACTTGCTGATAATAATGTCATTAAAAACAGGGTAAGAAATTACTCTTTACAATAATAAAACAAGGATTATTAATTATGGAAAAGATGAAAAAATGCCCATTTTGCGAAAATGAAATTATAGAGATTGCAAAAAAATGCAAGTACTGTGGTAAATGGTTAGAAGTCGAATGCCCGTATTGTGCTGAAACTATTCCGGCAGAATTAAAAATATGCCCTCATTGTAACTCTAATCTTGAAAATTTTCAAAAAAAAGAAACTTCAATAGAACAACAATCCACAGAAAACATGTCTGAAAATTTTAATGTTTGTCCTTATTGTGGGAGTAAAATACCCACAAATACACAAAAATGCAAACATTGTGGAGAATGGTTGGTAACACAAGATAAAGATAAACCAAAAGCGGATTGGCATTTAGGAGCTTGGATTGAAGGAGTTATAGTATTGATAACGATGATATCAATGTTTATAACATCTTTTGAGAATGCAATTATTCCTATTTTTCTAATTTATGTAGCTTTACATTTATACTTTCTACCATCATTAATTGCAGATAAAAAAAGAACTCAATATACTGGAGCAATATTTGCACTAAATTTACTTTTAGGTGCAACTGGGATTATATGGGTTGCCTGTCTGGTTTGGGCTTTAACATTATCAGATTTAAATAAAAAGACAAATTAAGTGTAACAAAATAAGAGGTAAAGATTAAAATTATGGAAAAAGAAACAAAAGTTTGCCCATATTGTGGTGAAGAAATTTTAGCAAAGGCTATAAAATGCAAACATTGTGGGGAATTCTTAGATAACAATTCCTACAAACAAGTTAATAATGAGATGAAGAAATGTCCATTTTGTGCAGAAATGATACCTAAAGACGCAATATTCTGTAATATTTGTGAATCTTCACTAAATAAGAATACTACAAATGAAAAACCTCAAATTGAATATACTAATACAGATACCCTTAAGACTGCTTCAAATAGTGCAGAAACTCCAAATAATTTAAATCAATGGAATTGGGGAGCCTTCCTAACTACATGGATATGGGGACTTGCAAATAACAGTTATTTAACTCTTTTGGCACTAATCCCAGGTTTTGGCTTTATATGGGCATTTGTATGTGGGCTTAAAGGTAATGAATGGGCATGGCAAAATAAGAAATGGTCAAATATAGAAGAATTCAACAATATCCAAAGAAAATGGGCGACATTTAGCAGTATTATAATATCAACTATTTTAATTTTCAGTATTTTAGTACCTGTTTTAGTAATTACGGTAAAAATGGCAGAAACAACTAATCCATCAGATAGGGTTCAAATTGTAAAAACAGAAGATGAAGCAATTATAGTTAAAAAAGCAGTTGAAATCTATCACAAAGAAAAAAACAAAGAAATGGCAAAAGACATGGGTATTTCACCTGAATGCTATAAAAAATATAGTGAAGTCTTTAAACAAGTTGATGATTGGAAAGATGCATTAGTGTGTTCAGATAAAGAAAATCAAGCGATAAAAGACTACATAAAACGTGATGAAGTAGAAGGCTATAATAATGAATATGCACTTGATGATATTCCAGAACCGCTTTGGACTAATAATACAATGCCAAAAAGTTTGGTTCTTAAAGGTGTACCTATAATGTGCTTTGAAAAAGCTAATTTGGGTGATAACAGTAAATGTACAGAAAAACAGCTGAATATTATTAAAGAATTCTACAAGAATAAGCAAGAACTTGATTTTGGAAAAGAGTATTTTGAATATTAAAAATTCTTGAATACAACTAAAGGTTACTTAGATTTAGCAGAGTAACCTTTTTTAATGTTTAAATAATTTAATATATAAATTTCATAAAAAGTTTTATCCCATTCAATCTGAATTCAGAGATTTTTATGTATAATAAAGTTAGGTATATTATGGCAAATGTTTATAAAAAAAATCCAACGTGGATAGAAGCAAAACTAAATACTGCGACAGAGTATGAGTTAGAACAATTATTTCTAAAACATGAATTATTGTTAGATCCTAGAAATTTCACAGTATTCTTTTTTGGCCGGTCTATCGTTTTAAATGCTCAAGAATATAAGTTCTTAAAGGCTATTCTAACAAAAAAAGGTGAAAAAGTTAAAGCTGAAAAACTAATGAAACAAATCAAGTCTGGATGTAAACAAGAATTAATGCAAACATTGTCATATAGAATTAAAAGCAAAATAAAGTGTAAACTGAAAGCGGTTTCATCGTCAAAAATTCCTATTTGTGAAAATGAGTGGATATTAGTAGACCAAAATCACGAACAGAATAGAGAACTTGATGATTGTGGGCATATTTATCATTACCAAAGCTTTGATTTTGAACAGTATTTTAATATGCTAATTTCAGTTAAAGATGGCTCTTATTATACGGATTTTCGACCTGCTTAACATTTTTTTACAATGGGTTCTATTGATTAAGGGATAAGAGATTAAGGCATGTAGCCCAAAAGCCTTACTATTGTTGATTTTTAGATTCAATTAAATTCTATTTTTTATATCTTGGTTTAAAATAGCATTCTGGCAAGTATTCTATTTTTTACAAACTTACTTTTGACGATATTAGGCAACTTGCGAAAGTCTCTCTATGAAAGGGTTATAGGGTTTACAAAAATAAAATTTTAATAAATAATTAAAACATAATAAAAAGGAGGTACAAACTAGCACCTCACAAAAAATTTCTTTCAACAAATATTTTAACACAAAAAAAAATTAAAAGTGCTAGTTAGTAATCCTTCTTTTGTTAAGTAGTAGAAAAACTCACTAAAGGAGGAAAAATGACAAAAAGGTCAATTTATGACAACTGGCGTTCATTCGCCACATTCCCTTGCAAGGGGAATTCAAAACAACCCGCAACTAGAAATGGGTTCAAAGATGCACAATTTGGACAAGATGTGCAGCAAATTATAGACTGTGGTTACAATTCAGGATTAGCTTGTGCGATGTCAAATTTAATCTGTATAGATTGTGATGTAGATGAGACAAAAGGCTATGACGGATTACAATCGTTAGCGGAAAAGGAAAATGAATTAGGGAAACTTCCTAAAACACTTACTCAAAAAACTCCAAGAGGGGGAAGACATTTTATTTTTTCTGCAAGGAAAATCAATAATCCTATAGGAAAAATAGGAAAAAGCATTGACATTAAATTTCAGGGGTTTATTTTAATCGCTCCCTCGTCAATAAATGGAAAAAGTTATGAAATTATTGACGGAGTTGATGAAAACGGCAATTTTATTATTGCTGAGTTACCACAAGCTTGGCTTGATTACATCAATAAAGATACTAATTCTCGCCAACAACAAGCTCAAAAATCATATTTTACCACAACAGAAAAAAGAGTTTACAAGAATATTGATATAGAGAAAATCTTCAATAACTGTGCATTCTTGCGTTATTGCAGAGAGAATGCGGATTGTCTTTCAGAACCTGAGTGGTTTAGTATGATTAGTGTTTTGGCTCAAATAGAAGATTCTGATGAGTTAATACATGAGCTTTCTGAGCCATATCCAACTTATAGCTTTGATGAAACGCAGAAAAAAATTGAATATGCAAGAGCTTTTGGGCATCCACAAACCTGTGCTTATTTATCAGCCAACTATGCAGAAATCTGCAAAATTTGCACAAAATTTAAAAATGAAAGAGAGGCATAAAATGACTGAATTATCTGAAAATATTAAAAACCCAATTGATATTGGAAAGAAAACGATTGAAGATATTTTCAATCAGAATAAGAAGTTACTAGATGCTGTAACTTTCATATCAAAAGCTACAATTAGTTGTAAATTTGGTGAATACAATCTGCCTAATCAGAATAGATTTTTGTTACAGAAATGGAATAAAACGTTCTCTGTTGAAAAGAAAAAAGATAAATTGCAAGTAAAATTGCTAGCTAATTTCATTGTAGATAATGTTAGAGAATGTACACTCATGTATAATGACAAAAGCGAGAGAAAGTCACATAAATACTACGTTATTTCTCTAAAAAATAGCAAAGGGATTATCGAAAAAGAAGTAGAAGTTGCAAACAATTCCAAGTCAGACGTTAAGCAATTTGAAACGACAGTAAACAGTCTTTTCACAGACTTTCAAGTCTATATGTCCGAGGCTGAATTCAAAACCTTTGTAGGAGAATATGTCTCGCCAAAGGTAGCAACAACTACAACAATTTATACAAATGCCGGAAAAATCGATGAAACATCATTTCTATACGATAATGCTCTTGCAACTTCAACAGGTATAAGTTGGGCTGATAGTGACGGTTACATTAAAACTGGAGAAAATACTTTTGTAAGACTTGCAGAATCAACTCATTATTTACCTAAACTGGCAACAAGCGTTAGAACACCTCAAGTTATAGCAAACGAACTAATGACGAATATTCTAGAATGCTGGAGTGAGAATATAGTTCTACCTTTGATAACCCTTGGTCATATGACTATGGCGATGTACTATGAGGATTTTATAAAACGGCATGGGGCTCCGACATTAATTTTGTATGGTGAGACCGGAACTGGAAAATCAACTCTTGTAACTGTTGGTTTATCTATTTTTGGACTATCAAGAGATGCTCTTACATCTGGGGGTTCAACTGCTAAGAGCAATGAGTATTTCTGCTCAAAATATAACGGAATGAACGTTTGCATAGATGATGTTAAGGGAGAAACTTTGACCTCAAGCAATTTTACATCCTTAGTAAAGGGGGTTTATAAGGGTGTTGCTCGGACTAAAATGTTGCCTTATGGTAAAGGTGTTGAATATATAAATATTTGTAGCCCTTTAGCCTATTCAACGAATGAGTCCTTACCAGATCTAAAAGAAGTTGTTAACCGCATGAATATTGTTGAAATCTTTGGCAAAGTATTTAAAGCCGATAAATTCAATTATCACGAAGTTGACAAAGACAATAACGCACGATTAAAAGAATTGTCTTTAATCTTACCTGAATTTTTGAAATACTCAACAGAAGACGTTATCAAGCTATATGAGGATGTCTTTGAAATTCTAAAAGCTAATGTAAAAGATACACAAAATCGTGTAATAAGTAACATAGCTTATGCTTATACAGGAGCATTAATGTTACTTGCTATTGCAGATATAACATTGGAAGATTTACAAGATAAAATTATTCAATATGCTAAAAATCAAATTGAGAAATATGAAAACCTTAAAACGGTTGTTGATAAAGTCTTGGCTGAAATTCCTACACTTTATGAACTTGGCATTATTCAGAAAGATGTACATTTTAGAATCTTTAAAGAAAAAACAA
The DNA here is from genome assembly GCA_958366705.1 of uncultured bacterium. GTDB lineage: Bacteria > Cyanobacteriota > Vampirovibrionia > Gastranaerophilales > Gastranaerophilaceae > Zag111. The sequence continues at coordinate 95,291 of CATXCB010000006.1, forward strand.
ATGGTAACGAAACTTTGCAAGTAAAATTCAAAAAAGACGTTATTATTACTGCAATAAACAAATACTATTGTGGCAATAGGAAAAAACAGATAGATGAAAATTCATTCTTGAGTTATGCAAAAAATCACAGAAGATATAAAGGCAATATATCTACTCGATTTGATAACAAAGTAACAAATGCAATGTGCTTTGATGTCAGTGGGATGGAAGAATATAGTGACTTTGGCTCAATGATTGAAGCTATGTCTGCCGAAGAATTACGTAGTAATCTCAATAGTAATTAAAGTAACTCTTTACCCATTACATCTGAAAGATAATCTCTGATTATCTTTCGGGTTGGGAAGAGGGATTGTAATTTTGTAATAATAAAGTTTAGAAGAAAAAATAAAAAAAAGGAGAATCAATATGGTTGAATTATATACTTTTAAAGAATTTTGTACTAGCGTAGTAAAAGCTAATCCAAATACGGTTAAGACTTGGAAACGAAGAGGGGATTTACCTGAAAAAATCTTTTTCAAAATAGGTGGAACTTTGTATATCTTAAAAAATAAATATGAGCAATGGGTGCTAGAAAGCCAAAAAGAGGATGGTGATTGTCATGACAACATATAAGCAAAAAAACAAATGGTACTATCAATTTATGCTCAATGGAGAAAGGAAGCACGGTCTTTGCACCGGTGCTTCTGATAAAAAAGAAGCTTACCAGTTTGAAAATGCGATTAAATATAGGTTGGCACAACAACAAAACGGTGTTATCCCTAGAGAAGAAAAGAATGTTTCTTTAGGAAAACTGATAAAACTCTATGACAGCTATGCCAAAAATAATAAACGCAGTTATGACAGAGATGTTTATACACTAAAGATTATTGCTAACTACTTTGGAGAAAACTGTACAGTTCAGCAAATTACTCCAAAAAGAATAGAGGACTTTAAAGAACATTTGATTAACCAACGAAAAGTAAAGAATTCTACAATTAACAAATATATTAGGGTATTAAGCAAAATGTTTAATCTTGGTATAGACAATGAGATTTTAAGTAAAAATCCAGTTAGTAAAGTCGTTAAGCTTAAAGAAGATAACCATAAAATCAGATATCTAACAAAGGCAGAAGAAAAACGATTATTCACTGAAATTCAAAAAGAATATGAAGTTTTAGACAGATATACAAGAAAAAAGAAAAGGGTTCAACCTTATTTGTATCTAAAGCCTATTATAATCACAGCACTTCAAACAGGAATGAGAAAAAGTGAAATTTTAAGTCTTGAGTGGGAGAATATCAATTTTGAGTATGGTTATATCGATTTGTTAAAAACAAAGACGAACAGACCAAGAAAAATACCTTTATCAACTGGCTTAAGAGAACTCTTTAAGGGATTAGAAAGAGAATCTAAATATGTGTTTACTAACCCCAAAACAAATACTGCATATAAAAGCATAACTAAATCTTTCAAAGCGGTTTTGGAAAAGGCTAAGATTAAAGATTTCAGATTTCACGATTTGAGGCACACAGTTGCAACAAGACTTGTAGAAAAGAACATAGATTTATTTGTTGTTCAAGACATACTAGGTCATTCAAAAATAACAACTACTCAAAGATATGCTCATCCTGTACCTCAAAGAAAACTTGATGCCGTAGAAATTCTTAGTACCTACACTAATCAGCCCTCATAATGAGGGCTTTTTTATATCAATAAAACTATAAGTTTCAGTTATCGACGTTTTAGTTTCACCATCCTATGCTTAAGTTTTGAAAACTAAATTACCCACAGATTACCCACAGAAAATTAAACAATAAAAAAGAAGGTCTCAAAACCTTCTTCTTTATGGAGCGGGAGACGAGGCTCGAACTCGCGACATCCTCCTTGGCAAGGAGGCATTCTACCACTGAATTACCCCCGCATATTTGGGTTACTTCTTTATAATACATGCTAAAAAAAAAATATCAAGCACTTTTTTATTATTTTTTTGTAAAGTTTTATTTATATGAAATATAAATTATAGCAAAATTATTTATCACACTACTTTATAGTTACAAAAGGACTCTACATACAGAAAGGATTATTTAATAATGTCATTTTTATCAAATATTAGTGCTCAAATTTCAGACGAAGCTGCAAAACTTCCAAACCGATTCACTGGTGGATTTTCATCAATGGGAGCTGTTAAACGTCCTCCAAGAACAAATACAACAGAAGAGTTGATGGCATCAATAAATGCATATGCAAAAGAGAACCCTGAAATTGCAGAATTCACAAAACAAATGAAAGACATGAATTCACAACATCTGGGTTTAGCTCAAGATATAATTGATTTATCAAATATACGAGAAATGTTAAATACAAATATAAACCTTAAACAACCGTCAAAAATATCAGGAAAGACTAATTTTGGAGTAATATTGAACATGCTTCCAAAAGTTAGCAAACAAAATCCTGCAGCACTTGACCTTACACAAGCTGTAATTAACAATTCAGATACTATTAACTCAAAATATTTTCTAAGCAAATTCTTTGGTTTTGATCTTGCAAAAGCAAGTGTTGCATCTGAACAAATAAAAGCTGTAGAAGGAATGGTTCCAAGTATCGCCAAAGATACTCTATCCGGCGGCTACACAATGGACTATACTAAAAATAACGAATTCTTTAATTTCATAATGCACTTGTGTTCAACAGATTCTAAGCCTGAAAATCTTAAAATGCTAAATAGTATAATTGATTCAATTGAAAAATTCTGCAAAAAAACAACACCTACCTGTAATCTTGATGACATAAGACTTGGAGATACTGCAGCAATAAAAGACAATATAAAACATCTGCCAAATCTTTTAAAAAATGCTGAAGCTCAAGGTAAAAATGTAGATATTTCAGGATTCCTAAACAAGAATATCAATTTAGATTAAAAATAAAAATTAAGAAGCGGTTTAATATATTAAACCGCTTCTTTTAAATCTGTATCCATTGATTTAATTGAAATATCAACTTTATCACCAAAACCTTTTTTTAGGTTGTTCACCAGATCATTTGATGAATTTACCCAGAAAATTGATGATGTTAAAATTTTAACTTCTCCGGTCAAATCTTTTAACTTTAGCATAACAGGGTCTGAGCCATTGTGCTGACATAACATTTGTTTCAATAAGAATAATTCTTCATATTTCATTTCTGAATTTAACTTAATTGTAAAAATATTAGAATTATCTACAGGTTTTACTGTATCAATTAAAATAATTGCAGGATCTTCATCACTTCGGCGGCTAACCTTACCTGAAACAATAATTCTCTGTTCATTTTGTAAAAAGTCATTATACTCTGCAATTTTTGAATTAAACGCAAGAGTATCAATTCTACCTGTCAAATCTTCAATTGTCACAAATCTTACAAACTTTGTAGGATCATTTTTTGTAGGAATTTGCTTAGTTCCTGTAACTAACCCGCAGATAGTAACAACTTTTTCTGTAGGAACATCTGGAATTTGAGATATTTTATGAGTCATTAAGAACGGAAGCTTATCTCTAATTGTAGCCAGAGGATGACTTGTTACATAAAAACCTAAAAATTCCTTTTCAAACAACTGAATTTGTCTTGCATCAAACTCTTCATCAGAGCCGGCCAGATGGAATTTAGCATCATCTACAGATGCGGTATCTCCCAGCATATCAAAAAGACTCCCCTGACCTGATTCCTTTGCCTTAGCCTCTTTTGATGCAGTTGCTGTTATATATTCAAGGTTTTCCATAAGCTGCTTACGGCTTTTTTCAATTGTCGAAAATGCACCGGCTTTAATCAAACCCTCCAGGGTTCTTTTATTTGTACATTTAACATCGACTCGTTTTATATAATCATATATAGATTTAAATGCTCCATTTGCTTCCCGTTCTTTGATAATATCTTCAATAACGCCTTCTCCAACCTGTTTAATAGAAGCAAGCCCGAATCTAATATTTTCACCATCCGGCGTAAATGAAGCCAGAGAATGATTAATATCCGGAGGAAGAACTTTAATACCTTTTTTCAAAGCTTCTTCAATATATAACTGGGTTTTTTCAGCATCACCTGCAACACTTGATAACAACGCTGACAAATACTCAACAGGATAGTGGCATTTTAAATAAGCAGTTTGATAAGCAACGAAAGCATATGCAGCAGAGTGTGACCTGTTAAAACAGTATGATGCGAAACTCAAAATCTGGTTAAACAAAGCAGTAGCAGATTCAGAAGTCATGCCATGCTTTGCAGAAGCCTCAATAAACTTCCCTTTTTGTTTTTCCATTTCATCGACTTTTTTCTTACCCATCATACGACGAACCATGTCTGCTTGACCGAGCGAGTAATCAGCAAGAACCTGGAAAACCTGCATAATCTGTTCCTGATAAACAATCGTACCATAAGTATCTTTCAATACAGGCTCAAGCAGCGGATGAGCATAAGAAATTGCCTGACGTCCGTGTTTACGTTCAACAAAGTCATCAACCATGCCTGAATCCAGCGGCCCCGGACGGAAAAGTGCAACCAACGCACCTAAATCTTCAAATACGTCAGGTCTTAAACGTTTAACAAGGTTTTTCATACCTTGAGATTCGAGCTGGAACACACCATCTGTATCACCGTTCATTAACATCTCATACGTCGGTTTATCATCTAGCGGAATATCATTAATCGCAAGCTCTATACCTTGACGTTTTTTAATCATATCAACTGTTTTATAAATAGTAGTTAAGTTCCGTAAGCCTAAAAAGTCCATTTTTAACAGACTTAGAACTTCTGTTACGGCATGAGGAGGATATCCTGTTTGGATAATACCATCCTTAGAAGGTTGCACCGGAAGAATTTCATCCAGCGGTTTTGGCGCAATAATAACCCCTGCCGCGTGAGTACCGGTGTTATTTTTCAACCCCTCAATACCAATTGCAAGATCAATTAGTTTTTTCATTCCGACAGTTTTACCCTCTGTCGGATCAATCATTATTTGCTCATCTTTATCATAAAGGGCTTTAAGTTCTGACCCGTCAAACTCCATTGCCCGCTTTAGAGTTTTAGCTTTATCGTCTATACTCATAGCAAGTTCAATAGCTGGCTCTATAAGTCCGGCAAGCTTGTTGGCTTCCGAAAACGGAACTTTCATAATCCTGGCAACACCCTTAAATGCAGCTTTTGCAGCATAGGTACCAAATGTAATAATCTGACATACTTTATCTTCGCCGTATTTTTTAGTTACATAGTCAATAACTTCTCCGCGACGTTCAATACAGAAGTCGATATCAATATCGGGCATTGTAAAACGTTCCGGATTCAAAAATCTTTCAAACAAAAGTTTATGCTCTATCGGGTCAAGATCAGTAATTTCCAGTGCATAAGCAACAACAGACCCTGCTGCTGAACCTCTACCAGGACCAACAGGAATGCCATGAGTTTTTGCATAATGGATAAAGTCCCATGTAATCAAAAAGTATGCAGAAAAACCCATCTGCTGAATTACACCGAGTTCATATTTTACTCTTTCTTTAATATCTTTTGAAACATCACCATAACGTTTTTTCAATCCAACATGAACTATATATTCAAGATAAGTATCAATTGTATACCCCGCAGGAACTTCATAATTAGGTAGAGGACTTTTACCGAGTTCAAGCATAACATGACACTTTTCAGCAATATCAACAGTATTTTTAATACATCTGTCAAACAGCTCACTGTCCATCCACTTAAAGGAATCTCTTAATTCCATTGGAGTCTTTACATAGAATTCATTATTCGCGAAATGAAAACGATTAGGGTCATCTTTATCACTGTTTGTCTGCATACACAAAAGCGTATCGTGCATATCAGCATCATCTCTGCGCAGATAGTGGGAATCATTTGTAATAATCATCTCAATATCAAGTTCTTGCGCAATTTTTATCAAATCAGGATTTGTTCGTTTTTGTTCTTCCAAATTATGATCTTGGAGTTCTATATAATAATCTTCACCAAACAAATCTTTATATTTTTTTGCAATAGCCTTAGCGCCATCATAATCATTTTTCAAAAGTTTTTGTAAAACTTCACCGCCAAGACATGCAGAGCAGCATATCAAACCCTCATGGTACTGTTCCAAAAGCTCCCAATTTATACGAGGTTTTACATAACGTCCCTTGCACCATGCTATTGAGGTAAGCTTAATTATATTAGCGTAACCGGTATTATTCTTCGCAATCAACACAAGGTGATAACAAGGATTATTATTCTTATCATGCTCGGTTATATCACCATCATGAACATAGAACTCACAACCCATAAGAGGTTTTACTCCCATATCACGAGCAAGTTCATAAAGCTCCATATCACCATACATTACACCGTGGTCAGTAACTGCAACCGCAGGAAAATTATTTTCTTTACAGAATTTTAACAACTCTCCTATTCTGATTGCCCCGTCTAATAATGAATATTCTGTGTGCAAATGAAGCGGCACATATTGTTGATTTACGTCTACCATAATACGTTACATGCTAATATAAAGATAACTTATATAAAATAGATTATTAACAAGTATAAATATTTTCTTTATAAAATAAACACCCCAAAAACACTATAAATTTTTATCCAAATATCAGCACAGACAATAACGCCATCAATATCAGAGGAATATTATAATGCAAAAATGTAGGAACACAGGTATCCCAAATATGATTGTGCTGTCCGTCGGCATTCAACCCTGCAGTTGGCCCTAAAGTTGTATCAGAAGCCGGAGAGCCCGCATCCCCAAGAGCTGCTGCCGCTGCCAGTACAATTATCATAGACGGAATGCTAAAACCAAGCTTTAAACAAATCGGTATATACAAAACTGCAAGAATAGGAATTGTACCAAAAGATGTTCCAATCCCCATAGTTATAAATAATCCTACAAACAGCATCAAAAATGCTGCCACCAATTTACTGGACATCATATATGGAGTAATTGTATTAACTAAAGTATTAACACCACCTGTTGCTTTCATGACACTTGCAAAACCTGCAGCAACAAGCATTACAAATGCAACATACCCCATTAAACCAACACCCTCATTAATCAATTTATCCATTTTATCATGGTCTATTGCCTTTAAGCCAAAAATTACAGCCAGCCCGACGAGAGCTCCCAGTGGAAGTGAATTGGTCCACAATTGAACACCCAGCGTCAAAACGGCAGCAAGAAGTGTTATATAATGATTTTTTGTTAAATGCAAATCTTCAACTTTAGTTTCTTTAATATCAATGTCTTTATAATTTCTTGGTTTTCTATACGATATAAATACGGCAATCAATAATCCGATAAACATAGCTAAACCCAACAGCCATGTAGATTTCCAAATGTCATTTTTTACAACTTCAACACCATTTTGCATCATATTTTCAGCAATTAGCCCCTGAAATATAAGCCCGAATCCTGCAGGAATTACAATATACGGAGCTTTTAATCCAAAAGCTAACCCACAGGCAACCGCACGTCTATCAATTTTTAATTTATTCATTATTATCAACAATGGCGGAACCAATATTGGAATAAAAGCGATGTGAACAGGAATTAAATTTTGTGAAAGCATTGCTATCCCTGTAAGAATAAATATTAGTAAATATTTTTTCGACTGAATTGTATTTGCTATTTTTTTCGCCAATACCGGAGCTAACCCGGTATGAGTCATTGACGCGGCAAATGCTCCGAGCAAGATATAACTCAGTGCTGTTTCGGAATTTCCTCCCATACCATGGATAAAAATATCCATAACGTCAGAAAGATTTAAATGTCCCACAAGCCCGCCAACTACAGATGATACAATTAATGCCAGCAAAACATTTACCCTGCACAAACATAATATACACAGTAAAATAACAGATATAATTATAGGATTAGTTAATAATGCCAGCATAATTTCCACCTAAATTTAGAATATCATGAAAATAGATATCCGTCATTCAAAGATAACCCCACATCTCTATTTAAATTTAATTTCATAACAAGGATAAATTTTTGAACATCCTTCTATGCGCTGAATTTTTATTTCAACTTTATCTTTTACTTTAAATTGATTTGAAAACTCTCCGATTTCCATCTTTTTACTTTCATTAGGAATAATATAGTACTTATAAAAATCTTCCCCCGAGTTATTAAAAATCATAAATTCGTTCTGACGTTTAGAAAATTCAAGGGTTAACGTTCCTTTTTGAAGAGTGGAAACATCAATCATATTATATTTTTTAAATAAAGATGAAACTTCTTGTTTTGATAATTTTCTTGGTTTAAAATTAACACCGTTAAAAATCAATTCATAAAACTCAAAATCTTTAGGATAGTATGAATACAACCTATTTCCGATTAAAAATTCCTGGCTGCCTTCACCAACCCAAACATCTTCTTTGGGCACTTGCGCATTTCCGGTAATCAAATGATATGAAGTATATCCTCCATTTCCAACAGGTTCTTGAACCTGTAATATTATAATATCTTTTGAATCATCCTCATCAGTTTTATTATTATACTCATACCAAGAATGCTTGTTCATATTATATGTCCAAAGTTTTTGACCTATTCTTGGCATCATAGATTTATTCATTGCCTCAATATTTTTATCAGAAGAATACAAGAAATAACTAAATATACCAACAAAAACAAGTGCTATAAGCATACCTATAATATAATTTTTATTCATACATATCCTTTTACTTCTAATTTCACCTAAAACAATAACACAAACAGATAGTTTTTTAAAAATTAAATTACTAAAAAATAATTAGCCAAATAGTTAATAGATAAAAATTTATAAAGAGAGTTTAATATAATTAATCTTTTTCATACTTCCAGCTATTCTTAATTCCAATGAGTCTCATTTGAGACTCTTTTTTTTAAATGAGAACTGCTGAAATAGCAGTTCTCAAAACAGTATTATAAAATTACCAAATAAATAACTCTCTTGTTGAATCTACAACATGCCTGAATAAATTAATTTTTCTTCCGACCTTACGAACATTTCTATATGTTTTTGAATCCCAATAATTATACCAATCATAATCATCCCAATCACGATTGCTATACCAAAAATCATATGAACAATTACATCCGTGGTATTTTTTACAACGATTTGCCCAACGCTTATAATATCTGTTACGATATCTATCATCATCATCGTCGTCATAATCGTCATCATCATAATCATAATGAACATACCGGGAATAAGCACCACACTTATTGAATCTTCCATTATTATGGCAATTTTTAGCAACAACTACATTGCCAGTGATTAAAAATAACGCTAACAATAACACAAAAAGTCTTACCATTCTTCACACCTCATAATATTATATTAAAACAGCATGGATTTTATCCATGCTGTTTATATTACAATGCTAATCTTTCTTTTTCAAGGTAGGGAATGCTATTACATCTCGAATTGACGGAGAGTTAGTTAATAACATAATCAATCTATCAATACCTACACCTAAACCACCCATTGGAGGAACACCGTGTTCTAATGCACAAATATAATCTTCATCAATAGGCATTGCTTCTTCATCTCCAGCAGCCTTAGCAGCCATTTGAGCTTCAAATCTTGCTCTTTGATCAATTGGATCTGTTAATTCAGAAAATGCGTTACTGATTTCCCATCCATTAACTCTTGTTTCAAATCTTTCAGTTAATCTAGGATTATCTCTGTGAACTTTTGCCAATGGAGATATATCTCTTGGATAATCGTAAATATGGATTGGTTGAATTAAAGAACCTTCGATTTTTTCTTCGAATACTCTTTCAATTACTTGCCCCCAATTATCACAATCATCAGCATCAACATTTACAGATTTAGCTTTTTCTTTAGCTTCTTCAACTGTTTCAACTTTATTAAAATCAATACCGGTAGCTTCTTCAACAGCACCTAACATAGTTTTTCTATCCCAAGGCGGAGTTAAATCAATTTCATTTTCGCCATATTGAATTTTTGTAGTTCCTAAAACTTCTTGAGCTACATAAGCTACAAGGTTTTCTGTTAATTCCATCATATCGTTATAATCAACATAAGCTTGATATAATTCCATCATAGTAAATTCAGGGTTGTGGCGAGTATCTATACCTTCATTTCTGAAACTTCTGTTGATTTCAAAAATTTTCTCACTTACCCCGCCAACCATCAATCTTTTCAGATACAATTCAGGAGCAATTCTTAAGAACATATCCATATCTAATGTATTATGGTGAGTAATAAATGGTCTGGCATTTGCACCACCAGCTTGCGGATGAAGCATAGGTGTTTCAACTTCCATGAACCCTTTATTAATTAAGTATTCTCTTACTTTTTGAATAATTAAACTTCTTTTTTGGAATGTCTTTTTAACATCATCATTAACAATCATATCAACATATCTTTGACGATATTTAGTTTCCACATCTGTTAAACCATGGAATTTTTCAGGCAATGGTAATAATGATTTTGATAATATTTTTAAAGACATAGCTTTTATTGTTAATTCACCACGCGGAGTTCTTCTAACAGAACCATAGAAACCAACAATATCACCTATATCAATTGTTTTTAAAGTTTTTAAATCTTCTTCTGATAAATTTTCTTTATGAGAAAAAACTTGAATTTTTCCTGAGGCATCAACAAGGTCAATAAACATACCGGTGTTTCTGTTTGCCATTACTCGTCCTGCAACATGATAACAATCTTCTAGTTCTTCGCCTGCCGCAAGATCTTTATACTTATCTTGTAAATCTTGTGCCATAATATCTTTTTCATACCCGTATGGATATGGATTTAATCCACGTTCTCTCAAATTCTCCATTTTTTGAATTCTTACCTGACGAATTTGATTTTGAGATGAATTTGATTCTTGAGTTTTTTCTGCCATCTTTTTCTATCCTTCTTTTTATTACTAAAATTCGCAATATGATTGTAGCACAAAAAGCAATAAATTTAAAATGCCTACCATAGAACCCCGAATAATTCTTACTTGACGAAATTAAGCTATAATGAGATAATCTGGGTATGTTTAAGTACTATAGTAAAACTGCACCGTATTTATTCTTACTTCCTGCGGGAATTGTTTTACTTATGTTCTTTTTTATTCCGTTTTTCCAAACTATTGGTTTAAGTTTTTTAGATTACTCTAACAATATTTATCACGCAAAATTTGCAGGACTACAGAATTATATAGACATTTTGCACAACCCCATATTTTACAAAGTTATGCTTAATACATTAATTTATTTGATTGTTGCAGTACCAATACTTGCAATCATTCCTCTTTTTCTTGCAATACTTATTAATCAAAAAATCCGTGGTATTACAATTTATAAAATACTCATCTATCTGCCTGTAATTGTTTCAATAGTCGTTGCAGCTATTGCTTTTAAATGGCTTTATGCAGAACAAGGAATTCTTAACTACATACTCAATGTTTTTCATATAAATTCGATAGGCTGGCTAACCGATCCAAAATATTCTATTTACTCGGTCATTATCGTAACTATTTGGAAAGGTATCGGGTATTATATGATGATATATCTTGCAGCTTTAATGAGTGTCCCAAAAGAACTTTATGAAGCTTGCGATATTGACGGTGCAGGATTTTTAAGGAAACATCTGACGGTCACTGTCCCGCATATAATGCCAACAATTGCTCTGGTTACAACAATAAGCTCTATTTCTGCTATGAAAATCTTTGCAGAAATCTATGTAATGACTAAAGGCGGACCTTTAAATTCGACCAAAACTATTGTTTATTATATATATGAAAAAGCTTTTGAAAATCTGGATTTAGGTTACGCTTCTGCTATGGCAGTTATACTATTAGTTATAGTAATGATTTTTTCTTTAATTAACATATTCTGCTTTGAAAGGGGAAAATATAAAATATAATGCGGGAATCAAAATTTACTAAAATTTTCAATATAAAAAACATGTGGATACACGCCATCTTGATAGCTGTATCGCTATTATCCATATTCCCCTTTATTTGGTTATTGTCTACCTCGTTAAAAGGAAATAGCGAAAACATATTTGCGTATCCACCATCAATAATTCCAACAGATTTTACATTTGCAAATTATGTAGGAGTTTGGCAAAAAGTTAATTTGATGAGATACTTTATAAACAGTATGATTGTCGCAGGAGGAACTGTTCTTTTAAACTTAATCTTATCCTCATTAGCAGGCTATCCGCTGGCAAGAATGGAGTTTAAAGGTAAAAAAATAGCATTTTTCTCAATACTTGCAACAATTATGGTTCCATTTCAAGCAATTATGCTGCCTGTGTACTTGATAACTTTGAAACTACATCTTGTAGACAGCGTTAATGATACGATGGGTTTTATCGGACTAATAATGCCGTTTGCAGTGAGTGCCTTTGGAATTTTCCTAATGCGTCAGGCATTCCTTGCTATACCAAGAGAAATGGAAGAAGCAGCAATAGTTGACGGATGCAATGTATTTCAGGTATTTTGGAAAGTTTTACTTCCTATGGTAAAACCATCACTCGCAGTTCTTGCCATATTTACCTTCATTGGTTCATGGGGCGAATTTTTGTGGCCAAGTATTGTTCTAACAAAAGAAGCAATGTACACTTTGCCTGTAGGTGTTAACAATCTACAAGGAATGTTTTCTTCAAACTGGAGATTTATTGCTGCAGGTTCAATCATTTCAACAATACCAATCATTATATTTTTCCTTGCAATGCAAAAGTATTTCATCTCAGGCGAAAACGAAGGTGCTGTTAAAGGTTAAAACGGACTATAATAATTTAGTATCATAGCCCGTTTTATTATTATATTTCTGCACGTTTTTGATTAATTTTATTTAATAATGCTTTCTTTACTTGAGGGTCAACCATTTCGACTATAGAATTTTCTATTTGATTTAATTCTCTTAATGATGTAACATTATCAATTTGGGAACTATAAGCATTAAATGTTCTAATCATAAAAGGAGGCATATCTCCCATGTCAAGAACTTCAACATCACCAACTCTCGCCGGTTCCACGCTTATAACCTCAACGTCGTCAGGTGCAGCTTGTACAACCTTAGGTTTTTCAGCGTAATTTTTAATAAGCTTATTTTCAGACATCATTGTTCTGATTTTTTGCATTAAATTATTAATCTTTTGTCTTACTGACGCTGAAGCTTTAGCAGCAATTGTTTTTAAATCTGCAAATAAAGTTTTACACTTAGCTACCATTGCAGCTTTATTACCTTTGAATGATGCTGATAATTCCTTTGTTATATCTGATATTCTTTGTTTACAATCTGCCCATAATTTTCTTTGAGCTGATGGAATTTCAGAATCTGCTATAGATTTAACATCAGCATCTATTGATTCTTTAGATACTTTCGGAGCTTCAACATTATCTTTTGATTTAGTTGCAGGAGTTTCTACTTCAGGATTGGCTACTGAATTCAAAGCTTTTTCTTTATTATTGATAGCATCTTTTAATTGTTTCTTTTGAGCTGAAGTCATTTTCTTGCCAGCCAATAAACCTTTAAGTTCTTTTAATTCAGCCTTATCTGTAAGTTTTGAAATATAATCATTAACCTGGTTAAATTCAGCTTGATTTAAACCTTTTCCGGTTCTAGCTTTTTCATTCAACATTGCAACCAAATCATCGTGAGGTTTTTGTTGTAACTGTTGATGTGCAGCCATAAAATCTGCAGTCTGACCTTCCGGTACTGAACCTTTTGGAGCTTCATCTAAAGTTATATGATGTGGATCTACATCAACTTCACGGCTTGCATTTGCTGGTGTTGCTGCTGGAGTTGAAGGTTGTTCTGACGCCAACTTACGCTGTACTAATTCAAAATCTTCAAATGTTTTGCCAGTTATTGCAGCAGGCTCCGGAGCTTTATCCAATGTTATATGATGTGGATCAACATAAGTTTCCTTTGGAGTCGCAGACGATACTGCAGGTTGAGCTTCGGGAGCTATTGGCGTCTCTTTTGGAGCATTAGCTTTTGCTTGCAATATATCAGATTTTTCTTTCATTGTTTTTAGCAGTTTTTTAGAAGCTTGTGAATTTCTCAAACATTTATTATTTTCAAATTTCTTAATTAAAGCTTGCAAGTCTTCTGCTGAATCAGTACGATCGACAAAGGATTTAATTGTCGCAAATTCTTGCTCGTTTAACCCTCTTGAACCATTTATTGCAGCATCTGCAGCTGAATTTGTTGCAGCAACATCAGCTTGTCTTGCTTTTATTTTAGCAAGTTTTGCTTCTGCACTCTTCATAACATCTGCAGCTTGGTCTACACCTTGAACTTCATATACGTGCATATTGCCTTTTTCATTAACGCCTACACGTTTTTTCAAAGCGTCCATGAATCCCTGGATTTCATCAGCTGTATTTAGATTATTTGTTAAATGTTCTTTTAATATAGCTGCATCATGAGGTGGTAATGCACCTGGTTTACCCGCAAGAATATCAGTAGCACTTTGGTTTGCATTTGTATTTATTCTATCAACAAATTCAGAACCTCTTGTCACTTTTGGAGCATCAGGAGAAACATGAAGATCAACCATTCTATCTTCTAATTTTTTCAAGATTTCTGCTTTATTCCTTGTATCAGTACTCCAGCCTGAAACTTCTTTATGTAATCTTTCAATAGTTGCAGCATCTGCTGTTGAAATATCAATATGTTCTTTACCAATAGTTACAACACCAAATTCATCTTCAACCATATGTTTTACTTCGCGGCCTTGATCCCTTGATTGAGCTTGCAATTGATCTGCTTCTTTATGAATTTGAGCACCTCTTTCAGGGGTTGCATCAGGTAATTCAGCTTTTACTTCGTCTTTAACTTTATTCATTTTCTCAGTACCAAGTTTTCCACCAGAAATTTTTGCACCGTCACTTGTTGCAACATCTAATGTTGATTTTGGAGCATCAGTGGTAGGATTAGATTTTGTGGCAGGTTTAGTACCTTTTGCTAATTGTTTCAACGCTACCAAATTACCTGCGGCTGAGAATACTGCCTGGAACGTTACACCTTGAAGTGTAATTTCACCGGTTTGTCCATATTCAGCTGCAGCACCGATTGCCACATCTCCTGCACCTTGAGCTAACATTCTGCCGCCTGCTTGTATAAAGGCCTTAGATGATTTTAACGCCATCGCAGCTTTTGTCAATTGACCACCGGCAAATACTGTTGCCCCATCAATTGTAGCATTTTTCAAGATATTAGTAACCTCTCCATCCTGCAAACCAACATTAGATGACGCTCTATCTGTTAAATCTGTTGCTGCTGACAATGCCGTTGTTGCTAACGCAGCTGTACTTAAGGCTACTAAACCTGTACCACCTGTGACTACTGCTATAGCAATAGCACCAACAGCTTTAACTGCACCATTAACAACAGCTCCGCCAACTTGTTGAGAATTTACATAACTATTAACTCTGTTTACTATATCGCCTTTATTACCAAACACCGCAGTAGAAGCATATTTTAAATCATTTTCCAATGTTGCTAAGTCTTTTCCGCGGGTATATTCATTGATTTTGGATGAAATACCGTTTTGTGTTTGCTTGATTATATTTTGCAAATATTTTGCTTTTTGAGCATCAGTTGCTTTGGCAAAATCTATTCCATCTTTTTGCATTGCTAAGGCTATACTTTTTTCGGCAACATCTTTACCATCTTGCACTTCAGAACTTACGGATTGCAAATATGAACCATATTTTGCAACCATATTACCATAAGATTCTTTTCCATTAATACTATTTGCAAATTCTTTATTAAAACCATCTAATTGAGCAGTCAAAGCTTGAGCATTTGCAAGATTTGATTGAAGTTTTCTATAACCCTTTGCAAGGTTAGGGTCATACTCTACTCCAAAAATCTCTTTGAATTTTGTTTTAAATGCAGCTTCACCACCTGATTTACGGGCTTTATCTAATTCACCCATAGATTTTTCGAATGTTTTAAGATCGGCTTTTACATTTTCATCCAAATTATCTGAGCCAACGCACCATTTTAAACCTTCATAAAGATCTGCACACCAACCATCCTGATCAAGTTGTTTCTGCAAGTTTGCCTTATTCTCACTTAGAGATTCATTCATAATGCCTATTGTATCATCCATGGCATTATCCTTTGCAGCAAGCCTTTTTTCAGTTTTTGTCATTGCTTCAGCTGTATGAATTGCTCCAATTACGTTCTTAACAAGTCCGTCAAGTTTTTCGGTTGAACAGTATCCAACACCCATTGACCAGTATGAGTTAAGTTCATTTACACAATCATCTAGCTGCTGTTTTGCTCTTTCATCAGAGATTCCTGAAGATTTTGCTCTTGCAATCAAAGCATTAATAATTTTTGATTCAGCATTTCTTCTTGTCTCCATAGAATTTCCGGTTTCATCCATAATACCTTCAATCAAGGATTCATCCGGAGAAATTTTATTATATTGTTCAATTACTCCTAGAACATTATCTTTATTAACTTTTGCCAACGCATTTTGGAATTCTTTTGATGAAACTCCGCCGGCATTGTCATCCAAGCCTTTATACATTGCATTTGCCAGGGATTTTCCGGTATTTGCTTCTTGTTTTGCTTTTGCAGCCATAGCAGTTCTTTCTCTGCCAATTTGACGGGAATCAAAACCATCGCTAAATTCTTTAGATACGGTAACATGAACTCTTTTACCAATAAGTTCACCATCCTTTATATTAGGATTAAGCTTTTTCAACTCATCAATTCTTAATTGCATTTCATATTTATTCGGGTTTTTGTTCCCCTCATTTGCAAATAAGCCTCTTGCCAACTTTTCATAAGTATCATGTTTTTTCTCAGTCCAAGACATACCCACACGAGCTTCTAAATCTGTTTGAGCTGCATCTTTCATCTGTTTCTGTTCCTCAGCAAAAGCTTTATACTTAGCTTGAGCAACTTCTTTTGAATCTCTGCCCTGTAAAGCTTTTGTATCTGCATCTAGTTCACCCGGAACAACTAAATCATCACCGGCCCAGCCTCTGACTTTGCCGCCATTAGCTTCTAATATTGCTTTCTTTGTTGTACCAAATTTTTTAGCTAATGCGTCAATGCTTTCACCATTTTGTAAAACAACTTTTGTATTACCTTTGCCGTCATATTCGACGTTGTATGTTTTACCATTAACAGTTTTAGTTTGAGAAAGTTTATGCCCTTCTGCATTGAAATTTGTTGTTGAAGTATTACCATTAGATTCTTCTACTATTTCAGTACCTGAACCATCTTCTGCGAATGTACGAGTTGTTGTTTTATCTTTTTCTTTTATAACTTCAGATTGAACTTTGCCATCTTTGATTTGTTGTACTGTATCTTTACCAGCTTCTTTAATATTTGCGGTTACAGTACCATCTTCGTTATAAGTATAATCTGTTCTTTTTTCTTTTGCTTCGATTCCTTTATTTTCTACTTTTGACTCAAGTCTTTCGTTGCCTTTTTCATCTATAGTGTAATTACTCACTGTAGTTTCGCCAACCTCTACGGTTTTTGTTTTGGGCTGACCATCTTCATAATTTGTTGTACTTACAGAATTTTTTGTATTATCAGTAACAACTTCTTTTGCAGGTTTTCCATTTTCATAATCAACAACAGTAGTATTACCTGTTTCTTTCTCTGTAGATACTTTTGTTGATGGAGTCTGCCCATCTTCTTCATAAGTTGTTTCAACAGTATCACCATTTTGTGCAGTAACACTATCTTTTAATAACTTTTTATTTTCGTCTAAGAATCTTGTTGTTGTATTTCCATTTTCATC
The DNA here is from genome assembly GCA_958366705.1 of uncultured bacterium. Lineage (GTDB taxonomy): Bacteria > Cyanobacteriota > Vampirovibrionia > Gastranaerophilales > Gastranaerophilaceae > Zag111. The sequence goes on from CATXCB010000006.1 coordinate 113,023, forward strand.
AGATTGAGTTATATTTGAAGATTTATCAGGATTTATAACTTCTTGAGTACCATCTTTATAGGTTAAATGAATAGTTTTTTGGCCATCTTTTTCTACGACTTTTGTATCTTTTACATTTTCAGTATTTATAGCATATTGTTGTAAAAATTTTAAAACATCTTTTTTAGATAATTCTTTTAAATTATTTTCTTTTAAAAATTTTCTTGCTTCTCTGCGAGAGACATGATTGTCTTCAGACTTATCAAGCTTAGCTGAAAAATCTTTCATCTCTTTTTCATCAATAACACCATTTTTATCCGCATCAATTGCATTAAAAATAGATTTTTGTTCTTCTGTTTTCAAATTTTCTTTTTTGAGACCACCGCCGAATTTAGATAAATCTACACCCTTTTTACCAAATCTTTCTACATTCAAATCTGCCATTTTCTGTAACCTTTCATGATTTTAATACTGCTTAATTAGTAGTATCGAAATTCAAGAAAGCTTTCTTTAATAAAAAAATGTATAAAACCCCTTTCATATCAATCATATAGGGCATTATATCTGGATTTTAGCCATATAAAACTCAAGTTTACATTTTGTTACAACACTCAAATTTATATCTATTTATTAAGACGTGATATATCTAAATTCAAAGTATGTTTTGATTGTTCATAGATAGTTTTTTGAAAATCTGTTATATATTTAGGACTTATATTATGTTTTGCAAAAATACCTTCATGATACAGGTCAATGAGTCTATCCAAATATTTCTGACAATTTTCTCTTGCTTCAGGATGCAATTTCAATTGAGTGAGAAAATCTATATTTTTTCTATTGGAATTTGTTCTAGTAGTTGCTCCGCCAAAATTTGACAGGGCATCTGCTCCACCGCAAGATTTTGGGAAAATATGCTCAACAGAAGCCAATGATGGCCATAACAATCTGTGTCCTATTTTATCCGGAGGCTCTGCAGCTGTTTTTAAAACATACGCAGATAAACTTTCCTGAGATGTCGGAAGTTTCTGAGCAATAGTTATTATTTTTTCTTGAAGTTTTTTATCCGGCAAATCATTTATAATTTTAGCCAAATCATAAATAAAAGCCTTTCTGGAAAAAGGAATAATTATTTCTTCCCTTGTTAAACGGGATTTTGAAACCTCTATCAAATTTTTCAACTGATCGTTATCTTTTAGTACAGATTTTTTTAAAATAACATCAAGAAAATTTATAACTTGTTTTTGATTTTCAAGAGTTTTTGGATTTGTTGAATTTGCAAGCCATTTTGATTCTTTTATCAATTTATTAATCACTTTTTTTGCTTTTGTATCTTCCCCTTTTACAATATCCTCTTTTATTTTTGACAATTTATACCTGAATTCATATGAACTAAATGGAATAATAATAGGACGTTCATTTAATTTTTTGTCTGTTTCGCACATCAATTTTTTAAATTGATTCTGATATTGAACAGGAAGAGCATACGAAGCTTCTGTTAATTCATGAAAAATTGGAGCCTGTTTTTTACGCAGCCGACGCTTATACACAGGTTCAACATCTTTAAGAATTTCCTGAATATTTTTATCCGGATTAACTTTTGCACGTTCTTTTATAATTTCTAAGACTTTAGCTTCTATACCGGTAAAACTTTCTTTATACGGTTCTAATACCTCTAAAACCTGAGAGGCAGGACGCGAAAAAGTCTGATTTTTTAACATTTTTGTTAAAACTTTAGGATCAATCATCGGGATACCGCTATACATACACGGAAGACCATAACTAAACAAAGCTCTAAGTTTAGAAGAATTTCCTATGGACGAAAAAGATACAGGATAAATATACGGCAAACCGCTCAATTCATCAATTTTATTATTGGAAATTTGAGCATCATCCTTATTCACCCGTCCGGATTTAATACGGGACGTGCAGTTATTCAAACTATTAAAATATACTGCAGGAACTTTCATACTCTATCCTTATATATGCATACTTATATCACCATTAACACAGTTTTCTGAATTTAATTTTAGTATTTACCTGTACACTTTCTAATATCCAATGATAATATCGGCATTTCCCTATAAAACTTTAACATACAAATAAAAAGATTTACTCAATGTAACAATATTAAAACAATCCATCATTTTCATATTCAGAAGAAAAATATGACATTGAAGGACATTTCCCAAAATTATCAAGAATTGCTTTATCTAGTTCCTCTGTTGCGACAATTTTACCATTCACAAAATTTATACCTTGAGAAGTTATCGTACCTTGTTCTTTATCTTCTTTTGTCTCTTTTGTTTTTATATCATTTTTATTTTTTGCCATATGCTGTTTTGTTTTACTCTCTTCTTGAGCAAGAATTGATTTTAAATATCTCCTATACTCTTGATTTTGATATAAATTTCTTGATATATCGTTCATAACAATAGCAACATACTGCTGGGTAGCAGAATTTTCATCCAGCGCAGAAATTAAAGTTGAAGCCTTATCAATTTCATCATAAGCTTCCTGATAATGTCCGAGTTTTCTTAATAAAACAGCCAGATTATAGTGAGCCTCATAGTTCATAGGAGCAATATTTATAGCCCTGCAATAGCATTTGCCAGCCTCATCATAATTTCCGGAAATATGATATGCAAGTCCTAAATTGTATTGGGTATCATAGCTTTTTGGATTAATCGCAATAGATTTTTGATAAGCTTTAATAGCTTTTGCGAGATATTTTCTCTGTAATTCCCAATTATCATTTGAATACAAAGACTTTAGCCTGTAAGCAACGCCTATATTATAATATGCGATAGCTTTATTATGTTTATAACTTACTCTATTGTTATAAACATATGGAATTGAGAGCAATTTTCTCTTAGTTTTTATAATTTCGTTATACTGCTTGAGCGCAGCATCAAAATCTCCGAGTTTTTCAGAAGCAATAATTCCATAATTCATTCTGGCTATCATCATCCTCGGATTATGTTTAAAAGCTTGAGAATAAGCGTACAATGCAGAATAATAATCTTCATAAGCCACATAAATATTACCTAAATTATACCATGCGCCATAATGCTGCGGATAAAGTTTTAAGCCTTTATTATAAAACCCTATAGCTTTCTGCATTTTCATTTGTTTATAGGCTTTATCACCTTTATAAACATAATACATGCCCGTTACTTTATCAGCCTGATGCTTTACAAATTGTTGATTAAAATATGCGGCAATACAGATTGCAGCAATCACAAATAAAGAAAATAAAGCTGATAAAAGTTTCTTCAAGAGATGGATATCCTATTTAAATTGTATACATAATAATGATAAACAAATTCGGTAAAAACAACATCAGCTAAATAATGTATCCGTCATTGCGAGGGGGCTTCTGCCGACGTGGCAATCCACTAATGTACAACAAGGTCATGCTGAACTGCCATGTCATGCTGAACTTGTTTCAGCATCTCATGATAATAGATTCCGAACAGAGTTCAAGGGGAAAACAAAAATTCCTAACAAACACACTGTAACATATCGTAACATTATTAAACTAAAAAGCAATTTATACAAACAGAATTTGTTTATAAAAGTAAGGTAGGTTAAAAGGTTAATATTTTTTGGAGGTTAAGTATGGTTAGTAATGTTAACGCACTGAATGGAATTATGCCGTCAGGAACATTTCAGTATAATCCATACACTTCATACGATTTGGATTATATGGACTTAGACTATAGCACATATCCAATGGGTATGAATGGAAGTATATTTAATTCAGCACCGGGCATGATGCCAATTACTCCCGGTGGAGGCTGGAATAATCAATCATACTTTGATAATATGAAAGATTACCAAAAATTTTACATAGATTATAATATTGATCAGCAAAAAATGCAAAGGAATGCAGATTTACGCACAAACGCTTCTGTTGAAGGAATTGTAGGTGCAGCAAACAACTTAAAAGATAAAATTCTGCAAAACGAACAAGATCAAATTCCAAAAGCATTTCAAGCTTATGTAGACAGTGTTGCAAGAGCTTATGGAGAAGGGACTCCGCAGGAAATTAAAAGTCGTGCATTATCTATATATTCAAACTTAAACGGCGGTAAGTCACTCATCAGAGACTTACGCGAAAACAGTCATAGCTCAGCTCTACAAGGATTTATACAATCACTCACTTTTGGAGCATACTACCAAAATTCAGCAGAAGATAATATTTCTCAAATTACCGGGCAGCCTGTAGGCACCGGAGAAAAAACAATGCAAAATATTGGTAGAATCGGCGGAGCTGCAACAGTAGGAGGTTTAACATATGCTCTTACTAATCATATTGGCAAATTAAAAGGCAAAGCAGGAATTATAGGACTAATTGCAGGTGCAGTAGCAGGTACTCTATCATTTTTAACAGGAAAGGCAACAACCTAAAAAAAATTATAAATATACGATAACTCCCCTTATACAAAGCCGATATTAATTTATCGGCTTTTTTATTTTTTTATTACTACTTTATATTTTTAAGTATGTATTTAAAATAATCAGAATCTTCTTTTGCCTTTTGGGCACAGGCCATACCATTATATGAATTGTTTGAATTTACACTGCAATATTTACCCATATCCTGATAAATTGTATTAGGTTCTCCGCTCACTGCAATTTCACCCTCTCTAAACTCTAATGCAAATAAATCATATCCCAGCCTGTTAGGTTTTCCATTATAACCATTTAAATCAAAGAAAACATGCAAAACACGACCATTAAAATTAAATAATAATAACGTCCCATCCTGCAATAATAATTGCCCAGCATCCATTTCGCCATTTGGGAAATTAGCCGTACCATTGAGATTTTTGTAAAACGAAGTTTCAAAATTAAAACAAGGCGCATTATTAACACCCTCATAATAATTTCCACAATCAAGAGGAGCCTGTAAATATCTGCTAAAAGTTTTATAAAACAACGTATCCGGCATAGATGGATAATCCGCAGGATTCAAAGATACATCATCAGATTCCATCAACTTAAAAGCCTGTTGAATTACAGAATATGTTTTAAGAAACTGGGAGCGCATCTTATGAGCTTTATAATTTGTTATCAGCCCTGGAATTGTAATAGCTGCAACAACTCCGATAATCCCAAGTGTAATCAATACTTCTGCTAATGTAAAACCTTTCTTCATATTGATAGTCCTCCATGACTTTATAATAAATTATAATATAAATTATATTATATTATAATTTATTTATCAATATAGCATTGATAAAATGCTAATATGCTAGATAATATTTTCCTTAAAGAATTTGGATTACGCTTAAAAATTTATCGTATGAAACGGAATCTGACTCAAGCACAACTTGGAGAATTAATTGACGTATCAGAACATAGATTAAGCCAAATTGAAAATGGTAAATGTAACATAACGCTAAAAACAGTAAACAAAATTTCAAACGCTTTAAACATTCCCTGCGTTAAACTCTTCCAATTTGAGGAATAAAAAAATTCCTGCTAAAAGGAGTAATAGCAGGAAATAGTTCAGTAAAAGAGACATCTGATAATATTATTATCCCATTTTGAAAATCGTCAAATTTTTAGATATGAAAATTTACAAAGTTAACACAACACGAATTTGTGGATATTTTGAAAAGTTTAGACTATAATTTTGGTATGAAAAAATTACTTATTATACTATTAATATTATGCGGAGCTTTTACTAACACTGTATTTGCAGCAGTTCCGTGGAAAAAGAATGAAGTACAAGAAGTTGCAGTTGACCCGACGTCAGAACAAGCCAAGGCTCTTTATGCTCAAAACGATATTGATGGAGCATTTAAACTTCTACAGGGAAAACCCGAAGAATCTCGTTCTGCTGAAGATTGGCTACTCATTGGAAATATTCTTCAAGACAAAGACAAAATCGATGAAGCTGTTTATATGTTTAACAAATCTATTCAAACAGACCCGAAATATTATAAAGCCCACTATAATTTAGGCTATATTTATCTAATTCAGGAAAAACCTAATATGGCACTTGACGAATTCAAAAAATCGGTAAAATACAAAGATGATTTTGCCTACGGTTATTATAATATAGGCTGTGCTTATTTAAAACTAAAAGAATACAGAAATGCCAGATATAATTTTTTCAGAGCACTTGATTTAAAAAATAATGAACCAAATATATATTACAATTTAGCATATACATTTAAAATGCTAAATAACGAAAAACAATCTAAAACATACTTAGATTTATACAATCAAATGATGAAACAAGGACAGTAAAATGAGCTACAAAGGTATAATTTTTGACTTTAATGGAACTTTATATTGGGACTCAGACAAACACAAACAAACATGGCGTGAATATTCAAAAAAACTTCGCGGAACTCCGTTCTCCGATGAAGAAATGATAAAATACATGTTTGGCAGAACCAATGAACAAATTATTAAATATGCAATAGGCAAGCAGCCAAATCCAGAAATGGTTGAAAAATACGGTCAAGAAAAAGAAGCTCTGTACAGAAAAATGGCTCTTGAAGATAAAGAAACTTTTCATTTAGCTGATGGAACAGAAGACTTTTTAGACTTCTTAAAAGAAAATAATATACCAATGACGATTGCCACAATGTCAGACTGGGGTAACGTGGAATTTTACATAAAACATTTCCATCTTGAAAAATGGTTTGAGATTGACAAAATTGTATACTCAAACGGAATAATTCCAGGTAAACCAGCACCTGATATTTACAAAATTGCAGCAAAAAATTTAGACTTAAAACCGAAAGAATGTATTGTTGTTGAAGATGCATTATCAGGCATTGAATCAGCCAGAGCAGCCGGAATAGGTAAAATCATTGCAATCTGCTCTGAAGAAAGTCCGGAATTATATAAATCTATCCCTTGCGTAAGCGGAATTATCAATAATTTCAAAGAATTTGATAAAACATTATTTGAAATTCCAAACAAAACATTCTGAGCTACTAAATGCCCTGACGACTCCGATTTTGGATAATAATCGAATCCGAATGAGATGAGATTCCGAAATACCGAGTAGGAACAGAAAATTACGTTTCGTAAACTCAACTAATTTTCTAATCAATTCGGTATGACAGATATACTTTGACTTATCAGATGCTGAACTGACGGAACGTCACCCTAAATTTAGTTCAGGGTCTCAAACTTGAATACATATTTGGCAAAAATTTATAGAAATTCCAAAATAAAAACTAATTCCACGGATAATCAGAACTAATTTTCAATCCGTCTTTAAAAATTACAGCAGCACAAGCAGTTCCAACACCAGGTCTGGCTCCTCTATAGGCATTTATTGTGGCTTTTTTATTACACCCTCTGGCTAAATTTGTACTAAGTAACTCCTCCCGAGAATATTGCATATGCGGAATTCCTCCGGAATTATAACCACCAGGATAAATGCCATTTGTCATCTGAGTAGTTTTAACTGCGGAATAAGAATTATTAAACAAATAAAAAGAAAATACATCTTTTCCCATAACATTACGGGAACTCTTACCATTAATATCAACAATAATAGAGATAATATCAAAATTTCCATCATCAACCTTATTAAATCCAAATACCATACCATTATTAAGAACAATACTATATGGTACAGTATTTGACATTTTTACACCTGCCAAATCATAATAACCGTTAAAATTACCAGACCGCCAGCATCCATCAGACATTTTTGTACAAACTTGAGCTACTTTTAAATATGGTAAAAAATATTTTTGAGCAAATTCTTCAATAGGCAAGGTTGTATCAAAAAAAATTGCACCCTCCTCATCGGTTTCTGCAGTATACATTTTAACAGCTTGAGATAATATTGATTGAGCCTCTAAAATACCTGCAACAGCAGCCTTTTTCTGGTATACAGTTATAACATTAGGGATTGTTAAAGCAGCAACAACACCTACAATACACAAGGTAATTAAAATTTCAGATAATGTATAAGCAAAACGTTTCATAAATCTCCTATTTAGCTAATTAAGAATAAATTATATTTAAAAACATGATAATTATAGCTATATAACTATAATATGTCAATCACCTTGAAAATATACAAAACAACAATTAACATTAAATAATGGATTATAAATTTGAAGAGATAAAAATTATTGATTTCATAAAAACACTGGCTATTTATAAAGGTACTTCATTGCGTAAACTTATTACTAAACTTGCAATAAACAAAAACACCAGTGATTGTTATTCCAATTTTTACGCAAAACTAAAAAAAGAAACAATTAAATTTTCTGAAGTTGCAGATATTGCAGAAACTTTAGGATATGAAATAATATTTAGAGATAAAAAATAACGATTTCTAATAAAAAAGACTTTCTAAATATTGAAAGTCTTTTTACTATCTATTTTCTATAGCTTAATTACAGATTTATCAGCTTTTTTAGGTCTTTTTATAATCCTGCCACGCTCTTCAATACGCTTTTGTCTATATCCATAAAATGCATATATTAACAAGCCCACAAGCAGCCACAGCGCAAAATACACAGAAGAAGTTTTTAATGTTTTTAATGAAAATACAATCAATACTCCGCAAATCAATATACCTGCAATCGGGAACCACGGGCAAAACGGAACTTTAAATGGTCTTTGACGATTCGGTTCTGTTTTTCTTAGTATCAAAACTGCCAGACAAATAATTACAAAGGATGTAAATGTTCCAAAATTACAAAGAGCTGCTGAGATATTCAAATCCATAAATAATCCGCAAACAATTACAACTAATCCCGAAATCCATGTCATTACATGCGGAGTTCTAAATTTTCTATGAATCAATCTCCATGATTTTGGTAAAAATCTATCGCGGCTGATAGCATAAAGAATTCTAGTTGTACCTAATTGATAAATCAAAAGAACCGAAGTCAATGCACACAATGCTCCAACAGAAATTAGACCTGCAAACCAATCTTTACCGATATAACTCATAGCATGAGCAATTGGAGCCTGAATATCAATTCTTTCTACCGGTACAATTCCTGTTAAAACTAACGCCACAGATACATATAAAATAGTACAAATAACCAAAGTTCCAAGAATGGCAATAGGTAAATCTCTCTGCGGATTTTCTGTTTCTTCGGCTGTAGTTGAAATAGCGTCAAATCCAATATAAGCAAAGAAAATCAGAAATGCACCCATTATAACTCCTGACGGATCTGTCGGGAAAAACGGAGTCCAGTGTTCAGGTTTCACATAAAAAGCACCAACAATGATAAATGATAAAATCATAAACATGTTAACGCCGACCATAATACTTGCAACCCTTGTAGACTCTTTAACTCCACGTACAAGAAGCATTGTTAAAACAAGTACAATTGCAACCGCCGGTAAATTTATGGCAACAGGAATATGCCCGAATAAATAAGGAATTTTATCATGAATATCCCAATTATTATGATGACATATAGCGGCCATAGTTTTGTAATCACATCTCAACCACAATGGGAAATTAACAACAAAATCAGGCAATATATGCTTAAAGCCTTTTAAAAACTGAACAAAATAACCTGTCCAGGCACTTGCAACAGTAATATTACCAATTGCATATTCAAGCATTAAAATCCACCCTACCATCCATGCCATAAATTCACCCATTGTAGCATATGTATAAGTATAAGCGCTTCCTGCAACCGGTATCATTGCCGCAATTTCAGAATAACATAATGCGGAAAATACACAGGCAACAGCTGCCAATACCATTGAAATAATAATAGCTGGCCCTGCTCCGGCACTTTCTGTGCTGCCTGTAATTGCAGTACCGATAATCGTAAAAATACCTGTACCTACAACAGCACCAATACCAATTACTATAAGATCAAAAACATTTAATGTTTTTTTTAATTCTGAACGTTTGCTTGTATTTATCAAATCGTCCATACTTTTTTTCTTAAATATATTTCGGCAAATCTGTTTTAAATCCATTTATTTCGTTACTTCCTGTTGTTCTGTAATTCCATGTACTAATTCTTTATGGATTTTATTTTCATTATTTCTATTTTTGATAAATCCATACAATAAATAAATTATAGCACCTACTCCAAGCCATACAGGGAATAACAACGCGGAACTGCCAGCCTGTAATGACTTATACACCATCAATCCGCCACAGCATAAAATACCTAGTGTTGGAGTCACCGGAGAAAACGGAACTTTAAACGGTCTTGGACGGTTTGGATCTGTCTTTCTCAAAATAAGAACCGCAACACATACGATAATAAATGAAGTAAATGTACCATAATTACAAAGTTCAGCCGCAACATCCAAATTCAATGTTAAAATTCCAACAACAGCCAAAATTCCAACTGTCCAGGTTAATAAAACAGGAGTTTTAAATTTAGGATGTATAGCTTGAAATCTTGAAGATATAAAATGATCTCTGCTCATTGCAAAAAGAATTCTTGTAGCTGCCATTTCTAAAACCAACAATACTGATGTTAAACCGGCTAAAGAACCGACAGATATCAATCCTGCTGCCCAATTCTGATGAGCCATAGTCATACAATATGCCATCGGAGCCTTTAAAAACTCTAAAGGAACAGGACCTGATGTTTTTTGCATACCGGTTAAAACAAGAGCTACTAATACATACACAACTGTAGTTATCAGTAATGATCCGATAATACCTATTGGTAAATCTTTTTGAGGATTTTTGCACTCTTCGGCGGCAGTTGCCAGAGCGTCAAATCCAATATAAGCAAAAAATATTAAAAACGCACCTGCAAAGATACCTTCAGCACCATGCGGAGCAAAAGGCGTCCAATTTGAAGGTGTAACAAAGAATGCACCAGCAAGAATAAATAAAGCAATAACTGCTAATTTAATAAATACCATTAAACCAGCCATTTTTGCAGAATCTTTAGTCCCTTTGACTAAAATTGCAGTCATTAATAAAACTATCAAAATAGCTGGCAAATTTATACAAACAGGGACTCCAAATAATCTTGGAACATAAAGATTAGGGTCTTCTGCCACAAGCTTAGAAACTGTAAATACATCATTTGTTAACCAAACCGGCGGATGTGCAAGCCAAGCAGGCAATACTTTATCAAAACCAGCCATAAACTGAATAAAATGATTTGACCATGCACAAGCAACCGCAATAAAACCGATTGCATATTCAAGCATCAAAACCCAGCCGACCATCCAAGCTGCAAATTCCCCTAATGTTGCAAAGGTATATGTATAAGCACCACCTGCAACAGGAATCATTGTCGCAAACTCGGAATAACATAAAGCTGAAAAAATACATGCAATAGCCGCAATTACCATTGATACCATCAATGCAGGACCTGCACCAACACTAGAACCGTCAGCACTGCCGGCTGCAGCAATACCAACAACCGCAAAAATTCCTGATCCGATAATTGCACCAACACCTAAAATAATTAAATCCCAAACTCCAAGCGTTTTTTCCAATCCTTGTTTACTAGCTTCTGCCAGCATTTCATCTGGAGCTTTAATTCTTGTAATGTGTCTTAAAAAACTTTTTGTAAAAGTTGCTCTGTTAAATTTTTCAGCCATCTATTTTCCTTATTATTTTAGGGTTTTCACCCACCTACAAATTATATATATTATTTATAAAATAAAGTCATTCTTCATTACTGCGACCAAAATATAAAAATCTCAAAAGAATATTATTTAAATTTATTTTTTACAAAGTGGAAATCCTAATTCTTCCCTTTGTTCCACATACAGTTTTGCAACAGCAGATGCCATAGTTCTAACTCTGCCAATAAAATTATTTCTTTCATCTTTACTGATAACTCCGTGCGCATCAAGCAAGTTAAAAGTATGAGAACATTTTAGGACATAATCATAAGCCGGCAAAACAAGTTTTGCTTCAATACAATTATCAACTTCTTTTTGATATAAGTCAAACATAGTGAATAGAGATTTTGTATCTGAAACCTCAAAGTTATATTTTGACTGCTCAATTTCGTTTTGTAAATAAATATCACCGTATTTCAATTCATCATTCCACATAATATCGTATACGGATTCTTTATTTTGAAGATACATTGCAATACGTTCTAAACCATAAGTCAATTCCAAAGCTACAGGTTTAACTTCAAGACCACCGACCTGTTGGAAGTATGTAAATTGAGTAACTTCCATACCATCAAGCCAAACTTCCCAGCCGACACCGGCAGCACCAAGAGTTGGAGATTCCCAGTTATCTTCAACAAATCTCACATCATGTTCTTTTAAATCAATCCCCATAGCTTCCAAACTTTTCAAATAAAGTTCTTGAGCATTATCAGGAGATGGTTTTAAAATAACCTGAAATTGGAAATAATGACCCAGACGGTTAGGATTTTCACCATATCTAGCATCAGTTGGTCTTCTACAAGGTTCAATCATTGCAGTATTCCACGGTTCAGGGCCTAATGAACGCAAAAAAGTTGCAGGGTTCATAGTAGAAGCACCCTTTTCTATATCATAAGGCTGTTGAATTATACAACCATAATCTGACCAAAATTTTTGTAAATTAAAAACTAGTTCTTGAAAATTTAATGCCATAACACAATCCATTATTGTACTAACTACACTCGTTCTTTTATCGTATTACGGACATAGTACAATTTCAAGAATTTGATAAAAAATGTTAAGGCATAAAAAAGCCCACTATATTATAAGTGGGCTTTTTTATAAAAAATTTACCAAATCAACTATACTTCCTGATTAATTTTGTTCATCATTTTGTTCTGGCAAGTCTTTAGCTGGTTTATGTGCAAGTTTAAGACCGGCAAATGTACCTAAACCGGCAACAACAGCGGCTCCAGCACCATATAACAAAGCAGCTTTACCTTTCATCCCATTTGCAACATCCACAAATACTTTTCGAGTAGCTTTTAAAAGATCCGTTACATCATCATCCAGCTCACAGTCATTTCCTATTTCTATAAACTTTTTAGCTTTTGAATCCCACATCTCTTTAAATGAACTTTTTATAGATTCTTTAATAACTTTTTTGGACTCTTCAGTAGAAGTTTTACGAATTTCCTCTATAGTCTTACCCGCAAATTGCTCATCAAATTTACGTCCAAACAGATTGACAGCATCGTCAACAGAGTTAACATTAGCTATATCCTCAGCTGAAAACGCTGGCTGATCAACTGTTTTAAGAATATCTGCTGTAAAATTCAATGCACCTCTGATATCTTCAATATCATCAATAGCACTATACATATCTCTTATTGGCTTCAATGAAAGTTCTTTTAATTCTTCAATACTTTCAGCAGAATTAGCTTGTTCTGCAAGCTTTTTCACTTCGGCAAACATCGGATTATCTGAAAGCTCAATATTCTTAGTTTTAGTCATTACATTCTTTATAAATGCATCAGATGGGCCATCCCCATTTAGAAAAGGCTTCGTATTCCAACCTGCAAGAGCACCTGCACTACCACCCGCAACCGCAGCAGCTCCGGTATAAAGACCAATATTAGAATTTCCGTTACCTACACTAGTTACTGACCTGTCCATTTCCTTTCATTTTTACTTCACATATAAGTAAATAAGAAAATAATAAAATTTGCTAGAACTAAAAGATATAATTAATAAAAATTAATAATCCCGACTATAACTACTTCCCACTCCAAGGATAATCATCTTCAATCACCCAGCCGTCTTGCATAATAAGAGCTGTACACCAGTAACCTGCTTTACCTTTAGCACACGCTTTAGTATTTGTCCCCATAACAGTACTTCGCTTATATGGTCCAAAACTCCAACTTGCAGGGGTTCCTAAATCACCTAAAGGTCGTAAACCATATTGCGGACTTAAGAAAAATAAAAAGGTATCCCTGCCAATTCTATTAGGTTTGGATAAGCCATTAACATCAATACCAACCCACATACCATTATCCACTGCAGAATTAAGATTTATAGTTATCATTGAACCGTTAATTAGTGTAAAGTGACAGAAATTACCACCATTGTATGTAGTTCCAGTATAATTAGAACCATTTAATATTTTTCTTGGAGCTAATTTATTTAACTCAGAAGTTGAATAAACATTCATAGATTTTACATAATTTTGCATATATTTTTCAAAAAAAGCTTTACCAGTCAGAGTTGTATCCCACAAATCAAATCCACCGTTATCATCTTCGGAAAGTTTTACCGCCTGTTGAAAAATACTATATGATTCTTTTAATTGCGCTGCAACCTGTTTTTTTTGATAATTAGTAATCAGCATAGGAATTGTCATCGCGGCAACTACACCAATAATACCAAGAGTTAACAAAACCTCAGCCAGAGTAAATCCTAAATTCTTTTTCATAAACGCACCTTTTTGTTCTCTTTTAGACTACATCCTTTTGCGGAACCACAACATAAAATATTTTTGTAAACAATAAGACTACAAAAATTTACAATTTAGGGAGAAAGATTTTTGCAAGACGCAAAGAACTCGGATTATCACAAAACACTCTTGCCGAAAAACTTGATATTTCAAGAGAACATCTTGCAAAAATAGAAACGGCAAAACGCACAGTGAGTCTGGACTTATTAATTGATATTGCCGAGGCTTTAGAAACTTCTGTTAAGGAACTTATTGACTTTTAGTATTCAATTTACCCGAAAAAAACTTTATGATACTATTAGAAAAAAGGAGTCTCAATGATAAATAAGCTTATAATTTTTTCAGGAAAACAATATTCGGGAAAAGATACTGTTGCTAAAATAATGCTTGAAAAAATGCCTGAATTCAGACGATGCGCAATGGGCGATATTATAAAATTAACTTATGGAAAAGAAAAAGGTTTAACTCTTGAGGAGATAGAAAAAAATAAAGCGATATATAGAGCTGATTTAATAAAACTTGGGAACCAGGGCCGTGCACAATCACCGGACTACTGGTTGAAAAAAATTATAGAACAAGACGGAAATATAATGGTTACAGACGTAAGAGTTCAACATGAATATGATGTATTCAAAAAAGCAGGTGCAAAAACCATACGTGTTGAAGCTTCAAGAGAAACCCGAATAAAACGCGGCGAATTGGTCGGAGAAAATGATATCACAGAAATAGGACTTGATAACATTAAAGATTGGGATTTTATAATCGATAACAATTCAACATACGAAAATCTTACCAAACAAGTTGATTTAATTATTAACAAGCTAAAAAAAATATTCTAGTTTAGATTTTTCAAAACTTAACACTAAATTAAGGACAAAGAGACTCCCAATCAGGTTCATCAGTATCTTCACCAGGTTCCAAAATATACTCACCACGTTCAAGCATTACCATCAGCGTAAGTCTTAACTGCCTTTTATAATTTTCTCTGGCTCTTGCCAGCGTTTTAGCGCAAAATGTAAAACTTGGAATTTCTTTTATTTCAATATAAAAGTATGGATTCCCGTCAAAATCTAAATCCTGTCCTTCAATCAGCGTCCAATTGAGACCTAAATAATAATCTAAATCTTTTTCTGTCATATAACTCTTTTTAATACCAAACTAATTATCTAAAGATGAATTACTCAAAGGCTGCGACAGCATAATACCTTCACCGCCGACAACATCTGCCTGCTGACCGTCAATATACAAGTATACAGGTACCTTTGAATTTAAATTAACAGTTTTTATTAATTGATACAACCTTTTGTACAAACTATCTGTACCACCGCCATTAACAAAAGCTGAATTCAAATTTACAATCACTTTATTTTGCTGCTCTGTAATATTTATAATTTCCGCACCTGATGGAACTTCCGTATAAACTCCGCGCTGTTTTTCTTCTAATTTTGGCCCCAGAATCAATGATGTAACTGCAAATTTCAACTTTGAACCATCTACATCCTTATTATAAACACGTTTTACAGCTTTATAAACTTCTTCATTATGTTCATTTTTGCCTATAAAATAAATATTAACATATTCTTTTGCTTTAACTTCCGGTTGCTCAGCTACTTCTTCTACAACAGAACGCTCTGAAACTTGTATGTCATCAGCTTTTATCTCCGGTTTTGGCATAAATACATTAAACGCAACAAGTCCAATAACCACCAGCATACAAAAACCGATAAATACTAACATAAATTTTTGATTCTTATTCATCACTAATCCTTTTTAGTCTTTTGGAATTACCACAACTCCATCCGCTACAATTGAGTTATTTCTTATATCGACATTTTCTACAGAAACTTTAGCATCTTTATTATCTAAAATATTAACAGAGAAATCAAGCGGATTTAAATAATTTAAAATAAAATCAACTTTCTTCATATCCAAAACAAATGAATCTGATATGAGTTTTGTATTTACAAAATCAATTTTACCATTTTTAACACAAAGATCTGAATTCATAATTAACCTTTGTTCTTTTCGCACAAAAGGAATAGACAACCCGATAACATAATATAACTTGTTAGCTTTTATAGATATTTTACTGGAAGAAATCTTTAACCCAACACCATACGAATTTGCGATATTATTCAAATCATTAATAATTTTCTGATATCTATTTGACTTAATCGTTTTATTTATGTCTGAATCTTTCATAACAAATTTAAATGCCATTGGAAAATCTTCCATAAATACGACATCACCATCTGCCTGTTTAATATAATTAAAATCACACAATGTAGACATATATAAATCAGACATATAAATATCATTAATATTTACATTTCTTCCTGAAACACTCAAAGATTTAAATATACCATTTTTCAAATCTTTTGAACTATATGAGTCTAATTTAACCTCTAAAAAATCATTCTTAGCAACCTTAGAAATTTCCCGTTTTAAAAGCCTTTGAGCCGCTTTCTCTGTCATAAAATTCAGACCGGAAACACCACTCAAAAATGTTCTAAAACCTGAATTCATATTATATGGTTCTACGCAATTATACTCACAAGCGGCCATTGACACTGAATTTGTTAACAATAGCATGCCCAGTAATAAAATAATCTTTTTCATAACACCTCAACAAAAAACTTTTTTAACCAGAATTTTATCTTGATTAACCTTACCTACAGCATATATTTTAGCACCATAAAGTAAAATTACAACATCTAAATTATTAAACCCTTGATTTTCAATACTCATACCATGCGAAACTAAATTTTTTTGAGTCTCATCTAATTCAAACACCGGCAAATTTAAAACATCAACAGGATTAATCAAATGGTTAACTACCACTGACAACCCTGATAAATCCTCAAGCCGTATAGCTGTCTCAACTTTAAACTTTCCGGCCTTAGTCCTTTCCAGAGCAGTCAAATATCCACCGCAACCTAACATCCTACCTACATCATAAGCAATAGAACGAATATAAGTACCTTTTGAACATGCAACAAGCAGTTTTGCGCTTTGTGTTTCTACGTCAAAATCTAACAACTCCAATTTCGAAATAAAAACCTTGCGTGGCTCAATTTCAACTTCTTCACCTTTTCGGGCGTATTCATACAACTTTTTACCATTCACTTTTACAGCTGAATATATTGGAGGAAGTTGCATTATCTCACCTCGGAAATTACCAAGAACATCTTCAACCTCATCTTGATTAACTCTTTTATCAAAAGTCGCTGTAACTTCTCCATCTATATCATAACTATCAGTATTTTTTCCAAATTGCACAGTTGCAAGATACTCTTTATCATCCTCAAGATACTCTATTAATCTTGTAGCCTTTCCGATACACACAGGAAGAACTCCAGTCGCAAAAGGATCTAAAGTTCCGGTGTGACCTATTTGTTTAACTTTAGTGACACGACGCAGTTTGGCAACAACATCGTGAGATGTTAAACCTTTTGGTTTGTATACATTTAAAAACCCAAACGGTAAAACTGCGGTATCCAAAACCATTCCCCTATTATATTTCACCGCGAGAGATTTTATTAATCAATTCTGTAACTCTTGCACCCTCTTCAAGCCCGTTTGAATATACAAAACGAAGTTCTGGGGTAAGACGGAGTCTAAGCATTTTGCCAACATGGTATCTTATATTCGGAGTACTTTTTTCTATAACCGATTTTGATTTTTCAATTTGTTCATCTGAGCCAAGAACACTGTATATAACTTTAGCATAAGAATTGTCATGTGAGACTTCTACATCAATAATAGATACAACACCTTCTAAACCTCTGACTTCTTTTCTCAAAATTTCAGAGATATCGCGCATCAATTCTTTTCTAACTCTTTCGTTTCGTAATGTCATAAATTTCTCCTTAGTTAAAAAAATTATAACATAAAATTAAATATTTTTACTTACCCAGCCTGATTTCATCAAAATCAATATAGATTCTGTAACCTAAAATTTTACAAATTAACTTCATCTCTGAATATCTTAAAGATTCATCTTTAAGCTTGTGAGAAAGTAAACTTTGTGAATAATTTTTCCCACTTAATTCAGTCATTCTTTTTGCCAAATCAGTTAAGGTCATACTTTTTAATATTAACATAATTTTGACTTCCTCCCGAACATTCATATATAAATTATAAATTCGATTGACTATATATGAAATATATTCATATTACAGTTACAATGGAGGGATTATGAAAAAAGGTTTTACACTTGCAGAAGTCTTGATCACACTAGGAATAATAGGTGTTGTAGCAGCAATGACAATTCCCGGGCTTATTACAAAATGGCATAAACAGGCTACAGCTGCAAAGTAAAAAAATTTTATTCATCCATTAACCAAACAATTCGACTTTCTTCTGTAGAAAATGAAGAGCCTGAAAGCTGGACACTTCCGGCTAAGCGTAATAACTATAATGAAAATAAACTTTATTATAATACATATTTTGCACCATATATGAAAACGATGGCAATGAAAAAAGTGAAAGTCGGTTCTTCTGATTATACAAACTCTCTGGCTGTAGCATTAATGGACGGCGGAGGGCTTTGGAAGAAACAACGATGAAATTTTGGTATATTACAGACTATAAAGAATTAGAGAAACCAGATTTTCATAAAAACCCAAGAATATTCTTCGAATTTCAATTAGGAAAAAGAAACAGCAAAGCAGAAAGTTCAAGAACAGACAAAAATTTCATTGTTCCATTCACCTTTCAATGGGACGGAAACTACGAAAGTTTGAAAACCAATCCTAAATATGGTTGCTCAAGATCGGCAACCAACAGAGCTGCTTACTGCACAAAACTATTAATGATTAATAACTGGGTTATTACACCTGATTATCAATGGTAGTTACCCAAATTTACAAGCTTTTTCTTTCAACTTCTTCTTTGGTTGAAACTTCGATAATATCACCAACTTGGATATCATTGAATTTACTGAAGGAAATACCGCACTCAAAACCCTGGGCAACTTCTTTTACATCATCTTTGAAACGTTTCAACTGGTCAATTGCACCACGGAAGATTTCTTCACCATTACGAACAAGAACAGCATCTTTTGAACGTACAATTTTACCTTCTAAGACATAACAACCTGCAATTTTATTTGTTTTACCGATTGTAAATACCTGACGAACTTCCGCTTTACCAAGTTCAACTTCCTTAATTTCAGGTTCAAGAAGTGATAACAAAGTTTTTTCAACATCTTCTAACAATTGATAAATAATTTCATATTTCTTAATTGTAACCCCTTCTCTTTCAGCAGAAGCAAGAGCATTTCCATCTTCTTTAACAGTAAATCCAAGAATCAAAGCACCTGATGCTGAAGCAAGCATAACGTCTGCTTCTGAAATATCACCTACACCAACGTGAATAATTTTTGTAGTAATTTCTTTAGATTCGACCTGAGCAATTGCCTGAGCAACAGCTTCGGCTGAACCGTGAGTATTTGCTTTGATAATTAAATTCAATTGCGGAATATCTTCATCTCCAGCAACAGCTTCACGTCTGATATGAGCCGGAAGCATTGCTTCAAGACGCTTGTCACGTTCTTTTTCTTTTCGTTCAGAAATAATAGCTTTCATTTCTTTTTCGTTTTTAACAACTTCAAAATAATCACCCGCCTGAGGAACTTCTGACAAACCTAAAACCTCAACCGGCGTTGATGGTTCAGCCTTTTGAATTCTTTCGCCGCTATCAGATAATAATGCACGAACTCTACCGCAAGCCGTACCGACAACAATACAGTTACCGGCTCTTAATGTTCCATTTTGAACAAGCAATGTAGCAACAGGACCTTTACCTTTATCAAGATTCGCCTCAATAACAACCCCTGAAGCCTCAGCTTTTGGATTAGCTTTCAAATCCTGAACATCAGCAACAAGCAAGATATATTCTAACAATTCATCTATACCTGTACCTTGAAGAGCTGATACTTTAACAGTAATAGTATCGCCGCCCCAATCTTCAGGAACCAAACCATGCTCTGTTAATTGCTGCAATACTCTATCTGGGTTTGCACCAGGTTTATCAATCTTGTTAACTGCAACAATAATAGGTATTTCAGCAGCTTTAGCATGGTTAATAGCTTCAATTGTTTGAGGCATAATACCATCATCTGCAGCTACAACAAGAATTGCAATATCTGTAGCTTTAGCACCGCGTGCTCTCATTTCTGTAAATGCTTCGTGCCCCGGAGTGTCTAAAAATACGATTTTCTTTTCATTCTTGTCGCCAAGATAAACTGTATATGCACCGATAGACTGTGTAATACCTCCGACTTCTGAAGCTACAATTTTATGTTTAGAAGCTCTGATACTGTCTAATAATGTAGTTTTACCATGGTCAACGTGCCCCATAATACTTATAACAGGAGCGCGTTTTTTCAATAATTTTTTATCAATTTCAGACAAAGCTTTTGCTTTTTCTTCCTTTTCTAATTCTTGTTCAATATACGCATCCAAATCTTCTTCTAAGACTTCAAGACCGTATTCTGCACAGACTTTTTTAATAACATCAACATCTATAAGCTGGTTAACAGTTGCCATAACTCCATTTAGCATTAAAAATTTTACAATTTCTGCCGGAGTTTTTTTAATTTTTTCAGACAATTCTGAAATTGTCATAGCCTGATTAACTACAATTTGTGTAACTTCTTCAACAGCTTCAACTTTTTGAACTTTCTTTTTATGGTGTTGAGCTGCAGCTTTTTCTAAAGAAATTCTTTCCTGCTCTTCTTTTTTAGAATTAAAATCTTTTTCTTTTTTCTTACCGTCAGATTTACGTTTTACAGGACCTTTATTATCATAAATTTCTTGCGGAATTATACGGCGCTGAAGCGGTTTTTTACCTGAAGAATCTTTACCGTCAGCTTGAGCAGAAGCAGGTCTTTGCGGCCTGTCACCTTTTGGAGTGAACTTTCTGTCTCCGGATTGTGAACGCTCACCGCGTGAAGAAAACTTTCTTTCGCCGTCTTGATTTTTACCATAACTTTTTTTAGCTGTTTTATCAGCTGAATCAGATTCAGTTTTAACAACTGCCGGTTTTCTAGGAGCGCGTCTCACAATTTCCAGACGACTAACAGGTTTTACGACTTCTACTTTAGGACGTTCAACTTTTTCTATAACAGGCGCTTTTGCAGCCTCTACAGGTTTTTCTTCTGTTTTTTGCGAATCAACATCCTCTTTTACCGGAGGTTCAGCATGTTTTGCTTTTTTAACAACAAAAGCTTTTGGCTTAGCTGTTTTCTTTACACCGCCATCAGCAATAAAGGTTTTAAGTCTTTTTATTTGCTCTTGAGTAACAGTACTTGAGTGAGTTTTATTAGTAACTCCAATTTTTGCGAACTTTTCAACGACTTCTTTGCTTGGAAGCCCGAGTTCTTTTGCTAATTCACTTATTCTAACTGTTTCGTAACTCATCTAGTAACTGTCCTTTCAATTCGTTTGGTATAGAAGCTTTCAGATGTTTTTCAAGTCTATTTTTTTTGAATGCTGATTCTATACACGCTTCATTATAGCAAAGATATGCAGATCTGCCAAATGTTACAGAATCCGGATTTATAACGACATTTCCGTTAGTATTACTTGCGGTAATTTTAATTAATTCATTCCTATCTTTAATTTTCCAACAACTAACACAACGTCTGTCTGTCAATTAGTATTCTCCTACTGCACCTGAGCTAATTTTTCTAACTTTAATTTTTGGTCATATTCAACAAGCATATCAATAAGTTCATCCAATTCACCATCAATAACAGTCCATACATTCAAATTGTGATTCAGTCTATGATCTGTTAAACGTCCTTGAGGGAAATTATATGTTCTTATTCGTTCTGACCTATCTCCGGAACCAACTTGAGAACGTCTCAAATCAGTAATTTCCTGAGTTTGCTTTTGAACTTCCATATCATAAAGTTTTGCTTTCAGAATTTCCAATGCGCGTTCTTTATTCTGCAATTGTGAACGTTCTTCTGTACAGAAAATCATAATTCCTGTAGGTTTGTGGAAAACTCTGGCAGCGGTTTCAACTTTGTTTACATTTTGTCCGCCAGCACCGCCTGATCTTGCTGTTGTAATTTCCACATCGTTCATATTCAGATTAACTTCAACATCATCAACCTGCGGCATAACTGCAACTGTAGCTGTTGAAGTATGAACACGGCCTTGAGATTCTGTAGCAGGAACCCTTTGTACTCTGTGAACCCCTGATTCATATTTCAGACGGGAATATATACTATCCCCTTTCATTGAAATAATAACTTCAGAAACACCGCCGGCTTCACAATCGGTTTTACTAAGAATTTGAGTTTGCCAGCCCATTTTATCAGCGTATCTTAAGTACATACGCATCAAATCACCGGCAAATATATTTGCCTCATCGCCTCCGGCACCGCCTCTGATTTCTAACATAATATCCTTGTCGTCCATCGGGTCACGCGGCAGCAACAAGACTTTCATTTTTTCTTCAAAAACAGGTATCTTTTCTTCATTAGCTTCGATTTCAGCTTTTAAGAATTGACGCATTTCATCGTCTTTTTCTTCGTGAAGCATTTGTTTTGCATCATCTATGGCTTCTGTTGTTTCTTTCCATTCGTAATACAATTCAACTGTTTCTTCCATAGCTTTTCTCTGCTTGGAAAGATCTCTGAATTTGTTATAATCCTGAATAACTGCAGGATCTGATAAAGTTTCACCTAATTCTTTATATTTCTTCTCTATTTGAAGAATTTTATCTAACATATCTTTCATACCTGCATAATAACAAGAACATGAAAATTTTACAAACATCAATAGTCATAAAGCTCCTTTAGTTAAAAAATATAAAGAAACAAATTATCTATATAAAGAATCCCAGTAACCTTTTGTTGGGTCATCCGGATTTTTATCTTTTTTAGCCCAGTCATAACAACCGCGTCCATTATAATGAGTTGTATCTATTCGATTACAAACTTTGTGCCAACCCCCTGTTGTATAAATAAA